>NZ_APML01000020.1 GCF_000359605.1 Gracilibacillus halophilus YIM-C55.5
CAGGGGGAAACACAAGTATGTTATATTATGAAGCACATGATAACCCACTTGAAGAATTCAACAACCGTATTATTTCTGAATTTTCTAAGACATTAGAAATGTTTGCCTTAAACAAAACAGAATCTCAATTGTTCGTTACATTATTTCTACATGATGCTCCGATGACTTTAGACGAAATGAAAGACGAACTCGGTAAAAGTAAAACATCGATGAGTACAGCAACCAGAACACTACTTGACTTTAATTTAATTGAACGCGTCTGGCGCAAAGGTGTACGCAAAGATTTGTATCTTGCCAAACGCGACATGTATTATCAATTTATGAAAGCGTATGTAAAAAGTTGGCTAGAAGCATTAGACCGACAAGTAAATAGTTTAGAAAGCATACGCACAGAGCTAGACCAAATAACAGACAATGGAGAAGACATTTATCACCATAAAATCACAGAAGCCATTAATTTTCACCATTCACTCGAAGAAGTATTTCTCAACATCGAAGATATGCATGATAATTCTTATCACCGCCCATCAAAGAAGTAATTGAACATCTAGCGTTTATATATTCTCCCTATCACTTGTTTTTATACACATTTATCAGCGCCTTCACTTGAACCACCCCAATCATTTATGTTTGAATAAAATTAGGTCACCATCAGTGAGAGTCATATAATCCTTCACTGATGGTGAGTACGTGGTAAAAAGCGTACAATGATCTTTTTTGGAGGTATTGGAACGAATGAAAAAATTACTGATAACCCTTTTGTCGGTTAGTATTGCCATCATACTAACAGCTTGTAACGGAGAAGACACAGAAAATAGCAGTGATGAAACAGGAAATAGTGATTCATCTGAAAGTGCTAACGTAGAAGTCACTGAAGAGGAAAAAATTGATGCAGAGAAAGTTGTTGCCAGTGTGAACGGTGAAGAAATTTCCGGTGAAACTTACAATACTTACTATAGACAAGTCAAATTACTGTTAGACCAAAACGGGCAAGATGTGAGTGACACTGAACAGGTAAAACAACAAACCTTGAATGAAATCGTTGGACAAGAATTAATTATACAAGATGCGGCAGAAAAAGGGATTGCGGTATCTGATGAGAAAGTGAATGAACAATTCGAAGCCACTAAACAACAAGAACAATTTAGCGAGAATTTAGAAGCAAGAGGTTATACGGAAGAAACGTATAAAGATCAACTTTCCTATTCACTTCTTCTCGATAAATACCTTGAAGAAGAATTTGATGTGGAGGTAACAGAAGAAGAGATCCAGCAAACATACAATCAAGCCGTCGAGCAACAGCAAGAGACAGAACAAGAATTACCCGAACTAGCTGAAGTAAAAGATGACATTAAACAGCAAATTAAGAAACAAAAACAACAACAACAAATTCCATCAAAAATCGAAACATTAAAAGAAAAAGCTGACATTGAATATAACATTTAGGATATGAAAAGGACTTGGCCCCAAAGCCAAGTCCTTTTTTACACTCTCAGAAAGGCCAATCGCCACACAATTACATTCCCTATTAATAGCACGAACAGATAGATCCATTCACCATAATTTAGATTGGTTAGTATGATATGAAACATCGCGAATACACCGAGAAATAACATAGCGGGAAATACGAGCATTGCTGATTGTTGCTGCCCTTGGTATGATTCCGTAAACGGTAACCGTCTTCCATGTATCATTAAGTAAGTAATTACAGCGATAATCGGTGCTGTCAGTGCAATGATGATTAACGAAAAAATAATTCGACTCGAAAAAATCATGACAAAAATCACACTTTCGAGTAGAAATATGGGGACAAACAACTTTATCAATATCGCTTTTAAAGTAGCTGTATAAATATCACGCTTTTGTTGAATGGGTGCAACTCGATAAATCCATCCACCTTCATATTTTGCTGAAAAACGAATCATGCTAACGCCAACAGGTACTGTGAGCAAAGTGAAATAGATGGACATATAGAACATACTATTTGCTAGATCAAAAGTACTTTCGCCACTGAATTCATTGAAGAAAAAAAGAAAAGGTATCACTAATGTCATGCCGATCGAAGGATAAACCTTCAACTTAAACTCCCTCTCACTATTCATCATACGATTGGCGAATTGATAAAAGGCTCGCTCTGTACGGTTTTTACTAACGATAGTTGCTAAGAATGCAGCTATCCGCCCTTTCGATCGCTGGCCTTTACTCTCGGCCATTAACTTTTCCATATTTCGTTCAAACGAAGGGATACATTTCAAATAAATGATAAACGCAATGATCGGAATAATTAGTCCTAGTAGACTTAACACAAACAGTGAAACATCCCACTGTTGATGTAGCACCATTTCATACAACGCTCCGTACCACATCGGCGGGATCAATAATTGCCACCATTCAAAAGTATATGAGAATTGAAAATCCATAAACTGAAATGAACGAGCAACTAACTGATACCCAATAAAAATTGAAAAACTGAGAAGAATTTGCATATAATTGATCATGTCCCTTAATTTCTCCCCATCAAAGAAACGAAGGACAAATAGATAGATGAGTGCCGTGAAAATGAGAATAAAGAAACTAACGAAAATAATTTCTATAAGGAACAATAGAAAAAATATAATGCCATGGTGAAACAATCCGACAAGAAGCGGTATCACTGTTAATGTACCAACAACAAAAGACATATAAATCATCACATGAATTGCTTTGGCAGCCGTGATCGTTCGATTGTTCACTGGTTTTGTGTTGAGCATCGTTTTATCACGAACATCTAATAACACGGTTGAAAAGTCAGAAATCATTGTCAGCATCGCAACAAACATAAGTACGCTAAACATAAAACTCATTTGATAAAAATACGCATCACCAATGACAATAAACGGAATCAGCATCAAACTAATCAAGGCATACATCCAAAGCGATTTTAAAAATTGATTCCCTTCTTTCGGTTTATGATCATGAAACACTGTCGGCACTCTTCGGGCATCCATTGTAAATTTCATTTGTAAAATGCAACGAAGTGCTGTGTAATCAATATTAAACCGTTCAAACAGGCGCGAACATTTATCAAGCCAAATTAACGTCTGAAAATCTTTCATTGCCGCTCACCATCTTGTACCGCTTTTACAATGGAAGAGGCAATTTGTTCATGTTGGTCAAATCCTGTTAATTGGTTAAAGATTTCTTCAAGCGTTCCCTCTTCGTTTTGTGCTTGTAATTCTTCAAAGGAACCGTCAGCAATAATCTCTCCATCTGCAATTAAAACGATTCGATCACTGATTTTTTCAACGACGTCCATAATATGTGATGAATAAAAGATGGTTTTCCCTTGCTCAACTAATTGTGCCATGACTTCTTTCACAATCATCACACTATTAGCGTCTAATCCAGCTAGCGGTTCATCCAAGAATAATAGATCCGGGTTATGTAATAGACTGGCAATAATAAGGACTTTTTGTCTCATTCCTTTTGAAAAAGACGAAATGCGAGAATGGTAGACATCCTCTAAATCAAACAGTTCAACTAATTGTTGTGCTTTGGTTGCTATTTGGCTCTCATCCATTCCATATAATGATCCGACAAAAGCAAGATACTCAGCTGCGGTTAAATTATCATAGATTTCGGCATTCTCTGGAACATAGCCAATTCGTCGTTTATAGCTCGGGTCATTGGTACGAACCGTTTGACCGAAAATTTCAACTTCTCCCTTAAAATCCTCAATTAATCCGAGCATAATTTTCACCGTCGTACTTTTACCCGCACCATTCGGGCCAATATAACCGATAATCTCCCCTTGATGGACGTCTAAATAAATCCCATTCAACACGGTCTGTCCTTGAAAACTTTTTCTTAGATTATGTATAGATAGTATTTTTTCTTTATCGGAAACGATACGATCACCTCCGTACTTATAATAACATATTTTTCTATAATTTGGATGAAAAACTATCGTATTCCATAGAAAAAGATGGGCTTGTCATGTGACGGCCCATCTGATGATCAGTTTAAAGATTTTCTTGTCGTAGTCCTTCGATAATGTTTTGTTTCTTTATCTTGCGGATTGAATATAACATTGTCGAACCAACGATGATAAAGATTGCTATGATCACATAAAGTATACTTATCCATGGAAGTGCAAAACCATAGGTGAACGTATGTCTTAAGGAAACATAAATAGCACCCATACAGGCAATACTGATCGGCAACCCATAAATTAAAGCCTTAAATCCGTAAAAGATGCTTTCATAATTGATCATTTTGTTGAATCCTTTCGGTGTCATCCCGACCGACTTCAACATCGCAAATTCACGTTTTCGAATGGCGATACTTGTTGATATCGTATTAAATATATTTGCAATCGATATCGCAGAAATTAACGCAATAAAGCCATACGTGAAGACCGACATAAACAAAAGCATACGTTCTTGCTGTTGTCGTGATTGCTCTACGTTATACGCACGAATATGTGATGGTTTGATCTCTTCAATCGCTTCTTGCGTTTTCATCGGGTCAGAGCTATTTAAATATAAAGTATTCCTTGCATGCTCTGGTTTTTGATTACTAAGAAAAGTTTCTAACATTTGTTCTGAAGTAATCAAATCAACACCTCCAGGTCTGGATGTTGATGTGATCCCCATTGGTAATTGATCTGTTAATGCTGCAATTTCGATTTCGCCTAATCCTTTTTGTTCAGTCTCACCACGAATTGAGTGTAAGGTCAAAGTCTCGTTCACATTTGTCAGTATTCCTTCGGTTTCAATCACGCGACCTGAACTTTGATCATTATATGTGATTTCATTGACTAAAATGGCTGATGGCTGATCGGCTTCTATCATGTCATCTGTTTTTTTTCCTATTTCTCCCGCATATTTCCGAAAACTCTCATCATCCATCGCATACAAATTAACACTATATGAATATTTACCGTTATCTAAAGGACGTTGTTTATAATCCTTTACAACTTCTGGAACTTTTTTCTCTTCAACCGATGCACTTAGATAAATGGTTCGAATGAATGTCGACGCTGTTACACCTTCTAATTGCGTATAAGGTTTTATATCATCCGCACTCACATCCTCAAAGCCACTCAATTTAATATCATAGTTAATATCAGCTTGAGTCAATTCAAGTGATTTCTTAATATTGTCGGTAAAAAAGGACACTGTTAAAAATAGAATAATACTAATCACTAAAGAAAAAACGGTTGCTTTATACCTTTTTTTGTTCCGCTTTAAATTTTTCAGCCCGATCTCTGCTTCCATACCAAACATTTTTCGTACCAGTTTTGATGTTTTGACGGCCTTTCCGGTTAGCTTCACATCTTGTGTTTGTCGTATGGCATCCATTGCTGTTAACTTCGAAGCTTTTCTAGCAGGAAGATAACTAGAGATCAGTATGGTTACAGCTGAAACAACAACCGCACTCACTAATGAAATCGGTGTAACCACTACCGATAATTTCTGATCCACATTCGCCACTTCTTGTATGATAGGGTTAATAAACATAAATGTAGCTGCAATGCCGGCAATTCCGGAAAGAATACCAATCGGAATGCTAATCGCACCAATGACACCACCTTCAAAAAACACCGAATTACGTTTCTGACGTTTAGTAGCACCTATACTCGACAACATCCCTAGATGCTTCGATCGTTCAGATACACTAATGGCAAATGCATTATAAATCAGTGATATCGATCCAATCATAATAATCAGCATTAAGATAACAATTAACGAAAAAAATGTTTTCTTTAAATTTGAATGATCTGTTACTCCATAGTATCGAAGCAAACTATCATGATAATGAATCTCCTCGGCACCCGTTTGTTCTGCCAAATGTTCTGCATTGTCATATATCGATGAATTGACATTATTTACTTTTGCAATCGAGTTGACCTTATCTCCTTCATTCAACGTGCTAGGATCTAAGTAGTGAAGGATCGTATAACCAGGTGACCATGACCTTTCCCAAATGGTTGATTCCATCGTTCCAACTACTGTAAACGTTTTGGTTTGTTTCGGTTTTAGTTTTTCCAATGCTTTTTTATCTTCATATTGAATTGATGTTTCTTGTCCTAATGGTTGTTCAGAATTTAAAGCTACTCTTTGGCCGATATCTACGGTAAACGTTGTGCCAATACCTAAATCTGTTTTCGTATCTGCTAGAATATTTTCGTTAATAAGCACTTCTCCAGATGATTGTGGAAGGCGACCTTCTGTTAGTTGAACCGGAAATAAGTCAAATCCAGCTTCATTCATCTCCTTAAAAAATAGATAAGGCTTACTTTCTCTCTCAGCGCCGTCAAATTCGGCATATCCCAAATCATTTGTGACAACGAGTTCATCCGTTTGTTCGTCTTCTTGTATCGTTGGTAGTTGATTGGCTGGCGTATTGGCATATTCCACATGCCACTCACCATCGGATGCAATCGTCACTTGCTTCATAAAGTCTTGAAACGACGTCGCCAATACCGCTACCGCTGTTACCATGGCAACCGATATAATCACACCGATGATCGTTACAAGTGTCCGTCGTTTGTTTTGCTTTAACTGTCGTAACGTGATCTTGTTAACGATATTCATGGCCGGATCACCTCATCTTTTGCAATCCTACCATCCTCTATTGAAAGCACGCGATCTGCTTGAAGGGCAATTTGCTCATCATGGGTAATGACAATGAGTGTTTGATTCAACGTTTTATTAAACATTTTCAACAATTCAATGATCTCATTACTATTTTTACTATCTAGATTTCCTGTTGGTTCGTCTGCAAGCATTAACGCCGGATTACTGATTAACGCCCTACCGATCGATACTCTTTGTTGCTGACCACCTGATAACTGATTGGGTAAATGATGTAATCTGCCCGTTAAACCTAATGCTTCCACAATATCGTGAAATTGCTGATGATCAACGGCATGTTGATCGAGCAACAATGGAAGTGTCATATTTTCTTCTACTGTTAAAACCGGAATTAGATTATAAAATTGATAAATTAACCCGATCTGTCTACGTCTGAAAATAGCTAACTGTGTCTCATTCAATTGATAAATGTCTGTATGATCAACCATCACATTTCCCTCAGATGGCCTGTCTACTCCTCCTAATAGATGCAATAACGTTGATTTACCTGAACCAGATGGCCCGATGATTGCGATAAATTCACCTTTTTCAACGGAGAAAGATACATTGTCTAATGCCTTCACAGCCGTCTCGCCTGTCCCATAAGATTTCGATAAACCATTAATTTCTAAAATACTCATCCTTTTCCCTCCATGATCCTTTTCTTCTTAGTTTAACGACCTATGGTGACACTACGGTGACTATGAAGATGACAATTTTGTCACTTTCATATCATTTGTTTAAAAAATTTCATACGAAACTGTGTCCCTTTTCCTGGCTGACTGGATACCTGAATATCGCCTTGCTGATTCGTTACAATGCTATATGCCATCGCTAAACCAATTCCGACACTATCATTACCTGCATCCTTGCCTTTATAAAATCGTTTGAAAATATACGGAATATCTTCTTTAGAAATGCCAATTCCAGTGTCTTGAATAATGATCTCGGTATAAAGGGTATTTTCGTGAAAATAGATCAAAATGTCTCCACCCTCTGGTGTATGTTCAACTGCATTTTTTAAAATATTAACGATCGCTTCAGTTGTCCATTGAAAATCACACGTCAAGACAGTTTGATCGTCTCCTTCTATCCGCACTTTTTGTTGTTTAATATCCAATGGAACAAGAACCGATTCAACTGCTTGATCTATCAAATCTTTTGCGTATAGCTTGTCTTGTTGAAAAAGCGCTGTTCCTGCATCAATTTTTGATAGTTTTAATAATGTAGAAACTAGCCATTCAATCCGTCCGAGCTGATCTCTAATATTTTTGGTAAATTCGATACGTTTTTCCTCGGGCAATGTTTGATCATATAATAAATCAGCCATCACAATCATTGAGGTAAGAGGCGTTTTCAACTGGTGCGAAATATCAGATATTGCATCACCTAACTTTTGTTTCTCTTTTTCTTGAATCGTTGTTTGTTCAGTCAGCTTTAACGTCATTTTATAGATTTCATTCTGAAGAACACTTAGCTCCCCTTCGCGATTTTCTCGAATATCTAAATGATAGTTGCCCGCACTAACCTGTCGTAAGTATTCAGCGAGTTGCTTTAATTTTCGATATCTCCAGCTAGTGAAGATTAAAATCATGACAATAAATAGTATTGATATTAGAAAAACAAAAAATGCTACCTGCACAGAAAATATCAAGGTAGCAAGTATGGTTGCACAAAGCGTTATTCCTAATAAAACCCCGATTAGATACTGATTCTCACGGTTTCGTAACACGTTTTAATCCCCCATTTTATAACCAAAGCCACGTACGGTTTTAATGAGTGTTGGCCGTTGTGGATGATCTTCAAGCTTTTCTCTTAATCGTTTGATATAGACTGTGAGTGTATTATCATTAACAAAATCGCCCGCTACATCCCAAATTTGTTCTAATAGCTGTTCTCTTGTCAATACTTGCCCGATATGATTCGCAAAGGTTAACAAAATTCGATACTCAAGCGATGTAAGAAAAACTTCTTCCCCACCTTTATATACAGTACCATTTAGTGAATGAATAGTTACATCTTTCAAGTGAAGCACCGTTGCATTCTCTTTTGCCGGCTGTTTTTGATACCTGCGTAAGACGGATTTGATACGAGATAACAATTCTCGCACGCGAAAAGGCTTAGTAATATAGTCATCAGCCCCATATCCAGTCCCATAACAACATTAACTTCATCATCATATGCAGTCAGAAAGATAACCGGTTTATCGCTTCGTTGTTTGATTTGTTCACAGATATCATAGCCACTGCCATCAGGAAGCGACAAGTCAAGCAAAAATAAATCAATCGAATGCAATTGTTCTTTTACGACTTCATTAGCTGTTTCAGCGCTATCGCATACAATCGTCTGATAGTTTTCTTGTTGCAATGAGTATTCCAATCCAGAAGCAATCGCTGTATCATCTTCAACCAATAAGATTTTCATTGGATCATTCCTACCTTTTTCTATTCTATATATATATGTAATCTTAGGCGAGTTGGATAAAAACGTCAAAAGGAGTTTACATTGGAATTTGCACTACCTTCGCTCGCGCCATAACATCAGTTCCAATCCGCTTATACAAATCAAAAGCCAAACAAGCCCAAAAGCTAAACCTGCTACAACATCGGTAAAATAATGTACCTGTAGAAACACACGGCTCAAGGCAATAGTGAAGGTGGCAAGCACTAGTCCACTATTGATTATCCATTTCCACACTGATTTCAACGAACTAATAAGAAGTAAATATATTAAAAATCCATAAAATGTGATCGCTCCCGTTGAATGGCCACTCGGAAAACTAAACCCCGTTCCGTCAAATTCAGCTAAAATCTCTGGCCTTTCCCTCTCAAAGAACAGTTTTAACACCTTTGTCAAAAGACTAACGCCAAGCATATTAACTGCGAAAAAAATCGCATACCATTTACTCATACGTGTAAAAACTAGTAAAAATAAAAAAAGGATGATCGAAGCAATCGTAATAAATAATACTGATCCTGCCTCGGTAATTCCTCCCATTATTTGTTGAAGCACTGGATAACGAAGTGTTTCTATGTAATCATCCATCATCCGATCGATCGCAAATTTTTCTTTTTCCAACACATCATCAGCTAATGAAATAAAAAGGACAGTTGCTCCTCCCAGTAATAGAAACCCAATGAAAATGGTGAGCAAAGATGCCTTAGACAAATCTTTTATTTTCTGCGCATGAATTAACATTCGACATCCCTTCCTTTCTGTCGATGAACCAGAACGATTTATTCTCGACTTTTCTCAATTTATTCTCAACTTCGTGCAGTTTATTCTCAACATTGCAGAATTTATTCTCGACTTCGTTGTTTTTATTCTCGACTTCTGGCACTTTATTCTCAACTTTACCTTAAAATGGTTAAAATTTTGTAAATCTACTTTAATTACTAGGAAAATGTGCCGATATAAAATTGCATCTCTTTATAAGGAGGAATAACATGGAAGATCATATAGAACAATACCATCCAATATTGCAATCCTTTATTAAAGTAGCTCCTTTCATACAAACACTTATTAATGATGATATCACAATTGGTATTTATGATTCGGAGAAACTCATTATTAATTATCCCGCAAAGAACTTTTCATTAAATGTGAATCCAGGAGATCCATTAGTAGAGGGAGACATTGTAACAACTGCCATACGTGAAAACAAAAACCAAGCGATGGCTGTACCTCCTGAATTATTTGGCGTTCATTTAATTGCTAGAGCAGTACCTTTACATGATGAAAAAGGGAATGTGATCGGTGGTGTTGGTGTCGGACAAAACATTGCCGATGCCCAAAAGTTAAACGAAACATCAGATAATCTTTCTAACGTTATTGACGAAGTAACAGGTACCGTGGAAGATATGGCTCAAGCGATCAGTACACTCTCAAACGACATTCACCTCGTTTCAGAAAAAGCAAATACAGTCAGTGATAGCGCGGAAGCGATTGAAAAAATGTCGAATATGGTGAAGGAAATTGCAGATCAAAGCAACTTGTTAGGTCTCAATGCGTCGATTGAATCGGCTCGTGCTGGTGAACATGGTAAAGGTTTTTCAGTGGTTGCAGAAGAAATACGTAAAATGGCAAATAACTCAAAAGACCAAGTCACTGAAATACAGTCAATTACAAATGAGATTAAAGAATCGATCACGAATTTAAATCAACATATCGGTAATGTGAACGAACAGTCTGATTCACAAGCTGCATCAATTGAAGAACTAACAGCAACAATGCAAGAAGTAAATTCAAATGTACAAGTCCTAGCTGACCTCGCCCAAAAGAATGTAGACGTCAAAGAATAAACTTCATTAGGAGGTACACAATGATTAACTTTCTTAATTTAAACAGTCAATACATTGATGGACAATGGAAAGAAGGAAATAGCCAACTTTCCATGAAAAATCAAAACCCATACAATCAAGAAACGCTGACAACATATCAGGCAGCTAGCAAAACTGATATTGATCACGCCTATCAAGTTGCTCAAAAAGCACAAAAAAAATGGCAACAACAAAATCCTACCTTTCAACGTGGAATTTTTGAACAAGCCGTTCATGTCATCGAAGATCATCATGAAGCAATTGTAGAAGTCATCAATAAAGAAATTGGCGGGACACGCTTAAAAGCAGAATTCGAAATTAGTCTTGTCAAAAATATGTTGAAAGAAGCGTCTACATTTCCATTTCGAATGGACGGCAAAATTCTCCCATCGATGACAGATGGAAAGGAAAACCAAGTATACCGCATCCCTATAGGAGTGGTCGGTGTAATCAGTCCATTTAATTTTCCGTTCTTTTTATCTATGAAGTCGATCGCTCCAGCATTAGCTACTGGGAATGGGGTTGTCGTGAAACCACATGAACATACTGTTATTACTGGTGGAACAATGATTGCCAAAATCTTTGAAGAAGCTGGGTTACCACAAGGACTCTTAAATATTGTTACCACTGAAATTAGTGAAATTGGTGATGCATTTGTCGAACACCCGATTCCGCAATCCATTTCATTTACAGGATCAACGGCAATCGGCCGCCATATCGGTAGTATAGCAGGCAGAGAATTAAAAGATGTTCATTTAGAGCTAGGAGGAAATAGTGGTTTAATCGTACTCGATGATGCTGATATTGACTTAGCTGTAAGTGCCGCTATTTTCAGCCGCTTTACACACCAAGGGCAAATTTGTATGTCTGCTAATCGTATTATTATCCACGAAGATGTGTATGATACGTTTGTCGAAAAATACGTAGCCAAAGTGAATGAGCTAAGTTGCGGTGATCCGTGTGATGATACAACCATTATCGGCCCATTAATTAATGAAAAACAAGTAGAAAATACAAAGCAAATCATTGAAGCAGGCATCAATGAAGGTGCTGATCCGCTCGTTCACGGCCAAGTTCGCGGAAATGTTGTCGAACCCGTTGTATTTGGTAATGTAACAAAGAATATGACTGTTGCTAAAGAAGAAATGTTTGCACCTGTTGTTAGTTTATTTAAGGCATCAAGTGAAGAAGAAATTCTCGACATTGTGAACGATACATCATATGGGCTAAGCGGCGCCGTTCATACACAAAACATTGAACGTGGTGCCCAACTAGCTAAACAGATGGAAACAGGTATGATTCACATTAATGATGGAACGATTAATGACGAACCGAATGTGGCATTTGGCGGAATGAAAAACTCTGGCGTCGGACGACTAAATGGCGAGTGGAGTTTAGATGCTTTTACAACAACCAAATGGATTTCCATTCAACATAACCGCAAGCAATTTCCTTACTCTTAATTATGATAATTTTGTTAACAGGTCTACCTCAAATACAAGAGGTAGATCTTTTTATTTTTGGAAAAATAATCATTTTATTAGGTATTTTATATCGATTTTTACCAAAATATCATAAAATTAATATAAATGAATGCCTTGCTGTCAGTTAATCTCATATATTTTTTTACTTTTTTGGAATATATGAGATAATGATTGTTTACGGTAACCGCTTTCATGATATGATAAGAGTAATATTGTTGAAAGGAGGGTTTGTTTGTCGGCTGTTACTCTAGTGTTTACGTAAATAATCTAAAAGGGATGTGAGACGTTTGCAAAAACCTAGTGTGTTCAAATGGTGTACCAGTAGTTTGGTTGTTGCCTTCGTTGTTGCTTTATTTGTACAACCTGTATTGGCCAACACCCCTGACTTTAGCATGACTGGTTTTGCTACTTTTAATGGTGGAACAACTGGCGGTCAAGGTGGAAACACGATTACTGTTCAAACAGGGGATGAATTAACGCAAGCATTGAAAAATAAAGATGAAAATACACCTTTGACCATCTATGTTGACGGTACAATTTCACCAAGCAATACCTCTGATAGTAAGATTAATATTAAAGACGTTTCTGATGTTTCAGTCCTAGGTGTAGGTACAAATGGTGAACTCGATGGTATTGGCCTCAAAGTGTGGCGAGCAGACAACGTGATTATTCGAAACCTCACAATCCATGAAGTAGACACTGGTGATAAGGACGCAATCAGCATTGAAGGTCCATCTAATAATATTTGGGTCGACCACAATGAATTGTACGCAAGTCTAAATGTTGATAAAGATTATTACGATGGTTTATTTGATGTAAAGCGCGATGCTTTCAACATTACATTCTCTTGGAACTATGTTCATGATGGATGGAAAGCGATGCTAATGGGATCATCCGACAGTGACAGTGACGACAGAAATATAACCTTCCACCACAATCACTTTCAAGACTTAAATTCCCGTGTTCCTAGTTATCGACACGGAGAAGGACATATTTATAACAACTACTTTGAAGGAATTATTGATACAGGAATCAATGCAAGAATGGGAGCAGAACTCTTAGTTGAAAATAACGTCTTTGAAAATTCAAAAGACCCACTAGGATATTGGTATAGTGATGATACAGGTTACTGGAATGTGTCGAATAACTTATATATTAACAGCACAGGCAGCCAACCAACGTCATCCACAACCAATTATACCGTTCCTTATAGCTACACATTAACACCTGTCCAAGATGTAAAATCCGTAGTCACTCAATATGCAGGTGTCGGTGTCGTTCAGCCTTAAAACGCACTTTTTAGAGTAGTTCGGTTTTAGAGGATGATCACTCTGAAACGAACTACTTTTTTTATAAAATGATAACACTCGTTGCTATATTTAATATGTCAATTACAATAAATTTCATATTTATGGTAAGATGTAAACAGAGGTGATGAACAATGAGCTTAAGTATTCAAAACTGGGTAAATCAACTGATATCGTTTGTTGGTATGATCATAATTACGATAGGTATTTACAGTTTAATGATGTCCTTTGGATGGAATGAGTTTCAATCGATTCTCATCATTTATCCAATTGCAGTGTTTGTCATCGGATTGGTCTATTATGTATTATGCAAAAGTCTTTGGATTGGACCTGTCGCTATATTAATAGGGGGCATTTTTAGTGTATTTTTGTTTATGAATACCTCATTCTGGATTTGGACTATGATATATACAGTTATTAGTTTGTTAGGTTCATTGGTAGGAAAAGCAGTACGACAATACCATAAACAAAACGCATAAGACGGTTAGAATAAAAGCTTTTTTTCAATATCAACACTATTTTGTCTTCGTTACACGGAAATCTTATTCTTATAATCATACTTTTCTCGGTAATTTGCCTTTCTACCGGGAAATCTTTCATTCAACAAAGCACTTTTCCCAGTAATACTGAAATTACTGGGAAAACTCATGATGAATTTAACGGGATTTCCCAGTAATAATTGATTTACCGGGAAATCTTACCTTTTTCTTGAATAGATTTCCTAGTAATTACACGGCAGCAAAATCGCCGTCTGATTCCAAGATACAAATTATACTTCTCTGATATCTAGAGAAACCACTCTGTTTGTTGCTGGATTATAGACAACCGTACCTCTTACTTTGATTTGTTCTTGTGGGGATTGAAGCACATATTCATAAATTTCTTTTGTCTGGTTTTGATTTTGTTGTGTGCGATTTACGAAATTATAGTCGGTCACTTGATAATTCGGATATGCTCTCTGAACTACTTCAAGTAAATATTTCCCCCATTGTAACTCTTCTAATTGGGGATTGGGTTGGAATTGGATCGCAATGATCCCTTGCGAAAGATCTGCACCTAACATTTGGAAGACTCTTCGATGTAAATTAAGCGTTGTTGCTGGTGAATTTGGAACTGTATCAACCACAGTAACAATGACTTCTCGAGATGTTTGCGGATTACGAACCTTTATCGTTTGCCCACATTGATAAGGGGAATTCGTACTAACAGCAACGGTCATATACTGAGCATACGACCATGGAATCCCGCATTGTGTTACACTACCCCCATCGGTCCAAGTCGCCTTTCCTTGCATATAATTTTGGCGATACATATGCGGGTCGTTCATTGGATACAAACCATTATTATCATCAGAATACAACGGCTGGTAAGAAAATTGATTATACAGATGCATATATTCTCCTCCTGACAATCGTTCATTCAAGATATTATATGATAAGCACCTGCCTATTGGTGAAGGAATTTTCAATAAAAAACTCCCTGCTATCGTTATTAAACGATGACAAGGAGTTGGCTTATTTATCATATTATGTATGGCGGAGAAGGTGAGATTCGAACTCACGCGACGGGGATACCCGCCCTAGCGCATTTCGAGTGCGCCCCCTTCAGCCAGACTTGGGTACTTCTCCATAAAAAAATATTCTTTGTGAAAGCAAGAAATAAAGCGTCAGTGACTTATTTTAAAATAAATATGAATAAGTGTCAAGAGAATATGATGTTGTGCGTTTTTTACTTTTATATCCATTTTTAATTAATTTGTGTAAATTTATGCAAATTTTGTTGACTCTGTTATTGATATTATGTATACTTCCGTTTGTATTAAAAAATAAGAAAGGATGATGAATATAAAAGAAACGATCATTTTTGCACCTGAAACATTTAACTTAGCTGAAACAACAAGATCAATAGAAGTCGCTAAAGAATGTTCACATGTTTTTCATTGCATTTTTATGGGATACTCGAAGAAATATTCATACCTCATAGAAGAATCTAACTTCACTTTTATTCATCTAGAACCCCATCTCAGCGATAAACAAATCACTCAAATTATGAACGTTGATCAAATGAATGGAATAAAACATCCTTTCACATACGAACATATAAAAGAACGTGTTCAAAATGAAAAAAGACTGATTAAAATTTACCAACCGGTGTCAATTGTTATTGGGACAACACTAAGTATGTTTATATCCTCACGTGTCTGTAACACCCCCTTAGTGTACATAAAACCCTTAGCTTATACTAGACCTTATTTCGAAGAAGGATACTTACCATCACCTTTTACTTCAATGAACCTTCTCGCAGCAACCATCAAGAAATTATTTATATCAATCGCATTACGTATTACCTATAAACCTAAATCGTTTACTAAAGTAGCAAAAGAAGAAAATGTCTCACTACCTAAATATACAATTGACGCTTTAGATGCTGATTATAATCTTATCACCACAACTCCTGAAATCAGTCAGGTTTATAATCTACCAGATCATTATCAATATATCGGTCCTGTCTATGCAAAATTAGATGTACCTATTCCAAAGTTCTTTGATCATCTACCAACTGATCAACCAATTATATATTTCGCCATGGGTAGTTCAGGAAGTCCGAACATCATAGTAAAATTATTACATATACTAAGTGAATTAAAAGTAACAGTGGTTTGTCCGATGAAGCGAATGATAAAATCTCAACTTCATAAGCTATCTTTTAATGAAAATATTATTCTTTGTGACTTCCTACCCGCCCATAAAATAAGCAAATTTATTGATTTATCAATTATACATGGTGGTGAGGGAACAGTCCAAACCGCTTGTTTAACTGGTAAACCGTTCCTAGGATTTGGCTTACAACAAGAGCAAAGAGTCAATATCAATCAATGTGTACGCTTTGGTAATGCACTCTCCTTTCGAAAAAAAGATTTTACTAAAGCTCGAATGGAACAATTGATAAACCATGCATTGTCCACTAGAACAATCAAAGAGAAAGCATTAGAAATACAACAAGTACTTAAAGACATAAACGGTCCTGAGAATGCTGCAAAATTTTTAATCAAACATTTCACTGTAACTTAATGATGGAGGTGCGTTATGAGTAAATTATTTAAAACCGTTATGAATCATTTAGCAGAGATTACAGGTTACGACAAAACTGATATCAAACTACACGATTCGTTAGTAGACAATCTTGGTCTAGATTCGATGATGATTATGGATCTTCACAGATTGGTATTAAGTGACTTTCCTGAAGTGCAAGAGATTAATTTAGAAAAAATCTTTCAAAAAGATGATACGACTGTTGAAGAGGTAATGACTTACATTGAAACCAAACTTGATTTAGAGAACAATCAAGAATCCGATTCACTACTTAATCATTTCACAGAAATTATCGAGTTTAATGATTATTTTGAACAATTGGATAATGTTCCATACTTTCGTGAGAACTCGGGTATCGCTTCAAATAAAATTCTTATAAATGAAGAAGAGAAAATTAATTACTCTACTTATAATTACTTAGGAATTAATGGGTCAAATGAAATCAATCAAAAAGTTATAGAAGCTATTTATCAATATGGTACGAGTGTTTCGAGTAGTCGATTATTAAGTGGGGAGATTAAAACCCACAAAGAACTGGAAGATAAGCTTTCTAATTTTTTAGGTGTCGAAGATGCTCTCATTCAAGTTGGCGGACATAGTACAAACGTTAATACAATCGGTAACATCGTAGGTCCAGAAGATTTAATTCTGCATGATGCATTAGCGCATAACAGCATTATCCAAGGATCAGTCCTTTCCAATGCGAAAAGAAAACCTTTTAAACATAACAATATGAGTCATTTAGAAAGTGAACTTCTAAAATTAAGACCTAAGTTTAGACGAGTATTAATTGTCGTAGAAGGTGTTTACAGTATGGATGGAGACACCTGTCATTTACCGGAATTAATTCGTTTAAAAGAAAAATATAATGCTATCTTAATGGTAGATGAAGCACACTCAATCGGAACTATCGGAAAGAACGGAAGAGGAATTACGAGCTATTTCAATATTAATCCTAATTCAGTAGATATTTTAATGGGGACATTAAGTAAATCACTTAATAGTTGTGGTGGTTATATTGCCGGCTGTAAAAACTTTATTAGGTTCCTCAGATATAATTCGCCAGGTTTTATTTTTAGTGTAGGAATGACACCAGCAAACACTGCTGCGGCATTCGCATCATTAGAAATTTGTGAACGTGAAGATAATCTTTTTATACAGTTAAAAGAAAATCATACTTATTTTTTAAACGAACTAAAGAAGCTTGGAGTCGATACAGGTAATAGTTATGATACTCCCATTGTCCCTATGATTATCGGAAATTCTGATGAAACGCTGATGTTTTCTGAAATACTCTATAAGAATGGTATTAATGCAATGCCAATTGTATATCCTGCGGTAAAAGAAAGTGAAGCTAGGATTCGATTTTTTATTTCAGCCGCTCACACGAAAGAAGATCTTAATCAAACATTATCTGTTATTAAAGAAAGACTTGTGAATAAGGAATTAATGATGACTGCTACATCCCAATAAAGCAAAATGAATCAGAACATTCTAAACTTTTTGCAGTATAAATATGAATGGAGGCCATGATGGAATACGAGTTACTTTTAGATCAATCAAAATCATATTCTGAGGATAAAACAAATAATTCCCTTGAAAATTCCTTACGAATAAAATTGTTAGTGAGGGCCTCTGAAATACTTGGAATAAGAGATACCCCACTATTTCAATTACTTTTGTTTTCAAAGGTTAAAAATTATATAAGGTTTATCGTGTTAAGAAAAATATATGAAATGTTTCCTGATGTCCTAAACATAAAACAAGAAAATAAACATGAAAATATCTTCAATTCTTTTATGGAACTTGGAATCCAACTTGATATGATCACGCTCAATACGTACACTTACTCTTTAAATGAGAATTATTTACTGAAGGAGAAAGCCAGACATAATGTCATTCATTATGAATATCAAAATGATAATCAAGCAATAAATGAGATTCTTCATGATTATCATTTTATAGAAGATGCTATCAATGCTAGTTCCAATCAAACGCTAAGTAAAATAATGAAGAAAAAAGACTATGTATATATAAAAGAAGTTTTAAAATATATACAAGAAATCAATCAATTAGATTTTCATCAACAAATCTCTCCGAGTTTCTCTGAAGACTTTTACACCGATCTCGGTGAATTGGCATTCAACATCTATACAAAAGACAATTATCAATCGTTCATCTCGCAAAAACAATATTCTTCTATTTTAGACATCGGCTGTGGTAATGGTAATTACATCGATGTTCATCTAAATGACGGCATTCCAAACATTGTAGGTGTAGAGAGGCAAGAGAGAGTATTTGAGAAATTAAAAACCAAATATAAAGCTAACTCAAATATTGTAATCTATAACGATGACATAATGAATCTTTCTTTTCATGAAAAATTTGACATGATTAATATGAGTTACATGCTTTTTTATCTCACCGAAGACGAAAAAGAAAACCTTTTTATGAAGCTGAAACACATATTGAATAATGAGGGTGCAATCATTATTTGTCAGTATTATCCTGATTTTGAAATTTACCAAGAACTCATCGCTAAACATAATAAAAGTTGGGATTTTATATCTCGGTTTAAATATGATATTTGCAATAGTATTCTCCGAGCTGAAGTTGTTTTAAATAATATGCTCGTTGATTTTGAAAAAGCGGAACAATGGGATCCATTTCTGAATTTGCTGGATAACTGTGGCTTTGAAGTAAGTGAAATATCACCGGCTGATGATAATTATTATTCATATTTTATTACAATCAAACATAAATAGGGGGACGAACATGATAAAGAGTTCAAACATAACGAAAGTTTTTAATAAAAACAAACAGAATGAATTAAAAGTGTTGAACGGAATTGATATCGATATAGCGGAAGGCGAATTTTGTACGATTATTGGAAAATCCGGTTCTGGTAAAACGACATTACTAAAATGTCTATCAGGTTTAGAAAAGATTACTTCAGGTGAAATCGAAGTGAATCATAAAAATGTAGTTCACCTAGACAAAAAAGAAGTCAATGCTTTTCGTAAATCAGACATAGCCTTCGTATTTCAAGAGTATAACCTCATTGATGACCTTACGCTACATGAAAATATTTACTTAGAACACGAGGAAAGTGACGAAATTGAAGACCTCATAGACGAGTGGGATCTTCGTAAAGCTATACATTTATTCCCTAGTCAATGTTCTGGTGGCCAACAACAAAAAGCCGCTATACTAAGGGCCTTAGCAAAAAAAGCCAAAATACTCTTCTGCGATGAACCGACAGGAGCACTTGATGGCAAATCATCACAAGAAGTTTTATCAGTATTACAAAAGCTCCAACTGAAAAACCAAACAACGATCGTCCTTATAACACATAACGAACAAATAACAAAAATTTCTACACGAATTATTACGGTTCATGATGGTAATAAAATAGATGAAGTGATCAATTCTAATGTTGAGTTAGTGGAGAAATTAGCATGGTAAATAAACAAATTGAAAAGAAGTTTAGGAAACGTTCCATACGTCGATTCATCTCAAATAAATTAAAGCTACTCGTGATATTTTTAATTGTGTTTGCAACAACTGGAATATTTATTAGTTTTTTTGTGGGAACGAGTAGTGTCTTAACTTCTGTTGAAACATTCTACAGTGAATATAATGTAGAAGACGGTACTTTTAGAACTAGTAATGAGATAGATAACGATGATGATATTAATGTAGAGAAAATGAAATATAGCGAAGTTCGTAAAGCCGCATACACCATGAGAGTCTTTCAATTAAGAGAAAAAATAAATAAATATCAAGTGACAAGTGGCACCGATATACAGAATAATAATGAAATCCTAGTGGATAAGAACTTTCTACATGCAAATGATTTGAACCTAGAGGATACAATAAACATGAACGGTGTACGTGTAGAAATTGTGGGTACCGCTATTTCGCCTGACTATATTACCACGAAAAATAGCAATCTTGTTCTCCAAGCAAATGCCGATGCTTTTGGAATTGCTTTCGTAAATAAAGAAACGTTCGACAATCTATTTGGAGATCTTTTCTCTTCATATTACGCATATACAAGTGATTTAAATGTACAAGAAATTTCAAATATTGTAGACCCCGTTCACATAAGCAACGCTGAAAATAATACGAGAATACAGCAAGTTATTGGAGATGCAGAGGCACCTAGAGATCTTGCTTTATTACTTACTTGTTTACTTTACTTAATTGTAGCTGTCCTTTTAAGTGTATATCATTTCGAGGTAGCAAAAAAAGAAAAAACTAACCTAGACATATTTAAAAAATTGGGATTTAGTAAACGAATTTTGTTCAAACATTATTTAACCGAGACGAATCTAACCCTTCTAATAGCATGGTTAGTTGGTTCTGTCATCGGACTATTCGCAATTAACACAATAAAGGAAATGAATAGCCAAATCTATAATTATCCTTTACTTGAAACGAATTACGTATTATTAGCTTTATGTTTACTATTTTCTTTAGCGATTGTTCTACTTATCAATTGTACCTTAGTCTATCGATTCTATGTAAAGTCAACAAATCAAACAGTTCATACAAAAATAAAAGGACAAAAGAAAACCAACAGTTTTAAACTTTTTTCTTTTCCTTATCAATACCGTATAAAAAGAATGAATCGAAATAAGAAAGAAATGCTATTGTTTGTTGTCTTGATCTTCTTTGTAGGCTTGCTCATTAATTTTTCTTTTTTATTAAAAGACTCTGTAACCAAATATGTAGACGATCTAGCGGTCGAAAACACCTTTAAAGAAGTCCTATTTACTAATCCTTTATGGGAAGAAGAAACTATGAAAGGAGAAGATTTTAAGTTATATAACTTATACGATGAAAATGGGGTCACCCAGAATGTATACGTTATTCAGTCAAATTCTGACTATTATGCGTATAATCTTGACTTAGAAGATGGAGATATCATTATTACTCAAGCGTTCGCTAATAAGTATAACAAAAACGTCGGAGATCCTATCATTTTAAAGGATATAATAAATAAGGAAGAGTATCGTTTCACAGTCGATAAGATTAATGATGTAACAACAGTAAGTACGATTTATTTAGTATCTGATCATGGCAACTTTTTTGAAAAAGAGACCTATTACACACCTGCTATCAGTTTATCGGATTCATATGATGGGTTAAAAGACGAAGGAATTGAAGCAACCTTAACAAGAAATGAGATCATCACTTCTGGTGAAAACATATTAGAAGTTATAAATAAACAAATCACACTTATACTAGCGCTTGCAATCATTTTACAAGTTGCACTACTTTATTCACTGCTAGAATTTACATTCCAGAATAGTATTCGTTCGATGAAGACTTTAAAATTACAAGGTTATTCAACAAGAGATTTAATGACGATGCATTTTGCTTTTAGTGTACCAATTGCTGTTATTTGTGTAATTAGTTCATACCTCGTTTCTCGATCAGTCGCTAGGGTATTCTTTGACCAAATCATGTTTGACTTTGTGAACTACGTCAAAGTGACCAATAACCTATTTATTATACTTACAAGTAACGGAATGATCGTAGCAATATTTGTATTCCTTCTGTTCCGAGTAAGATCAAAAATAAACACTATTGAAAAAAGGTAGGGAAATTATGAATAGAGTCGTAGTAACAGGAATCGGTATAGTCTCTCCAAACGGCATAACAAGAGAATTGACGTGGGAAAGTATTGTGAATCTCGAACGCGGTATCAAACCGTCTTCGCATGATAATACAAATTTTTCCGGTAAAGTAGATGATAATTTTAACGAAGAACTTACCTCAAAAGATAAACGTTATATGGATCGTTGTACACAAATGGCTTTGATTGCATCTAGAGAAGCTGTTCGTAATGCGAATTTAGAAATAAATGAAGGTAACTGTGAGCATATTTCTGTATTCGTTGGAAGTTCAGTGGGAGGAATTGGGGCATTAGCAGATGAATTTGGTGCTGCAGCAGTGCATGGTGTTGACCAAATGACAATGCTTGTCATCCCCAGAAACCTAATCAACATGATCACAGCAAATATTAGCATCGATCTAGGTATAAAGGGGGAATCGTTAGCTTACTCACTTGCTTGCGCTTCTGGAACAGTAGCTATTGGTGAAGCTTTTAAAAAAATAAAAAATGGTGATCAAAAGGTGATTGTAGCTGGTGGAGTAGATGCTTGTGTTATTCCACAAGTCATAGAAGCGTTCAGAAAGTTAAGAGCATTAACAAGCGCAAAATCAGTAGAAAAAGCAAGCATACCATTTTCAAAAGAAAGAACTGGGTTTGTCATAAGTGAAGGAACCGCATTTCTCGTCTTAGAAGAGTTAGAACACGCTAAACAACGTGGCGTAGATATTTATTGTGAACTAGATGGCTATGGGGGCTCCTCTGATGCATATTCGTTATTAGCCCCCCATTTAACAGGTATTACGAAATGTATGGAGAATGCAATTGCAGATGCAAATTGTAATTTTGAAGAAATCGAGTATATCAATGCTCACGGGACATCTACAAAGTTAAATGATCTCTATGAATCAAAGGCAATAAAAAATTTATTCAGTCATGACCCTGTTGTAGCTTCAACTAAAGCCATTCATGGTCATTCTTTAGGCGGGGTAGGAGCAATAGAAACGGCATTATGTGCAATGATGATAAAAAGAAGAGTTCTTATCCCTACAATTAATGTATCTAAAGAGGATGTAGATGAGGAAATTGAAACGAATCTTCTTTTAGCAAAAATTACTCCTTATCAAGGTGGAAAAGTCCTTACGAATTCTTTTGCATTTGGTGGACATAATGCTTCACTTCTTTTGTCAAATTATAAGGAAGAGATATGAATATTTATTTTATAAAAATTCATGATATTTATTCTCTTTCAAAGGATATGTTAACCCATCATGCTAATAAGAAACTAAATACAACAACACATCCATCTCGGATCCATCAAATTATTTTCAGTGATTTGCTAGTACAGTATGCTTTGTATAAAAATCAAGGACATAAAAAACCATTGAATATAACGTATAATATAAATGGGAAGCCTCTTATATCAACACATTCCTTTAATGTTTCCAATTGCAAAGAATGGGTAATGTGTGCTTATAACGATAACGGAGAGATAGGAGTTGATATAGAACGTTATAAACCATTTAACCTAGGCTTAGCTAAATATTTCTATACAAATGATGAAGTGAAAAAGATGATGTCTTTAAAAGCTGATAGTAAAGATACATATTTTATAGACACTTGGACATTTAAGGAAAGTTATGTGAAATGTAAAGGGGGAAAAATTCTTGATATAAAAAATGAGATTAACACACCCTTCACATATTCTTATTTTGTTAAGTCAAAAACAAAAATCCATGGCGAATCTTTATACTTTATACGTGGATTTATTGAAGATTACGGCTGGTGTTTAATCAGCACCGAAAATTTCCATCGGTTTCGGATTCAAATCGTTAATTATGAAGAACTGATTCAAACTCTACATCAGAATTGATGGGAGGAAAGAGTAGAATGAAAAGTCCAAATATGCAAAAACACTTTCGTAAATTGCATGAACAAAGAGAAGAGATAAATGGTGAATTAGCAAACTTTCAGCATCAAAAATGGATTCGACCTTATGAAGATAAGTGGTCATGGGGCGAAACTTATTATCATTTATACTTAATGATCAAATGGTTTCGAAGAATCAGTAAATGTTATACTCCCTTATCCATACCTACTGCCATCCTAAGAAAGCATAAACCCTATGAGACTCATAGCATTGATGCTTTCACAAAATATAAAGAAAAAAATAAGAAACCAATGAAAGCTCCTTTTATCCTAGTGCCACCAAAGAATATACGATACAGAGTCAATTTTGATTCGTTGATAGAGGCTTTAGATAACGAGACGAAACAATTAGAGAGACAAGTTTCAAACATTAGTGACAACGTAGCAGGTCATATACGCTTCTTGGATCCGATAGCAAACTACCCTAATTTAATTCAAAGCATTGACCTACTAGGCATACACGAAAAACATCATTTTTTATTATGCAAAAAATACTATAGTGAAAGTACACAAAAATGACCGATATGAAATTTTATGAGGGTTAAATCACGATGTCATCGGATCGATTAAAAGCTCACTAGGTTGTCGTGCAGCCTCTTCACTTCCCTGTTATTCTCCAACAGATTCCTCATCTTTTTTATACGGTCAACATAGTTTTCATTAAGCTAGTTCATATCGGCGATCATAATTAGAGATTTAACCTTGCAGAATTTGATACATATCATCTTTATGAATTTCCGATATTTCTACGTCCCAAACGCCTTGATTAATATACATCATTTCTTTCATTATGATCAGTTTTAAACTTTGATGCACGATGCTCGGATACGAGTTCACCTTACCAGCAGGCGGTAAATTAGAAAACTTAGAGTTCCCGGAAACGGTCACCAAAGCCAAGTTACCAAAACTATCTAAATCACTTGATTCCCAGGTTGCACCAGCAACTGGATTTTGTGGATTGAAGTGTTCAATAGATGTTCTAAATGAGAATTGCCAATCTTCTTGTAGAGGTGAAATGATCTTATTGTCTTTATAAGAATATCCATCTCGATACAGTAAGTAATCAAGATATGAAAATACGATTCGTTCAATTCTAAAACCACTGGCATTAGTAAAGTTAGACTCCTGTACTTTTTCATTACAATAATCTTCCAAAGTTGTTAAGATATCGCTTGTTTCATCCTCTAATAAGGTAGCCAATAGCAAAGGAATCCAGTGCATCGTCTTTGGTGACGTATATGTAATACGGAGACAAGCTTGAAGTGTTCTAATCTGCTTATTTTTTTGAGCATCATCACCGCCAAAGGTTCCTACATATTTCGGTTTCGCTCCATGTTTATCCGTGTATTTCTCTAACCGTTGCAAGGACCACCTTCCTGTTTCCTTATAATCTCTAACAAATTCGCGTTTTAGAACATATTTATCAAATAAGACTCGACATTTCAACAAATGATAAAGGAAGTCTTTCGCTTGCTTTTCATTAGACCAAGCCCAAGATATGTTGTCTAAGAAATTTTTATCATCCAAACTAGCATCTTCGTCAACCTTTTTTTGCAAAACCGTATTGACTTGCAAAATAAAGTTTGGAAATGTCACAGTAGATTCAAACCGTTCATTCTCAGGTTCATCTTGTTCAGTTTTTATCTCTTTATATTCAGGTTTTTCTAAAATATCGAGTAGTGTTTTAGATTTCTCCACCTCTTCATTTTCATCCGGCAAAATTGTTTTTATATCGTCAAACTTGTTTACTGAATCATTTAAACTAGACCAGTCCTTCGTAAACAACTTTTCCCTGTTAGTCACGTCAGCATTCATTTGTACATATGAATTCATGTTTGCACATATTTCCCAAATGAATGCAGCCGTTCTTTTATCTTGAGCAGTTGTTAGAACACTTAGAAGTTTTGCTTTAGCTATTTCATGAAGTTCCAATTGCTCTCCTCTAGTATTCATTATTTCAAAATAATGATTCAAATCGATATTAGGAGGTACTTGGACACGGATGAGTTTTACTTGATCCAATTTCTTTTTGAATGCTGATTTATCAATGTTTTCTTTAATAAAATAATTTTCAATCATTTGATAGCCATTGATAATTTCAGTTGATAATAATTCTTCTTGCATATCATTACTTGCTCCATCACTAATAAATCGAAGTGTCCGGTTCGACTTCTCTCTTGCCTCAAATCGCAATGCATCTTTTAAAAATGCTAGTCCTAAATATTTTTCTAGCAAATATATTGTCGTTAATCGCTGTTGACCGTCAATAACTTCATAAACGTCATTATCTTTTTGATTCACAATTAAATTACCTAAGAAATAATCATTTTCAGCACTATGAATATCCTCAATCAATTGTTCAATCTGCACTTCTTCCCATGCATAGTTTCTCTGATAAATAGGAATTTCATAATGAACATTATCAAACACATTAGATACTGACATCACTTTTATAATATTTTCCATCGCTTACCACCCATTCCAATCACACAATTTGCTGTGAATCTTTTGATATTTTTCAAGATTACTCTCATTAGTTTCAGGCTTTTTTAATGTTATTAGTTTTAACTCACCAGGTTCATTCATCTCACTTATTTGAGTAAACATGTCAATTCCCTCATTAATTCTTTCATGCTGACCTTGAGAATATTTATTAATCGTCTGGGGATAGACCGCATTCATCACTAGCCTTAATGAATAACTCCAACTGTATAAGTGTCGCATGACAGAATCTGTTAAACTCTCAAATCCAAATCGATCCGTAAAAAATAACAAAGAACACTCATAAAGTTGTTTTGTATATATATCCCCAGACCGACGACTAGGAATTTCTTTATCATGATGAAATGTAACTATTCTTTTTTGGATTTTATCTAATAAACTACCATAATGAAGTACGTAATGAAAAAATCGTCGTCCGCCAATTAGTGGTTGTGTTAACTGAAATTGATTCAAATCGCTGGTAGCTAATAATTCATTGTTACCTTGATGATTAAACTGTTCTACAAAAAGATTACTTGCTTTATGATATAGTGCGTAGTTATATATATTATTAGACTTGATACCTTTGAATATATCAATTTTGTTAACAGCGTATCCTACTCCATCTCTCCCTTTATACCACTGCGTTAATGGGTATAAATAGTTTTTAAATAAATCGTTGAGATGATCTTGATTGATATTTTCCCACTGATTAATGACATCAATTTTGTGGCTCTCTTCTTCATTATTCATCTCTCTTAGATGATAAGATTTCAGTAAATCATGTGGTGCTAATGCTTTTCCACGCGAATTTTGAGAATCAAAGAATTGAAATGCCTCTTGTTCATTATCGGTGACAATTTGTACTACAGAGCATTTATTCAGCAGATATTCCTTGTAATTTTGACGTTCATCTTTACTAAGTTCTTTTATTCTTTTATTTAGAATTCGGTAGTTTTCAACAATGACATTATTAGATAATGGACTATATTTTTCCTTAAAAAGACTTTGATCCTGTGTATTTAGTGGATCTAAACAATAAAGGAGAATAGACAAAGTTGTTAATCGTTGTTGACCATCAACAATATAATAGTTGTTATTATGTTTGTGAAGAACAATTGATCCTAAACGATATTCATCAACTCCGTTATCATAGGCGCTATAGGTATCGTGAAATAGAGTATTCGTTGACTTTACACTCCATGTGTATGGTCTTTGATATTCTGGAATTTTCAAATTCAATGTAAATAACTTCTGAACTTCAACAATTGCAAGTTCTCTTTCAATGAGTGCCATTCTGTACCTCCAATATATTGTTCAATGAAATCCTATCTCATATTCGTTTATATATTTAATGACAAGGATGGTGTTTCCATTGAACTATTAAAAGTCTTGTCAAATGTTAATTTTGATCGATTAATTTCTAGATACTTTTCTCTACACCAATCATCATACCATATTTACGCCTGCCATCTTATATATAAAGAGCGAACATCAAGTTCATCTCTTGTTGTTGAAGCAGACCACTCTAAATGGTCTGGTTTCGATCCTTATAAGAAGTGATCGAAACCAATTATCGTAACATTCGGAGGATAATTCGGAGGTCTTTTGACGCTTACAATAGCTACCTCTTAACTATTGCTCTTTACTTTCTCAATAGTTCATCACGGTCTAAGGCCCGTGGCGGTTCTTCCATCCACCCATGTTTTATCATGATTTTCGCCCCGTCATCAGCATATTTTAATATCTCTGCGACAAGCCTGCTATACATTACTCCAATATCCCTTCTCGGACTCATTGACATACTTGAACCATAATAACCTACACTAAGTGCAATTAAACTTGTTGTATAAAACATCATTTTCCTGTCAGAAAAAGTGTACGTAATAGAATCAGTAACCTCTGTGTCCCATGTCATAGGAATAGGTAAATCACTTTCATGGAGATATGAACCAAATATTTCACAATGCTTGTTTGCTATTTCCTTTCCCCTTATTAGAAATTGTTTTACATCTTCATTCTGAACAACTTGGCTATAACCAATTAAGGTGGCTTTTCCTAATGCATTCCTTTGAAAGTTGGTATATAGGTTGGTAATTTCGGTACCTGTAAGTGGTCGCTTTTCGCCAAAAAACCCTGCCAAAAAACTTTTTTGTTTTACAAAATCATATGATTCTGGCCTTGGAAGATATGGTGGCCTAATATACAGCCCTTTTGCCAATAATAGATCGTTGGTTTGTTTGATAAGATTATCTGATTCACTTAAACAATGACTAAAAAAGCTATAAACATCTTCTCTCACTGCTACAGGTAAAGCCATGCTATATGCATTTAAACCAATTTTACCTATATGATTAACCATATTTAAAAAATAATTATCAGAAAACAATCTTGGGGCAGTCACATCAACATCTTCATTTAATTTAAAGCCATGAGGTACAGGATAACCTTCCTGAGTGAATATTTCGGCTATTGTGTTAACGTGCAATCGCGAAGTGTCTAATGCATACTGAATAACAGATTTAATTTCCGTGTCTTCCACGATATTTAGGTAATATTTTAAATGACAAATGGAACCACTATCATTCATATATGTAGTCCATAAATTGGTGATTTCTGCTGATGTTAATTTAATGTTATTGTGTTGGGAAGAATCCATTTCTCTTCACTCCTTCATCATACTTAACCTCATCTTCAGTTTATCCATTTAGCACCTCTTATATGTAAAGAAGATAAACAAAGGAATGAAGAGTATTCAAACGTTTTAGTGACACATTTTTAAATTTATGGCTTTAAAAAAGAAAAAAACACTATATTGCAAGTGTTTAATTCACGCGAATCAGATAAATCAAATGTTTGTCTATCACCTGTGACCATTCTGGCTAAAAATAAGCAATCCATTATCGTGATTTTCTATTTATGATATTTTGTTCTTTCGCCATTTTCTTGGCTATTTTTGGTGCATCCCAAAGCGATGGAAGAAGGAGTAATGATACTGGTGCTGCTGTCACAACAATAAAGTTTTGTAGCGTACTGACCGTTTCTTCGCCAATCGCAAGCAATGAAACAGCAACAACTCCGAACATCAATGCCCAAAATACACGAATTAAGCGATTAGGCTCATCATTTCCACTTAAAGTTACCGCAACAGTGTAGGACATCGAATCAGCCGTTGTCGCAACAAAAACAATCGATACAATAATAAATCCAATGGCCAGCACAATACCTAATGGGATTTGGTTCATGATCGCCATCACCGTTGCCGGCATACCACTTTCGTTCAATGCGGTTGAAACAGAACCTGGGTTTTCGATTTCATAAAAAATACCTGAACCCCCAACCACAGTAAACCAAAGATTACTGACAATCGGCGCAATAATGGAAACGGCAATAATCAATTCTCTTATTGTTCTTCCTCGAGATATTTTGCTAATAAACATAGCCATCATTGGACCATAGCCAATAAACCAACCCCAGAAAAAAATCGTCCACGATCCTAACCATGCTTGATCTAGCCGGTATAAACTCATACTCAAAAAGTTTTCTAGATAAAAGGCTTCTGAACCAACAAATAAATCGATAATATACAAAGTCGGTCCAAGAATTAACATGGTAACCATTAATACAACGACCATACTGACATTGACTCGGCTGAGCCATTGGATACCACGTTCAACACCGGTTGCCGCTGAGATGGAGGCAATAACAGCTAAAAAGAGAATAATCACTGCCTGTGTGACAAAAGTATTTGGAATGTTAAATACTGCTTCCAATCCATATCCGACTTGAAGTCCTAAAAAGCCAATGGGTCCAATAGTTCCCGCTGCTGTCGCTACGATAGAGACAATATCAGCCAATGAGCCAACAAAACTATTTTTAAATATTTTCTTGCCCAACATTGGGTATAAAAAAGTCCGTGGCTTAAGTGGATAGCCTTTATGATAATGAGCATACATAAGCACAATCGTCGTTAAAGTGCCTAAACTTGCCCAAGCTGAAAAACCCCAGTGCAAATAACTTTGTGCCATTGCTGGAAATGCTGCTGTTGTCGTTCCATCTTTGATATCCGTGAATAGCGGAGGCGTTGTTATAAAATGGTACATGGGGCCAGCTGCAGCCCAAAAGACTCCCCCACTCGCTAAAAGTGTACACAAAATCATGGCAATCCAACGAAAATTGCCATTCTCCGGACGCTCCATTTTGCCCAGTCGTACGTTTCCATATTTGCTAAAAGCTAATATCAATCCAATGACAAACATTACTAATAATAACACTTGCCAATATGCTCCAAAGTATTTTGCTGTAAAAGTGAATGAATCACTGATCCATTGCCCAACTAATTCTTGATTGAAATAGGAAGTGATGATGAATAAAGCAAGTAGTCCTCCACTTACAATAAACGTCATCCAATCTAATTTTTTTGTCTTCCTAGTACTGTCATCCATTCTTTTCCTCCTATAATCATTGCCACTTAACTTTTTATCATTTCTTATTCATGTCCTATTTCCATAAACGTATGAATGCAAAAAAGCTAACGTTAAATTTTTTGTCTTCTAACACAATTAATCAATTATAGGTTAGTGAGGGAAATTAGTCAAAAAACAGCTTATATTTTCATTTATGTAATAAACATGGGGCAAAACTTTGTATTGGCGGTGCATAGAAATTATGTGAGGAATACTAGACAGTACAGCAAAAATGCGAAGGATGGCAGATATGTTATGAAAGGGAAGCACTATTGCGTTCTGCATTCTTTAATAATTTCAAGGAACGACAATTTCTCTCCGTGCATTTTTGCTGTTGATATGACAATAGTTCTAGGGCTTTTTAGCAGTTACAACTAAAATAATTAATATGATGTAATTCCGATAATTACAAAAATAATACCAATTAGTAGAGAAATGAACCCTCCCACTTTAATAATAATCCGCTCTCTCTTAGAACCTATTACGCTTAGAATCAAGCCTTCTAATAAAAATAACAATCCAGCAATCATTTTAAACATTCATTTTTCTCCCCTCAATAAATTAAATATTTCTTATCCCGCATACATTTTTATACAATTATTTTATCATATCTCAATTTCTCTTTCAGGCATATTATCCACTCCTTTCTTGTTTATACTTTTCTATAATTTGTTTTGCATCTTTTAAAGAGATACGCTCTTCCGTTTTGTTTATCTAAAATATTAAAAAAGCATAAAAAAATCGTGGAGTGCATCAATTTTGATGTCCTCCACGATTTTTATTTCACTCACTGGTTTTTCCCCAGCCTCATTTTTATGATAAACAAATTGTATTTAGTGACACCTTATCACACCATAACATCCCTATCACCTATTTTTTGGTATACTTTACATTCTTCCTTTTCCAAATGAATTTTAGTTAACGCTAATGTGAAGAGCAAAAATAACTCAAAACCATTTGTTATAGCACCGCTTGGGAGAAAAGAAGACAAAGCACTGCCGATACCCATGATGACTGTTCCAATCAGCATCCATTTCCACTTGGTTTTCCTATATAAAATAAACCCCGCAATTAACAACAAACAAGTAACTCCAATAATCATATATGGGGATGATTACTTGAAGATGTTGATACATATTGAAGAACATCATTATCCCATACTGGTTTTAACTTTAATTGCATAACACCCATCGTAATTTCAATCATACTTAGCAGAATTGCGACAAAGACTGAAAGCCATCTTACTATATTGCTTTTTACCCAATCTATGCCTGTTAGTTTTAAAACGCCATAACTAAACAATACTAAAGTTGGCGTAACCAATGCATGTATCCAATAGCGACCTAAATTCAGCATTGCGAGTAAATCACCTGTACCAATAAATCTCCCAAGAGCCAGGATCAAGTTGTCATATAGTAAACCAATAATGACAAGGTAAAGAAAACTTCGATATGTTAACTCTTTCTGTGATGACTTGAAAGTCCAGATAATCAGTATTATATAAGCTAGTACAAAAAAGGTATAAAGAAAAGTATCCATGAGTATCCCTCCTATTTAACTATATCCATTAAGAGAAAATTCATGCCTACTTTTACTATTACTTTTTTAGAGGATTGAATTAGTAAATCAGAACTCTGCCACGAGTTTCACGTCTTCTAAATATAACTTATGATTTTGGTAGTGTTTATTATAGTATTTCACACTGCAATGTAGTGAGAGTATGAATGAGGATCACTCCCAATATTGGAGAAGCTCACTGGTACCGAACCGTCCCCCTGTTTCACGCTAAGGTTGAAAAGTGTTCTTGGTCAATCTGCCATTTGAGAGGCTTTTGTTTTAAAAATCTTCTGAGTTCTTCCAACATATATTGTCCCATCCGGCCACATTCTGCTCCTTCGCTTCCTGCTAGGTGTGGGGTTAATACAACATTTTTCATTTCGTATAAAACAGAGTTTGCCAGAGGTGGTTCTGGATTGGTTACATCCAATACGGCTGTTAAGTCTGGCCGGTTATGGAGGACTTCGATCATTTCTTGCTGATTAACGATGGCACCTCGTGCAGTATTAATGAAACTGGCATTCTCCTTCATCCTTCGAAAATGTTTACCTTCGATAAGATTTCTTGTCTCTTCTAACAACGGGGCATGGAGAGAAACAATATCACAATGTTCAAATATATTATCTATCGTAGTCGGTGTTACTTGATAATATTCTGCCTCCTCCATCGTCATAAAAGGATCATAAGCATAGACATCAAGATCAAAGTGCTTTAATAATTCGCACACACCTCTTCCAACCGTACTCATCGATATAATCCCGACCTTACTGCGAAAGCCTCCACTTAAGTGATACGGTTTTGAAGGATAAGCACGATTCTCCTCAAGCATCCTCACATAATGCCAGCCACGTTTCAGGCAAAATAATATTTGCGATAATGTAAATTCTACTACAGGAACAGAATTCGCATAAACAGCGTTTGTGATCGTTATATTTCTTTTCCAAGCAGCATCTGTGATAATCATCTTTAAGGAACCTGCCGCATAAAAGAAAGCTTTCAGATTTGGCGCTGCCTGAGAAAAGTGTCATCTAATTTTGGACCTCCCCATCCAGAAAAAATAACATCTACGTCTTTTAAAACAGAAAGATCTGACTCTACCTCCTCAGCACTCATCACGTCACGATCTATGTCAATAAGTTGACGAATTTCACTTCTGATTGAATCAGGATAAACAAGTGGAAAAGGTTCTTTATTCATAATATAGATACCTTTCACACGATCCCCACCTTTTTTATTTAATAGATTGATAAATTGGAAAGTCTTGATCATCCCAAGCTTTTTTGCCTGTCCAGTCTTCTGCAGGCGCTTTCCAAAATGATGCATTTACATCAAGACCCAATGGCAAATATATAAAAGTAGCTAAATACAGACTTCCTGTCGATATGTAATGCTCTCCAATTGTCTTCTGATGTCCAGTTAAACCGATTGTCAACCAGCCGTTTTCATCAAACATATGATGTGACTGAAACGTACGCCTAATGACAGCTGTTAACCCTTCTCTCACCTGAGCCTCATGAAGAGAAAGTGGTAATTGACAGTGAAGAGCCTGGTTGGCTAAATGATGAAAGGCTCCAAAACGATAGGCAAGTGACCGTCCAATTGGTGGGAACGTTCCTTCTGGAGAAATCAATCGTTCCTGATACAACGCATATTGCTTTGCTCTTTCAATCAAAATTTCTCGTTTCTCCTGCCATTCAGGATATTCTTCACCAACCACATCGACAATATCAACCAGAAACGGTTGAATCACATAACTATTATAATAATCGGCATGGTAAGCAGGCCCATCACTGTAATGCCCATCACCTACATACCATTGTTCAAATTGTTTTAACGCATAATCAATCCGCATTGGATCCCAATCTTTTTCCCCTATTTGGTATAAGCATGCCTCAATCATTGCTGAAAACAACAACCAATTTGAAAAGTGTGGTTTGTAAGCACGTGTCTGCTTTAAGGCAGTAATAACCTTTTTTTGTGTCGAGGGATCTAATTTCTCCCAGAGTTGAGTTGGCGCACGCAGTATTGCTTGCGCAAAGAAGGCGGTATCAACTAGTGGCTGACCTTGATCCGAAAAATTCATATAATCAGGGGAAATTGGATCTACCGCATGAACAATTCCCTGGCGAACTTTCTCAGCAAAACTTGCTTGTAATTTTGCCTCTTCCGGATCACCACATTCATGCTCCAGCCACGGACTGATTCCATTAAGGGTACGGGCAAACGCCTCTAATCGCGAATAATGCTCACGACCCGCCCCTTCGACTTCCTCAATAGGCATTCGCTTTTTCAATTCCTTAACACTTGCGGCGTCTATGACTGGTTTTACTATCTGTTGCATCGTTGTTAGCCAATATTTTCGAGTATCCATTTTTCTTACTCCTTTTTACGTTATTTTTCATGTCGGACAATTAACTCTTTTCGATTTTCAATTTGTATCATCGCTCTGTAGGCAAACCACATAATAATTAAGCTTGAGGCACTTCCAACAAATAAAAAGAAGACGCCGGGTACATAAATTGTAATAATTAAAAATCCTATCAAATTTATCATTAATAGAAAAGTTTGCATTGGTGCAGATAAAGCAATTATAAGAGAGAATATTAACGATTTGATTAATCGCACATCATAATGAATATACGTTGGGAATAGGTACAAAAAGACAATAATAACCAAAAAAGATAATGCAAATAAAAGAAATAACAAAATATTCCCCAAGAGTTGACCTAATACTTGTGTAAGTTGCAAATTGAGATAAATCAACAGAAATAATAAAATAAATGGAATACCCAATATATTTGATGACTTGAAATTATTTCTATACACATTCCAAAAGTACGGCAATATTGCAAATGACGTATTGCCTCTTATCCATTTTCGCTCCACCGCAAACATAGCCGTTAATGCAGGAAAGAATCCACCAATAACTAACCCCAATAGACTAAAAAAGATCCATAATAAATTTAAGTAAGTTAGTCTTGTTAACCATACCATTGACCGATAAATAAAACCATCTGGATGCATAACGATCATTCCTTTTTTTAAAAAAACTTAATTATGGTACAAAAAGG
>NZ_APML01000021.1 GCF_000359605.1 Gracilibacillus halophilus YIM-C55.5
ATCCGATTAATGTAGTTGGACGGCCATCCAACTACCAGTCTCAACCTAATTTTGAATCATCTGAAAATCAAAGGAAAATGGCGATATTCTAAGAAAAAATTAATTTATTGAGGGAGGAAAATTATATGTCTGGGACTGCTTGGCTTGTGTAAGAGTTATAGTGGCTGTATTATTCTATGCAATTTATAGTGTTTTTGCAAAAAAACCGATAGGTCTATATGTTTCCACAGTCGTCCATATTGTATTAGGAATTTTGTCGCTTCCTTCAATTGGTCTATATGTATTAGGTTTAGCAATTTTAGAATTAATCATAGGAATTATAATGACTATAAAAACATCGTAGTGAAGATTAATATGGTTTCGGAAGAGTAGGATGATTAACGTAATAAAGATAGCATTGGTTTATATGAGTATTATGAAATGCTTTCAGCAATCATTCAATTCTATTCATAGAAGCCACTTTAACTGGTGACTTCTATGACATATCTAATTCCCGGTGATCAGTCTCTCTTATTGCGAGGTTGTTGAGCGTTCTTGCGAATATAAATATTGTAAATAATTAGAGCTACCGCTATGATAATAATCACATATGCTGGCACATGGATCACATTTGATAAATCTAAAATCATCATGACTACGAGTATCGTTAATAACGGAATGCGTATTTTGTTATAGTACATCATCACCCTCCTTATTTAAACGCTTTCATTAATACTTAGTTTATCAAAAACGTTAACACTATCATAGTTTTATCGATCTGCTAGCACTTGTTTTACTTGTGGGGCAACTCGCTCTGCTAACAATCGTGTCGTTTTTTGTACCATTGACAGTGGCTGACCACCGAAATCAACCTGTGCGACAAAACGCTGATGGCGAAATTGTTCATATTGATATAAAATTTTATCAATAATGTCAGCAGGGGTACCAACAAATAAAGCCGATTCTTTACTTCTGATAAATTCTAAATCGGTTCTTGCTGCACCCATTGATCCACCAATTCCTTGATTCGTTATATGCTCCCAATGATTCCCGTAATACGGATAAAATTCTTCTTCTAATTCTTCTTTCGTTTCACGGATAAAAGTATGCGCATGAATCGAGATATTCGGTTGACTTAATGGCGACAGTGCTTGATTATAGGCTTGAACAAGCTTTTGATAACGGTATGGGTTGTTACCAAACATCGATATCGCTAATCCGCAATCATATGCCCCTGCTCGTTCTGCACTTTCAACTGTTCCCCCAACTCCTATGGATACTGGCAAGTTAGAAGAAGGGACACGTGGGGATATTTCGGCGCGTTCTAAAGATGGACGGAATGTTCCACTCCAAGACACACGTTCGTTTTGCTTGATTTGCAATAGTAACTGTAAATGCTCTTCAAACAATGCATCATAATCTTTTTCTTGATAGCCAAACAGCGGAAACGATTCAACAAACGCGCCTCTTCCGGCTGTAATTTCCGCTCGTCCATTGGACAAAAGATCAAGTGTAGCAAAATCCTCATAAATTCGAACAGGATCAGATGTGTTTAAAATCGTCGTTAATGCCGATAAACGGATGAAGTTGGTCCCTTGGGCAATCGCTGCTAATATCATTTGCGGAGCACTTACTGCATAATCCAACCGATGATGCTCACCGACACCGAAGAAGTCAAGCCCTACTTGATCTGCATATTCACCCATTTTCACAATATCAGCGATTCGTTTTTGAAAGCTTGGTGTTTGATTCGTATGCGGATCTTTCAGTCGTTCCGCTAACGTGGAGATACCGAATTCGAATGAACTCATTTTTCTCCCCCCTTCAGCATTTCCGACCATAATGACCACGGATAGGCTTCAGGTGGATAAGATGTCATACGTATTTCAGTCTTTCGTACGGGATGCGTAAACGCAAGTTGATGAGACCATAAAGCAATTTGTTGACCAGGTTTATTTACATTTTGCCCATACTTTTGATCTCCATATAACGGATAATTCCTTGACGCAAATTGGACACGAATTTGGTGTGGTCTCCCCGTATGTAAGTTGACTTTTACAAGACTTAATCCGTTTGATGAAGCAAGCAATTGATAATCTAGTATCGCTTTTTTCGCTTGTGTTTCTTTTTTTGAAGCCGTACGTACGAGATTTTTTTGACGATCTTTAATGATATAATCAACAAGTGTACCATCTTGATCTGGCTTTCCACGAATAATCGCTAGATACTGCTTTTCTAGTTCATTTTTTCGAATCGTATCTGATAATCTGGATGCTGCTTTGGACGTTTTAGCAAACACCATGACACCACCAACTGGTCGATCTAATCGATGCACCAATCCTAAGTAAACATTTCCAGGTTTTTGATCGCGAACTTTAATATGTTCCTTTAACTGATTGAATAGGTCTTGATCTTTGCTTTGATCTTCTTGCACCGGTACATTTACCGGTTTCTCGACAACCATTATGTGGTTATCTTCATATAAGATGGTAGCATTCATTGTATTGACACCCTTCTGTAGAAATGATCACTGATCAATGAAGACACTTTTTATGAAAAAATCACAAATTTTTTGTCATCATGAACGTTATGAAGGCAGTTTTTCTTTGATTTTAATAAAAAACTGCCTTCATTCGCCTAATGAGGACACTTTTTACATGATATTCTGCAACTTTTTGTCTTCATAAGTAGAATGAAGACACTTTTTTCTATTATTATCGTAACAAAGTGCCTTCATCTAACAACTATTTCATAAGTATCATTATCGTAACACAAGTTCATTACAAAAGAAAAAGGACTACCTTGATGGGCAGTCCTTTTGACGATTATTGTACGATTAGGGTAGCTACCATATCAGAATGGCCTTGTCCGCATTGAATGCTACAACGGATCGTATATTCACCAGGTTCTAAGTTGGCAGAGTCTGAACCATCACCTTCAATCGAAATATCTGTCCCCTCAATTGAAATACCGTGCAACCCCTCTTCATTCGTTAACTGTACAGTAACATCACCTGCGTCCACTGTGTACTCTTCTTGATCAAACTTCCAATTGCTTGCGGTAATATCGATCGTACCGTTGTTCGAAGCTGATTCATTACCGTCATCCGTTTCCTCACTATCATTACCTTCATTATCCGTTTGATCATTATTTTCAGTCGCTGTCTCATTACCGTTATCGCCATTACCTGTGTCATTATTATTTTCTCCACCGCCACATGCTGTTAACAGTACAACAAGTGTCAATGCAACTAAACTAAACAAGATTTTTTTCATATAAAAAACTCCTTTTCTTAGAAATGTTTTTTATCCATCATTTCCTATTTTCATTATAAACATACCTCATGACAGAAGACGAACAATATACTGCGTTGTCACAAAAGTTTCAAAAATGAGTGATCACCACGTTGAAGTGCGTCTATTGATATGCAATAGGATGGCGAAAAGATTCTTTCCTATCATCATTACATATAGTAAACTGAGGGCTAGCTTACATCAAGGAGTGAACAGAATGAACAGCGCTAGATTATTCGGTATCTTATGTTTAGTACCTTTATTACTAACTGGTTGTGGAACAGCTACCGAAGATACCAATCAAGCAGAGGTCTCTCATCAGACTCAGCATCAAAATCATGAAACAACACAAAAGATACCACCATCATCTGAAAATGAAAATGTCATCACTGCACAAGTAACAAGAGTCGTTGATGGCGACACAATTGAGGTGAATCGAAATGGTAATGAAGAGCGTGTTCGTCTATTATTGGTCGATACACCTGAAACGAAGCACCCCGATTTACCGGTGCAACCGTTTGGTCCCGAGGCATCAGCTTTTGCTAAAGAAATACTTACTGGAGAGAACGTTCAATTAGAATTTGATGGGCCGAAGCGAGATCACTATGACCGGTTGCTCGCTTACATATGGATAAATGGTGAGAATTTTAACAAACGCTTATTAGAAGAAGGTCTTGCACGATATGCTTACGTTTATGATCCGCCATATACACATGCCGATGACATGATGAAAGCGCAAAATCGCGCCAAAGAAGCCGAAAAAGGTATATGGAGTATCGACAACTACGTCCATGAAGAAGGATTTCAACAAAATGGGGAAACGGATGCAGATACTTCTGAACATACGCAAGCATCCTATAGCAATTGTAGTGAAGCAAGAAAAGCTGGTGTCACACCACTATACGAAGGCGATGAAGGTTATGGTACCCATCTTGACCGTGATGGTGACGGTGTCGCTTGTGAATAAACGGCACACACCATTAGTCGTTAGAAACGAAAAAACTGGTTTGTATTTTCTTCCAATTGCTTATCGACTTCATCAACAGTCATCTTTTTTATATTAGCAATGGTATGAATCGATTGAGACATCATTTTCGGATGGGTCATTTCGCCTTGAAATGGCCCTTTAAATGGCCATGGACCATCCGTTTCCACCATCAACTGTGAAACTGGATAATGATCAATTAATTTTTGAATTTCGGCTTCATATACACAATCAGGCGTGACCGAAATCATATAGCCGTTCTGCTGGATTCGTTCTACGGTTTTCATGTCACCTTTAAACCAATGAAAGTGGGCTTTTTCAATCTGGTATTTTTCCAACAAATCACACACAACGTCCGCATCCTCATAAATCGCATGAAGCACAATCGGTAAATTACACCTTTTGGCCACCTGAACAAAACGCTCGAATAAATCAATATAAGATGGTAAATCAATACGAGGTTCTTTCTTTCTTTTATAATACGGAAGACCAACTTCTCCCACAGCGACAATCTCAGACTGATAGGTGTCAATCCATTCAATGATTCGATCCATTTCCTTTCTCGATGGCAACGACTGTTCTGGATGCCAACCAAATGCCGGAAAAACGCGTTGATCCTGTTGATGTAATTGCCACACGCGTTGACAAGAATCTAAATCACTCGCAACAGCTATCACCTTGCGTATATCATACTGCTCGAACTCTTGTAATAATAAATCTTGCTCGTCTGGTTGATACCAATCTAGATGAATATGCGCATCGATCATCTTCATTCACCTCTTAATGTTTGATAGATTTGCTTTTTCATTGCTATGAAATCATTCGTTAACATCACATCTTCTGACCTTGGTCTATCAAACGTAACATTTATTTCCTCCATTACATTTGCGGGTTTTTCACTCAACACGAGGATACGATCAGACAAAAAAATCGCTTCTTCAATATTATGAGTCACAAATAATACGGACGGACGCTCTTCTTCCCATATGGATAAAAGCCATTTTTGCATGTCGACACGCGTAAATTCATCCAATGCCGAAAACGGTTCATCTAAACAAATAAATGATTGCGGGCTCAGTAAACTACGCACAAATGCCGCTCGTTGGCGCATCCCACCCGAAAGTTCAGCAGGATATGCATCGATATAATCACCTAAACCAGCACGTTGAAGCATTTGTTTCGCTTTTTCCTTGTCTGGTTTTCCAAAAAGTTCTGCACCAAGTATGACATTTTCGATGATCGTTCGCCACGGAAATAGTGACGGGCTCTGTGGCATATAACTAATCGATCCTGTCTGTCCATTGATGTTTTCTCCATCTAAATAAATCGTTCCATGATTGGGTTGAAGTAATCCTCCAATTAAATGAAAAACAGTGCTCTTACCACTTCCAGATGGGCCAAGCAAGGATACGAATTCACCTTCTGCCACGTGTAGATTTAAACCTTGTAACACCGTTTGGGGTCCAAAATCCTTAGTCAGTGACTGAATATCTAATACACTCATGATTGGTCTTCCTTTCCGCTGGACTGTGAGCGAATCAGCAATTTCTCAGCTAATAAAATCAACCCGAAAAATACCATACAAAGCACCATGATAATAAAAATCGCAACAAATACCCGATCCGTGCGAAATGATGAAGAAGCTAACGTCATATAGACACCAATTCCGCGATTACCGCCAAGCCACTCAGAAATAACAGCTCCCATCACACTATATGTCGCTGATATTTTTAAACCAGAGAACATGGACGGCAATGAATAAGGGAATTCTAGTTTCGTGAAAATTTGTCGTTTCTGAGCACCAGCCATTTTCATATAATGGATTAAATCTTGATCCGTTCGCTTCAAGCCATCGATCATATTGACCGCAATTGGAAAAAAACAAACAAGCGTAATGATGATAAGTTTGGGTAAATCGTCGAATCCGAACCAAGTGACTAACAAAGGTGCTAGTACAATAATCGGAATATTTTGCGATAAAATCATTAACGGATAAACCGCTTGATGAACTTTCGGTAAAAGGTGCAGCATGACGGCAACCATTATCCCAACACTGACCCCAATGACAAAACCGACCAACGTCAAATGAACAGTTGACAACACGTGATGATGATAATCACGCCAACCTTGCACAATTTCTACGCCAATTTCTGTTGGCGTTGGGAGCAACCAAGAAGGAACTTGAAACATACGACATGCAAATTCCCATCCGACCAAGATAACAAACATGACGAGCGCTGGACGCCATGCCTGATGGAACCAGTTTTTCATAAAGTTGCCCCCCTTTTTTCATCCAGTTCATAACATTGTACTAGTTAGCGATATTTTTGCGTTAAATCATCCATCGATGCTTGCTCATCTTTTCGTGAATAAACCTTAATTTGCAGAATATTGCTCTCACAACCCCATTCATGCATCCTTTGGTTCATGGTCTCAATCACTTGTAATAATTCCGAAAGTTCACCTTCCATCGTTGTTTCTAGTGGATTGACTTGATACTTTACATTGGCTGCTTCAATGACTTGAATAGCTTCATCAACAAACGGAATTACGTCTTCTCCATTTGGTGTATTCGGTATAATTTGAACACTGACTAATGCATTTGCCATCGTGATGCACTCCTTTCGGTGTTATTCTGGTAAAAATTCGTTGGTAAACGCCCCATTCACATCTAACTTAGAATCTAGTAAATCATTTTCATACATCCAATCCGCATAATTGGACCATACTTCTTCCGTTTGGATGCCCCATTGTTCAGCGTCATCTTGATATCTAGGTGACAACCATTTTTGGCTTTCTCTTACTAATTCTTCATCTAAATCTGGCGCCGCTTCAATTAGAATATCGGCTGCTTCTTCTGGTTGATCAATTGCAAACTTATATCCTTTGCTTACGGCTTTCATTAGTTTCCGTACAGTTTCTGGGTTGTCATTGATCATCGTTTCATTCGTCGTAATCACGGGCGTATAGTAGTCTAGTTTTTCCGAGTAATCTGTTAAATACATCATTTCTAAATCAATGCCACGGAGTTCTGCTTCGATACCATCCCAACCATAGTAAATCCAAGCAAAATCGATATTACGCTCAAAAGCAGTAAAAATATCCGTATTCCCGATATTTGTAATCTTAACATCTTCAACGGAAGCTCCTTCTTGCTTCATCAAAGAATCAATGACCGCTGATTCTACTGGCGCACCCCAGCCGCCATATGTTTTTCCAGCAAAATCCGCTGGTGACGTAATATTTTTTTCAACTGGTGCTGCAAAGCCAGACGTATTATGTTGAATGACCGCACCAATGGAAACGATCGGTATATCTTGAACGCGTGCTTCCGTCACACTTTCTTGTGCGCTAATACCAAACTGAGCCTCACCAGAAGCGACGATTTTATCCGCACTTGTTTCACCTGGTGTTATGATCTCGACATCAAGTCCTTGTTCTTTAAAGTACCCTTTGTCTTTCGCTACATATAATCCCGTATGATTCGTGTTTGGTGTCCAGTCCAAAACAAAAGTCACTTCGGTTAACTCATCACTACTTCCATTCTTTTGTCCCTCTTCTTGATTAGCGGAACAAGCCGCTAAAACGACTAAACTACATAAAATAATGATTGCTTTTTTCATTCTTTTTCCTCCTTCTTATGTTGAAACGAGGAACATATAAGAAAAAGCCCTAGACAAAAGCCTAGGGCGCATAATCGATTTCATCATCTCATATGTTCCCTACGCTGGTTCTAACCAGTTCAGGTTCTAAGGGTCAGTATCTTACGGATACAATCTCAACCGGCAACACCGGTCCCCCTACATGCAAACATTTATAATTGTACAATATACACTGTGACATATCTCATCCGTTTTATCAAGTCAAAAAAATGGACCTTCTTCATGATAAGAAGATCCATTCGAGATTGTTAGCCGTGAATTTTATTTGTAATTTCGACAACGCGATGGGCTTGATGTCTCACAGCAGCTTCTACATCTTCAACCATTGAGCCGTCTTCTTGGCTTTGGGTTACACTCGTACCATAAGGGTTACCACCGGCAGCAAAAATACTGTCATCTGTATAACCAGGAGATACGATGATTGTTCCCCAGTGCATCATGGATGTATAGAGAGCTTGAACTGTCGCTTCTTGTCCACCATGCGCGTTAGAAGCTGAAGTGATACCAGAAACTACTTTATTTACCGTTTTACCAGTTGCCCACAAACCACCTTGTTCATCTAAAAACTGCTTCATTTGTGCTGGCAGATTTCCAAAACGTGTTGGCATCGCAAAAATAATTGCATCGGCCCATTCAATATCATCAGAAGTTGCTACAGGTACATCTTTTGTTTCTTCTAAATGATTTTTCCATGCTTCATTTGAATTGATGGCTGCCTCTGGTGCTGTTTCGCGTACACGTACGACTTTCGCCTCTGCACCTGCGTTTTTCGCAGCACCCGCTGCCCAATTTGCCATTTGATAGTTCGTACCTGTTGAACTATAATAAATAACCGCTACATTTGCCATATTGACATCTCCTTTTTTTACATGATTTATCAGTTTTCTTTTCCCCAAAACATGTGAATATCATACATGAAGAAAAGCACCCTACATATATTATCGTATTCATTATCTTTAATTCAAGATAATTGCTTAAAAAATATCATCGTCTAAGTAAAAAAACAGCTGCCGTAGCAACTGTCTCATTTCCCTGTAGCAGCAAATGTTTTTATTCTTTCCGCAATCTCATCACGTACACGTTGAAACATTGCCCATTTTTCATCCTCAGTCCCTTTAGCCTTTGCTGGATCATCAAAGCCCCAATGCTCATTACGAACATTCGAAGGGATGACTGGACATTTGTCACGAGCGTCTCCGCACAGAGTGACAACCATATCAGCATGATTTAAAATGGCTGGATCGATTTTTTCTGATTGTTGATGCGATATATCAATACCGACTTCATTCATTGCTTCTACTGCCTTTGGATTGAGTCCGTGTGCTTCAATACCAGCACTATACACATTCCACTCGTCACCTAGATATTTTTTCCCCCATCCTTCTGCCATTTGGCTACGACAGGAATTTCCCGTACATAAAAAGTAAATCGTTTTTTTCGCCATTATCTTTCTCACCTTTCGTTAATAAATTAATAATGTAACATACAATCCAACAAGTGTTGCAAATAAAATGGGGATGGTTAATATAATACCTGTTTTAAAATACGTACCCCAAGAAATCTTTACACCTTTTTGGGCTAATACATGTAGCCATAACAACGTTGCTAATGAACCAATCGGGGTAATTTTTGGCCCTAAATCTGAACCGATCACATTCGCATAAATCAGCGCTTCTTTTAACACACCTGACGTATTCGTTTCGGCTATGGCCAGCGCATCAATCATAACGGTTGGCATATTATTCATAACCGATGATAATATAGCTGCTAAAAATCCCATCCCGATCGTTGCACTAAACAAACCTTGGTCTGCACTCCATTGAATGAGTTGTGCTAATACATCGGTTAAGCCAGCATTGCGTAATCCATAAACAACGACATACATACCGATCGAGAAAAAGACAATTTCCCATGGTGCCCCTTTAACAACTGAAGCCGTATGAACCGCTGAACTATTTCTTGCCATAAATAGAAAGAAAATGGCTATAACACCAGCAATAATAGATACTGGGATGGCAATAAACTCACTAACAAAATAACCGATTAATAGTACGGCTAACACATACCAAGAGAGATGAAACATTTTCAAATCACCAATCGCATCAGCTGGCCGCTTGAGCTGTTCGAACGGATATGTTTTCGGAATGTTTTTACGAAAATAGACATATAAAACGGTGATCGTCGCTATGATAGAAAACAAGTTCGGAATCACCATGCGTGATGCATACTCGATAAATCCAATCTCAAAAAAGTCTGCTGATACAATATTGACGAGGTTACTTACAATAAAAGGTAACGATGTTGTATCCGCAATAAAACCGCTGGCCATAATAAATGGAAATACCATCTGTTCTTTCAATTGCAAATTTCGCACCATCGCTAACACAATGGGGGTCAATATTAACGCGGCACCGTCATTAGCGAAGAAAGCTGCCACTACTGAACCTAGCAAACTGACATAGACAAACATCCTTACACCATTACCATGTGCGATACGTGCCATATGCAAGGCTGCCCACTCAAAAAAGCCAATCTCGTCTAAAATTAATGAAATTAAAATAATGGCTACAAAGGCAAGTGTCGCATTCCAGACAATGCTTGTTACTTCCCAAACATCTTGCATTCCGACTACACCCACTAATAAAGCGATCATTGCACCGCCACATGCTGAGTAGCCGATCGATAAACCTTTCGGTTGCCATATAACAAATATTAATGTAACGAGAAATATACCAACCGCTACTATCACATCAAACAAATAAACTCCCCCTCATGACATCCTAACAACAATTGATTCGTGTCCCCTTTTTCTCTAATTCAATGAATTTCTCTTCTTGACTGGGCAATTTCTCTAAAATGGACAGAAGAAAATCATACGATTCGCTTTCTTTATTTAAGGAATAGAACATCCATTGCCCTTTTCGTTCTTCTTGAATAAGACCTGCATCACGTAATTTACGTAAATGTTGGCTGATTGATGGCTGACTCATAGAAAAAATCTCGACAAACTCACACACACAAAAAGATTGATTTTCTAGTAATTTCACAATCGTCAATCTTGTTTTATCGCTTAAAAGTTTTAAAACTTTTGTGACTTGCGACATATCTAACATTTGATCTATTTTCATATACATCCCTCATTTCGATATGAATGCTACATAATCATATAACAATTTACTTATATGTTCAAATGATTTTTCAAATTCACAAAAAAAGAGACACCCCCTAATGAAGCATCTCCGAACTTAACATTAAACCCTACTCTTCTGTTGATCGACCTGATTCTTTTTTTGATAGTTTATCACGATCTGCTGCAGTTGGCGGTTCTTCCAACCAACCTCTACATATTGAAATATTCATACCATCATCCAGATATTTGGCTATTCCCGCCGTTAACGATGCAAATTTCATGTGTAAATCGTGTCTAAACACATTCGATAGTGCTATTCCAAAATTTTCAATCCCTATCTTGCTTGCTAATGAGGTGTGATACAACATAAGCTTATCCGAATATGGCGGAATCGTTGAGTCCGTAATGTGGGTATCAAGCAATTTGGGAGTGGGTAAATTCTCCTTCATTAAAAAAGCGCCAAGTTTATTAATTTGTTTTTCAGCTCTTTTAGATCCTTGTTTAAAATATTTCGTTAACTGTTCTGACGAAGTGACTTGACTAAATCCCAGTAATAATGCTTTCCCTAAGACATTCGTGTTTACATTAATTTGTAAATGTTTAATTTCTAATCCAGTTAATGGTCTTAATTTTCCTGAAAAATACGAAATAAATGACTGATCTTCAATAAAATCAACTTTTTTGGGATAAGGAATGTTGGGTGGTGCAATATCCATCCCTTTGGACAAGAGAAGGTTTATCCCTTCTTTATATATGTTCATTGTTTCCCGTATACACATTTCAAAATATTCGATAATGTCACTTCTTGATGAAGTAGAAAGTGCATTACCATATGTCATTACACCAGCTCTAGACATTTCTGTTATATAAAAAACCATAAAAAGATCACTGAACAATGCAGGTGCTTCTTTTCGAATATCTTCCTCACCAAACCCTACAGGTACTGGTATTTGCTCATTTTGATACAAATACCGGAGAAAAGACAGATGTTTCTTCGTTAATGCTAGATTTGATTCAATAAACACTTTTATCTCTTTATCTTTGACAACTTCCAAATGGTGCGTAAAAACACAATAAAATAAAGAATCGCCTAGATAATTTGCAAACAAATCACCTAATTCTGCAGAAGTTAACGGTCTATGCTTTTGATGTTCTTTCATTTGTTCTGAAGAACCGCTCGAATCCATGCTTTTCCTCCTAAATATTATATTTAGAATATAGCATTTGTAATAGATCAAATTTTAAACATTCAGAACACGTCAACCTATTTATTAAAAAGAGAAAAATGATTTATTTACATTTATCAATCGTCATATAACGTTCATTGCTTCCTGTCCTAAATTCGCTATAATAAGATGTAGTTGTAAAACAATTTGGGAGGGCATGAAATGAAAAAATGGTTATTCATTGTATGCGTGAGTATAATCGCTTTTGTTGGTTGTAGCGAGCAAAACAATTCAGCGTCGAATGAAAACGAGCAAGAAGATGAATTAAAGAAATTAGAAGTAGCCTTTAAACTCCCCGAAGAAGCTCGTACTGGAGAAAAAGTAACATTAGAAGCAACGGTCACTTATGGTGGGGAACCCGTCGAAGATGCTGAAGAAATGAACTTTGAATATTGGAACGTCGAAAATGCAAAAAATACCACAACTGTTGAATCCTCTCCTCAAGGTGAAGGGGTATATACAGCAGAAGTGACATTTGATCAAGCAGGAACGTACGAAATTTATGCACATACAACTGCAGAAAGCTATCATACCATGCCAAAGAAATCAATTACGATCAACGAATAAAAGCAGTGTGAAATCACACTGCTTTTATTTGATAAATGGTATTGAAATTGGAATCCGATATTTCTCTCCTTGATATGCTTTTACCGCAGCAATAATCGTAAAAATAAGTGCCAAAAGTCCGACAACAAAAATCAAGAAAAATCCGATAATAACGAGCATAAATACCGCTGAAACAATTGAATAAATTGCAATTGAAATAGCAAAATTCAAATATTCCTTACCATGAAAATCAACTAACTCCGATTCTTCTCGTTTGATTAACCAAATTAGTAACGGTCCAATAACCGTCGTAAAAAAACTAGTTAAATAAATGAGCATGGCTAATAATCCTTCATCTTTAGCATTCATTCTTTCACCCCACTTTCTGTTTTTATTGTATCATAATTCACTTTATTGTCATTAGTCGTAATATATACCCCGTCTCCTTCAATAAATATGGTTAGATTGGATATAATAAAAATAACTTATTAAAATGAGGGTGTCTTATGCAAAATCAGATGATGTATGATTTGATCGGAATTGGTATCGGGCCTTATAATTTGGGCTTAGCAGCACTAACAGAGGAACGTGGGAATCTAAAAACAATTTTCTTTGATCAAAATGGCCAATTCTCCTGGCATCCTGGTATGCTTATTCATGGTGCCGACTTACAAGTATCCTTCCTCGCAGATTTAGTTACCTTTGCGAATCCAACGAGTCGTTTTTCCTTTTTACAATACTTACATCAGCACAATCGCTTATATAAATTTTTCTTCTTTCATAAATTAGAAATGCCGCGAAATGAATATGCAGCTTATTTACAATGGGTCGCCGAACAATTGCCAAAATGCCATTTTCAGTCTGAAGTTCAAGACGTAATCGATCACGGGGATCATTATGAAGTTGTGGTCTATCATTGGGGTGTGCCCACACATCAGTCATACTTTGCTAAACATGTGGTGATGGGCACGGGGAGTAAGCCTTTGGTGCCATTTGATATCGATGAAACAGACAATGAAAACGTGCATCATTCAAGCCAGTATTTATACCATAAAGATCGAACGATAAAAGCGAAGCATATTACTGTTGTCG
>NZ_APML01000022.1 GCF_000359605.1 Gracilibacillus halophilus YIM-C55.5
TTACTTCTTTTCTTTATCGACTGTTATTTTTGATAAGCGGTGATGTCTTCATTATCAAGTGCATGAATGATTCGTTGTACCCCTTCTTTAACGGTTTCCAATGGGCATGCTACATTCATTCGTAAGAAGCCACTTCCAGCCTCTCCAAAAGACATACCGTCATTTAATCCGACTTTTGCTTTTTCTTGTATGAATTTCTTTAGATTGTCATGGTTGAGACCGAGTGAGCGAAAGTCTAACCAAAGCAAATAGGTGCCTTCTGGACGGATAAATGTGACATCAGCTCGATCTTTGAATTGTTCTTCTACGTAGTCTATATTTTCTTCCAAGTGTTCTTTTAAGTGTGTTAACCATTCTTTCCCACCACTATAGGCAGCGTCGATGGCAGCAACCCCCATCGTATTAATCATATTAAGTCCTTGCTTATGCAACATTCCTTGTACAGCGTCTCGTAATTCCTTGTTAGAAATGACAGCGTATGATACTTGTAAACCGGCTAAATTAAAAGTCTTCGTCGGTGACATTAACGTAATGGTTTGATCATTGATTTCCTCATCAAGTGATGCAATCGGAATATGACGATGTGGTTCAAATACAAGATCAGCATGAATTTCATCAGAGAAAATGAAGACATTGTATTTTTTACATAGATCAATCATTTGTTGCAATTCATCTTTCGTCCAAACTCTTCCAATTGGATTGTGCGGGTTACAAAGGATAAACGCTTTTACACCATTTTTTAATTTTTGTTCAAAATCGTCAAAGTCTATTTTGTACTCATTATCTTTTAACGTTAATGGATTTTCTACAATTTGACGGTCATGATCTTTAATCACTTTATAGAATGGTGGATAAACGGGTGTCTGAATTAAGATTTGATCATTTTTTTCAGTTAATGCTTGCACGGCCATATAAAGAGTAGAGACTACTCCTGGGCTGTAAATAATCCATGATTCAGAAATATCCCAATCGTGCTCATTTTTAATCCAATGACGTATGTTTTTATTTAATGGTGTATCTGTAAATGTATAACCGAAAATACCGTGTTGAGCTTTCTCAGTGAGTTTCTCTCTGACGGCACTTGGCACTTGGAAGTCCATATCGGCTACCCACATTGGTAGTACATCATCCGATCCATATAGTGATTGAACCAAATCCCATTTCACCGCTCGAGTATTCTTACGGTCAATAACTTTTTGAAATTCTTGTTTCATTATGGCATCTCCTTTATGTAGTCTATTCTGTTAAACAGAAGGACGCGACGGTGTATGTCGCTTCTTCCGGGATCAAATGGCCAACCTCTGAAAGAACATGTAAGACAGCATTCGGTAAAAAACGAATGAGTTCATATGCTAATTCAACTGGAAGGATGGCATCTTCAATCCCCCAAAAAATAGTGGTTGGTTGCTGAATTTGACGAAGTTGTGTCTCGTCTAAATCTCCTTCATGATCTTCTACCCATCGTAATAAACAAGGATAAATCTGCTTATCTTGAAATGGCTGTTTGTATGGGGGGATCATCTTATCCTTTATTATTGTATCATGAAAAACAGATTGACGCAGTATTTCCCGCACACCCTTTTTTCGTAATAGGTGACGTGTATATGTACTAGCCAAAGGGGCTCTGCATGCCAGGTTTACGAAGAAAGGTGTTTTCTTCATAAAACAACAAGGTGCCAGTAATGTCAGTTGATTCACGTGATTAGGATAGTGATAAGCAAATCGTAGGGCCAGCTGACCGCCCATGGAATGGCCAATAATATGAAGTCGATCGATTTGCAATTTTTCTAATAAAGTTGCAATAACACTCGTCATTTCTCGGTATGTGTAGGTAGCTTGGGCATTTTTTGAACTGAAACCAAATGGAGGGATATCGATTGTAATAACATGGAATTTCTCTTGTAATTTGGAGCATATGTTACGAAAAGAATACATGGAAGCAAGAAATCCGTGTAATAACAGAATATGTTGTGTCGCGTCTTTTTGTTTACTGATCTTATATTGATAATGGATCACATGGTTATGATATCGAAAACTTGTAGCCATACGCTGATTCCTTTCCTAACCTAAAAAAATAAGCAAAGCGAATAGAATCGCTTTGCTGTCCAGGGGGAATACGAGAAAGTCTTACGTACAATAGTATTACCCGAATCACTTCTCATTAAACATAAAATCAATCATTTTTTGTTATTTGCTTTGCGATATGACAAACCGTTATGCTAATATTACGTAAAGTCATAAATAAACAAAAGTTTTTAAGCGCAAGGACATATATCAAGCAAGACTTACCATTACGTCGTTTTGTTCCTAGTTGGACAAGTTTTGAATATAAGGAGTTGAGAATATGACTCATAAAGTTTTTCAAGAAGGGGATATCGTCGAAGGAACAGTCACAGGCGTGCAATCATATGGTGCATTTGTCGAATTAGATGATCATGTGAAAGGCCTTGTGCACATATCTGAGGTTACGAATGGGTTTGTAAAAGACATTCATCAATATGTGCAAAAAGGGGATCATATCAAAGTGAAAATTCTCCATATTGACAAAGATCAATCCCGCTTTGCCTTATCCATGCGAGCTTTAGTACAAGAAGAAAATCGTGATACTTCAGAACATGAAGTCAATCAAGGCTTTCATACACTAAAGAACAAATTGAACGAATGGATCAAGCAATCACAATAAACGAAAGAGACTGGGGCAAAAGGAAATTCATTTTTTAAAATGCATATTAATTTCCAACATACCCGAATATTAACTGACATAAACAGCTAACATTCGGGTATTCATCATTCATCCATTCTTTTGTCCGAATGTCTCACTTTTTACGAAGTGGATTCGGGTTCATTGTTCGAATCAAACAAGAAGGCAATACTAAATAACCCACTGATTCCGACAATAATATAAATGATCTTGCTAACATGCCTTCTTGCTACCACCACCAAATAAAGTTGCAACAAGGTCAAATTCAAATAAACCGATTAACCCCCAATTGATGGCTCCAATTATAATGAACAACAAAGCTATTTTTTTCCAAGTATTATCCATAAGTCACTCTCCTTTCTTATATTTTTAGTTTCTAACCGATGATTCGCGAATATACATGAAATGTTTGATTGGATTGTCATCTTACAGCAAAACATTCAGAAATTTTCAAATTCTCATGTTACAACGCTTGATTTACATCGGTGGATTCGGTACATTAAAATAGTGAGATAAATGAATGGAGGGTCAAAGAATGACACATGTACGTTTTGACTACGAAAAAGCGCTTGACTTTTTCGGGCAACATGAAATCGATTATTTAAAGGAACCCGTACGATTAGCGCATGACATGATACATAATGGAACAGGCGCTGGGAATGACTTCTTAGGTTGGGTGAATTTACCGACAGATTATGATAAAGAAGAGTTTGACCGTATTCAAAAAGCGGCTAAAAAAATTCAGTCTGATTCCGATGTGCTTTTAGTTGCTGGTATTGGTGGTTCTTATTTAGGTGCGCGTGCAGCCATCGAAATGTTAAATCATACATTTTATAATGAATTAGCCGGTAACCAACGCGATACGCCTCAAGTTTTCTTTGTGGGAAATAGTATTAGTGCACCTTATTTAAATGATTTATTTGATCTGTTAAAAGATAAAGATGTATCGGTCAATGTGATTTCTAAAAGTGGTACAACGACTGAGCCTGCGATCGCATTCCGTATTTTCCGCAAGTTCCTAGAGGATAAATACGGTGTAGAAGAGGCACGTAAGCGAATTTATGCGACGACAGACAAAGAAAAAGGTGCCTTAAAAACATTAGCGAATGAAGAAGGATATGAAAGCTTTGTTATACCAGATGACGTCGGTGGTCGTTATTCGGTATTAACGGCTGTAGGCTTATTGCCGATTGCTGTTAGTGGTATTGATATCAATGCATGATGCAAGGGGCCCAACAAGCACAACAAGAGTTAAGCGAACCAGATATGGATAAAAATCCTGCGTATCAATATGCAGCCGTTCGTAACATCCTTTATAACAAAGGGAAAACCATTGAAATGTTGATTAATTATGAGCCTGCATTACAATATTTTGCTGAATGGTGGAAACAATTATACGGAGAAAGTGAAGGAAAAGATTTCAAAGGCATTTACCCATCTAGTGCCAACTTCTCCACTGACCTTCACTCACTCGGCCAATACGTTCAAGAAGGTCGTCGTGATATTTTTGAAACGGTACTTCATGTGGAAGAACCTAAATCTGATATTACGATTGAAAAGGATAGCCAAGATCTTGACGGTTTAAATTATTTAGCTGGACAAACCATCGACTATGTAAATCAAAAAGCATACCAAGGTACATTACTTGCGCATACGGATGGACATGTTCCGAACTTACTTGTTCATTTGCCGAAGCTTGATGCATATACATTCGGATACATTGTTTATTTCTTTGAAAAAGCATGTGCGATTAGCGGATACTTACTTGGTGTGAATCCATTTGATCAACCGGGTGTAGAAGCGTATAAGAAAAATATGTTTGCTTTACTTGGTAAACCTGGATTTGAAGAAGAAAAAGAAAAGTTAGAAAAACGTTTATAAAATGCAATACTCCTCGCCTTTTACGGAGGGGAGTTTTTTTATACATAAAAGTGAAGGGACGGGTAAAAGTAAACGTAAGAGGTGATTGGATGTATCCGTTAGAATCGTCAATAAATGAGAAAGTATACCCTTTTACTCAGTTACAAGAGAAGCTAGAAACATATGGTATGTCACTTGGTGGTGCTTGGGAATATGATCATGGTTATTTTGATTTGAAATTAGCAGATGATGGTGCGTATCATTTTCTGCGCATACCGTTTCGTGCGCTTCAAGGTTCGCTCGATGAGAAAGAAGCGATGGTCCAAATTGATCAACCTTATCTCTTGTCACATCGCTACAAAAATGATGTCGACGCTTACGCAAGTAGTGGCGCGCTTGAAGGAGCTGTCAATCAATTTCAGACACCCGTAGAAAAAGATGCTGATATTCCCCATGAATACATCGAAAAAGGAAAAGAAGCATTGCAACGCTTGGAAGGTTTACTAATTAAATAATTCAGTAAAAAGCTTGGCTTACCCATGGCCAAGCTTCATTTTTCAACTTTATGATTACATATGTTTTGTTATGGGGTCTAAAAAGAGTAAGTGATCTTCTTTTTGTAATTTTTTGTGAAAAGGTGGGTGAATGAATAATTCTTCATTCCGGATAATGCCTGTTAAAATTTTTTCCTCTTGAATATAATGTTGAATCACGTCATTGAAATCATTGCCAACAAGTTCATGAGGAATTTCAATCGCGTAAAACTGTTGCTCCTCTAATGTTTGTGCGATAATATTACTCGCTTGAATCGGTGTTGTGCGAAAAATTTCCTGGTAAAATAATGAACTCATAAAACGGTTTGATCGAATGATTCCATTTGCTCCAGCACGTTTGGCGTTCTTCTTTTGTGCTTCGGTTAAAATTTCAGCAATCACATGAGCATCAGGATTGTTTCCTTTCGCTGCAATAATATTTAAGATTGTTTGTTGATCGGCTTCATCCTCGATCTTTTCTGGATCGGCGGTAATCGCTACGTATTTGGCATGTTTAATGTTTGCTTTTTGTAAAATTTGATCAGAAGTTGGATCACCATGAATGAAATGGATGTTATTTTTTTGATAGGATAGACTGGATAAGGAGTGGTCGATTAATACAACATCCATTTGTTGATCGGCTTTTTTAATCATCTTCATTAATTGTTTGGTTCGTTCATTCCAACCAATGACAACAAGATGATTCGCTCCTTTGTAGGAAACTCTTCCTTTGGTTAAATCCTGTTCATGTTTAATGGTGCCTGCCGATAATGTCGCCATATAAAATGTCACCAGCCCTCCGCCAGCAAGTATAAGTAGAATGCCAATGGTTCGTCCGACCGTGCTTAATGGTACATAATCGCCATAACCAACTGTCGATCCGGTAACAAATGCCCACCATACGCCATCAAAAAAAGTCGGAAAATGCTTAGGTTCAATGATATGAATCAAATAACCAAAAACGGTCATAAGAAAGAATACGGTGAAGAGTAAACGGATAAATGTGGGTAGATGAAAGTATAATTTCACAAATCGATTCCAGAACATATGTACATCACCAGAAAATAGTTTGTGATCTTACTCGAAAAATCATACATAGAAAGGATAGATAACATGAAACAAGAACGTATGGATTTTTTAATGGAATTACTACATACACCATCGCCATCTAGTTTAGAAATGGAGATTCAAAAGAAATGGATTCATCAAGTTCGGCCATATGCTGATGAGATTCAAACAGATAATGCTGGCAATGCGATTGCTATTGTGAATAAAGATGCTGATTTTCATGTCTTATTAGCTGGACATTGTGATGAGGTCGCTTTTGTTGTTACGAGAATTGATGAGAATGGTTTTGTTTATGTCGATAAAATGGGTGGTATTAATCCGAATGCGGCCATTGGAATGAAGGTTGAAATCATTGGTGACGAAGATACATTAAACGGTGTGATTGGTGTGAATGCACAACATCATGGTGGTGTCAAAAGTGATTTTGATGTAGAAGATTTATTTATTGATTGTGGTGCTAAAAATAAAGCGGAAGTACTCGCTCATATTCAGATAGGTGATTTAGTTGTTTATCGGCGAGATTCTGAAGTCTTATTCGACCGATATGTATCGGGGCGTGGTCTTGATAATCGTACAGGTGCATTTATGGTAGCAGAAGTGATAAAGGAATTAAAAGCAAAAGATATACAGATTGGTGTTTATGCGGTGAGTACCGTGAATGAAGAAACGAATATGGGAGGCGCGTTTTTTGCTGCAGCCGGTTTAAAACCAGATGCTGCTATTGCGTGTGATGTGACATTTGCGACTGATTATCCACATGTTAATAAGCAAAAATATGGCGATATTCGTCTAGATGGTGGTCCTGTTCTTGCAAAAGGTGCGCCGATCAATCGAAAACTCAATCGCTTGTTAGAACAAGCAGCGAGACAGTTAAATATGGAAGTCCAATATGAATTGACACCTCGTAGTACAGGTACAGATGCAGACCGCATGCGATTGACCGGTGAAGGCGTACCGATTAGTTTAGTATCATTGCCGTTGCGATATATGCATTCTCCAGTTGAAACGGTAAGTATAAAAGATATGGAAGAAGAAATCGCGTTACTAGTAGCTTTTATCGAATCATTGTCTGGAAAAGAAAGTTTAAAACCGTTAGAAGATGACTCGTGATGAGCGGGTCAAAGAGGTGAATTGTGATTTACCAGGAAATCGAGCGGGAGTGAACAGGAGATTTCCCAGTAATTTATGATTTACCGGGAAACCGAGCGAGAGTGATCAGGAGATTTCCCAGTAATTTATGATTTACCGGGAAACCGAGCGGGAGTAATCAGAAGATTTCCTATTAATTTCTAACTTCACTAGGGATTCAAGTTATAATGAGGTGCGGATCTCTTTAAATAATCCCTAGTGTGCAACGAGATGTTGCGATAAGTTGTTCTTTTTCATCAGTAACGGTAATGGAAAACACCATTGTTTGTTTGCCGATATGTAATGGTGTGGCACTTGCTGTAAGAACGCCATCTTTTTTTGCTTTGATGTGATTGCAGTTAATTTCCACACCAACGACTGATTGTTGAGTTGTATCAATTTGCTGGAGTCCACCAACACTGGCAGCAGTTTCAGCTAGGGCAACCGTCGCTCCGCCATGTAAAAATCCCATTGGTTGTTTTACAGTATCTGTGACTGGCATGTTAATCATCACTTCTTCCTTTGATGTTTTGATCGTTTCCATGCCGAGTGTATCCATAAGTGTATGTGACAATTGTGTGATCTCCTTTCATCAAATAAATGATGCCTTAAAATTGTAACGACAAGTGAGAACTTGCCGTTACAAACTTAGTGGGAAAAAGTAGTGAATCAAGAGCGACATGCCAATCAGCATTCCATACATGGTATTTGTTTTGGCTGTTGCTCCCATGGCAGGTGCCATCCCAATATTGGTTGTGTTCGCTTTAAATAGGATAATAGCTTGTTTCGTTTTTTTAATGGCAAATAAACTGATCAAACTGTAGATAGGAAGTAGCCCGATCATCATAAATATTGCACTCAACAAATAAGCGCTAATCATCAAACCTGCTAATAAATAAATGGCTTTGTCTCTTCCAAGTAAAATGGCTAACGTTTTTCTGCCGTTTTCTTGATCTTCTTCTAAATCGCGTATACTGTTTGATAATAAAATACAGCCAATGAATATTGCCACTGGTATTGAGATAAGAATCACATCCCAATTTATCGAGAGCGTTTGAATATAATAACTAATTCCGATAATAGCTGTTCCCATTAAGAGACCAGAGACAACTTCACCCAATGGACTATAGGCGATCGGATATGGACCAGCTGTATACAAGTAACCACATAACATACATATAAGTCCGACGAGACAGATCCACCAGCTAGATTCAATGCAAATGTATATGCCTAATAGCATGGCAAGTCCAAAAAATCCAAATGCTAATTTTTTTACGAGTTGTGGAGAAACGCCATCGCGCACAATGGTTCCGCCGATGCCGACTGATTCTTCATTATCTAATCCGCGTTTATAATCATAATATTCGTTAAACATGTTTGTCGCTGCTTGAATTATAATGGATGCGAGTAACATGGTAATGAATAATAGGAAATGGAATTTACCATCTAATAATGCTAACATAGTGCCAATGAAAACAGGTACAAATGAAGCCGTTAATGTATGAGGACGGAGCAATCGCCACCATACTTGAAATCCTGGTTTTTCTTTGACACGATTTTCTGCGTTTACTTTCGTATATGTCATTGTTCAATCTCCTTGATACATAAGATAAAAAAATAATATCATTTTTAAGTTTATTGAATTGTATATGTTGTGTCAATCAAGTGATCATCGTATTCATCTCTTATATAGTCGCCAATCAAGCATGTGAATATGTTTTTTTGTTATACTAGTAATAGTTTGCATCTATTTCAAAAAGAAATGATTTGTACTATAATAAATAGCGTTTATGATATTTGCCCTATGATAACGGAGGGTTATAAATGATAGAGATAAAAGAAATTAATATAGAACAAGCGTTACAAAAAGCAAAAACTAAGGCCATTGAACAAGGTAAGAGAGCTTTGTTAAGCATAGCTGAACCGATTGCGCCGATCGATCCGATTCTTTTCTTTCAATCGGGAAGTCAGTATCAAGTACCGAGAACGTTTTGGTCAAGCGCTGATCATGACTTTTTTTTAGTTGGAATTGGTAACGAAATGACGTTACATGCCAACAATGACACGTATCGTCAAATAAGTGTGCTGTGGCAGGAGTTATTAGAACATACGGTTGTGGAGCATCCCTTTTCTAATCAGAAAGTTGGCCCAATCGCATTTGGTGGTTTTCCTTTCGATGCCGATACAAACCAGTATTGGCAAGGCTTTGAAGGGAGCCAGTTTCGAGTGCCAAGATTTTTATTGACGAAAGATAAAGATCATTATTTTTTGACGATCAATGTCATGGTAGAGCATGATGAGGATATTGAGACGCTATCAGCTCAATTGGTTGAAGATAAACAGTATTTGCTATCGGCGCCATTTCATCCTCTATTCACAAATGCAATCGCCTCTAAACAAGAGAAACAAACAGAGGAATGGAAGCAATTAGTGAGACAAGCAACGGCTGAGATACGAGAAAATAAAATGAGTAAAGTTGTTTTAGCACGTCAAATGGAAGTTACGTATCATCATGAAATAGTGATTAGTCAAGTATTAGAGCATCTGCGCCGTGAGCAGAAAAATAGTTATTTATTCGCATGGGAAACGGAAGATGCTTGCTTTGTCGGCGCGACGCCAGAAAGGTTAGTGCGTGTTGATGAGCAACATTTGTTATCTACTTGCTTAGCCGGAACAGCGCCAAGGGGGGAGAGTGCTGAGAAAGACGAACAAATGGGAAGCTTTTTGATGAATGATCAAAAAAATCGAAGAGAACACCAATTTGTCGTTGATATGATCCAAGAAGCCGTTCGTAGCTTTGCAGAAAATGTTCATATACCTGATGAACCACAACTTTATCGCTTGAAAAATTTACAACATTTATATACGCCAGTACGTGCAAAATTACGGGATGAGTATACGATATTAGACGTAGTAGCTAAACTGCATCCGACACCAGCGTTAAGTGGGTTTCCGCGTTTAGCATCATTACACTTTATTCGCAAATATGAACAAATGCAGCGTGGGTGGTATGGAGCTCCGATTGGTTGGATCGATCAAGATTTTAATGGTGAGTTTGCTGTCGCGATACGTTCAGCCCTAGTGAATAAAAGCTCAGCCACGTTATTTGCTGGTTGTGGTGTCGTCGAAGATTCTGATCCTGACATTGAATTTAGTGAAACGACGATAAAGTTTACCCCCATGCTACAAGCATTAGGAGGGTTATAAATGGTAGATCAAATAGCTTTAACGAAATATGTAGGCCATTTCATCCAGCAATTATATTTGAGTGGTGTTGAAGATGTCGTCATTTCACCAGGTTCTCGTTCAACACCGTTAGCTCTAACGATGGCCGAACATCAAGGAATAAGGACATGGATTGATATTGATGAACGTTCGGCTGGCTTTTTTGCGTTGGGGATAGCAAAAGCTAATCAACAAGCTGTTGCTTTAGTTTGTTCATCGGGAACGGCTGCGGCCAATTATTTTCCAGCTGTGATTGAAGCGAGACAAAGTCGCATTCCATTAGTTGTGTTAACGGCAGATCGACCGCATGAATTACGTGATGTGGGTGCTCCTCAAGCGATTGATCAAATCAAACTGTACGGTGATTATACGAAATGGTTTCATGAAATGGCACTACCCGAAGCGTCAACGGAAATGTTACAATACGCAAAAAATCATGCCAATCGTGCTGTGTCAACGGCTGTACAACCGCATGCTGGTCCCGTACATCTGAATTTTCCTTTCCGTGAACCTTTAATTCCTGATTTTTCGCTTGATGATATCTGGGGAGAGAGAGACGTCATCCCGTCCATCACTGGTGATCGATTCGCAGATGAGAGCCAATTACGCTTTCTTTTGTCAAAAATTGCTGATAAGCAGCGAGGTATTATGATTTGTGGGCCGCATGATTCGCACCAATTACCTGAAGCGCTGGTGCATTTAGCGGAAGCATGGAATATACCGATTTTAGCTGATCCTTTATCACAATTGCGCTCGTTTCGACAGTCACAAGAGAACGTAATCGATGCCTATGATTCTTTTTTACGTTCAGAAGCCGTGCGCGATCAATTAGCTGTTGATTTTGTGGTTCGATTTGGTGCCATGCCCGTATCCAAGTCATTATTACAGTTTATCAAACGTCAAGATCATATCACTCAGATCATTGTTGATGATCCAGAAGGCTATCGGGAACCCGCGCTAAAGGGAAGTTCTTTCATTTTTGCGGCACCTCCTTTAGTAGCTAAACAATTAACAGATATCGTTGATCCGTTAAGAAAAGAATGGCTTAATCGTTGGAAAATGATCAATCAGACAACTAAAAACGTGTTACATGAAGAGACAACAACTGATAGGATGACAGAAGGGCAAGTGATGATCGGAATTCAGCAACAAATTCCTGATGATAGCATCTTATATGTCGGAAATAGTATGCCAATTCGTGATGTCGATACATTTTGGCAAAACCAACAACAATCACTTTCAATTTATGCGAATCGAGGAGCGAATGGAATTGACGGCATGTTATCGAGTGCATTAGGTGCATCAGCGAAGGGACAGCGAGTCACATTAGTCATTGGCGATGTTTCTATGCTACATAGCTTGAATGGTTTGTTGTTAGCGCGGCACTACGATTTTGATCTTACGATTGTGTTAGTGAACAATGATGGTGGGGGAATTTTCTCTTTCTTGCCACAGGCAAACATGGAGTCAGAACATTATGAAGCATTGTTCGGAACGCCGACGATGATGGATTTTGAAAACCTCGCTCGCGCGTACTCCGTCGATTATGAGGATACGAAAACGTGGGATGAATTTGTAACAGCTTTATCCCGAAGTTATCAAACGTCTGGCATCTCGCTGATTGAAGTGCAAACAGACCGTTCGGAAAATGTACAATGGCATCGCGAAAAATGGAGACAAGTCGAACAAAAATTGCTTTCATGATATAAGGATGAGTGAACATGTACATTGATGTGAATCAACGGACGTATTGGGTAGAGACTTTTGGGCAAGGCGATCCCGTTTTGTTTTTACATGGTTTTACAGGTTCAACGAAGACATGGCATTTTTTACTGGATCAACAACCGAAAGATGTTCAATTCATTTTTATCGATTTGCCGGGGCATGGACAGACAAAGATTTCTCAGCCTGTTTCTATAAAAGAATGTTGCCGTGATATTGCATCAATACTGCAGAAATTAATGATTTCATCGGTACATGTAATTGGTTATTCGATGGGAGGACGTGTGGCGTTGTCGTTTGCCTCTTGGTTTCCTTCATGGACACGCTCTCTTATTTTAGAGAGTGCATCACCAGGAATCGAATCGGTAGAAGAACGAAAACATCGCGCGCAACAAGACCAATCGCTTGCTGATTTTATTCGTCAACATACGTTAGTTGAGTTTGTCGATTATTGGGAGAACATTCCTCTCTTTCAATCGCAAAAACAGCTACCTATTGACGTACAGAGCGAAATACGCGATGAACGCTTGTGTCAACATGCTGAAGGACTTGCTTTATCACTTGAAGGAATGGGACTGGCGTTATGCCTTCTTTGTGGGACAATCTATGTCAGTTGATGCTTCCCGTTTGTCTATTGGTGGGCGAGTGGGATGAGAAATTTGTAAGCTTGGCTAAAAAAATGGATGAGCGATTGCCGAACAGTCAAGTAAAGCAGGTAAAACAGAGTGGCCATGCAATTCATGTGGAACAAGCGCAAATTTTTGGTATAATTGTAATGAACACTATCAAACAAACAGGAGGAAAGACAAATGACAGTAGAATGGATAAATGAACGTACATATGAAGATATTCTATATGAAACATATGATGGTATTGCAAAAATAACGATTAATCGTCCAGAGGTGCGCAATGCATTTCGTCCGCAAACAGTGAATGAATTAATTGATGCCTTTAGTTATGCACGTGATGATTCGCGAATTGGCGTCATTGTATTAGCTGGTGCTGGAGACAAGGCGTTTTGCGCTGGCGGTGATCAGAAAGTACGCGGACATGGCGGGTATGTCGGTGATGATCATATCCCAAGACTGAATGTATTAGACTTACAGCGTTTGATTCGTGTGATTCCAAAACCAGTCATTGCCATGGTATCTGGTTATGCAATCGGTGGAGGCCACGTATTACACGTCGTATGCGACTTAACCATTGCAGCTGACAATGCGATCTTCGGACAAACTGGACCAAAAGTAGGCAGCTTCGATGCTGGTTATGGTGCTGGATTACTAGCTAACATCGTTGGTCAAAAGAAAGCACGCGAAATCTGGTATTTGTGTCGCCAATATAGTGCTGAAGAAGCGCTAGATATGGGATTAGTAAATACCGTCGTGCCTGTGGACAAGCTAGAAGAAGAAACGGTTCAATGGTGTGAAGAAATTTTAGAAAAATCATCAACAGCATTGCGTTTCCTTAAAGCCTCCTTTAATGCTGATACGGATGGCTTAGCTGGTTTACAGCAAATGGGCGGTGACGCTACATTGCTTTATTATACGACAGATGAAGCGAAGGAAGGACGCGATGCCTTTAAAGAAAAACGTAAACCTGACTTTAAACAATTCCCTCGCTTCCCTTAATGAATGAAATCATTTGTAATCCAGCAACTCGTGATGGTATGTTGCTGGATTTTTCATATTCGATAGATACGACAAGCTGAGGAGGTGGAATAATGAGTCATATAATGGAGCATTGGTTAGAAAAACGGGCCCATTTATCACCACATGATACCGCAATTGAGACAGTGACTGGTGAAGTATGGACCTTTCGACAATTAAGAGATGCAGCGTGTGATCTTGCGAAGCGAGTGGCGTCCATAGGTCCGAAAGAAACGTCACATATTGGGATTCTATCCAATAATTCTGTCGATATGATTTTACATTTTTTCGCATGTACATATTTACAATGTCCAGCTGTGTTTTTCAATACGCGTCTATCCATTGCTGAGCTCAAACAACAATGTGACATAGCGGACGTCGAAATGTTACTGACAGCCGATCAATATCATACGATAGGAAAAGAATTAGCTGATGAAAAAAATCTACCGCATTATACGTTTAGGGAAGTGAAACAGTGTCAGCCACTATCTATTTCAGTGGCTACTGATATTGATTTAGACGTCGTATGTTCGATGATGTTCACTTCAGGTACGACTGGTATACCAAAAGCGGTGATGCACACATTTAATAATCACTGGTCAAGTGCTATTTCGTCTGCGCTTCATTTAGGATTATACTCATCTGATAAATGGTTAGCGTGTTTGCCTTTATTTCATATCGGTGGCTTGTCGATTGTGATCAAAAGTGTGATTTACGGTATGCCCATTTATTTATTGGAAACATTTGATGAAAAGCAGGTGCATGATGCGATTATGTATCAGCAGGTGACGATGATTTCAGTTGTCGCTGTAACATGCCAACGTTTATTACATGTGCTGGGCGATCAACGGTATCCTGATACATTTCGCTGCATGCTTCTTGGTGGAGGGCCAGCACCAAAATCTTTATTAGAACAAGCAAGAGAAAAAGAAGTGCCAATTGTGCAAACGTATGGTATGACGGAAACTTGTTCGCAAATTGCGACTTTATCCGCATCTGATGCACTGCGGAAACTTGGCTCGGCAGGGAAAGCGTTGTTTCCGGCATCATTACAAATTTGGCAAGATGAAAAGCAGCAATCAACCGGTCAAATTGGAGAAATTGTTGTCCGTGGACCAATGGTGACAAAAGGATACTATCAGCGACCTGATGCGAATCAATCTGTTTTTCAAAATGGCTGGTTATATACGGGTGATGTTGGATATGTAGATGATGAAGGCTTTTTGTATGTTGTTGATCGTCGAAGTGATTTAATCATATCGGGTGGCGAAAATATTTATCCTGCTGAAGTAGAAGACGTTTTATTACAACTTTCCGCAATTAATGAAGCGGGAGTTGTTGGAATAAAGAATCAAACGTGGGGAGAAGTGCCGATAGCATTTGTGGTTCTTTCTGAAACCATTGATCAAGAGACGATTTTGTCCCATTGTAAAAAGAATCTAGCTTCATTCAAAGTACCAAAGCAGATTCATTTTGTTGACGATCTACCACGTAACGCCACCAATAAATTACAACGTCACCGCTTAAAAGAGTGGGGGACAAAACATCAAGCGTAATGTCCCCCGATTTTTTTACTGCGTTCACGAGTAATGCCAGCTTCTGTATAGCTAGTAGCGCGTAGAATAGCGGTTGATCCATACTTCTCACGTATTGCGTCCATTGCATAACCAAGGTCTTTTTTCTTTTCTTGATCATCAAATAAATCCAGTTGCGTTTCTTTATCATCATATAAATTGTCTAAGCTCACAGATACACGACGGATGGGACTATGGCCATCATAAAACGTGTGAAACAACTGCAAACAAATATGATACATATGCATGGTCATATTGGTGGGGAGATCAATTGAACGCGATCGATGAAACCCGCCTTTATTGTTAGCGTACCCGATACTGAGATGGATGGTTCGACCTGCTTTTTGATGGGTGCGTGCACGGCGACACACTTCTTCTGTTAAATCGAGGATGCAAGTTCGTGTTTCTTCGGCGCTGTAATCTCGGAGTAACGTAATCCCGTGCCCAAAACCTTTCTGTTCTTCTTTGACAAATTGATCATATACAGGACTTAGATCAACGCCCCATGCATGCCAGTAAAGTTGTTCACCGATCACACCAAAACGTTTCTTTAATCGGTCGAGTGAGAAATGAGCCAGTTGGCCCAAATTAAGAATCCCCATACGGTTTAAGTGGTGAGTGAGGCGTTGACCAATGCCCCAAACTTTTTCAATCGGAATGGGCCAAAGCAAACGTTCCACATCTTCATAATGACATGCCGTAATTCCTTGCTTTTTGGCGTATAAATCCATGACGACTTTGGCCAAAAATTTATTATCACCAATACCAATGGCACAATGTAATCCCATAGTTTCGTAAAGTTCTTCTTGAAGCATTGTGGCCATTTGATAGGCTCCACCATACAATTTTTCTAATCCATCAACTGTAATCCACATTTCGTCAACCGAATACGGATGGATCGCTTCTTTGGGTACATATTGGTAAAGTAGCTTCGTAATCTCAATGGATACGTTAACATAATCGCCCATTTTCGCTTCTACAACATAAATGTCTGGGTCATATGGTAGTTCGAAATAACGACTAACGTTTTTGACACCATGTTTTCGTTTGAGAGCAGGGGAAGCAGCTAAAATGATACTTCCTGAGCGTCTTTTATCACCAACAACAGCTAACATGTCTCGCATAGGATTCAAGCCATGTTTCACACATTCAACGCTAGCATAAAAGGAGCGCATATCGATGCATAGTATTTGATGTCGAGGAAGCAAATGGTAATCCATCATATCTCACCTCTCTAAATAAAAGGAACATTTGTTCTGTTATAGTATACGATCTGTTCGAAGAAATGAAAAGCGGTAATTTTTGTCTTTTAAAATGTTAATTGATAAGGATTATCATTGACTTATCATCAAAAAAAGAATACACTAGGGGATAGAAATTCGCCGTTCCATCCAAAAATTAAAAATCGATGTTGTTTGAATCAACGAGTTACGGTGCAAATAGAGTAGGCGCGAGCAAGGGAGAGGTTCTAAGATGGACACATTAGTTACAAAGGATTTGACGCTCGGTTATGGCGATGAAGTAGTGATCGATGATTTAGATATAACGATACCGAAAGGGGAAATTTCGGTATTTATTGGCGGGAACGGATGTGGAAAATCGACGTTACTGCGTTCATTAGCACGGTTATTAAAGCCGCAACAAGGAGACGTTGTATTAAACGGTGAGGATATTGCGAAGGTTCCGACGAAAGAAGTAGCTAAACAACTTGCTATATTACCACAGAGTCCAACAAGCCCAGAAGGATTAACAGTAGAGGATTTAGTGAAACAAGGTCGTCATCCATATAAGAAAATGTTTAAAAGATGGTCGGATGAAGATGAAAAGGCAGTTCATGAAGCATTAGATGCAACGAATATGAACACATTAAAAGATCGGTCTGTTGACTCTTTATCTGGTGGTCAAAGACAGCGTGCTTGGATTGCTATGACATTAGCTCAAGGCACAGATACGATCTTATTAGATGAACCGACCACATATCTTGATATGAGTCATCAAATTGAGATTTTAGATTTGTTGTTTGAATTGAACGAAGAACGAGGCAGTACGATCGTCATGGTACTTCATGATTTGAATTTAGCATGTCGTTATGCGCATCATATCGTTGCCATTAAAGATAAGAAGGTATATGCTCAAGGAAAACCAGAGGAGATCATTAATTGCGGACTTGTACATGATGTGTTCCAAATGAAATGTGATGTCATGTATGATCCGATGTTCGGCACACCAATGTGTATTCCTCATGGCCGAGGGCGTTGCTTAATTAAAGAAGCGGTAGAGGAATCGCGACAACAACAGACAGGTTCATAAATAAGAATATTGTAAGCTGTCCCAACGTCATTTAATTGGCGTATGGGGCAGCTTTTTTTATGTTAAGGGATAGGATAGAATTTGTGTCAAACAAAATGACTGGAGGTAACTGTTTGCATCGAAAATAAATATACGCATCAAATGAAAGAAAGAAGAGCACCTGTTTGCATAAAATATGACATTTATCCTGCAAACAGAAGACTTAGCGCATACCGTTTGCATGAAAAAAAGCCGATGTGCGTCTTATCGCGAAAATCTTCGTATTGTCCATCGAATATCCATTCGTAATTGTCATTAAGTGATCCATTTCACCAATACATGTTTTGAGCGGAGAGACATACACTAACGTGAAGGAGGGATGGTGTCATGGAAAAGAAGAAATATTATGTGAATTTAGGTACGCAGGAAATATCTCAGATGGTTTATGGAAACAACAATGATTTTACGATATATGCAACAGGGGAAGAAGTTTTTTTGCTACGGGAAAAATTTAATGACATCCATGATGCTGATATGCGTTCATATGTAAGATCTCATATACCATTTACCCCGTATCATAACGATCCACAAAATGATGATTATGATACAGGCATGACCGAAGTGATCCAAATGATTTATCAGTTAGGCGATGAAAAAACAAAAAAAGATATTAATGAAATGGGCATATTAGAAAAGTGAAACAAATATAGCTTTTATACGTCTATATGAATAAACAATGGGGAATCATGTTTAACAGAATCGCGAAAAAGGAATAGTAATAATACAAGGCAATATTGGAGGGGAGAATATGAAAAAAATTAGCATCATGATTATTACGGTCTTATGCTTATCTATTTTTACTGCGACTGTCATTCAGTTACAAAGTAATAAGCAACAATATACGGTCACTTCCCATGCCGCACAAATAGAAAAAACAAATACACAGAAAACCATGAATATTCAAGCTTCATTTCTAGAAAGCCAACATCAATTGACACATGAAGATATTGTAAAGAAAACAGACCAGTTTATGGATACGTTAGTACAAGACATTGATAAGAATTATCGCGTAAAAAACTATGATACGAAGAAAGAACTATTATCAGAATTTGAATCGTTTATGAACAAAGAAGTTGCCAAACCATATATTGATTTTTATTATAAAGAAAAGGAAGAAGGATTATATATTGTTCCAACTGAAACACCAGCATGGTTTGACAATGACAACACATATGAGAAAATAGAAGAAGAGAATGAACATGTCGTTATTCAACAAACGAATCAAACGGATTTATATGGAGAGTATACCATTACCATTGGATTTGAATATATCGATGGGACATGGAAAATTTCCAGTATAGACAGAAAATAAAGGTCGTATGATACTATGAAAACTTTTTATGATTATTACAACAATAAAGTTAAACTCTCTTTTGAGGACCATCCATTTGACCCATCACCGAAACACGTATGGGTCATTTGTCGTTATCAAAAATATTGGTTGCTTACGAAACATCGCTATCGTGGTTTAGAATTTCCAGGCGGTAAAGTAGAAAAAAATGAAACACCAAAAGAAGCTGCGATTCGTGAAGTCTACGAAGAGACAGGCGGTAAAGTGGATTGCTTAGAATATATTGGTCAATATTATGTGGCAGGGAAAAAAGAACAATTAGCGAAAAATATTTACTTTGCTGCTATACGATCGATTGAAAAGCAATCAACCTACTATGAAACATTAGGCCCCAAATTGCTTGAGCATTTACCGAAAAACATTCGCACGAACAATGAATATAGTTTTATTATGAAAGATAATGTATTATCGGACAGTATCAATTATATGGAAGAGATAGGGGTGCCAACATATAGCTAACTGAACGTTAGTTATATGTTTTTTTTGGTTTCTCGTCATTCAACAAGTGTTCTTCGTGCATTTTTTGTTGATTCGTTGTATAGTTAATATGAATACCTATTTTACATACTGTTGTCGTGTTAAAATAAAAGAAGATGTTCGGTCGTTAGTAGTTTAGAAGGAGGAAGAAACATGAATCGACGCTTATTTACATCAGAATCGGTGACAGAAGGGCATCCTGATAAAATTAGTGACCAAATTTCTGATGCTATATTAGATGAAATTGTACAAAATGATCCGAATGCCCGAGTGGCTTGTGAAACAACGATAACAACGGGATTAGTGTTAGTTTCAGGAGAAATCACTACCTCTACTTATGTAGATATTCCTAAAATTGTGCGGGAAACCATTAAAGATATCGGGTATACAAGAGCGAAATATGGATTTGACGCAGAAACATGTGGCGTTCTGACAGCGATTGATGAGCAATCGGCTGATATTGCTGGTGGGGTAGACCAAGCATTAGAAGCAAGAGAAGGGCATATGACCGATGACGAAATTGAAGCAATTGGTGCTGGTGACCAAGGACTGATGTTTGGATATGCCATTAATGAAACACCAGAATTAATGCCATTACCGATTAGTTTATCGCATAAGTTAGCGAAACAGTTAAGTGATTTGCGTAAAGATAAGACGTTAGAATACTTGCGTCCAGATGGAAAAACACAGGTTACGGTTGAATATGACGAGAACAACCAGCCAAAGCGTATTGATACGATCGTTATTTCCACCCAACATCATCAGGATATAACGTTAGAACAAATTCAAGCCGATGTAACTGATAAAGTCATCAATCCCGTTGTACCAGAAGCGTTATTAGATGAAGAAACGAAATACTTTATTAACCCAACCGGTCGATTTGTAATTGGTGGGCCTCAAGGTGATGCAGGGTTAACGGGACGAAAAATCATTGTCGATACATATGGTGGTTACGCACGCCATGGCGGTGGTGCTTTTAGTGGTAAAGATGCGACAAAAGTAGACCGCTCAGCTGCTTATGCTGCGCGTTATGTGGCGAAAAATATTGTGGCAGCAGGATTAGCAGAGGCGTGTGAAGTTCAGTTTGCTTATGCGATTGGTGTTGCTCAACCGGTCTCGATTTCAATTAATACATTTGGTACAAGCGACTATTCAGAAGAAGTACTGGTTGATGCTGTTCGCAAACACTTTGATTTACGACCAGCTGGTATTATTAAAATGTTAGATTTACGTCGTCCGATTTACCGCGATACGGCCGCCTATGGGCATTTTGGGCGTACGGATGTTGAATTTCCATGGGAAAAAACGGATAAAGTGGAATTGTTAAATGATTACTTGTCAAATCATTAATGACTTCGTATAATAATATAGTCTTAAAACATGAAACCAAGTGAACAGAGCACTTGGTTTCAAAATTGTATAAAAAGATGTAAAAGTGAAATATTATTATGAAGGAATTCGTCTTATAGGATAATCAAAGGTAGAAAGTAGGGGCAAAATGTGTGGCTTTATAGGCATCATGAAAAATCAACCATCAAAAGAATTTGAAGAATACAATTACCGCAATCAAATGATCTATCATCGCGGGCCTGATGATGAAGGATATTATCAGGATGATTATGTAGCTTTCGGCTTTCGACGATTGAGTATTATCGATATTGAAAGTGGTCACCAACCCTTTCCATATGATGATGAACGTTATTGGATGGTATTTAATGGCGAAATATACAATTTTATTGAATTGCGAAATCAGTTAATGGAACAAGGACATACATTTTTAACAGATTCGGATTCAGAAGTTGTGGTAGCCATGTTTGATGTATATGGTACCGAAGCTTTTCAGTATCTGCGAGGAATGTTTGCGATTTTAATATGGGACAAGCAGGAAGCAACACTTTATGGTGCAAGAGATCCATTCGGTATCAAACCATTATATTATAAAGAATCTGAACAAGGTACATATTTTGGTTCAGAGAAGAAAAGTATTATTTCTGCAGAAGATACCGTCGATGTAAAAGCGTTACAAAATTATTTAACGTTTCAATATGTTCCCGAACCAGATACGATGCATCAATCGATTAAGAAATTAGAACCTGGTCATTATTTTGTAAAACAGCCTGGAGAAGAAATGATATTCACTCGTTATTTTCATGCTTTTTTCCAACCTTCCGTCAAACAGGAAGAGAATGTTTGGATCGATAAAATACAACAGGTAATGTATGATTCAGTCGATGTACACTTGCGAAGTGATGTTCCTGTAGGTTCGTTCTTATCAGGTGGAATTGATTCTTCACTCATTGTTTCTATCGCTAAATATTATCATCCAGAGATTAAAACCTTTTCAGTTGGTTTTGAACAGAACGGTTATTCAGAGATGGATGTTGCCAAGGAAACAGCTGATCGTTTAGGAGTAGAGAACTACCGATATGTGATTTCGCCTGAAGAATACATGGATCAGCTGCCAAGCATAATTTGGCATTTGGATGATCCGTTGGCTGATCCTGCTTGTGTTCCGTTATACTTTGTAGCAAGAGAAGCCAAAAAACATGTAACGGTGGCGTTATCTGGTGAAGGAGCCGATGAACTGTTTACAGGATATAATATTTATCGTGAGCCAGAATCATTAAAGATGTTTCAATCGATTCCGAATCCACTTAACAAAATGTTAGGTTGGATAGCCAATACCTTACCTGAAGGTGTGAAAGGAAAAAGCTTTTTAGAACGAGGGACGACACCGCTTAGTGATCGGTATATCGGCAATGCTAAGATATTTGAAGAGAAGGCCAAACAACAAATGTTAGTTCAATATGATAAGAACCAACCTTATCAAAAAGTGACAAGACCACTGTATCAACAAGTGAAAGATAGTCACTTCGTGCATCAAATGCAATATGTCGATATCCATACTTGGTTACGTGGTGATATTTTATTAAAAGCAGATAAAATGTCGATGGCTCATTCCTTGGAATTGCGTGTACCATTTTTGGATCAAGAAGTGTTTAAGGTGGCTCGTCAGATACCTGCTGAATTAAACATTGCACAAGGTACGACGAAACATATCTTGCGTCAAGCAGCAAGGGGAATTGTTCCTGATCATGTGTTGGACAGAAAGAAATTAGGCTTTCCTGTCCCCATTAGACATTGGCTAAAGAATGAAATTTATGATTGGACATTACAACTCATTCGAGAAAGTGAAACCGACCATTTATTGCACAAGCCAATGATTGAACAAATGTTGGAAAATCATCGCTTAGGTAAAGCAGATTATAGCCGTAAGCTTTGGACGGTTATTGTATTTATGCTATGGCATCAGATTTTTATCGAAAATAAATATGACTTTGATAAATTACAAACCGAAAACAAGAAGGAAAGCAAACTCGTTTAACGATTGGTTATCGTAACGGCTTGCTTCCCCATTTGCTCCCAAGCAGCAATAAATGGTCGTTTGGGAGCTTTTTTATGTTCACCATCATAAGGATCATTAAAATAAATATCATTCTCATCATATCCAGTGATCACAACCGCATGTTGCTTTCTTGTCACTTCAATCGGGCCGTCAGGTGTTTGCCATGTTTGAAACGAAGATTGTGGCAATGGTTCGTAAGTGATATTCGTAATAATGAGAACCGGTTGTTTTTGGTGAATTCGATTGAGAATTTCGGTAAAAGACGATTTCGTTAAATTTTCGGCACGATTGCCAGCATGTTGTTTGGTTAATTGATAAATCGGCTCATGATACACACCATAACCTGGCTGATCATACGTATACATACTTCCCACAAATCCGTTGTGAGGATTGCCAAAGTGAACCTTTCCATTCTTCACTTGATAAGGAGTGGTATCTTTTTTGATTTGTTCTGCTAATTGAAGCTTATCAATCGTGATCTCATGATAACGCAATAACATAGACAAGCTCGTTACCTCACATCCTCTAGGGAGTTCAGGAAACTGTCTCGCTTTCGGTATTTGCATTTGGACTGAGCGTTGTCTTTTCGTTGACATTGTTTTATGGATTGGTTGGTGATTTGTTACTTTTCGATTTTCATCTGATGGCAAACTGATGGCATGAATTAAATTGATGTCAGACGTATATATGAGATAGCCACCAAGACCGAGGCTAGTCATACTAAATAAAACAAAGTATAGCATGGCCATGATCTGAAAAATTTTTTTCTGAAAACGCTGATAAGCAAAAAATAAAAAGAATGCGAAAATCATTGATACAATAAATAAAGGGCCAACCATTAGTGCTACTTCACTCCTGTTTATTTTCTAGTTGTTTATAATACTGTCCCTTGTCAACATATTCTTGTTGAATTCGTTGCATGTCTTCGATATCTTCATCGGTGAGATCTCGAATGACTTTGGCTGGTCGCCCAAACGCTAATACACCAGGAGGAATCTTTTTTCCTGGAGGAACGAGGCTACCTGCTCCGATGAAGGCACCTTCACCAATTTCGGCACCATCAAGAATGACCGATCCCATACCAATGAGGGCATGTTTTCGTATTTTTGCTGAATGGAGCGTCACTTGATGGCCAATGGTGACATAATCTTCAACTATTAAAGGCATATCAGGACTTTGGTGTAAAAGAGATAAATCCTGTATATTAGCATAAGCACCAATTCTCACTGGGGCTACATCCCCGCGAATAACGGTTTTAAACCAAATACTTGTATACGCACCGCATTCGATGTCACCAGTGAGTACGGCATCACTTGCGACAAAAGCACTTGTATCTATTGCAGGGAAATAATCTTTATAAGGATAACGCATGAAGCAAACCTCCTTATGTTGCTTTACATGTATGATATCATATTTTGTAGATGATTCGTGAAACAGAAAAAAAGTGAGGGGAACATGGTGACCAACAAAGTTCCAACGAAAGCACCTATATTAATGAAACAAGTGTATCAAAAAATTTTTCCACAAGTGAATAAAGAATTGCGTTATTGGAGAGCACGAGCAGAAGGTATCCCCAATCTTGAATTACGTACGCAAGCTTTAGCAAGTATCGAATCAAAAAAGTTCCATTGCCAGGGTGGTTCTGTATATAGTCTGTTAGCTGGCGAGGACTGGAAGAGAGCAGTGCGTTTTATTGTGGCGTACCAGACGATTAGCGATTATTTGGATAATTTATGTGATCGCAGTACATCGATGGATCCGACTGACTTTCGCATGCTTCACCAGTCCATGGAAGATGCTCTGACCTTGTCAAACTCGATCCAGGACTATTATGTGTATCGCGATGATCGAGAGGATGCCAATTATTTAGTCGATTTAGTAAACACGTGTCGAGAAGTGCTTCAAGAAGTAGATTCATTACACGTGATTCATCCCTATATTATAAAATTAGAACAGCTGTACAGCGACCTGCAAGTACATAAGCATGTCATTCATGAGGAAAGAATTCCACGACTGGAAAATTGGTTTGCCACCTATCAAAGCCAATGGCCAATGTTGAGTTGGTATGAGTTTTCTGCTTGTACGGGTTCAACTTTAGGTATTTTCTGTATGGTATCTTATGGTTTAGGTGGATCGATTGATCATCATTTGACTGAACGGATTTATCAGAGTTATTTTCCGTACTTACAAGGATTACATATAATGCTTGATTATTTCATTGATCAACAAGAGGACTGGGAAGAAGGCGATTTGAATTTTTGCAACTATTATCAGGATGAACAAGAATTAGAGAATCGCCTTAAATATTTTATTGAACAAACCAATCATCAAGTGCAAGGGCTACCGGATCAATCGTTTCATGAAATGATTCAGCATGGTTTGGTCGGTTTATATTTGGCTGATCCAAAAGTGAGGAAGTTAGAAGCTGGTGATCGTACAGCGAAAACATTGATCAAAACGAGTGGCTTTCGGTCACAGTTTTTCCACTGGAACATTAAATTATATAACCGTTTGGCTGGTAAATCGTAAAAGATCACGATTCCCTATTCATGGGGATTCGTGATCTTTTCAATCGCTAAAATAAATGGTGGTTGATTCACTTGATTGATGAATTGATACTGTAAGACTTGAAAATATTGTTGGTCAATTTGCTCACAATAAGATAATAATGCATCTTTTTCTCGTTTGCCACCTTCGTGTCCATGATAGACAACGATGACAATGCGACCCGTTGGCTTGAGTCGTTGTTGTAACGATTGAATGGCTTTGATTGTATTGTCAGGTGTTGTAATGACAGAATGATCGCCTCTTGGTAAGTATCCAAGGTTAAAAATCGCTCCTCCTACCGTTTCATGGGGAGCCATATAATGATTCATGTTTTCATGCCCGTCAACCATTAAATTCACATTTTGTCTCTGATTCTTATCTAATAAAGACTGTGTACGATTGATCGCTTCTTGTTGAATATCAAACCCGATCACTTTCCCTTCATCACCAACGAGGTAACTCAGAAACAAAGTATCTTTCCCGTTTCCGCAAGTTCCATCGACTACGGTTTCACCGATAGTTACGTTTTTTTCCAATAGATCATGAGCAAATGGAATAATCCCTTTCATTGTGTGTACCCCTTTGTATTGAAATTATCCTTATTTTATCAGATAGTAAACGAATAAAATAGCTAGGAAGGTTAGAAACTACACGTGAGGTGATCGAAATGACGACAAGAGAATCGTTGGAACATTTATTGGCAGAAGGAAATCAAATTATTGAACAGGCGGAAGAACAGCTACAAATGTCCAACCGAAATCATTTTCATATGAATGAAGACTACACGAATGCCCATTTGGAATTGGAACAGTTATCAGAGGATATTGACCGAATGATGCGTAGTGCAAATCACCAACAAAAAGAACAACTGCACCGGTTTCAACTTGTTGTTCGTGAAAAACTAAATGATATGATACTTGATGAAGTTGATGTCACACGCTTTGAATGAGACGGGCAAACCTTTATGATTCCGCTTTGTCAAAACATCTTTAAAATCATCATTTTGGGTGATTTCAGCTCTTGCAGTTCTTGTAGGCGTCGATGTTTTGACAAAGCTTTTTTATCATCTTTTGTTCAATTTTTTCTTGTCATTACCTCTGTATTAGTGTACTATTTTAATAGTACACTAATACAAAAAGGGGAATGTGAAATGCAAGTGTATCGTGGGTTATGGCGCAAAGAAATATCAATGATGCAAGGATTTCATATCGTGAGTGGATTGTTATTAGTGATCGTCATTTTGTGGAGTATAATAACATATAACGATAGTACTTCATATTCAGATTTGGGCATTTTAGCTTATTTAACCTATCTTCATTTGACCATTATGCCGGCGACGATTTTATTTAGTTTAAATATGGAAGTGCATCAGTTATCTTTGTTATTATTTCAAAAGCAAAAAGTGGCAAAGACGATTCATATAAAGTTTTTGCATGGATTTTCGTATTCAATCATTTATCTTTTGTTTCTGATATTATTATTATATTGTTTTAAAGTCATCGGCGTCTTGGAATTTTCGAACACGACTTTGATGAAAATAGTCGGCTTATCCTTAATCTTCACTGGGACTGTATCAATGATCATGTCTGTATTGATCTATGTCGCATGGGTGATTCATCAATGGTTACGATTTAAGCTTGGTTTTTTACTAAGCATTGTTTCATTGGGACTCATAAGTTACCTCTGTCTTAAGTATAGTACACCATTTATCGCATTTATTGAGCGGTCACGAGACTTTTGGACAATTGATATCGATGGACATACGGAATTGCAAGCTCTTGCTTCGTTTCTAGGAAATCAACATTCCATCTCAATCAGTTATATACTTGTGATTCTCTGCTTGTTGATCGTATTGTATGGCGCTTTTACATGGTTATTGAAAGAAAAAGTGGAGGTGTAACCATGCCTCTACATTTTCAATCAGATAAACCGATTTATCTACAAATCGTCGATACCATGATTCATGAAATTGTGCGTGGAAGGCGATTTCCCGGTGATAAACTTCCATCGGTTCGAGAATATGCGGTTGAGGTTGGCGTCAATCCGAATACGATGCAACGTGTCTATCGTGAATTAGATGCGAGACAGATTACAAAAACAAAGCGAGGACAAGGTACATTTGTAACCGATGACGAAGAAACAATTCAACAATTACGTGAACAATTAAAGCAACGATATATTGATAGTTTTCTAACAGATATGACGGGACTGGGGTTTACAATTGAGGAGATTATTTCGAGTATCGATAAAGAGAAAGGTGGTACCTCAGATGATTCAAATCAGTAATGTCAGCAAGCGATACAGCATTCACCAAGTGTTAAAACAATGCAACATGACCATTGAGAAAGGGAAAATTGTTGGCTTGATCGGTGAAAATGGTTGTGGAAAAACTACGCTTCTAAAAGTGTTGGCTGGAATACTACGTCCGAATCATGGTCGTATAGATGGAATCCATGAAAATGATCGAAGTCGTTTTATTTCATACAGCCCTGATAATAGTTACTTTTATCCGTATTTCACGATTGAAGCGTTAATGGATTTTTATCAAGATGTTTATGAAGATTTTGATCGCGATCGCGCAGAATCATTGTTACATTTCTTTGAACTAGAGAAAAAACAAAAAATTCGTCATTTATCGAAAGGGCAAGCAGGTCGAGTGAAGATATTGATTACCATTGCGAGAAGGGCTCCATTATTGATGTTGGATGAACCACTAGCTGGGCTTGATCCAATGGTGAAACAAAAGATTATCAAAAGCTTGATTCAGTTTATTGATTTAGAACAGCAAACCTTACTGATGACAACACACGAATTAATGGAGGTTGAACCATTATTGGATGACGTGGTTGTGATGAAGCATGGCACAATTATTGAGCAATCAAGTGTCGAATCAATTCGTGAAAATGACATGGTAAGCCTTCAACAATGGTTAGAAAACACGTATTGACAAACCTATTCGTGATTGAGATAATACGAGCAATTGCATAGCGGTACCTTTAATTCAGTCCCGTGAGGCTGACAAGGACATTGGATAGCAGAAGGGAAAATTGTATCTTTTATACCCTTTTGTCTCGCTTCTTGTCAGTTGGGCAAGAAGTTTTTTATTGTCTAAAAAGAGTGTGAGATTCATTAAAGAACCATTCGATTTACAAACAAAACTTTTTTTATAATGAAACTTCATCGCCCAACGACGGTACCCGCAGCAAAGACAAGACAAGGGGGACATTATCATGGATAAGGAATTTTCTTTACAAGCTGTACCACAAGCCAATCGAAATGGATTTTGGAAAATGTTTGTTGTCATGCTTGGTTTTACGTTTTTTTCAGCGAGTATGCTATCAGGTGGCGAATTAGGCTTAGGTCTCACGATGCAGGAATTTATTTGGATGGTTTTATTAGGAAATTTAATTTTAGGTGCTTATACAGGTGGACTCGCTTATATCGCTGCAAAAACCGGTTTATCAACACACTTATTGGCCCGTTATGCCTTTGGTGAAAAAGGATCTTATCTCGCATCTTTTTTACTAGGGGGAACACAAGTCGGCTGGTTTGGTGTTGGGCTGGCAATGTTCGCTGTACCCGTTAGTGCTGCCACAGGTATTGACAGATTGCCATTAGTCATTATTTCTGGTATTGTTATGACGTTTTCTGCTTTTTTCGGAATGAAAGCACTCGCGATTCTCAGTTTTGTTGCGGTACCTGCGATTACCATTTTAGGCAGTGTATCCGTAGGAAAAGCGATCGAATCAGTTGGTGGATTGTCAGAGTTAATGGCATATCAACCTGAGGAAGCATTAGGAGTAGCAACAGCGCTGACGATTTGTGTAGCATCCTTTGCTAGTGGCGGTACATTAACACCTGACTTTGCCCGTTTTGCCAATACGAAGCGAAATGCGGTAGTGACGACATTAATTGCTTTCTTTATTGGCAATTCTTTAATGTTTTTATTTGGGGCAGTCGGAGCTATTGCGACAGGTTTATCTGATATATCTGAAGTGATGTTCACGCAAGGATTAGTGATTCCAGCCATTCTTGTACTCGGATTAAATATATGGACAACCAATGATAATTCATTATATGCGTCTGGACTCGGATTTTCGAATATTACGAAGATCAAGAAGAGTAAAGTCGTTATCTTTAATGGACTCGTGGGAACGATCTTTGCGATTTGGCTCTATAACACTTTGTCGACTGGTTGACGTTTTTAGGTGGTGCGTTACCGCCAATTGGCGCGATATTGTTAGCTGATTTCTTTCTCGTCCATAAAGGAAAATATACGCCTATTGAAAATATGACGTTTCAAACGGTACGGTTTCCTGCAATCATCGCATGGGGAGCTGGTTTCGGCGCTTCGTTTTTACCAGGAATTCCGCCGTTAAATGGCATTTTCAGTGCGATTGTTATCTACATTGGGTTAACATGGGTAACAGAAAGAGTATTTTCAGCTAGCAAAGAAGCTATTGTAGGAAAAGAGGGATAGTGTGATTATTCAAAACGCAAGATTACCAAAGCAAGAAGGGCTGTGGAATCTTTATATTGATCATGGCAAATTTACAGCTATCGAACAGGCGTCGAAAAACCAATCAATGCATGATGCCATTGACGTGAAAGGAAAATTAGTGAGCGCACCATTTATTGAACCTCATGTTCACTTAGATACGACCTTAACAGCAGGCGAACCGAAATGGAATGAAAGTGGGACCTTATTTGAAGGCATTTCTACATGGGCAGAACGAAAACAATCATTGAGTGTTGAAGATGTGAAAACAAGAGCCAAGAAGGCATTAAAATGGCAAATTGCACAAGGTATTCAACATGTTCGTTCACATGTGGACGTGACCGATCCTTCATTGACGGCAATGAAAGCATTAGTAGAAGTGAAGAAAGAAATGAAGGACTATGTTGACCTGCAACTTGTTGCTTTCCCTCAAGAAGGGTTTTTGTCCTATCCGAATGGAACCGAGCTTGTCGAAGAGGCCTTAAAGATGGGCGCAGATGTAGTAGGTGGGATTCCTCACTTTGAATTCACCCGCGAATATGGGGTGGATTCAATGAAAATCGCCTTTGATTTGGCTGAAACATATGATCGTTTGCTTGATATTCACTGTGATGAAATCGATGATGAACAATCCCGTTTTATTGAAGTCGTTGCAACAGAAGCGTATCAACGTGGCTTTGGTAGTAAAGTAACAGCAAGTCACACCACAGCAATGCATTCCTATAATGGTGCGTATGTCTCTAAATTAATGAAAATTCTACGTTTGTCTGAGATTAATATCATCGCGAATCCGTTAGTTAATATTCATTTACAGGGTCGTTTTGATGACTATCCGAAACGACGTGGTATTACACGCGTAAAAGAATTAACGGAAGCTGGGCTGAATGTTAGTTTTGGCCATGATGATATCTTTGACCCTTGGTATCCGTTAGGTACAGGGAATATGTTACAAGTATTGCATATGGGGATTCATTTGACACACCTTATGGGCTATCACCAAATCATCAATGCATTCGACTTGATTACCAAAAACAGTGCGGTCACATTGAATATTGAAGATCAATACGGTATTGAAGTAGGCAAGCCAGCAAACTTTATCGTATTAGAAGCGACGAATGTTTATGATGCGATACGTAAACAAGCGGAAGTTACCGCCTCTTATCGTTATGGAAAATTAATTGCTGAGACGAAACCGAAAGAAACTGAAATACACTTAGGTGTAGAAAAAGAAATCATTGATTTTGAAAGATAGAGTGGAGGCTCTATCTTTTAATTTTGGCTCTTTACGTAACGTTTGTTGTAAGATGTTTGTCCAATGAATAGGAAATAAAAATTTTTGAAACTTATTAGTTGCCCATTCGTAGAAATAGTAGTAGAGAAGGGGGAAATTTTTATGATAGGAGTTCTTATCGCAACATTGCTCGCTATGATTCTCTATGTAGTGGGCGTGATAATTACTGTTAGTTTATCAAGCGCATCTACTTCTAAAGTGATGAAGTATGGATTGACGCTTTTTGTGGTCGGCTATATCTTGACGGCGGTTATTTTTTATTTTGTCCTGCCGGCAGTAACCATTCCAAATATGCTGTTTGCTAATTTGGTGATAGCTGTTGTTTTCATGTCTTTGTTATTATTCACGATACAAGCAGGGGAAAAGATAGAAACCAAAGTGAAAAGACCTATCGTGATATTGTTTAGTGCCGTTATCATTTCGGTTATTGTTGTCGTTGTTGCAGGATTTATGAGCTTAGAGAAAGCACATCAGTCGATTACTACATCAGAAGAAGATGAAGCGGAGCCGCTAACGAAGGAAGAAACGCCTATTACGGTAGCGCCGGAATTTGCTCGAAATAAAATTCAAAAATCGATGAGTGCTGTACCGAATCCGCAATTTTATGATTTAGGTAAGCTACAAGTGCAACGGGTAGATGAAGAAGTGGTTTACGTTGCACCTGTTGAATTTACAGGATTTTTCAAATATATACGAGGAAAAGAAACAGCCGGATATTTTACGATCTCTGCTACGAATGTCAATGCACAACCAGAGTTTCATGATCATGAAATGAAGTATACAAATTCCAGTTACTTCAGCAACTATGTGAAGCGTGTCATCTATAATCAATATCCACATTACATCCAAAGTGGTGAAGCTCAACTAGAAGTCGATGATAATGGAAAAGCATGGTATGTACAAACTCTATATCGCCCAATGCACATCACGAATAATCCTAATATGGATGAACTGCGTGTCGTTGTGATTGATCCGACGTCAAGTGAAATGGAAATGTTTCGACCAAGTGATGCACCATCATTCGTGGAAGGGTCCATTAGTTCTGAAATGGCTACAGTAGAGAATAACTATTTCGGTAAATACATTCATGGATGGTTGAATAGTGTGTTCGGTAAACGTGATGTCAAAATACCAAATGCCTCAGGATCAGAGAAAGGGGTCACGCCGATTTTTGCGTCCAACGGTGAGATGTTTTATTTTACTGACATGACTTCACCTAAAGAAAACATCGATTCAGCGCTAGGCTATACGCTGATTCATGCAAGAACAGGTGAGTTAACGTATTTTGGTGGAGAGAAGAATACAGCGATTATGGATAGTGAAGGTGCGAAACAAATTGTTAATAAGCAATTCCCAGAAAAACAATGGGAAGGATATATGCCTGTCTTGTATAACATTGATGGGAATCCAACATGGGTGGTCAACGTATTAGATCCGAACGGTCTGCATAAGCAATACGCTTATATAAAAGCAAATGACTCTGATTTTGCGGTGTTTGGTGATACAGCGAATGAAACGTTAGATGCTTATCGGATGGCGCTGTTGCAAAATCCAGGTAATGTAGGAGCAACGGATGAAGCCAATCTAACGCCAGTATCTGGTACGGTTGATCGTGTGCTTGTGACATCAACTGAAGAGGGACAAATGGTTCAATTCTTGCTAGAAAACGATCAGACGATTTATACAGTAAATGCAAGCACGGTGCCACGAGCGATTTTCCTTTCATCAGGGGATATGATTGAAGCACAAGTACAAGAAATGGATGGTAACACAGCAACTGTTGAAGAAATGACGATTGATCAGTTAACAGAATAGTGTTGGAAATGCGGGGTTACGCCAGTTAGTAATCCCGCATTTGTTTCCTCATTTTTTCTATGTTAAAAAAGCTTATGATTCACAAATTGTCGATGATATATTAAAATATAAGAAATCGCTTACAAATAAAGGTGTTTTTGATGAGCGATAAAATGACATTTACCGCATTAAGAGATATTGAGATCCGTGATCGTTTTTGGAAAGAACGAATGAACCTTGTTAAAGAAAAGATCAGATCCATTGTGTACCGTTTAAATGGAAAGCGATTCCTTATCGTTATTGGGGCAATCGTGGAAAAGGCGGAATGACCGTTTGGATGCGACATCAATAAGTCTAAAAATGAAAATTCTGTTATTCAAGCTCAGTGACTAGTTATGTTATGATAGAGTTAGGATAAATGTAAACGTGCAATGGGATGATTCAGGAGGATACGATGCTGGAATTTACGAATAGGCAACAGCAGATCATTAAAATTTTAGAAAAACATGAACCCATCACCGCCATACAAATTGCTGAGATGCTCGGTGTGAGTAAAGGAGCTATACGGTCCGATTTGGCCGTTTTAGTGATGACAGGTCATATTGAAGCAAAACCGAAAGTAGGATATTATTTAGCTTCTAAGAATCACTCCTCTTCTCGTCTAGTCGATTGGCAACAGAAGAAAGTTCAAGAAATTCAAGGTGTAGCGATTACTGTTCAAGGAACGACAACGGTTAATGATGCGGTCATTTCTTTGTTTTTAGAAGATGTTGGCACGCTTATTGTTGTAGATGAAAATCAATGTTTAAGAGGTATTGTTTCCCGAAAAGATTTGCTAAAGGTGACGCTGGGAAACCCGCAAGCCACGTCAATGCCTGTTCAATTGGTGATGACCAAACAACCAAAAGTTTATACGATATCGCCTGAGGATTCGGTCATAGATGCAGCCAGAAAGATGGTTTATTACCAAATTGATAGCTTGCCTGTTGTTCGAGCATCTGAGAATGATCACGAAAATCATGTGAAAGTAGTCGGTCGAATTACGAAGACAAATATCGTAAAGACATTAGTTGAATGGGAATTAGAAGCATAGATAAAGGGGAGCTTAACATGGTAGAGAAACAATCATTGATCTATGTATGTTCAGATGCCGTAGGAGAAACAGCTGAAGCAGTCGTTCAAGCGACGGTACGACAGTTTAATCATCAAAATATTCGAATAAAAAGAATGAGTCATATACAAACAGAAGAAGAAATCGAGGCCATCGTCCAACAAGCGAAGGCTAAACAAGGGTTTATCGCATATACATTAGTCCAACCAGAATTAAGAGCAAAAATCCAACAAGAGTCCATTCGATATGATATTCGTTCGGTGGATGTGATGGGACCAATGATGCAAGCATATATCGATACGTTTAACGACGATCCAAAGCCAGAACCAGGACAACGCCAAGTGTTAGATGAGGCCTATTTTAGACGTATTGAAGCTGTTGAATTTGCTGTGAAATACGACGATGGTAAAGATGTAAAGGGACTCCTAATGGCGGATGTTGTATTAATTGGTGTTTCGCGTACATCAAAAACACCGCTTAGTATTTTCTTAGCTCATAAAGGATTGAAAACGGCCAATTTACCAATTTTACCGGATATGCAAGCGCCTGAAGAATTATTCGCCTCAGCTGACCGTATGATTATTGGGTTAACGATTGATCCCGATCAATTGTTAAAAATACGAACAGAACGTTTAAAGTCGTTAGGATTACCACCTCAATCCAAATATGCATCATTGGAACAAATAAACCATGAATTGCAAACCGCCGATCAATTAATGGAGAGATTACAGTGTCCAGTAATTAACGTATCTGATAAATCCATTGAAGAAACGGCTGGAATTATTATGGATATCGTATCAAATCCATAAATCAGATGAGAAGGGTGATCGAAATGAGTGATAAAGTTTTAGTAACAGAACCGATTCCGCAATCCGTCAAAGATTATCTTCGTCAACATGTAGAACTTGAGACATGGGATACGGCTGAACAAATGCCAAGAGAATTATTATTAGAAAAAATTCAAGATGTAGACGCACTCATTACAGCAAAAGATGACATTAATACAGAGTTATTAGAAACGGCTAAGCAATTAAAAGTAGTTAGTAATGTTTCTGTTGGCTATGATAACTATGACGTAGAAGCATTAAAACAAGCGGAAGTTGTTGCGACACATACACCATATGTTTTGGATGAAACGGTAGCTGATTTAATTTTCGGTCTTATGTTAGCTAGTGCAAGAAGAATTCCAGAATTACATCAATATGTTAGACAAGGCAAATGGAACCGTTCCGTGGATGAGTCGTTATTTGGTTGGAATGTGCATCATAAAAAACTGGGAATTATCGGACTCGGTAGAATTGGTGAAAAAGTAGCTAGACGAGCTCGTTTCGGATTTGAAATGGAAGTAAGTTATTATAATCGCACGCGAAATCAGGAAGCTGAAGTAAAGAACGATGTGAATTATGAATCGTTCGACACACTGCTAGAATCATCTGACTTCATTTTGCTAATGACTCCTTTAACCGAACAGACTTATCATATGATCGATGAAGCAGCATTTAAAAAAATGAAATCAACTTGTTTCTTTATCAATGCGTCGAGAGGAGCCGTTGTTGATGAACGAGCGATGATAGAGGCGCTACAACAAGAAAGAATGTTAGGTGCGGGGTTAGATGTGTTTGAACAAGAACCTGTTGATCCTAACAATCCATTATTACATATGTCGAATGTTATCACACTACCACATGTGGGCTCCGCAACTGCTGAAACACGGGAAGAGATGAAAATGTTTGCTGCCAAAAATGCGATTCAAGCATTAAACGGAGAACAGCCAGAAGCAGTGATTAAAGAATTACAATGAAAAACTTATAAATCAATGACTGGCGAATCAATACATCAAATAGAATGAAGAATAGTGGCTGTTTGCATTGAAAATCGATTTATGCTTCAAATCGATGGGGTAACTATGGTTGTTTGCATCGAATATTCATTTATCCTGCAAATAGATGATATTGAGCTCGTTGTTTGCATGCTAAAAGGGAACTGCTTCAAAAATTCAAAGAAGATGAAATCGCCCTCAAAAGTTAAGTTCGGGTATAACTTTTGAGGGCGGTTTTCTTACTGATTCGCTCGATTGGCTTGTTCGATGACTCGATCCGTTTCTTCTTTCGCTGCATCTAATGCTTCTTGTGGGTCAGTGCCTTCTAAAAGGTTTTCCATGGCTGTGACTACTTGTTGGCGCGCTTCTGGAAATACCGAGATGAGTGCTCCTTGTGTGGCATATGTGGATTCTGTTTCTTGTAATTGATCAACTGTTACCTTTAGTTGAGGGTATTCTTCCCACTTTTCTTGAACAATGTCCTCTTCATAAGCACTTGGGTTAATCGCAAAGTATCCTGTATCAATATGCCATTTTGCTTGGATTTCAGATGTTTGTAAATACTTCATAAATTCCCATGCTGCTTCTTGTTGAGATTCATCAATGCCATTGGACATCCATAACGAAGCGCCGCCAATAATCACGCCATTTCGTTCAGCTTCATCAGAATAAGGGATATATGATACGCCAACATCAAATGGGGCTGTTTCTACTGTGTTGGCAACACCTGCTGAGGAATCTAAATACATCGCCGTATTTTCTGTTTGAAATGCTGCACGAATATCATCCCAATTTGAACCGAAGTTTCCATAGGTTCCTGCTTGATTCATATCATCGATGAGTTCAAACACGCGCAAACCTTCTTCTTCGTTAAATAGAGCTTCTGTGGCATCATCTGTCCTGCCATTGTCATGATTCACAAATAAACCACCTTGTGTTGCAACTAATTCTTCGAAAAACCATCCGTAATTCAGAATGGAAAACCCGTAACGTTCTGTGTTATCACCATCGGTTATTGTTAATTTTTCGCCTGCTTCTTTGATTTCAGCAAAGGTTTGTGGTGGGTTATCAGGATCTAATCCAGCTTCTTCGAATGCATCTTTGTTGTACAGCATAACAGGTGTCGACGAATTAAAAGGCATCGAATACAGTTGACCATCTACCGTATAGTAGTTTAGAATATTTTCCTCTAATTGACTTATATCATAACCTTCTTCATCAATAAATGATTGAACTGGTTCAATAAATCCACTATCAATCATATATTTGGTACCGACTTCAAATGTTTGAATAATTGCTGGAGCGTCATTGGTCCCACCAACACTACGGAACTTTGTTAACGCTTCTTCATAGGATCCTTGAAATTCTGGGATAATTCGATAATTGTCTTGAGAGTCATTAAAACTTTGAACGATTTCCTCTAATGATTCTTGCCCGGCACCAGACATCGCATGCCAAAACACAGCTTCAACCGTTTCATTTTCAGAATCAGAAGTTTCCTCTGATGAGTCATTACTTTCTGTCGCTGATTCTTCTGTGTTTGTTTCATTTTCTTCGTTTTCCTCACCTTCTGCGTCATTCGAACAAGCTGTCACAATCAAGAAACTTGTCATCACAAGTAAATAGATGAGAAATTTTTTCATCATGTATCCTCCTCGCTATTTTAGTGCCCCTTGAGAAAGGCCTTTTTGCAATTGCTTCTGTCCGATGAATAATAAAATTAATGTTGGTACAATGACAATCATCACACCGGCCATTACCACCCCCCAATCTGTCGCCATTTCTTGTGTTTGCAATTGTTTTAAGCCGATTTGAACAGGTCGTACATCATCATTATTCGTTACCAAAAGAGGCCATAAATACATATTCCAAGTGGTTAGGAAACTATAAGCCCTAAGGTGACGAAAGAAGTGCGGCAATATGGAATAACAACTTTCCAGAAAAACGTAAAAGAGGTCAAACCAGCCAAATCACTGGCTTCCTTCAATTCGTTCGGTACGGTCTTGAAATGTTGCCGTAAAAGAAAGGTACCAAAAGCAATGGCAAAAAACGGAATGGTTAATGCCTCATATTGATTCACCCAATCCAATTGTTGAATCGTCAAGAAGTTAGGAATCATTGTTGCCTCCCATGGAATCATCATTGTAGAGATGAAGATAAAAAATAAAACGTTTCTTCCTTTAAATGGGACAAATACAAAAGCAAAAGCCGCTAACGCACTTACAATTAGTTGACCAATCATGACGACTGTTGATACAAAGAAACTGTTCCACAAATAGTGAGCAAGAGGTAATCGCTCGAATGCTTTTTGATAATTATCGAAATGAAAGGATGCGGGCAATAACTTTCCTTGTAATAGTTCAGCACCACTCATAAAGCTAATTAAAAAAGCATAAATAATGGGGAAAACGACCATGATTGCTGCTAATGTTAACAGTCCATACGTCAAAACCATTCGTGGAAGATTCATTGGTAATGCACCTTCCTTTCCCCGAAACGAAATTGTAAAATTGTTACGATGAGAATACATAAAAATAAGAAAATCGATTGTGCACTCGCTGTACCAAACTGATAATTGACAAATGCCTCACGGTAGATCGAATAAACGATTAAATTCGTAGACTCTGATGGTCCCCCTTGCGTTAAAATATCGACTTGTCCAAAAGTTTGAAAAGCGTTAATCAGCGATACCGTAATGACAAAAAATAAAGTAGGTGAAAGCATAGGTAGCGTGATTCTTCTTAATTGATAAAAGTAGCCAGCGCCATTAATTCTTGCACTTTCATATAAATGTTCATCAATATTTTGTAAGCCACCGAGTAGTATTAAGAATGTAAACCCGATATTCATCCAAATCGTAGTGATTGATATGGATAATAACGCCCATTGAGGATCGAGCAACCATTCGATTTCGCTGCCACCTAAAGTGTTGATCAATTGATTGAATAGTCCCATACTCGGATGGAAGATAAATAACCAGACAACAGCTGAAGCAGCGACTGATATCCCCATGGTAGAGGCAAAAAGTGTGCGAAAAAAACCAATTCCTTTTAATTTTTCGTTTGCTATTAATGCAAGAAAAAGAGATATGATCACACTAGTTGGCACGGTTAACAATACAAATATCAAAGTAGCTCGTATACTTTTATGAAAACTTTCAGATTGAATGATATATTGATAGTTTTCTAGACCGACAAAAACATTGGCCATACCTTGTTGATCAGTGAGAAAAAAGCTTAGATAAAAAGTTTTCAGCAATGGGTAAAATAAGAATACACTGAATAGAAGTATGGATGGCCATAAATACAATATCGCACGACGCCAATAAATAAATTGCCATTTTGGTGCACTTGTCTTATTTTGTAGCTTCATTTCTACTTCAGGTTTCATACCGTTCCTACTTTCATCTGTTGATCGTTCTTTTTACTTGGCCCTTGTAATAAGGATTTTGTATTTTGGTCAAACACGCACCATGCCGTATGGTCAAAATATACAGGCACTTGATCGCCTACTTTTACATTCCATTGTCCATACCATTTCGCATGCCATGTCGTTTCATTCCATTCAAAACTAAGTAATGTTTCGGTACCAAGAATTTCGACGTGATCAATCGTTACCATTAATGATTGGGCACCGATCTCTTGGACATTTTGATGAGAAATAAATTCTGGGCGTATCCCCATTAAGACGCTTGTTTGTTTTTGAATGTCTTCTTTAAACATGTGAATGGGAATTTGCAATTGGTTGCCGATCACAATATGTTGGTCTTGTACGAGACCAGGTGTAATATTCATAGGAGGTGAACCGATAAAATGGGCCACAAATGTATTACTAGGTGCATTGTAAACATCAATCGGGTTGCCGATTTGTTGAATTTCACCTTCATTTATTACCATCATTCGATCTCCCATTGTCATTGCTTCAATTTGATCGTGAGTGACATAAATCATGGTCATTTGTAGCTTTCTTTGTAATTTACGAATCTCAGAACGCATATAAGCTCTTAATTTGGCGTCGAGATTCGACAACGGTTCATCCATTAAACAAATCGGGGTTTGTGAAGCAATCGCGCGAGCCAGGGCAACACGTTGCCGTTGTCCACCTGAAAGATGCCGTGGTTTCCGCTTTAAATAATCGGTGAGTCCGAGTAAATCAGCTGTTTCACTGCATCGTTTTTTACGTTCATATTTTTTAATCTTTTGTACGTCGAGTCCAAACGTAATGTTATCTTCTACAGATAGGTGGGGGTATAGGGCATAGTTTTGAAATACCATCGATAAATTGCGCTTGCTAGGCGGGAGAAAATTTGCTTGTTGGTGATCAATATAAATGGACCCATTCGAAATGGACTCAAGTCCTGCAATCATTCGCAATAATGTACTTTTTCCACAACCAGAAGGTCCAACAAGGACAAAAAATTCCCCTGGTTCTACTTTTACGCTGACATGGTTAACCACTGGAGTGTTTGCTTCAAATGACTTTGTCACCCTATCTAATTCAACAGCATACATGTGTTAAACGCTCCTTTTTTTTGTAGCATTTGTCTATGTAGAGTATAAGAAAATAATGTAAAATTGCCATAAATGTGGTGTAAAATTCTCTTTATTAAAATTTAAATTCCTTTACAAATGGGGGTTTTGTGCGAAAAATAGAGATTTTCATAGAAAATAATACTTTCAAAATGATATAAATGTTGTATGATAGTAATGTGAATTTATATTGTGATGATAATGAGGTGTAAATGTGGATGTGATAAGAGAATCAATGCAATTACCATTAGACAATGTGTTAGGCATGTTGCTTTACGCATTTCTTTTTATAACAGTAGCTGGTTTACTCACGTTAGCTGGTTTAAAATGGATTCCTAATCAATTACCATATGCTGTAAAAAGTGTGGTAGTTTTTGTGGTTGTATGTATTAGTCTTGTCATTTGGTATCAAGTTTTGATCGAGCCAGCGATTCCCTAATGGAAACGCGTATTGACGGAAATGATATAGTACTTTAGAATAGTATGAAAGTAAAACTTTTTTACTACAAACGAAAGGGCAAACTTATCGAAAGGTAAGGACGCAAAGCCTAAGGATCTAACGTCATTTGACTATGATAGCCGGGTTGCCGAAGGTAGATTACACAGTGAAGTCACTTCAAAAGAACACGCTGTAATGTGCGCCTTCTTTTTGAAGTGATTTTTTTATGCATTGACCTCTTTCATTTATGTAAATCATGAGGTGCCTAACAATGCTTATCATCCCTTCAATAACCGTATTGTGGCAATAGAAGATGGAAAGGCGCAAGTCATGATTTTTCATAAGACAAGGAGGGATTGCTATGAAGCAAATGGTATCAAAAGGTAAGACTGTTGAAGCAGCGGTTACCCGTGGTTTACAACTGATGGATCTCACGAAAGATCAAGTCGATATCGAAGTCCTTCAAGTCGAAACGGAAGGGTTTATTGGACTTGGCAAGAAACAAGCCGCCGTAAAATTGACGAAACAAGAATTCACTCCACATGACACCGATGATGAAGATACGCTTTCTGAAACATTAAACAACACAACAGAAACACTAGAAGATCTAGTTGAACAAACACTAGAGGAACAAGAAGTTGAAGATGAAGCACAATTACATAATCACGAATCGTCTATGAGCAGTCGAGAAAACTGGAATATTTCAGAAGGAACAGCTTGGGTGAAAAACAATCAAATACATATGGCTCATGCTTCGGAACAATTCCCAACAGCTCGTATAGGTGATGGGATTACACTTTTTCAAAACGGAGAACAAGTAAATAGAAAAACAGTAGTATTACGCAAGGATACGCAGTATGATATAAGCTTTGATGAAGAAATAGAGAAACCTAAACGTTGGCGAATTATAGAGAGAAAACATGGACTTGAAGCTGTTCTAGAAATAACGCCTGGTGAAAAAACGAAGCAATTTGTAGCCGACGTTCCACCGAGTGATTATATTGAATTACATTTAAATCAAACGACTGAAATCGTAAATGATCTAACCGCTAATGAAATTTATGAACAATTAGAGGCATTAAATATTTCTTATGGGATTCATGATAAAGAAATAGAACGAGCTGCATCTACTATAGAAGAAAACGAATTTATTATCGCTTCAGGGAAAGAATCGAAAGCAGGAATGGACGGGGAGTTAGAAGTTCGAGTGAAAATTAATGCTGAAAATGCATTAGTGGAAGATGAGCATGGAAATATTGATTTTCGTGACTCGAATATGATTCCAAATATTGAAGCCGGAACCATTATGCTGTAGTTCATCCGCCTATACCTGGACTTCCTGGACGTACGGTGAAAGATGAAGAAATTCCTGCAAAGGATGGTTATCCATTGCAAGTGATTGCAAGTGAAGGTACCCAGTTCGTAGCAGACAACATTATGGCAACAGAAGCAGGGAGACCCGTCATTGAACAACGAGGACGAACTGTAAAAACGATGGTGATGTCCCGCTACGTCCATCAAGGTAATGTCAATATAAAGTCGGGGAATATCAAGTTTAACGGTGATGTTGAAATTGTTGGTGAAGTTGAAGAGAATATGAAAGTGGAAGCTGGGGGAGACATATATATCCACCAAGCCATTAGTGAATCAACAATTACCGCTTCTAAATCAATTATTAGTAAAGGTAACGTACTTCAATCAATGGTGACAGCAGGTAAGCATAACTTATTGGTGATCGAACTTGGAAACTTACTACGAATTATGGAAAAACAATTATCCAAAATGCTTACAATTATTCAACAAATGATGGGAGCAAAAGCTTATAAACAGAAAGAATTTGAAACGAAAGGGTTACAACCACTCATTATTATCTTACTTGAAAGAAAATTTATTGATTTTCGAACTTATGCTCAAAAATATGTAGATATTATCAATAAAGGAAGCGAATATATTGATGAAGAGGATTGGATGGAAGTAAGCGAAGAATTGCAATCCATATTTTTAGTACTGTCGAATCAGAAGACAACACTCGGACACTTACATCATTTGCAGGAAACGATGAATGAATTGGCTGAAACAACAAAAGAAGAAGTGGAACCGAATTCATATGTGACCGTTTCCAGTGCAACAAACAGCACGGTTTATTCTAGTGGCAATGTCAATATTGTTGGTAAAGGTTGTATCAATACAAAAGTACACGCGGGTGGTAAACTAGTGATTCAGAATGTTCTTCGAGGGGGTGAAGTCTTTGGCCGTCTCGGTGTATCAGTAGCAGAGGCTGGTGCTGTCAGTGGTACAAAAACGATCATTTCGACAACTTCTGATTATTCAATAACGATTTCCCATGCGTATGAAGGAACTGTACTACGTATTGGAGAAGCTACTCGGCAACTTACGAGAGAAGAATACAATATTAAAGCAGTGTTAGGAGACGATGAAGAAATCGTCATTCGATAAAAGGTGAGGAGGAAATGGTTATGCTGGCCTATCAAATACATGAAGAAAAAAATAAACTGTTTGTAGAACTCGAAGGTGATCTCGATATTGAATCGACTGAGATCATCAATAATGAATTACTTCCTCGTTTTCTTCAACATGAGACTGTGGTGATCGATTTTGCTACTGTGGGGTTTGTAGACTCATCAGGGATGGGATTGTTAATTCAAATCGTGAAACAGATGAAAGAAAAAGACCAACAGATACAAATTATTCATGTGAAAGAAGACATTTTAGAAGTGTTCGATATGGTACAGATGCATGAAATCATAGGAAATGACGTGATCGTTTAATGTTATCAACTATATGTAGCAGGCTCCCTAAATCATTCGCTCTGAATGTCATAGGGAGCCTGTTGATTTTAAAATGATGCAGCCTTTTCTGTATGTTTTTGTGGTGCAGTAGCTGTAGCTTTTGTAGCTTCTGGTTCTTCCATAAAGAACATGCATAGAAAACATATCACAGCCGATAATCCAATCACAATGAAGAATATGGTCGGATTCACCATGGTAAAAATGGTTAAGAAGATAACAGCGCCAATATTTCCATATGCGCCCACCATTCCCGAAATTTGTCCAGTCACTGACTTTTTCACAAGTGGAACCATCGCATATACTGCCCCTTCTCCTGCTTGAACGAAGAATGAGCAACTGATTGTCATTAATACCGCTAGCCATATGGGCCAACTAGAACCGATAAGTGCCATTCCGATATAACCGAAAGCCAATCCGCTAATGAAAATCATTAACGTTCGTTTGCGTCCGAATTTATCACTAAACCAACCGCCACTCGGCCGAGACATTAAATTCATAAACGCAAAGCTTCCACCAATCATACCAGCTTGCGCAACGCCTAAGGCAAATGTTTCTTCAAAAAATTGTGGTAACATCGATACGACAGCTAACTCAGATCCAAATGTGCAAAAGTAAGCAAAATTAAGAATGGCGACCTGTTTAAAAGAATATTTTTCTCTTTCGGGCACTCCTTTCTTGAGATGATCTTTATTCACACTCCAAATTTTTGATAAATGGTAAATCAATAATCCGATCAGAGTTAGGAAAATAACGATGGCAACATAATCACTAATAAAGTGTAAATGATATAAACGATACGTTTGAAAGGCTAAGATGCCAAACACTGGTATACTCATCAGCATTAACCCAATCAAATCTTTATAACTAGTGACGATTAATGCACCACTTCTTTTTGGGCGTGTAAATGTTTCACCGTTTGGTGTATCTTGCACCAATCGAAGGAATAAAAAGCCGTATACAAGACTGATCATACCGGTTAATGCAATCGCATATCGCCATCCATTTTCTCCGCCAAATAGGAGAGCAAGCGCAGGTAATGTCATGGCTGCTGCGGCAGAACCGAAATTTCCCCAACCTCCATAAATCCCTTCTGCAAAGCCAACATGTTTTTTGGGAAACCATTCTGAAACGAGACGAATACCTACAACGAAACCAGCTCCAATTAATGCTAAGAAGATTCTAGATAACATGAGTTGTGTAAAAGAATTGGATAATGCAAAAGCAAAACACGGAAGACTTAAAATGATCAGCAATCCCGCAAATACTTTCCTTGAACCGAAGCGATCGACTAACATCCCAATTAATACTCTAGCTGGTATGGTTAAGGTGACGTTGGCCACTGATAATAACGCAATCTCGTCATTCGTTAAGCCAAACTGATCACGTAATGTTGTCATAAATGGTGCCATATTAAACCAGACAACAAAAGTAATGAAAAACGCTAATGTTGTAAATCCTAATATTTTTTTATTCCCTTGATAGTTCCTCTCCATCGAAAATCCCTCCAATTTTGCTTTTCTATGGATGTTATTATATCGAAGTGAAAGAAAAGTAAAACAAAGTTGTTAGTAAATGTAACAACAATTATCAATACCCGACACCACTCTCATTAACGTACAGGAGAAATCGTCACCACGCTTATTTTAAAGCCAGGCATGCGACAATAAGGGTCCAATTGATCTGCGACAAGTCGGTTTACATTTTGCGTTTCTGTCCAGTGAAAAGGTACGAATACTGTATCTTTTCGAATCGAGGTCGAACGTTTACTGCGAACAATAATCCATCCATGTTCTGAAATGACTTTCACAAGCGAGTTCTCTTTAATATCAAAGAAATCAGCAGTTTCTGGATGCATTTCGACATATGCCTCAAATTCACGCGCAGCTAAAGATGGACTCATTCTAGTTTGTTCACCGGTTAAATAATGAGACATGACTCGGCCAGTTGTGAGATATAATGGATAATTGTTATTAGGTTGTGGTTTTTGTTTCAAGGTTTGATTTTTGACGACTGCCATTTTGGCTTTGCCATCAGGATGAGCAAATGTTTCTTCAAATAATCGCTCAGTTCCTGGGTCATTCTTAGAAGTGCAAGGCCATCGAATACCTTCTTCTTTTCTTAGTCGATCATAGGTTATGCCTGAATAGTCAGCCTTTCCTTTTTGACTTGCTAAGCGCAATTCTTCAAAGATCGCTTCTGCTGATGGGAATGAAAAATATGTTCCTTTTCCAAGTCGATCAGCTATGTCGCATAGAATTTGCCAATCATGCTTTGCCTCTCCCTGAATGGGGTAACTAGCCTCGCGAAGCATGACCCGACCTTCGACATTTGTTACGGTTCCTTCATCTTCTAAATAACTAGTAGAAGGGAGGACTAGATCTGCTAGTTTCGCAGTTTCGGACAAAAATAGATCGACAACAACTAAGAATTTTAATTTCTTTAGTGCTGATTGAATAAAGTTGGCATTTGGATTTGAAACGACTGGATTCGAACACATGACGAACATACTTGATATCGAACCTGATTCAATCTCTTCAAACATTTCATACGCAGAGACACCTTTTCCAGGTAATTCTGATTCTTTGATGCCCCATATGTCTGCGATATAAGCTCTGTGATTTGGATTTTCAATGGATCTGTATCCTGGTAATTGATCGGCTTTTTGACCATGTTCCCTAGCTCCTTGGCCATTACCTTGTCCAGTAATCGCACCAAAACCAGAATATTTCTTGCCAATCTTTCCAGTGGCTAAAAGTAAGTTGAGAAATCCTCGTACCGTTTCTGTGCCATTGATTTGTTGTTCGATTCCACGTGCGGTAAAAATCATGCCACTGTCTTCATGACCAAACACTTTGGCAGCTTGATACAAGTCGTCAACACTGACACCACTAACCGTTGCTATTTCATTCAAATCGAGTGAAGTGACATACCTTTCGACCTCTTCAAAATGCTCGGTGCGTGTTTCAATAAATGTAGGATCAATGTATTGTTCTTCAATTAAGATTTTTAGCATACCATTCGCGATGGCAATATCAGAACCAGGTTTGTTTTTTAAATGAAGATCGGCTAACTGGGTCGTTTTTGTTTCACGCGGATCGATGGCGATAATGTACGCACCATTTTCTTTTGCTTTTTCAAAATAGGGCATCATGGTTGGTTGACATTCGGCAATATTGGTTCCGGCCAATAGAATACAACGTGTTTCAGGAACTTCTTGTAAAGTGTTCGTGAATCCGCGATCAAGACCGAAACTTAAATTCGCACCAGTTGCAGCAGAGGCCATACATAATCGCCCGTTATAATCAATATATTTTGTTCCAAGAGCCACCCGAGCAAATTTACCGAGCAGATATGCTTCTTCATTTGTGAGTGACGCACTACCATATACAGAAAGGCTATCTTGCCCGTCTGTGTTTTGAATCATTTGAAACCGTTCTTGAATCGTCTGATAAGCTACTTCCCAAGAGACGGGTTGAAATTCACCGTTCACCTTTAATAACGGTTGTTTGAGTCGATTGTGGTGTAAAGCATGCTGGTGAGCATTCATGCCTTTGACACACAATCTTCCTTCAGAAGTGGGGTTATCTTTACCAACGGTTTTCTGTTTTTTTCTTGTCACAATGCGTTGTTCAATGAGCTGCATTTTGCACTGCATGCTGCAAAAAGGACATTGTGTATCGAATGTATGTTCAGATTGTACTTTTTGTTGTTTTTGGCGAAAATAATTTAACATGAGGTCTGTCAACGTTCGCTCATCCTTTCTTTATTTCATCAGTGTCACGGAAGATTTTTTGTGTGTACGTTGGTCACTTGAGAGATTTTCGTTTAACTCATGACGTAATCTTTCATCAAATAATACTTCTCTAATGTGAACGATCCCAAGACGAGTGATCCAATCTGTGATTGATTCTTTGAAAAAAGCCGATTGACGATAATATTGAATGATTCCAAGTACAAAGAATAATGTATCTTCTTCTTTGTGTCCGGTAAACAATAACGAAGAAGATGATGGGGTCTCCTGACTTTCCATTATATAAATGTCCCATCTGTCATTCGCGTTTACGATTTGCAATGCACGATTGTTATAAAAATGAAGTGCATCAAAACAACATGTCACCGCAATGTTCAAGTTAGATGGCATCATGACATATTCGGTAGCGTATGCCAGGTGTTTGGTGAATTGTATATTTGCTGTTTTGTCGCATGAACAAATTGACTCTGTATTCGGTGTGACGATCTTTGTTACGTGATGAAAAGAGTCATTGCGTAATTTCATATCTAATTCGTTACATACTTGATTGAATTGAGACGGATGAATGCTTGAATCGTTATCTGCTGTTCATTCGTGATGGATAGGGGAGAAAGTGAATATTTATCCACAATTTCTCCTATCTTTTTTAACTGATCTGCTTCAATCATGCCGGCATATAATTGTGGCGTAATTGAATAAGTGCCGTCCGCTGCAATGGTTGCATTTGTTTTCTCATCAATGTAAATCGTCTCTTGATCAATGTCTGAACTGGTTGGATCAAGCATTTGTAAATAGTAACGAATCGCCGGATAACAGATGTCACAACCTCCCGCTGACGCCAGTTTAACTTGTTCATTACCATTTCTACTGTTTGTAGTTGGTTTGATTGGATTTCATAAATGATGTCTTCCTCTGTGAGATCCGTACAGGAACAAAATTGATTGTTTTTGACGGTTTCATCAAAAGCATCACTTTTCATATACGTTAATAGTTCTTGCACAACAGGTTTGCATCCACCACAGGAACTTGATGCTTTGGTGCATGCTTTGACTTCGTCGACGGTTTCTAATTCGTTTAACACGGCTTCATCGATAATTGTCCCTTTAGAGACTTGATTACAAGTACATATGTTTTCGTTTCGAGACACGGTTGCTGCATAGGATGTACTTATATCAATTGAATCCAATAGTTTTGATTTGTCACGATCACGGATGAATTTATTTTTTTTCATGACGTCTAACATTCGAGGTGCTAACGTCGTGTCACCGTAAAGAATGGCACCTATCGCTTTATCTTCTTTAAAGATAATTTTCTTATAGGTATGGTTGATTTCATCGTAGGAAGCGATTGACTGTGTGCTCGTTGATGTCGTTACATCCCCAACTGAAAAAAGATCCACCCCAGATATCTTTAATTGCGTTGATAGAATCGATCCTTGGTATCGCTTGGAGTCGTTATTGCCTAGATAATGAGCTAATACTTCCCCTTGTTGATACAAAGGTTTTACGAGCCCGTAGACCATCTGATTATGCTCTGCACACTCTCCAAGAGCGTAAATATTGGCATCACTCGTCTGGAGATAGTCATTGACGATAATGCTCGATTGACATTAATGCCAGCATCCTTCGCTAGGTCAACATTAGGTTGTATCCCCACTGCCATAATGACAAGGTCCGTCTGGAGTGAATGGCCATCAGTAAACGTAAGTCCTTCGACGTGATGATGACCACAAATTTCTTTCGTTTCCTTGTTTAATAGAAATTGAATACCTTGATTTTCCAACGTTGCTTGGAGCATCGAAGCGGCTCTCGTATCAAGTTGCTTATTCATAATTCGATCAGAGAGATGCACAACCTGAACATCCATGCCCAAATGAACAAGCCCGCGTGCTGCTTCTAAACCAAGTAACCCACCACCAATAACGGTTGCTGAACGGTGAGTCTGTGCTAAATTCATCATGTTCTTGCAGTCATCAATGGTCCGAAAAACCGTTACTCCTTGTTTTTCAATACCAGGAACAGGTAGTATAACGGGGGTTGACCCCGTTGCAATCACTAAATAATCATATGAAATCTTGCGTCCTTTCTCTGACACAACGGTTCTTTCATGACGATTAATTTGTGTAACAGCTTCATTAGGATAAAACGTAATTTGATTAGTTTCATACCAGTCCCAGTCATTCAATGTGATGTCTTCTAATGACGTGTCCCCTTGTAGGACTGATGAAAGCATTAGTCGACTGTAATTCGTATAAGGTTCGTCACCAAAAATCGTGATTTGGTAACGATTGTGTGTGTCTTTTTGCAATAATTGCTCGATGAAGTGTACACCGGCCATTCCATTTCCAATAAGAATCAGTTGTTCTTTATCCATCTTGCTAAACCTCCTATCCATCGGCTAGCAATCTTCTCTATAAACGAAGCGTACAGCAGTTTGATTTGATTGTCTTATCTTTTGTTAGAAAAACTCACTGTGTTTTTTTGCTGAGTGAGCATTCCATCAAAAATATTGTGTTAGATATACTGACAAGTTGTTCGTAATCGATTTGAAAGGAGCTTATGATAAAAGCAAGTTAAATTTCCAAAGCAAATTGGGGGATGCATAATGCAAAAACAGAAACTGGTTTTAATCGGAAATGGTATGGCAGGCATACGAACGATTGAAGAAATTTTAAAGTTGTTACCTAATCATTTTGAAATTACAGTCTTCGGGAAGGAGCCGTATCCAAACTATAATCGGATTCAATTATCGAAAGTGTTGCAGGGAGATACGGAGATAAAGGATATTACATTAAATGAATGGCAATGGTATGAAGATAATGGTATCTTGTTTTATCCAGGAGAAACGGTAACAGCGATTGATAAGCAAGCACAAGTGATCTACACAGACAAAGGAAAAGAAACACCCTATGATTCTTTAATTATTGCTACTGGTTCCAATCCATTTATGTTGCCATTACCAGGCGCGGACAAAGAAGGAGTCACCGCCTTCCGCGACATTAAAGATTGCGAGACGATGATTGATTCATCAAAACAATATCAAAGAGCAGCGGTTATTGGTGGTGGGCTACTTGGTTTGGAAGCTGCCCGTGGATTATTGAACTTAGGTATGGAAGTCGATGTCATTCATTTATCAGATTATTTAATGGAACGTCAACTTGATCGAACAGCAGGTGATTTATTGAGGAAAGAGCTCGAATCACAAGGAATGAATTTCCTCATGGAAAAGCAAACTACTGAAATTACAGGGAAGAAACGAGTAAATGGCGTGAAGTTTGCTGATGGTGGTAGTATTCCAACCGATTTAGTTGTGATGGCGGTCGGTATTAAACCAAATGTTCGTTTAGCGCAAGACTCTGGGATTGAAGTAAATAAAGGGATTGTCGTTAACAATCATATGGAGACAAATGTGCCAAATATTTATGCAGTGGGAGAATGTGCTGAACATAATCAAATGGTTTATGGTTTGGTGGCGCCGTTATACGAACAGGGGAAAGCATTAGCCAAACATATTTGCGGCATGAATCATCAAGGATACACAGGTTCTGTTCTCTCGACACAGCTGAAAGTGTCTGGTGTTGATGTTTTTTCAACTGGATTGATTAATGAAACCAATGACACCAAGTCGATTAAAGTGTTTGATGAATGGCGAAATACGTATAAAAAAATATTAGTCCAAGATGACACGTTAAAAGGAGCCGTATTGTTTGGTGATACGAAAGAAGGAACCAAGCTATTAAGTCTTATTAAGAAAGGGGCAAATGTTGAAGAGTATTTAGAAAGCCAACAATCGGCTGACGATGATGAATCCATTGTCAAGTCCATGGAAAATGATGAAATTGTATGTGGGTGTAATGGTGTATCGAAAGGAGAAATTGTCGAAGCCATACAATCTGACGGTCTTACATCGGTTGCAGAAGTGAAAGGCGCGACAAATGCTTCTCGTTCATGTGGCACATGTAAAACTTAGTTTCTGATTTACTAGAAGATACCTTAGGGGATGAATATGAAGGCAATGAAAAAGAATCCATTTGCACATGTACAGATCTAACACGTGATGAGGTAATTTCAGAAATTCGCGAAAAAGGTCTAACACATACAAGAGAAGTCATGAATGTATTGGAATGGAAGACAGAAGAAGGATGCTCGAAATGTAAACCAGCACTAAACTATTATTTAAATATGATCTATCCAAAAGATCATGAAGATGAAAGAGAATCTCGATTTGTGAACGAACGGATGCATGCCAATATTCAAAAAGATGGTACCTATTCCGTTGTGCCAAGAATTTATGGTGGTGTAACGAATGCTCAAGACCTTCGCACGATTGCAGATGTTGCAGAAAAGTATGACGTGGGCATGATTAAATTGACGGGTGGACAACGAATCGATTTGTTAGGTGTAAAGAAAGAAGATTTACCGGATGTATGGAACGATCTAGGCATGCCGTCAGGTTCAGCATATGCAAAATCCGTACGAACGGTCAAAACTTGTGTAGGATCTGAATTTTGTCGTTTTGGTACACAAGATTCAACTGGTATGGGGATTCAATTGGAGAAAAAATTTGAAGGGTTAAATACACCGCATAAAGTGAAGATGGCGGTATCTGCGTGTCCACGTAACTGTGCAGAAGGGGGAATTAAAGATGTTGGTGTTGTTGGCTTAGATGGTGTATGGGAAATTTATGTCGGAGGTAATGGTGGTACGGAACTACGCCAAGCGGAACTATTAGTAAAAGTGAAAACGGAACAAGAAGTATTGGAATATACAGCCGCATTTTTACAATATTACCGTGAGAATGCCAGCTACTTAGAACGCACATCACACTATGTGGAACGAGTTGGCATTGAACACGTTCAAGAAGTTGTTAATGATGATCAATTACGTAAAGCATTAAATCAACGTATGGATGAGGCGTTGGATGCTTACAACGAACCTTGGAATGAAGTGCTAGAAAGTGAAACAACACTGAAAGATTTATATGAAAAAGTAATGGCTAAATCATAATTTGGGGGATCAAACTTATGGAGCAAACGGTTCGAAACGTATTTATTGGATATGACACAGAGCTACCTGAGCGGATTGGTAAAACCATTGTACTCGAGGATATGGAGATTGCTGTATTTAAGTTAACAAATGGCAATATCTATGCAATTGAAAATCGCTGTCCTCATCGGGGAGGTGTTCTTTCCGAGGGGATGGTGAGTGGGGAACATGTATTTTGCCCATTACATGATTGGAAAATTAATATGAAAGATGGCCTTGTTCAAGCACCAGATGAAGGTTGTGTACAGACTTATGATGTGATTCATGAAGATGATAAAGTTTATGTTCAAGTACCATTAACTGAATAACATTACTGAATACTCTTGATGAATGGATAGATAAATGATGTAGTTGTTTAAAATGGTTTGGGGGGACAAACAATGGGGAAAATATATTTAGTTGGTGCTGGCCCGGGTGATCCAGAATTAATAACGGTTAAAGGTTTATCATGTATCAAACAAGCAGATGTGATTTTATATGATCGGTTAGTGGCACCTCAACTATTACAAGAAGCCAAACGAGAAGCAAATCTTATCTATTGTGGAAAACTTCCCAAATTGCATGTAATGAAACAAGAAACAATTAACGATATACTCATTACGTATGCAGAACAAGGGAAAACTGTGGTAAGATTAAAAGGAGGAGATCCCTTTGTATTTGGTCGAGGGGCTGAAGAAGTCCAAGCAATCGTCACACGAGGAATAGATTATGAGGTTGTACCTGGCATTACTTCTGGTATTGCTGCGCCAGCCTCTATGAATATTCCAATCACTCATCGAGACCTTGGTCGTTCATTTGCGCTGGTTACTGGACACTCGAAGCATGGTGAGCCACAGGACGTAAAATGGAATCAGTTAGTTGATACGGTAGATACGATCGCTATTTACATGGGCGTTCGACATCTACCTGCCATTGTCAAGGCCATCGTCCATGCTGGTAAATTAGCGGATACACCAGTTGCCGTGATTCAAGAAGGAACAACGTCGCATCAAAAAGCAGTAACTGGAACGCTAAGTACTATTGTGGAAATCGTAGAGAAAGAACATATTCAAAATCCAGCAATGATTATTATTGGTGAAGTGGTACGTATTGGCGAAGAAATCAATCATTTGACCGAATTACAACAAAGGATGTATCGATCACCCGTTGCAGAAGCTTTTTAGGAGTGAAACAAAATGAAGGCAGTCATTTATCTATATCATGGGAGTAGAGTCGAGGCAGCGAAGGAAGAAGCGATTCAGTTGTTTGAAAAGGTACGAAAGCATGTCGATATCGAGCTTCAAACACATTGTTTCTTAGAATTACAAGAACCTGATTTGTCTCAGGCAGTAGAAAAAGTAATTGCAAAAGGCGCGACACAGGTCCATATATTACCTGTTTTATTACTAACAGCAGGGCATGCCAAACGTGATATTCCTGAACTAATTCATCAGGAAGAAGAAAAATACCCCCACATTCCATTCCGATATGGAAGAGCCATCGAAATTGATCCATTAATGGTTGATGTTGTCGTTGATCAAATTTATCAAACAACGACATCAGTGGAAGGGTATGACCTATTATTTGTCGGAAGAGGAAGTAGCGATATTGATGCGATCAATGATACGGAAACCATTGTTCAGATGTTGCGACAGAGGTTTCCGTTTCAAACGATTGAAAAAAGCTTTTTAGCTGCCAGTGAACCGAAATTTGAGTCTTATTTAGAAAAAAAGGTACTTGAACAAGAAAAATCAATGATCGTTATCCCGTATTTATTGTTTACTGGTAAACTGATTGAAGGGATGCAACAATTTATTCATCAATTAAACCAAAAGACTGATCAATCGATTATGATGACGGACTATTTAAGTCATCATGACAATGTTGTGACCGTATTAATCGACAGAGTCAACGAACTTGTGGTAGGGGAGGATGCCCAGTGCAACAGTGGTTAAAAGAAGTAGCAAGAGGAAAAAAAGGGGCTAAAGATTTAAGTTTTGATGAAACGGTTCAAATCGCTCAAACGATTATATCTGGTGAAGCTACCGATGCGCAATTAGCCGCTTATTTAGTAGCAGAACGCATAAAAATGGAGTCCCCAGAAGAATTGTATGCTTTTATTTATGAATTAAAAAAGCAGACACAATTTCTTGATATGGATGATTCGTTTCGAGAACAATTGATTGATTTTGCGGGTCCGTATAACGGAAGGAACTCTTTTGCAGCGACGATACCTGTTTCCCTATTACTAGCTGATTACCAAGTACCAACCTTTATTGCAGCTAGTGATACCTTGCCACCGAAATACGGGTTATCTTTAAAGTCGATTATACAGGAATTAGGTATGCCAGTTGGAGTTGACCCACAATCCACGAGTCATACGTTAAAAGATGATTTTTTTGCTTTTGCTGACACGGAAACATTTTGTCCTTCCCTCGCTGATGTTCGCAACGTTCGTCAAGAGATTGGTGTCCGTACGCTATTTAATACGGTAGAAAAATTATTAAACATTAGTGGTGCCAAAAATGTAATGCTTGGTGCTTTTCATCGTACAGCGATTAACAAGTTAAATGATGTCTTTCAACAACTTGATTATCAACATGTCTATATGGTACAAGGTTTGGAAGGCTCTGAAGATGTTCCTGTTCATCGAAATAGTTTTGTGTTTCATTGGACGCCAGAGAAGTTAACTTCATTTAGTGTGAAACCAAAAACCTATGGACTGGAATGCAAAGATTTTGATAAGCATCAGAAGTTATCAGCCCATGAACAAAGCGAAATCATTCAGTCATTGTTAAGCGGCGAACAAAGAAAAGATTTCCAGTATTATTATTATCAAGTATTGTTAAATGCGGGATTACGATATTATTTATTTGGTATCACAGAAGAGATTGAAGAAGGAATCGACATAGCGAGGAAACAACTCGCTGATGGGAATGTGATCGAACGATTGAAAAGTAAAAAAGAAACAACGTAACGAAGCAGTTTTTTTAATTTATAACTGCTTCGTTATCTTTTTGAACAATTGTTGTTGTCGGGTAGGGTCAAGGATAGGTTCTTCTACAAGTTGCTTAAGTAGTTCATGTTTTTTTTGTTTGGAGATGTCACTTTGTTTGATGTGCTTTCTCATTTGATATAAAAACGAAATATAGTCTTCGTAAGAATCAGGGAATTGTTTGGCTAAATCATGCTTTACTTTCTTGGCGAGCATTGGGCTTGCGCCACCAGTATAGATAGCTAATTGAAATTTACCTCTTTGAATCGTGGCAGGAAAGTCAATATCCCCCTGATCAGCTTGACTTACTGCATTAATCCAAGCGTGACGTGGTGCATCTTGCTTAATTTGTTGATTGATTGTTGCGTCATCAGTGGCAATAATAATGACATCTGCGTCTATTACATCCCCTAATTGATAATACCTTGGCAACCATGTTAAAGGATATTCATCAATGAGTTCTTTTAAATGATTGGTGACATTCGGACTAATAATAGTGATTTGCTGACAAGATGGTAGTAATGAAGATACACGTCGCTCGGCCATTTTCCCGCCACCGATGATCGTGATGTTTCGATGAGTGAGATCAATCATTAATGGTATCTTTGGCATTTTATTTCCCTCGCGTTTCTAGAATATGTTACTATTGTAATTAGTATAAATAAAAGTGACAAGCTTGTTGATACGTTTTTTTACATCATCTCGTTATCGTACGGTGTGTGATGTAATGCTAGAAAGGGTGTTTATATTGGAACATATTTTTATTGAGGGAAAGAATTTAAACGGTCCTACATTTTTATTATTACATGGAACGGGTGGAACAGAGAAGGATTTGCTCCCATTAGCTGAGATGGTAGATCCTGATGCAAATGTATTGAGTGTGCGTGGAAATGTTTCTGAAAATGGCATGCCACGTTTTTTTAAACGCTTAGCTGAAGGCGTGTTTGATGAAGAAGACTTGATCGAGCGTACAAAGGAATTATATCAATTTTTAGATGAAGCTGCGGAAGAATATGGATTTGATCGTAACTATGTGATTGCTTTCGGCTATTCAAATGGAGCCAATATTGCAGGCAGCTTGCTATTCCATTATCAAGATGCACTTGCTGCTGCTGTATTGCACCATCCGATGGTACCACGAAGAGGGATTGAACTACCTGATTTAGCGACGGTGAAAGTATTGATTACCGCAGGACGTAATGATCCACTTTGCACTGAACAGGAATCGAATGATCTAGAGAAAATTTTAAAAGACAATGGGGCAAACGTTCAACTTCACTGGGAAGATGGTGGCCATCAATTAACAAAAACGGAAGTGGAAGCAGCAAAACAGTGGTATGAAAATGAATTGAAATAGCATAAACGAATCATCCAACGGCTATGTATCTACATTTAGGTACATAGTTTTTTTGTGGAAGAAGCATTTCACTCTAGATTCAAATCGTTCATAGATTGATCAAATGAATGTATCATGCGCTTAATTTCATACCATCATTTTAGCGATGTCACTAATATTACCATCCAGTTTAAAGAATGATTAAAATTAAATGCTGCTGATTTTAAAAAAATATATATAAAAATTTTCATCCCCCCTTGAAATTTTTCCAATTTGTCATATAATGATACTGTATTAAATATATTAATACAGTTAGTACAATTCATACACTTCATACAGAAGTGGGGAGGGATGTCATGTTTGAACTTGACTTGCGCAACCGACAGCGATCTATGAACAACTTGTTGAAAAGTTCAAGCAATTAATGATTAATGATGTATTAAAACAGGACGAAAAATTGCCTTCGGTTCGTACGTTAGCTCAACAGCTTTCGATTAATCCAAATACGATTCAAAAAGCTTATCGTGAGTTAGAAAGTCAAGGCTATATTTATTCTGTAAAAGGGAAAGGGAGTTTTGTGAATCATATGCTCGCTACAGACCATAGTGAAGAGAAGGAACGAATGAAAACATCGTTAAAAAAAGATATTTCCGAAGCCTTATATCTCGGGATGACAGAAGATGAACTGATGGAATTAGTACGTGAAGTGAAACGTAACTTGTCTGGGGGTGAAGGATATGATTCAGATTCAAGACGTCCATAAGAAATTTGAAAAAGATGTCGTCTTGCAAGATATCTCATTACAAATTCGTTCAGGATCGATTTACGGTTTGTTAGGTTCCAACGGTGCAGGAAAGACAACACTACTCAAAATTATGAGCGGCATTATCCGTCAAAATAGCGGTCATGTTCAGATCGAGGAAAATGATGTTTATGAGAATATTGATCTGAAGGAACGAATGATTTTTATTCCTGATGTACCTTTTTTCTTCTCGCATTATACAGTGAAACAGATGGCAAATTTTTATCAAGATATATACCCAAATTGGAACCAAGAGCGATTCGAACAGATGCGACAACTATTAGATTTGGAAGTTGATCGGAAAATTCATCGATTTTCAAAAGGGATGCAACGCCAAGTCGCTTTTTGGTTAGCATTATGCGCAATGCCAGATTACTTAATATTGGACGAACCATTTGACGGCTTAGACCCAGTGATTCGCAAAAAAATTCGTTCTTGGATCATTCAAGATGTAGCAGAGCGTGAGATGACTGTCATTATTTCATCGCACAATTTGCGCGAAGTCGAAGATATATGTGATGCAGTAGGTATTATTCACCGAGGTCAATTGATGCTTGAAAAAGATCTTGACGATTTAAAATCTGATATTCATAAAGTGCAACTCGCCTTTCGACAAGAGAGATCTGATCAGATGTTTGAAAACCTTGATGTCGTTTATAAGGAGAAGCGAGGCAGTGTGTACGTCTGTATTATTCGCGGTGAGTATGAAGATATTGAAGAACAGATCGCTCAATTTGATCCCGTCGTCTTTGATATCCTGCCACTTACACTAGAAGAGATTTTTGTCTATGAAATGGAGGGTGTCGGTTATGCGGTGGATAACATCTTACTTTAAGCCAGAAGTGATGAAGCAAGGTTTTCGCTCTGTTGGCTGGATAGGGATTGGTTATTTTCTCGTGTTATTGTTTGTCTTACCATTGCAAGTGATTATGTATGTAACGAATGACGAATGGCATCAATTTACAACGAGTTCCCCTGCATTTGCAACAATATTCGACATTAATAGTCAGTTTCAATTCCTTACGATCATCATTGTACCAGTGATAACGGGCATTTTCGCTTTTCGCTATCTACAATTGAAAAGTTCTGCTGACTTTATTCACAGTTTGCCTTTAAAACGGGGGAAATTATTTGATCAGCATTATTTAATCGGTTATTTGATGATGATCATTCCACTGACATTCATTGCTGTGATCATGTATGTGTTATCTATGACTATGGACGTTGGTACGATTTATCAAATGAAGGATATTGGGCCTTGGTTTGGGCAAATGGTACTCGTTGTTACGTTACTTTATGTATTCACGGTTCTAATTGGTCAAATAAGTGGTATATCTGCAGTTCAGGGTGGTCTAAGTTATATATTTTTATTATTTCCTTATGGGATAACCATTCTTATCTTCTTTAATTTAGAAATGTTGTTACACGGATATTATCCAGGCTATCGTTGGGAAGAAAATATTATCCAATGGTCGCCGCTCTTACAAAATGTCGAACAACAACCTGGTGAATATACAAGTGCAAGAATTTGGAGTTACTTGATTGCATCCATTGTCATTTATTTATTGGCACGATGGTTATATACAAAGCGTCCAGTAGAAGCAGCGACGCAAGCTATTGCATTTTCTCAGTTAAAACCTGTGTTCAAATTCGGGATTACGTTTTGTTTTATGTTAGTAGGTGGCATGTACTTTGGTTACGTGCAAGGTCAACATTTTGGTTGGACGATATTCGGGTATTTATTCGGTTCATTGTTAGGATATGTTTTATCAGAAATGTTAATTCAAAAAACGTGGCGTGTCTTCCATCAATGGAGAGGATTTCTCGTTTATATTGGTGTTTCGATGTTAATCGTATTATCGCTTGTGTTTGATTGGTACGGTTATGAAACACGCATTCCAAATGCGAATCAAGTAGACAGTGTATTATTTTATGATCAGTCCAGTCGACATCATCAATCACGATATACACAAGAAGAATTACCTGCGATCAAAAATCAGGAAGTGAAAGAAATGATTGTACAATTGCATGAGTATATCCTCGAGAATGATATTAGCTCAAAATCATATGCAAGAACATCTTATGAGGATTCTATTGATATAACGGGTGCCTTCTCTCCAACTGATATAACGTTCGTTTATAATTTGGATAATGGTCGAAAAATTAAAAGGCAATACTTTATTCCGGATCGTGGAGCAGTTGAAGAATATTTGCAACCGATTATGAATTCTGAAGCATTTAAAAAATTGAACCGACCAAGCCTTTTCGATGATCAAACAAATTATACGACAGCAGGGATTTCAGCCAATGATACAGCAAGGTCAACGAGTACTTCCAATCAGCAAGTGATTCAAAAATTAATTACAGCTTTACAAAAAGATTATTTAGCAGCTGATTATCAAACGCTCATTAACGCGCAACAGTCAAAATATCATATTAATTTCAGTTATAAAGCAGACCATTTGTATTCCATGAGAGTTCCAGCTAGTTATACCAACACGATCGATGTATTAGAAGAAGAACAGCTAATTACGCAAGAATAGGGGATGGGGTGCATGGAAAGTGTTCTAGAAAAGCAATGCTTGACAATTGATGACATGGTGCATAAGTATCAAGACATGATGTATCGGACAGCTGTGAAAATACTCAGAGATCCGCAGTTAGCAGAAGATGCGCTGCAAGAGGCATGGGTGAAAGTTTATCGATCAAATGTAGCTGTTTATCAAATCGAAAAGTTACCCGCATGGTTACGTACGATTACATCACGAGTCGCCATTGACCTTTTACGAAAGGAACAACGTACGAAGATGTGTTTACTCGATGAGAATTTTAATTTGGAAGAGTGGCGCATTTATTCACGTGATGACACAGATCAAATGGTCAATTGGCATGATACGATTCACGAAGTCAATCAATGCCTCAATCGGAGTTACAAGTTGAAGAAAATCTTCTGTTTAAAATTTTATCAAGGATTATCAGATCAAGAAATTGCTGCTTTATTAAATATATCCTATTCAGCTGTTAAAACAAGAGTGCATCGAGCAAGACAAATGGTGAAAAAATATTACGGAATCGAGAAAAAATCAGAAGCGTAAAAGTTTCTGGTTTTTTCTTTTGATCAAAAGGATTATAATGGATATAGTAGCATAGATAAAAAAGGGATGACCGTATGAGTTTTGTAATATATGTTGTGTTACCATGGACGTTTTTATGCTTGTTTTTTGTAGGTGGATTGTATAGCGTTTGGAAAAGACGCCCGTATGTATGGGGGTTTATCTGTTGTATGCTTGGGGTTGTTATTTATTTAATCGGTAATGAAGCCGTCGGTGGATTTAATGGCATGAGTTTAAGTTTGATCGGCGCTTTACCATTTACGATAGGGTTATTTATTTTATTCTTTTTATTTATCGGTGACAAATTCCAATAATCCTTGATTTTACACAGTATGCTTTACTGTCATTAGGAAATCATAAGATTGTACCCAAATGAGTAGGAGGGATACAATGCGTACACGTAACATGGTACTTCCGATGTTAGCGTCGATTGGAATTGGAGCCTATGCTTATTACCAGATCAGACAAGGAAACAATTCAAACAATATAGGTCAGTAAAGCATAAAAAGAAAACTTGGCATTTGGCCAAGTTTTCTTTTTTCGTTTATAATAAATAGGAGGCGTCAGAAAATTTACACAGAAAGGATTTTTATATGGGGAACAATCAATATATTGGATATGTAGGCACATATACGAAAAAAGATAGTCAAGGTGTCTACCGTTTTCGTTTCAATGCTGATGAAAAACGTATCGATCAAGTGGAACCTGTTGCATCGCTTGAAAACCCTACATATGTGACGGTGTCTGAAGACAATCAATTTTTATATGCCGTTTCAAAAGAAGGTGATGAGGGAGGAGTAACCGCTTTTCAAATTGGAGATGATGGTGAGCTGACGAAAGTAAATAGTCAAGCATCAGCTGGTTCACCGCCTTGTCATGTGAGTGTTCGCAGTGATAACCGTTTCGTACTAACGGCTAACTTTCATACCAAACAAGTAGAAGCATATCCCGTTCATCAGGATGGTTCGGTACAAGCACCACATGTGGTAGAACATGAGGGATCTGGCCACATGAACGCCAAGAAAAGCCACACTTACACTATGCTGGTTTTACTCCTGATGAACAGTATGTGATCGTCGTCGATTTAGGTAGCGATGAAATTACGACGTATCAACCAGATAATGGTGAATTGAAAAAGGTCGCAGTTTTCAATACAAAACCAGGAAGTGGACCGCGTCATATTGCCTTTCATCCTAATGGTGAATACGCTTATGTGATGACAGAAATTAGCAATGAAGTCATCGTACTTCGCTATAACGGCAATGGTTTATTTGAAGAAGTGGACACAATATCGACGATTCCTGCTGATTTTACTGAAAACAATCAAGGAAGTGCGATTCATTTATCTTCGGACGGAAAGTTTGTGTATGTCGGCAATCGTGGGCATAATTCAATTGCGATTTTCAAAGTGAAGAATGATTTCACATTAGAATTGGTCGAATGGACTCATACAGAAGGCGATTGGCCAAGAGATTTTGTATTAGATCCAACAGAAAAATTTGTTGTCGCTTCGAACCAAAATTCTGGAACACTGGCATTATTCGAACGTGATCAAGAAAACGGAACCTTGCAGTTAGTGCAAAAGGATGTAGAAGCTCCAGAAGCTGTTTGTGTTAAATTTTTACATCAATAAAAAATAAAAGACAGGGACAATCCCAATAAAAAAGGAGTGGTACTCGCTGTTGAATGAGGTGAGTATCACTCCTTTATGATAAGAATTCAAGGTGATTTTTACGTATTCATGTTATTCTAATGTTCGATTGGTGATGTCGGTGTCGACAATGTCGTTTTCTGCTGCTTCATATTTTGAAACAAAGCCGTCACCGTTACAAATAGAGCAGGTGTAGCGCCATTCTTCATCATCCATTAATAACCCACTTCCGTCACAGGCTTTACAGCGCATATCTTGGGAACCCGTCATAGAGATCCTCCTTTGACTACGAAGTTAAATTGGATTTGTTTTTCATCCAGTTAATAATACCACCAGCTAAAACAATATCAATATGACGATCCGTAAGATCATGTTCTACCGTAATCGTTTCGTCACTGTCTTTGATTTTTACATCAAAACGATTTGAACGCTGGATGGCTTCATGGACATTTTCAAAAGATAATACAGTCCCTTGATCTATCTTTTCGTAGTCGCTAGTATGAGCAAAACGTAAAGGTAATATACCAAAATTGATCAGGTTCTGTAAGTGAATCCGTGCAAAATCCTTCACTAATACTACTTTTAACCCTAAATAGCGTGGTGCTAATGCTGCATGTTCGCGACTGGAACCTTGCCCGTAGTTAACGCCACCGACAACCATATGACCTCCGTCATCACGAGCTTTCATGGCTCGCTCGTAATACGCTTCATCGATAATCTCAAACGTAAATGTGCTGATTTTTTGGATATTACTACGGAATGGAAGTACACGTGAACCACCTGCCAAGATTTCATCCGTCGAAATGTTATCACCCATTTTTAATAAAACAGGTAATTCAAAATGATTCTCAATCGGTGAAAAATTAGGGATCGATGTAATATTTGGTCCTTTCTCTAACTCAACCGATGCCCCTGATGGTTTCGGTGGTGCTTCTAATAAGCCGTCAGTATGATCTGATTTTGGTTCGTTAACAGTCGGATATTTCATATCAAGCGTACGTGGATCAGTAATTTCACCAGTTAAAGCAGAAGCGGCCGCTGTTTCTGGACTACATAAAAATACACTGTCTTCTTTGGTTCCTGACCTGCCAGGAAAGTTTCGAGGTGTCGTACGTAAACTATTTCGACCTGTGGCGGGTGCTTGCCCCATACCGATACAACCATTACATCCAGCTTGGTGCATGCGAGCTCCTGCTGCGAGTAGGCTGGCAATATGGCCATTATCAACTAATTGGGTTAACAATTGACGAGATGTAGGGTTGATATCAAATGACAATCCTTCGGCGATCGTTTTGCCTTTCACAATGTCAGCTGCAATCGCGAAATCGCGATAACCTGGATTAGCTGAAGAGCCAATGTAAGATTGATAAATCGGTTCACCTTTTAACTCACTTACAGGTACTACATTCCCTGGACTAGACGGTTTCGCTATCAGTGGTTCTAAAGAAGATAAATCAATTTCTTCATGTATGTCATAGGTTGCTCCTTGATCTGGTGTGAGTTCTGTCCACTCATCTTCACGACCTTGTTGTTTAAGGAACTGTTTCACGACTTTATCTGAAGGAAAAACAGTAGCAGTAGCACCTAGTTCGGCCCCCATGTTGGCAATTACGTGTCGGTCCATTGCCGATAAATGTTTTAGCCCTGGGCCGTAATATTCAATAATTTTACCAACACCGCCTTTTACATCATGACGGCGTAACATTTCAAGAATAACATCTTTGGCACTCACCCAGTCTGGCAAATCACCTGTTAATTTTACGCCCATAATTTGTGGCATTTTAACATAGTATGGTTCGCCAGCAATTGCCATTGCTACATCGATACCACCTGCACCGATGGCAAGCATTCCCATACAACCATTTGCACACGTGTGGCTATCAGATCCAAGTAGTGTTTTGCCCGGTTTTGCTAATCGTTGCATATGTACCGGGTGACTGACACCATTACCAGGCGACTGTAGTGGATGCCAAATCTGCGTGCAGCGCTCCGTAGAAAGAGATGATCGTCGGCATTGCGAAAATCTTCTTGAATCAAGTTATGATCCACATATTGAGCGGATACTTCGGTTTTCGCTTGATCAAGTCCCATCGCTTCTAATTCAAGCATTACCATGGTACCAGTTGCGTCTTGAGTTAATGTTTGATCAATGCTAAGTCCAATTTCATTTCCAGGTTCCATCGTACCTGAGACTAAATGTTGTTCGATTAATTTCTGTGCTACGTTCTGTTTCATGAAAAAACCTCCCTTTATGGTAGGAATCATAGGTAAAACATCGAATGAAAAAAACAATAGTTGCTTCTATTATTACTATTTCACGAAAACCTATGCGTTAAACGCATGGCAAAAAGAAAACCTCTATTCGTGATTGAATAGAGGTTCGCTGTTAAATGCGTTATGCCATTACTTTGCACATATCGTTGGTGAGTGCAACAGGATCATCGACTGGTAATCCTTCGATTAATAAAGCTTGGTTATATAAAATGTTGGTATATAATTGTACTTTTTCTTTGTCATTTTCATGTGCATCAACAAGCGCTTGGAAAATGTCATGCTTATTATTAATTTCAAGCACTTTATTCGCTTCAATATTTTGGTTATCTGGCATTTGTTTTAATACTTTTTCCATTTCAATTGATACTTCTCCTTCTGCGGATAAGCAGACAGGATGTGATTTTAAACGTGTAGAAAGCTTAACATCTTTCACTTTATTGCCGAGAATTTCTTTCATTTCTGTTAACAGATCTTTATGTTCTTCTTTTTGTTTCTCAGCTTCTTGTTTGGTTTCTTCATCTTCTAAATCTAAGTCACCACTAGCAACCGATTTGAACTCCTTATCGTCATATTGCATAAGCATTTTAATGGCGAATTCATCGACTTCATCCGTGAAATAAAGAATTTCATAGCCTTTATCTTTCACGAGTTCAGTTTGTGGTAGGTTTTCAATCCGGTCATGTGATTCACCTGTTGCGTAATAAATATATTCTTGATCTTCTGGCATGCGTTCAACATATTCGCTTAAGCTGACAAGTTTTTTCTCGCTGGATGAGTAGAATAAGAGCAAGTCTTGTAATTTTTCTTTATTGGCACCAAATTCAGCGTACACGCCATATTTTAATTGACGACCAAAGGCATCGAAAAACTTCTCGTATTTTTCACGGTCATTTTTCAACAAGCTGAGTAAATGATTTTTCACTTTTTTCTCAATGTTTTTTGAGATTAATCGGACTTGTTTATCTTGTTGTAAGATTTCTCTAGATATATTTAAGGATAAATCTTCCGAGTCAACAATTCCTTTGACAAAGCTGAAGTGATCTGGAAGTAAATCGGCACATTTCTCCATAATGAGTACACCATTCGAATAGAGTTCTAATCCCTTTTCGAAATCCTGTGAATAATAGTTAAATGGTAATTGCTCAGGAATGTAAAGAATAGATTGGAAACGTACCATACCATCTACGCTAATGTGAAGATGACTTAATGGTTGATCAAATCCAAATCGTTTTTCTTGATAAAAGCTTTCATAGTCCTCATCCGTTAACTCTTGTTTATTTTTTCGCCAGATAGGAACCATATTGTTCAGCGTCTGTTCCTCGGTCACTTCTTCGAATGTTTCTTCATCATCTTCTTTCGGTTTCTGTTCGGTCACATCCATTTTGATTGGATAACGGATGAAGTCAGAATATTTTTTAATGATGGATGTTAAACGCTGTTCTTCTAAAAATTCATCATAATTTTCATCTTCGGTATTTTCTTTGAGCTGAATAATGATTTCAGTTCCAACTTCTTCTCTGTCAATCGGTTCAATGGTATAGCCATCTTGCCCGTTTGATTCCCATTTATATCCTTCTTCATGATGGAGCGCACGGGTATAGACGGTGACTTTGTCTGCTACCATGAATGAAGAATAAAAACCAACACCGAATTGTCCAATAATCTCTTGTCCATCTTCCATTTCGACTTGATTTTTAAAATCAAGGGAACCACTTTTAGCAATGGTACCAAGATTTGTTTCTAATTCTTCTCGCGTCATTCCGATTCCGGTATCTTTGATCGTTAATGTACGGTTTTCTTGGTCAGGTTCAATACGAATATAGTAATCGTCTTGATTAAACGTCATTTGATCATCCGTTAGTGCTTGGTAATAGATTTTGTCGATGGCATCACTAGCATTGGAGATGATTTCGCGTAAGAAAATTTCTTTCTGAGAATAAATCGAGTTCACCATCATTTCTAATAGTCGTTGCGATTCAGCCTGGAATTGTTTTTTCTCCATCTAAGTTACCTCCTTATTGTTCGATATGTAGATTAGCACTCTAATTGTTTGAGTGCTAACATACCATAAATATCATATAAATGCAGTCATGTCAATGGTTTAACTTTTATAATGATAACATTTCACTTTCGGCTATCGAGTAAGAGAAGTTGCATCAGTAACAATTAAATCTATATCAATGGATTGTCCTGCAGTGGCCATATCGTAAACTGCGCGTATATGATTTTCTTGATCGAGAAGGTACATAGTTGTACTGTGAACAATGGTCTGATCATTTAATTCATCGACATACATTTGGAATTGCGAGGTAATCTCCTTCGTTTGGGAGCTTGTTCCTCTTAACCAATGCCATCCGGCTCGGTCTTCGGTAAAATGGTTGGCATACTCTTGAATTACTTGTTCTGTATCATTAGTGGGATCCATTGTAATTGAAACAAGCTCAATTTCACTTTGTAACACCCCTCGATCCTTTAATTTCTCCTGTACGTTCGCTAAGTCAATCATCGTTAATGGACAAATGTCTGGACAATTTGTATAAAAGAAAGTCACAATTTTAACTTTGTCGTTTGCAAATTGATATGTGTCACTATGAATGTTATCGATTTGAAAATCAGATACTTGGTCCAAAATAGGTAATCCATCTTGATTTGGCCAAAGTAGATAAAAAGTGATAAATAAACTAATAAAGAGAAAAATGAACCATATATATTTTCGACGTTTATGAAACATCTTGCTTTTCCCCCCTCACTGATAATCTATGTCTGAACCATCTTAAATGCTTTCGTAAGAAAATAAAATGTGCGTTTTCATAAGGATGCGTGTACAAGCATGCTAAGTGTCTTTTCATATACTGAAGTATAATGTAAAGGAGGTGCTTAGTCATGTCATGCTTTGAATGTCGAAAGCGCAGAAGAAAGTGTTGTTCGTTGTGTGATAAAAAGAATTTTCAGCATTTCAAGCCTTTCTGTGAGTGTCGTCGCTTTGCCTTCCATGATCCTTGTTCCACTTGTCATAGGTTTGACTGCCATCATTGTCATGGTTAATGTAAGAGGAGCTACTTCGCGCTCCTTTTTTTCGCTGTTCTTCTAAAAGATCGTTCGTTTGTGTAAACCGTGTAAAAAGGAGGTGATCCATGATTGACAACCATACAGGTTAGAGGTGGTCGTCATAAACTGTATAGAAAAGTAAAAATGAAAGGGGACTTGTTATATTGAGACGACGTTTTCATGATGGTTGTCCTTGTGATGATCACCTTGATTGTTGCCATTGTGATTCGAAGCATATTCATTTTGATAATCGATTGGCACCATTAAGAAGGCATAAACGACGAGAAATAAGTGAGACAGGTCACCATTGTAATAACCCTAATATTATCGTCATGATTTTTCAATAAGAGGAGGAGATGTTGAAGTGAGTGTAGATCATTGTCCACATTGTGGGAAAGATCAATTCTTAGGAGCTCGGGACTTTCATCGTGATTTCGATCATCACCATATCGATCGACACAAATTTGATCGGGATGTTTGTATTTGTGAAAGTTTTGTTTGTGATGATCATTTTAAAGTACGTTTAGGAGGATTAACGGGGGGACTCAACTTTCGACTTCGTCAGTTGACTGGATGTGAAGTGAAAATGAAAGTGACGTGTGGGGAAACCTGTAAAACGATTTTAGCTAAGATTTGTTTTGTCGGAAGTGACTTTGTTGAAGTAAACGTTTTAACGGGCGATCGTGAGGATATTTGGGACGATTTAGATGATGAGGAAGAAAAGGAACTTAAACATGATATTTTAAAACGTAGAAGAAAAAAACGACAACTTCAACGTCACCACAAGAGAAGAGATCATCATGATATAAAAGATACTTTTATTTTCCCTTTTGAGTCGATAAAATGGTTTGAACTAAAAGATGATTGCGATTGTGACTGCGATGATTGTCATGGTGATTGTGACTGTCATACCTAATATTGACTTGAACTAATGAGCACCGAATAACTGAGACGAAACGAGAAATACTGCTTTGTCTCATTTTCTCCATTGGTATAAGTATATCACTCAGTACAGATATATGCGAAATGAATGTTTTTCGTGATAGATACTAATGGGTCAAAATGTAAAAAAGAAGAGTGGTACTCGTCACTAAATTAACTGAGTATCACTCTTTTTACAAGGGTTGTTTTCGTCATTTTTGTTTTAGATCGTATATGCTTCGTTTTCCGTGAACTTATGCCAAGCGTTCTCGAGCTGACAACATTTGATCGTTGCAAAGGGATGGTTTGTTCTCGCTGGAGTCGACTTACTGCTTTGTTGATAAGCAAATTGAATCAAGTGGACCAGAAGCGAACGTAAATGGTTCCTAACATCAACAATCAATGGGAGCCATTTTTACATGATTTTAGTTAGTCTAAGTTTCTATTTGTGGCAGGCATGAAAGGGCAAAACTTTCATGCCTGCATACGTGTAACAAAATTTTCATTGTTCATTTGATGTGAGGTCAAGTCTTTTTATCTACCTAGAGGTGCTTGGATTATATTTATTCTATCTGCAGGGAGGATCATTTGCTCTCGTTTTTCATTACATAATGTTAGTGAATCTTGATCAACTTGGTATAATTGCCCTTGTATACGTTCTTGATTTGTTACAATTTCTATTCGTTCATCGATGAATGATAATAAATAGACACGTAATGTGAGACCATAAAATAACTGAATTAATTCTGGTGAACCAGATACGACTTGGCCAAAGTGTAGTGTGAGACAACGTCTGAAACATGGACCAATATGCTCTAATCTATCTCCGTGAAGCGGATCGGCAAACTGGTTAGCTAAATCAATCCAACAAATCATTTCATTTGGTATAATGAATTGAAATGTTTTATGGGTTAAGATGGTAAAATCATTTCCAGCAAGTTGCACTCTTCCTTTCATTCGTTCATTGCGATCGCGAAGGGTAACTTGTACGTTTTGTCCAACCAAACCTTCCATGGCATGTGGATGACTTCATTTTCCTCAAAGTCACTGGATAATGCCGTGTTTAGTAAAAATTGATTGGCAGCCCGAATGCGTTGTTCAACTTCTTCTAAAGTGTCTTGTGGCAAACAACTATTTGGAGATGGGAGTTCGAGTCGTTGTAGTCGTTCTGGACAAGCATTGAGTTGACAAATGTTACTGGAAGAATGTGTGAGAATGTCTTCAAATATTGGCAAATCCTTGTTTGTCATAGTAAAAACACCTCCTTTCGAAAAAAGGAAGGGGGGATTATTTCCCCCTTTTGATCCGCTTTAATTGTTTTCTTTTGATCCCCTTTGGATAGTGTTCTAACATCGGTAGCTCATGGTTACGTTTTGGCAATACACGGATAATGCCCCACATGCCTTGCTCAATATCCCAACGAATGTTTCCCGATCGATACATATAGTCACCTGGAATAAAAGATAAACCACCAGCACCATAAAAGAGTTCTAAATTCGCTGTATGACCAGCTACGATCTCTCCTACAATGGATTTAATCGTTGAATTGAGATCTTGTGTGTCACTTTTCCAGTAATGCCCATGAAGATGGTACGTGTGTGATCTCCTTCTTTCCGATGGGTTTACGAGACGAATGGTGATTGGGTCACCGGGATGCGCTACAAAGATTGGTGTTGAAGGATCTCCATGTGTTTTGGAACTAAACAGTTTTTTCAGTTCAGGTATGTCACGAAAACGATTAATGAGACGTTCGGTACGATAATTAAACCCACGTGATCCATTGTCATACGTATCGACTAAATCGGGTTCTCCTTCTCCGTTTAACAAGATACCATCAATTGGATCAACAATTAGTTGGTCTTTCTTATCTAATAAACGGGCACCATCATATAACACTTGGGCAAATTCTCGAGTCTCTGGTAAAAACGGTTGTTGTAAAATGACCTGAGAGCTAGTTTTGACTGGCTCGCGGGTGTAAGAATTCAATATTTTCGTTCCTCTTGGTTCAGCCACAAACATACCAAATGTTCCTAATGAACGGTGATTACGGATGTCAGCCATATCCCACATGCCACATGCCCCGACTGGTGCATCGACAAACCATTTATACGTAACAGTTTCTCCTACACCAGCCGTTTGATCAAAATTAAATCCAACAGTTTCTCCAGATGATGTTTGAACATCATATTGAATGAGTTGTGGATGCAAGGATATACGCACAGAAGGTGGATAAAACGCCTGCTCTTTCACTGGCGGATAAGGCCATATACCATCTAAAAATGGGAACTGATCGAATGCTAAAAAGCTCGTTAACTGCACCTCTACAATATCACCCTGATTCGCGCGTATGACGAGCGGTTCAGGATTTTTTTCGCCACATAAAATATCATCCATATCTTCACGAAGTGCAAATACAATACCAAAAGGATCGTGCTCACCGTCTGTACTGTATTGAATCGGAGTGTGAAAGGCGACAATATCAAAATGCTTTATTGGAGCGTTGGTCGGTGCTTCTTTAGGTGGTAAGACTATATCGGCTTTCGGTGGTGGTTCTTCTGTACATTTTGGTAAAGGTTTCGTTCGTTTAGGCGGTAATTTGCGGTCAGGTAAAGGAATGAGGAAATCAACCTCTTGATCAAAAGCACGAATCAACCCCCATAGGCCGTTCCATAAATCTTCTTCTGTTTCAAACGTCCATAAATAATCTCCAGCTCGAATTGTATTGGTTTCGATAGTGAACGATTCGGAAATGCCGATATGCTGTTGGGACTTAAATTCGGAGTCCAAATCCGGACGCTCAGGCTTCCAACGTAAACCATGTATATTAAAACTGTGTGATTCTTCATGAGCTCCTTGCAGAAGACGAATGCGAATCGGGTCTCCTTCGTAGCTTTGCAATATCGGTGTAACCGGATCGCCGTGGACAAATGAACTGAATGAATAAGCAGGATCGCAATCTTTGCCTAATCGAAATTGAAGGGGTTCATTTTTATAGTTGACACCAAATAGTCCAGGATCATCTTCGGACCCGGGAAATTCTGGTGGATTTAATGGATCACCTTTCTTATCATACAAAAAGGTGAAATCCTGTACAAACAATACTTGATCTCGATAATCAGGAATCAATGGGTGAACCGCTGTAACCTGTGTGCCATTATCCACATCTTCACCTGTTTGAGAATCCAAAAACTTCGTAAATCTTGCATGAACGACACCTGAACCGAACACACCGTGTTGCTGATGATAGTTCGCAAATAAATGGTCATGAAAAAACCATGCTTTTAATTCAACATCCGCAAAATATTCGTAACGAATCGTTTGTCCCTGTAATACACTAGAATCATAGTTCCAGCCTACATTTGCACCGTCGTTCACTAACACATCAAATTTGACAAAATGAATATGCAACGCTTCTTCGTACGTCCTCGTTACGAGTTGAAATGCATCTCCATCGGCGATATTTGGCACTCGATTGGTAAAGTTTACACGGATGCAAGTACCTGCTGGCGCATGAAAAGTTAATGGCTCGGGTTCCTTTTCCCCTGAACAAACGGCCTCAATATCTTCATCGAGCACATAAATTCTTGCTTTCGGGTCATTCCATCCTTGTCGGTTATAGATGATCGGTAATTCGATTAATGAGACATTGTACTCTTTAACAAGCGGATTATCTGCTACGCCACATGGATCGGCAAATACTGCTCCAGGTCTTGGGTTTGGAATGGCAGCATTTCTTTCAAGCTTAGTTAAATCACGCCCGCCAACAATACCAAGTGGGGGTCTTGGTGCTTTTCTACCGACTTTGCTGGAATGAAATTTGGGAATCCAGGATTCTTTTCTGTTGGCTTCGGTGGCTTGCGACGATCTGGCAATGGTTGTAGTGGTTGAATCGGCACACCATTCGGATAACATTGACTACCGTCTTGTAAGGTGTTAAAGATACGATTCATGCCCCACATTCCAGCTGCAAAATGCGGATATAAATGGCAGTGAATAATCCCGTCACCAAAAGCTTGTTGCAAACTGCCTAACCCATATAAGGGTTCGACATCATACCAAGCTTGCGGACTGATGGCTTGTGAATCAATAATTTCTGATTCGGTATTTTGGGGATCTTTAAACCATTGGTGGACATGATAATGAAAAGCGTGTGTTTCTTTCCCCCCTGCATGCACCAGTCGTATTTTGGCTGGATCACCGACATATCCTCTCAAAATGGGTGTTGCTGGATCGCCAAATACCCAAGAGTCATGGTGCACTTCTTCGCCATCACAATCTGGACAGACAACGGCTTCTTCAATAAGTCGGTGTCGATTCGTTAATGGTTCAAAGCGATAATTGATGGCGTGTGTGGATTCACTGTCTTGATTCGTCACTGGATTGATGGGACGGTTACCGGTTAAATCTTGAGTCGGCATTTCATCATGAAAGATCCAGGCGTATTCGCGAAATGAAGGGAGAAACGGGTGATGTATATCAGCATACAGTCCGCTATTGAATGGCTTTCCCGTTTCAGGGTCGGTCCAAGATGAGCCTCTTTTCTCTACAAATAATGCGCCAAATAACCCGTTAATGTTCGAGCCATTATCACTACTTGCGGGATTACCTAAATCACTAAATAGAAACGTTCCCTCGTGATTGGCTTTTATTTGATAACAAATTTGTTCTCCACAATCGACGAGAGTATTCTCATTAAACCCAACGTTGGCCCCATCTGAATCCATAACATTATAGTCAGCTTCTTGAAAATGCATGCCTGTGGCAAAGGGTAATTGATTTTCAAACAAAATCTCGACCGTATCCCCATCATTGGCACGAATAACTAAAGGCTGAACAAGGTCAACAGGTGTAAAAGGATTCTTGCGTACGCGTTCACGTACGTGGTTTTCATTTTCCTTTAAAACATAGATCATTCCGTCGGGATTATGATCACCAAAGTTATTCAATACAATCCGTATCGGAATGGCAACTACATGATAGAAACGTTTCATGACTCCCCTCCTTAATAAATTTCATCTTTTAATTCCGGAATGCTAGGACCATTATCTCGTTCAATAAAAAAGGTTTGAATTTGATGAATATGAATATTCCAAATCCGATTTTCTAATTGTGAAATCGAAGTAGTCTCTACATCGATAAATACATGGTCTTCAATCACATCAATGATTTTACCAATGAACACGAAGGGAAAGGCAGGGGTAAGTATAAACACTCTTCTACCAATACCTTCTTCAAAATGTTCAATCAACGCTTGATCATGCAATACATTTATCGTAATAGGCATAAAATTATCGCTCATTCGTTTGATACTCCTCTCTAGTTAGGTTAGTGGAAACGGCATATTACAGTTAAAATTACCAGTCATGTTGGATATTTTTTCTAATGGAAAACTTAAAGGAATAGGAAATTCAAAGAATGGTGCATTTACGAGCTTGATGGTAACGGGAAACAGTGTAATTTGTCCATCCTCAATTTCTGAAATCTTTCCACAAAATATCGGGCGAAATGTTTGCCCAAATAAATTTAACTGATCAGCATTAGTGACTAGTAAGACTTCGTCACCTTTCATTTTTTCTAAATCGTTTAAAAAATGATCACGTTTTTTATTCAAAATATTCACTCCTTTGTACAGTAAGCATAAATTCTTCGATTGCTAGTTATCATATGTTTTTTGCTAGGACTTGTATAGTTCAATGAACTAGAAGGGGAAAACGTTTAGAAAGAAATGTTTGATAATGCTTAACATCCGTAACGTTTTGATATAAGAAATTGTCCTGATTTGAATGAATTGATTCGTTTGGAAGGTAGAAAGATGAATGTAATTGTTTTGACAAGCAACGATTCGGCCAGATTGTTTTTCATTTGTATTGAGTCGAATTTCCACCCAAGTGTTGATCCATGACGCTAAGTTGGTCTGTAATGATTCTTCAAAAAACTGTTGCTTCAAAATATCACGTTTCGCGACCGTTTTCCCAAAGTCATGTAATAACTTGTTTCGTAAATCATTGTCATATATATAATGTTGATGGGAATTTGTATAGTTTGGCACATCAAATGGTATATTAGCTGAATCAATGCTTGCATAAGGGATCCAAAATCGATTCTTTAAATTTGTAAGCATGATAAAATCCCGTCCAATGGTGCTGACTTTACCTTGCGTGTAAATGCGATGATTCCCATGTTTTGAGTAAACTTCTACCTGTTGGTTGCGTTTTGATTTAAAGAATTTTCTGAGTCGGATCGCTTTTCCGTTCCTTTTATCTCTTTTACTAATGTTTAACACATTGGCTTGATCCATATATTCCATCACGAGCCGATTTTCTTCTGTTGTTGTGAATGAAGTTGGTGAGGTAAGTTCATCATTATGTTTTTGATGGCTCTCTTCCTCTGTCATTGTTTCTTGCCTACGTTCTTCCCATAATTGATCAATATATTCAGCTAATGTCGTCGGTTTTTCTTTAGTACTCATAAATACCACCTCATTTATTTGTTTACTTATTATATGAAAACGCACGTCTGCTTGTTTTTTGTTCTTGCGTATACACTCATTTATCGGGCGAATGCATAGGATACATTATAAATAAAAGTGATGGGGGAAAAGAAATAAGATGAATGTGTTAGGCGTAATGTTGTACGTAAATGCATTATTGATTGTTTCATGTTATATGTACGTGTACCGTGATCGAACATTAATTGGATTTCAGCTCGGCATGAATATATCTATGATGGCAGGAAGCTTTTTGGCTATGTCAACGGGAGTGATTTTGATTTATCAATTTCCTCTACAATTTGCGATGGTAACCATTATATCTGTGTTCGTAGGTATGATTACAGGAAGTTTATTTGGCGCGTTATTTGATTATCAAACCTTATTGACAGGATATGTAAATGGAGTGATGGTTGGAATGATGGCACCGATGATCGGTGCTGCAGCGAATTTTAATTTACAGTTTGTATGGTTGATGGAAAGTGTCCTCATTATATCTCTACTGTTGATCGTTTCATCGAGCCGATATGGTTAACTCAAAAAGAGGGGAGAGAGGGAGTTTTGTTGTTTTGGGTAATGTTTTTAATGAACCTTTATATTAGCGTGTGCTTATATCTTATGATCCACAAAAAAAGGAAAATATTTGATGATCGATTTTCGATGATTCTTAGCTATTGTATAAGTAGTGTGTCTAGTATAGCCATTACGCTGCATATCACCTTTCTAGTCGAATTGGATTTTGTTCAATTATCTATCGTGAGTAGTTTCATTGGAGGTGGAATCGGTTGGTTATTCGGATCCCTTCGTACGTTTCAATCTTTACTAGCAGGATTTTCTCACGGGATGATCGGTGGTTTGATGGGAATGATGTTAGGCGCCGTGATACAAGATCCGAGTTTATGTAGTTTACCTGCTTACTATCAGCGTGCCATCGAATTAAACATGGTGATTTTTAGCATATTTACAACTGGTTTGACGACTATGATGTGTGGCATGGTTTATTATGCTTTTCGCGTGTAAGACAATGAGAAAGAAAAAACTTAGAATATTCCGTCGGGAAGCCTGGGATACTAAATATTGTATCTGCTTTTGAAAGGAGGGATAACGTGGAGCTAGATTGGATCTGGAAGTCAATTTTAATTAAAATAAAGGTCATCACACCCCACCACCTGATCATTTGAAATAATCCATTACATAGTACGTCCAAAATATGATAGAAATGGGTGAACTTAAATGAATACTGCTAATATATTAACGATTATTGGATTTGTAACAATTGTACTGGTCTTGTTGTTATTAGTAGGCTTTATTTTTTACATATATCGGATTGATAAAAATCAAAGACAGCATCCCGTATTAAGAAATTATCCTGTCATTGGTCATGTGCGTTATTTTTTTGAAAAAATCGGACCTGAATTTAGGCAATATTTCTTCGATCATGATAATGAAGGAAAACCTTTTTCGAGAAGAGAATTTCAGCATATTGTCCGTAAAGCGAAATATAAACGAGATGTGATTGGCTTTGGTTCACAACGAGATTTTGAAGAACCAGGTTTTTTTATACGAAATTCATTATTTCCGAAGTTAACGAAAGAATTACGCATTGATTGGGAAACAACAGTGGAAACGAAACGATATTTATTGTTAAAAGACCCACTGTTTATGGAAAGAAAAGAGGAATTGGAAACGGAACAATCGAGTGCTTATCTTTTACCTGAAGAAGATGCGATCGTGATCGGATCACAAACACCTCATCCATTTATCGTACGAGGACAAATTGGTATGTCGGCGATGAGTTATGGATCACTTGGCGATCGGGCGATTACGACATTATCAAAAGGATTAGGCATTGCAAAAGGATCTTGGATGAATACAGGAGAGGGAGGACTGTCGGAATATCATTTAAAAGGGGACGTTGATTTAATGATGCAAATTGGCCCTGGATTATTCGGTGTACGGGATAAACAAGGGAATATGGACTGGGATAAATTACGTGAGAAAAGTGAAATTCCGCAACTCAAAGCCTTTGAAGTCAAGCTAGCACAAGGTGCAAAAACACGTGGTGGACATATTGATGGTGAAAAAGTGACCGAAGAGATTGCACGTATTCGAAATGTTGAGCCATTTGAGCCAGTGGATAGCCCCAACCGATTTGAAGCGTTACAAGAGCCTAAGTCATTGTTACGTTTTATCGATAAGATTCGAGATTGTGCTGAAAAACCTGTAGGAATGAAAGTAGTGATTGGCAGCAGTCATGAGGCAGAAGACATTGCCAAGGCTATTGATGATACACAAATCGCTCCTGATTTTATTACGATTGATGGGGGAGAGGGGGGGACAGGTGCTTCATATCAGGAATTAACTGATAGTGTAGGGTTACCAATTAAGTCAGCTTTACCCTTAGTTGATGACGCTTTGAAAACATATGGTGTCAGAGATCAAGTGAAAATTATTGCATCCGGTAAATTGTCTTCGCCTGATCAAGCTGCTATTGCATTAGCATTAGGAGCAGACCTTATTAATATCGCTCGTGGGCTTATGTTTACAGTGGGGTGCATTCAGACATTGAAATGTGCTTCCAATGCTTGTCCAGTAGGTGTTGCAACGACTGATCCAGAGCTTCAGAAAGCATTAGTGATTGATGAAAAGAAATGGCGTACAGCGAACTATATAATTACCATGAGAAAAGGATTGTTCCGCGTGGCTGCAGCAGCTGGGCTCGAATCGCCGCTTCAATTGGATCGGCAACATGTTGTGTTTAAAGATGAAAAAGGAAAAATTGAAGAATGGTAGTTAACGTTATAACATGTGCCACCCAAATGTTTGGATGGCACAATTCATTAGCGATCCGTGTAGAGAATGGATCCGACATCTGTTTCGTCTAAATAATCCTCATACGCTTCGTGTTTTTCATTGACACCGATATATTTTCCATGACTATCAGCTAAAAGAAAGCTCTCGACGTCTTCCGCTGATCCAACAAGCTCATCTGAATGATAATACATGTTGTCATAATCCTTTTCAGTGTCATAAAAATCAGAAGGACCATCGGAAGATCCGTATTTTTCGACTTGTTGCCAAGCGTCTTCTCGATCAAAAATAACCGATTCTTCTTCCGCCAATTCGGTATCAGTCATTTGAATATTTGCATCAAGTATATCCTCCTCAATGGGTCTTGTACGTTTGACTGATTGTTCGGCATGTTTTCTACAGCGTTTCGTTGTGGGCATTGCCAACATTCTGTCAGTTGGAATATCTTCATTACAAACTTCGCATATACCGTAATTTCCGTCATCAATCGCTTGTAAAGCTTTTTCTATATCTTTTAATTCTTGTTCTGAATGATCATTTAATGCCACATCTTTTTCTCGCTCATATAATTCAGTACCCGTATCTGCAGGATGATTATCATAATTGGCTAATTCAGAAACAGAGGATTTTAATAATTCTTGATCCAATCCGAAGTGGTCTGATAAATGTGCTGCGATTTGTGATTGGCGCTCGGTTAACTCATCTTTACATTGTTGTAATTGATCATGATTTAACAACCTCAACACCTCCCATTTAACGAGCAGTCTTAGTATATCCAGAATCGCTTTGAAAAAACGATTGTGAATGTTGGAAATCTCGCCAAAAGGGTAAATAAAAAGCAGGCGAATAGAAAATAATATTAAAGAAAATCCTGATGTATGACTACATCAGGATAAGATTACGTTTGGTTCGCTTCAAACGTAGCAATATGATTTTCGTAGTTAAGGGTAACAGCAATTTCGTCCCAACCATTTAATAACATTTCACGTTTATAATCATCGATGTCAAATGTCGTTTCAAATCCTTGGTTATCAAATACTTTTTTCGATTCAAGATCTACTGTTAGATGATACGTATCGGCTTCAGCGTTATCAATTAATGTTTGGACCTTATCTTCTGGCAATTTAACGGGTAAAATCCCATTCTTTGTACAATTGTTAAAGAAGATATCAGCGAAACTAGGAGCGATGATCACGCGAAATCCATAATCTTCTAATGCCCAAGGTGCGTGTTCACGAGATGAACCGCAACCGAAATTTTCACCAGCCACTAAAATGGATGCACCGTCATACTTAGGCTGATTAAGAGAAAAGTCTTCGCGCAATTTACCTTTTGAATCAAAGCGCCAGTTGTAAAAAACAAATTGGCCAAAGCCTTTACGTGAGATTCGTTTTAGAAACTGTTTGGGAATAATTTGATCGGTATCAATATTGGCACGGTTTAATGGATAAACCAAGCCTTGGTGTTTACGAATCGGTTCCATGCTTTACGTAGCCTCCTTATTGATCATTTTAGCTAGGTGTTGGTACAGAAAGATGACGAACATCAACAAAATGCCCTTTAATCGCTGCAGCAGCAGCCATCTCTGGACTGACTAGATGAGTACGTGCACCAGTACCTTGACGGCCTTCAAAGTTACGGTTGGAAGTAGAAGCACAACGTTCTCCTTCTGGTACCACATCATCATTCATCGCTAGACACATGCTACACCCAGCCGCTCTCCATTCAAAGCCTGCATCTTTAAAAATTTGATCAATTCCTTCTTCTTCTGCAGCAGTTTTCACACTATGTGAGCCAGGAACGACCATTGCCCGTACGTTCGGGTGAACTTTTTGTCCTTTTATAATCGATGAGGCTTTACGAAGATCAGCTAAACGCGAATTTGTACATGAACCAATAAATACGTGTTCGATTTCGACGGAAGAAATAGGTTCGCCACCTTCAAGTCCCATATATTCAAGCGCGCGTTCAATATCATTGCGTTCGTTGTCATCTTTGGCATCATCAATTGTTGGGACATTTGCACTTACTGGAATACACATACTTGGATTGGTTCCCCAAGATACTTGTGGTTCAATTTCATCGGCATTTATTTCTAGCACTTCGTCATAAATTGCACCATCATCGGTTGCTAGTGACTTCCAATCTTCAGCTGCACGTTCAAAAGCTTCTCCTTCTGGAACGTAGCGTTTGCCGCGCAAGAATTCAACCGTTGTATCATCAGGACTAATTAACCCTGCGCGTGCACCTGCTTCAATAGACATGTTACAAATCGTCATACGACCTTCCATTGGCAAGTTGCGAATCGCTTCACCGGTATATTCGATAATATGTCCTGTACCGAATTTGACACCAAATTTACCGATGATAGCAAGAATTAAGTCTTTTGCGGTTACCCCTGTACCTAACGTACCATTGACTTTTACGTTCATTGTTTTTGGTTTTGCTTGCCATACGGTTTGTGTAGCTAACACGTGTTCGACTTCACTTGTTCCAATACCAAAGGCCAACGCTCCAAATGCACCGTGAGTAGAAGTATGGCTATCTCCACATACAATTGTTTTTCCTGGTTGCGTAAGACCAAGCTCAGGTCCAATCACGTGAACGATTCCCTGATCGGGATGATGAATATCTGCTAACGGTACATCAAATTCTTCGCAGTTATCTTTCAATGTTTCCATTTGTGTTTTGGAAACTTCGTCTTTAATGACGTTACGATGAATCGTTGGTACGTTATGATCCATGGTTGCAAACGTTAAGTCTGGACGACGGACTTTTCGATTATTGATTCGCAGTCCCTCGAATGCTTGGGGGGAGGTGACCTCATGAACCAAATGCAAATCGATATACATTAAATCTGGTTTACCTTCTTCTTGGTGAACCATATGTCTATCCCAAATCTTTTCAATAATCGTCTTTGGTTTTCTCATTTTTCACACTCCTTACGTTGAGATTTTTGTTCATGTTCAGATCAATCTACACTTTTTATTGCTTGAATGATTAGTCGAGTCATTTCTTCTGTATTGACGAGTTGGCCGTTTTCGTTATTAAGATCGGCTGTATGGTAATTTTGGTTGATCACTGATTCAACTGCTGATTCAATGGCATTTGCTTCATCGTTCAACGCAAATGAATAACGGAGCATCATCGCAGCTGATAAAATCATAGCTATAGGGTTCGCAATTCCTTTTCCTGCAATATCTGGTGCTGAGCCGTGCGCTGGTTCATACAAACCAACCCCGTTTTCTGCTAAGCTTGCGGAAGGTAACATCCCAAGTGACCCTGTAAGAACAGAAGCCTCATCACTTAAAATATCACCAAACATGTTCTCCGTTACAATGACATCGAAATCAGTCGGGTCGGTAATTAATTTCATTGCCGCAGCGTCAACTAAAACGTGATCTACCGTTACATCAGGGTATTCCTTACGTTTTTCTTCAACGATTTCTCTCCATAGTTTACTAGATTCTAAAACGTTGGCTTTATCAACCGAAGTAAGGTGCTGATTTCGAATTTGAGCACTTTGAAATGCCTTGTCAATAATGCGCTCCATCTCTTCTTTGGTATAGGAGAGTGTGTCGATGACGGCATTACCGTTATCCTGTCTTTCACTTGGTTTTCCGAAATATAGTCCACCGGTTAGTTCGCGAACAATTAGTAAATCACTGCCTTGAATGATTTCTTCTTTTAATGGTGAAGCGTGTACCAATTGTTTAAACCCTTTAACAGGACGTAAATTTGCATATAAGTCTAACGCTTTTCGAATGCCGAGTAGTCCTCGTTCTGGTCGAAGATCGGAAGGATTTTGATCCCATTTGGGTCCACCAACGGCACCTAATAATACAGCGTCAGCACCTTTGCATCCTTTCACTGTATCTTTAGGAAGGGGAGTACCATGTTGGTCAATAGCACTCCCACCAATATCATACGTTGAAAATTCAAAGTTTATATCATACGTTTCACTAATTGCCTCTAGTACTTGTTTTGCTGCCTTGGTGACTTCAACTCCAATTCCATCACCAGGGAGCATGGCTATTTTTTTACTCACGCAACGGACCTCCTACGAAATGAATTACGATGATGAAGCTATATCAGCTTGTGTTTGATAAATGGCACGATTGACACCATTCAAATAAGCCTCAACAGCAGCTTCGAGTACGTCTTGTGCAGAAGCTCTGCCACTAACATTCACATCATCAACTGTCATGCTTACATGAACTTCAGCCAAGGCATCACGACCTTGCCCAATAGAATTCAGTTGAAAATCTGTCAAATGCGTCTCTTCACGTACGATTTGATCGAGTGTGTTGTATAATGCTTCTACACTTCCTTGTCCTGTACCAGTATGCTCAATCGTTTCTTCATTTGGAGCAGTTAAAATGACGGTTGCTTTTGGTTTATCCGAAGAACGATATTGCACGTTAAAGTCTTGCATTTGATATCTTTTTACATTCGACGTGTCTGTTTGAATATCTGTTAAAATAGAAAACAGGTCGTCATCAGTGACTTCTCTTTTGCGATCTGTCAATTGTTTGAATGCTTTAAATGCTTCTTTGAGTTTTTCTTCTGATAAATCATATCCAAGCTGCTTAATCTTATCAGTAAAAGCATGACGCCCCGAATGTTTACCTAACACGAGGTTATTGGATTGCACGCCAACCAATTCAGGTGTTATAATTTCATAAGTTTGAGCATTTTTTAATACACCATCTTGGTGGATACCAGATTCATGAGCAAATGCGTTTCGGCCAACAACAGCTTTGTTTGCTGGAACTGTCATACCAGTAAACTTACTCGCAAGGTCACTCGTACGTTTAATTTCATTTAATGTTAAGTTTGTATAAAAAGGATAATAATCATTACGAATATTTAATGCAACGCCAAACTCTTCTAATGCAGCATTCCCTGCACGTTCGCCAATGCCGTTAATCGTACCTTCAACTTGTGTCGCTCCATTCTCGATGGCAGCAAATGAGTTCGCAAGGGCCATACCTAAGTCATCGTGACAATGGCAAGATAAATCAACCTTTTCGATATTTGGGACATTTTCCTTCAAATAGCGAAACATGTGACCATATTCTGTTGGCATCGTGTAGCCAACGGTGTCTGGAAGGTTAATCACGGTGGCACCTGCATCAATCACTTTTTCAATAATCTTTGCTAAGAAATCAAGATCCGTTCGAGATGCATCTTCAGCTGACCACTCAACATGATTAAATTTCTTCTTTCCGTACTTCACCATTTCTACTGCTGTTTCAATCACTTCTTCAGGTGTTTTCTGTAATTTATATTCCATATGAATAGGGGAGGTCGCGATAAAAATGTGAAGTCTCGGATCGGCTGCATTTTTTAATGCTTCTGCGCAGGCGTCAATATCAGACTTCACTGCACGTGCCAAACCAATAACAGATACGTTTTTCACGGTTTCTGCAATTTGCTTTACTGCATTGAAATCGCCTTGGGAGGAAGCAGGAAAGCCTGCCTCCATAATATCTACGCCAAAGCGTTCCAATTGCTTAGCAAGTTCTACTTTCTCAAGTTTGTTCAAATTGACACCAGGAGATTGTTCACCATCTCTTAATGTGGTGTCGAAAATTTTAATTTGAGTTTGAGTCATCAGAGACCACTTCCTTTTTATTTATCGCCTTTTGTTTTACAAATGGCATTAATTCACGCAACTCTTTACCTACTTCTTCAATTAGGTGTTGACTTTCTTGGTTGTTAATCGCGTTGAATCGTGGTCTATTGGTTTGATTTTCAAGAATCCATCCTTGGGCAAATTCACCGTTTTGGATATCAGATAAGATATCTTTCATTCGGTCTTTTGTGCTGTCATCAATGACGCGTGGACCAGATACAAAGTCACCCCATTGTGCAGTATCAGAAATGGAATAACGCATACCTTCAAGTCCGCCTTCATACATCAAATCGACAATGAGTTTTAGCTCGTGTAGACATTCGAAGTAGGCAACTTCTGGTTGATATCCGGCATCGACTAATGTTTCAAAACCTGCTTTTACAAGGCTAGAAAGACCACCACATAGTACAGCTTGCTCACCAAACAAGTCTGTTTCTGTTTCTTCTTGGAAAGATGTTTCAAGAATGCCAGCACGACCAGCGCCAATTCCTTTAGCATACGCTAGCGCAAGGTCTGTTGCCTTACCAGTAGGGTTTTGAAAGATACCGTATAGTGACGGTACACCAGCGCCATCTTCAAACGTTCTGCGTACTAAATGACCAGGTCCTTTTGGCGCAACAAGAAATACATCAACATCTTCTGGTGGTACAACCTGTCTGAAATGAATGTTAAAGCCGTGAGCAAAAACTAATGCATTGCCAGCTTCTAAGTTCGGCTTAATGCTCTCTTCATAAATACGTGGCTGATATTCGTCTGGAAGTAGGATCATGATGACGTCTGCTGCTTTTGTAGCATCAGCGACGGATTGTACTTCGACGCCATCTTCAACTGCTTTATCCCAGGATTTCCCTTTACGCAAGCCGACAACAACGTCAAAGCCACTTTCTTTTAAATTTAATGCATGTGCATGACCTTGAGAGCCATACCCGATAATCGCGATTTTTTTAGATTGTAATACCCCTTCATCAATATTATGGTTATAAAGTACTTTTGTCATAATAATACATCCTCTCATAAAAGTTTAGTTAATTTATATTAATGAAAATTAATATCTAGTTCAATAGTGAGTAAAACTGGTTTTCTTTTTGATCAGGTTGTTGGCCTCGTGTGAATGCTGTTAAGCCAGTTCTAGCAAGTTCCTTAATGCCATATGGTCTCAACAGTTCGATTAATGCTTCAATTTTATCTGGCTTTCCAGTCACTTGAATCGAAAGGCTATCTTTACTTACATCAATGATCGAAGCACGGAAGGGTTCAATAATCCCTTGAATCTCACTACGCAACTGGCTATTGCTGACAATCTTAATCAGTGCCAGTTCACGAGCAACAATGGCTTTTTCAGTGATATCGGACACTTTGATGACATCAATTTGTTTATTTAATTGTTTCGTTACTTGTTCGAGTTTCTGATAATCTTCGACGTCGACGACAAATGTCATTTTTGAAATATTTTCGGACTCTGTTTGCCCAACCGAAATGCTTTCTATGTTAAATTGACGACGTTGTAAGAGTCCAGTGACGCGGTTTAACACGCCACTTCGATCTCTTACCGTAGCTGTAATGATTCGTTTCATGGTTTCACCCCAATCATTTCGTTTAGTCCTTTACCTGGTGCAATCATTGGAAATACGTTTTCTTGTTGAATCACTCGACAGTCAACAACGACTGGACCTTCATAATCAAAGATTTCTGGTAAAGCTTTTTCGAATTCATCTTGCGTCGATAGCTTCATTCCCTTGATATTATATGATTCAGCTAACTTGACGAAATCCGGCTGAATACTGAAGATTGATTCAGAATATCGTTCTGAATAAAATGCTTCTTGCCATTGTCGAACCATGCCTAAAGCTTCATTGTTAACGATAATCACTTTTACCGGTAATCCTCGTTCTTGCAATATAGATAATTCCTGCATGGTCATTTGAAAACCGCCATCACCAACAATAGCCACGACCTGTTCATTTGGTTGTGCGAGTTGTGCACCGATGGCTGATGGGAATCCGAATCCCATGGTTCCTAATCCACCAGAAGATACCCAACGATCTGGCTTTGTGAATTGATAGTATTGTGCTGCCCACATTTGGTGTTGCCCTACGTCTGTTGTAACAATCGCATCTCCTTTGGTTGCTTCATGAATTTTTTTAATTACCCATTGACCAATCATTTCTTGGTCTGGATTATTGAACCAAAGTGGGTAATTTTCTTGGTTTTCATGAATTCTTACGAGCCAATCATCATGCGATGGCTTCTCGATTTCTTGCGCTTGTAATTGTTTGATCGCTTCTTTGGCATCACTAACGATTGGTATTTGTGTTGGTACATTTTTACCAATTTCCGCTGGATCGATATCGATATGAGCAATTGTTGCATTTGGCGCGAATGAAGCCAAGTTTCCAGTTAATCGATCATCAAAACGAGCGCCAATGTTAATTAATAAATCACATTCATATAGTGCGGTGTTGGCTGCATATGTCCCATGCATGCCCGCCATTCCTAAAAATAGCGGATGGTCTCCAGGGAAACCGCCTAACCCCAATAACGTCGATGTTACTGGTAGAGAATAAGTCTCGGCAAATTGCTGTATCTCTTCAGATGCACCAGAGAACAATACACCAGCTCCCGTTAAAATGATCGGTTGTTTTGCATCTCCGATCGCTTTTGCTAATTTCTTCACTTGCAAAGGGTTTGGTTTTGTTGTTGGTTGATATCCAGGTAAGTCAATTTCAGCGTGTGTTGTTAATGTTTCTTCAACGACTTGTGCTGAAATATCCTTAGGAATATCAATTAATACCGGCCCTTTTCGTCCTGTAGATGCAATATGAAATGCTTCTTTTACGGTTTGTGGCAAATCAGCTAAATCACGAACTTGATAATTGTGCTTCGTAATCGGAGTTGTAATTCCCATCACATCTGCTTCTTGGAAACCGTCCGTGCCGATTAAGCCTCGAGCGACTTGCCCTGTAATCACGACAAGTGGTAAAGAGTCAATCATCGCATCTGCTAAGCCAGTGACTAAATTTGTTGCTCCAGGTCCTGAAGTCGCGATCACAACACCAGGTTTTCCTGAAACGCGTGCAAAGCCTTCTGCTGCGTGGATTGATCCTTGCTCATGTCGCGCTAGGATTTGATTAAACGAGCCTTTTGCCTTGTATAAAGCGTCAAAGATAGGTAAAACAGCGCCGCCAGGGTAGCCAAACAGTGTATCTACATTTTGATCAATTAAGGATTCGACTAATAAATCAGCACCTGTTTTTGGTTCATTTTCTTCTGTAGATACTGTTTCAGCCTGTTTTTTTGCTTGTTCCACGTTAATCCCTCCTAAGAAATAATGGTTATGAATATTGATAGAATCATTTCATCTGATTGACTTTTATTACATATAATCGAAATATAGAAAAAAGGCCTATTCTAACTTGTGCATTGCTTCTATATTAAAAGCGAATGAACAAGGGAGAAAAGGCCTTTCTTTTCACGGTACCACCCTGATTTACAACATTCTCACGAATATTGCCTCATGAAGCTATACGTCGTTGGATAGCTTCGTTTTGATAACAGGTGGAGCACACCCGGTAAAACTTAGTTTGCCCACAAAGCAGTTCAGTTTTACACTCAGGGATGAGTATCGAAATAGATGTATTACCAAGCTTCCAGCACCCTTGGCTCTCTGTTAATACAGTTTCCTATTTCTTTGTTCCCTTCAACGTTTTTTATGCTGATATGATGTTATATTTTACTTTTAAACGTATTTTATTCTACGCATTTCACGTTTACTATTAAATATCTGATTGACGACAATAATACAACCAATTTCGTCTTTGGTCAACCGTTTTTTAATAATTTTCTGACATTAATTTTATCGAGAACACAACGTAAGCGATACCATTGTTATCTTATTAAGGATTTGCGAAGTTTAAACTTTTTGTAAACTAAGTATTTGATTGACTATTGTTTGATTATCATATATTTTACAATGTATGAAAACAGTCAGAAAAGGTGAGAAAAATGCACACTTTATGCATTATACCGTGTGGACGGAAAAAAATTTGGGATAAATATTCCTATCAAGGGCCTACTGAAGCGAAAGATGCTTATATTGGTGTTTTGCATCGTCTATGCCGTCAATATGTACGTATGCATGACCTTGATTGGGTGATTTTATCAGCAAAATATGGGTTGTTGTGCCCTGAAGACGTAGTATGGGGAAATTATGATGTTTCGTTTCATGATAAGAAATCAAAAATTATACCAATGCACACGATGAAGCAACAAAAACAAGAGAAAAAGTTAGCCCGTTACAAAAATATTATTGTGTTGGCTGGGAAAAAGTATCAACCGATTGTGAATGAACTTTTTTCCGAAGCACATAGGATTCAATATCCTCTGTTGGGAACGAAGGGAATCGGTGACATGCAATCGAGATTAAAATCAGCTATTGAAACTGGACATGTGATTCACAAATAGGAGGTTTTTACATGAAGGCTTATGTACTAAGAAGTGGAACATTATCACAAGAACAAATGAAAGAACCAGTGATTCATAACAATCAAGTGAAAATTAAGATGAAAAGTGCTGGTTTGAATCATCGCGACTTGAAGATTCCAGAACGATACACGAAAGAAGATCCATTGATTTTAGGTTCTGATGGGCTGGTGTGATACAAGAAATTGGGGAGGAAGTGACACGGTTTTCCGTTGGAGATGAGGTAATCATAAATCCTAGTTTATATTGGTATGAAAAATCAGAAGCACCGCCGGCAAATTTTGAAATCCTTGGCATGCCTCATCACGGCACATTAGCAGAAAAAGTTGCGATTTCTGAAGATTTCGTCGAACCAAAACCTGCTCATTTTTCTTGGGAAGAAGCAGGAGTGTTTACACTCTCAGCTGTAACGGGTTATCGAGCATTAATGACAAAAGCTCAAATCCAGTCAGACGATACATTATTCATCCTGGTGTAGGTGGGGGAGTAAATACACTCATTATTTTATTGGCAAAAGCAATCGGCGCGCGTGTGATAACGACATCACGTCATCAGTCAAAACTCACAAAAGCAACATCAATAGGGGCAGATCGTGTGTTACAAACGGATGCAGATTGGCAAAAAGAATTAAACGGTGAAAAAATCGATGTTGTGATTGAAAGTGTAGGTGGAGCGACATTTAATCGTTCGCTCGATGTGTTAAAGAAAGGGGGAAGGATTGTTACATTTGGTTCCTCAACGAATGATCAAATCACTTTTAATTTGCGGAGCTTCTTCTATGGTCAATATCATTTATATGGTTCGACGATGGGAAGTAGGGAAGAGTTACATTCGTTATTGGACTTTGTGAATCAATATCGCATTCAACCGGTTCTTGATCAAACATTTACACTAGATGAAATGGAACATGCTTGGGCCCGCTTGCAAGAACAAGAGCAGTTTGGAAAGATTGCCATTCGTCTAGATAGCTAAAAAGCGCAATAACCTTTAAAGAAGGTGAAAAACACAAGAAGGCTGGATATAACTAATTAGAAAGAACGAGAATCCGAACAATCTAAGAGAAATTGAAGCGATATTAATGTTCGGATTTTCCTTTCTACTTACTCTTTTGTCTATCAGAGAATTGTTATCTATCTATACAGTATATAATTACTCTCCTTTCGGTTTAAAGAGGATAGCGCCAATCATTCCGAAAATAATAGCAGCTGATATACCAGAGCTTGTTACTTCAAACATGCCGGTTACTACGCCGATTAACCCATGTTTTTCGGCTTCCTCTAAAGCCCCGTGAACGAGAGAATTACCAAAACTTGTGATAGGAACGGTAGCACCAGCTCCTGCAAAATCAATGAGTGGTTCGTATAGACCAAATCCATCTAATATTGCTCCGCCAACAACAAGTATACTTAATGTATGTCCTGGTGTAAGTTTTCCGACATCTAACAGTAATTGACCGACTACACAAATCAATCCACCTATGACAAATGACCAAACAAAAACCATTGATGTATCACCTCATTCTCTTAATCGTTATTTTCAATGGAGACGGCATGTGCAATGCACGGTATGGTTTCTTTTTGTTGCACCGTTAATGGTGATAACAAAGCACCTGTAGCAACAACTAAAATTTTATTACACAACTTTTTGTTTAATTGTTGAATAAAATGTCCATATGTAACGACTGATGAACACGCAGTTCCACTTCCACCTGAGAAGACAGGTTGTGATGGCTTGTAAATGATGAGTCCGCAATCCAGTAATTGATTTTCGCTCATTTGGTGATTTTGCTGGAGTAACATCTCATAACAAAGGTTTCGTCCAATTTTTCCTAAATCTCCTGTAATAATGAAGTCATAATAATCTGCTTGTACACCTCTTTCTAGAAGATGTGTGTTGATCGTGTCAAAAGCTGCGGGTGCCATGGCTCCTCCCATATTGAATGGATCGGTCATATCACGATCAATCACTTTTCCAACAGTAGCAGACGTTACTTTAGGACCATTTCCTTGTTTAGCAAGAAGAGCTATACCACTACCAGTAACGGTCCACTGTGAAGTCTCTGGCTTTTGGCTGCCGTATTCCGTCGGGTAACGGAATTGTCTCTCAGCCGCCGCATGATGACTAGCCGCTCCTGTTAATACATAATTTGCATTTGATTGGCTAAGAATCGATGCCGACAAAGCCAACCCTTCCATGGAGGTAGCGCAAGCATTAAACATACCGAGAAACGGAATATCAAAATCACTAGCTGCAAAATTGGTTGGCGTTAATTGATTAATTAAGTCGCCATGAAGAAATACATTAATATCTTCAAAGGAAAGGTTTGCTTTTTCTGTGGCAATTTTACTCGCCTCATAAATTAAATGGCGGTGAGCTTGTTCAAATGTTTTTTCTTCCATCCATTGATCCGAGAAAAATAGGTCAAAATCATCGGCTATATTCCCTTGGGCTTCAAATGGACCGCCTACAATTCCCGTTGATATTATAGCTGGAGGTTGTTCGAACATCCAAGTTTGTCTTCCTAACAGCATTACATTCCACTCCAATACGAAAATAGTGTTTTGATGAGCGCAATAACAAAAGCAGAAAAGACACCAAATAAAATGACAGAACCAGCTAACTTAAACATATTACCACCAACCCCTTGAACAAAGCCTTCGGTGCGATGCTCAATGGCTGCAGAAATGACAGCATTCCCAAATCCTGTTACCGGTACAGCTGTGCCTGCCCCTGCAAATTGTGCGATTCGATCATAGATACCAAAACCTGTTAATAACATCGTGATAAAAATTAATGTGGCAGTAGTTGGATTTCCTACCGTTTCTTCCGTGAAGTTAAAAAAATACATATAAGTAGTTGAAATGGCTTGACCGAAAACACAAATGAGTCCACCAATGATAAATGCTTTGATGCAGTTTTTTAATAGAGGCCGCTTTGGTTCGACAGATTGTTCATAATCTTTATAGTTTGATGACTGTTGACTCAAGATTTTTTCACTCCCGTCATGTTTTTTCTTTTTGTAATTTCTTTAGTTGTTTGAGCTTTTTTTTCAACTTGACTTTATCGGTTTCGTTGTTTTTTTGTAACTGATGAAGTTCCATATAAAATTTTTGGTCGGATGTGACTGTAATATCTTTCATTTGTAATGCTTTTTTTAACTTTTTTTCAACTTCTTTTTCGATCGTTTGCTCATTCAATTGTTGAAACGTATGGGCTTGAATGGCAATAAATAATTGTTGTTCGATCGCCATGCCAATGTATGAATGAATACGATCATCGTCTTGCAAAATGGTATCAGCGGTCTTCGATAAGGGATCAGATGACTGATAATCTTGATGGGTAATATTTGTTGATTGTGGTGAATGGTATTCGTTATTTTCATTGGATGATTCTTGATTTGAAGAACACCCTGTGATTAGTAAACATAAAAGACCAATGGATAAAATATAGTTTTTGAATCGGATCATCATATCTCTTCCTTTAATAAAATGTAGTGTTACTTTTATTATGTTGGTTGGAATAAAAAAAACTATACACAGTATTTTTTCATGTTTTATGGAAATAGGCATTATTGGAAGAAGATTTATTAAAATTGTTAAATTGTTGAAACTTTTTGGGTGTTTTATTCGTCAATTAGAGTAGAGATTAGACAAGGTTAGTGATTGGAGGAAGTGATAAATGTGGAAAAAGATATGGCTGGTTTTACTATTTATCACTTTGATTGCGATCGTTGTTTTCATTTACATACGTGGAGCTATTTCACCTACGTTAGCCAATACGGTGAATGTCGAAAAGGCCTATAAAGACTTTATCATTCACCTGCGTATTGAGGGAACAGAAGATGGCTTTCAAGTGTTACGAGCGCTTGAATATACTGGTGATAAAAAGGTCAGTATATCTCATCGAACACCGTTAATAGAAGTGTCAGTAGGAAAGGATAACGGGACATTTACAGGTAACTTAATTACGAAAGAACTACAACCTTCTATCCGTTATTATGCACAAGAACCGTTAGCACTCGATTCAAAAGAAGTAGGTGAACATAAAGTATATATACATGCGCAATTTTTATTTCAAGGCGAGTGGCAAGACATAAAAACAACCAAAACGATTACATTTGAATAAAGTATAAACATATTCCAAACAAAAGGTAGTTATCTATTGGTCAAAAGATAACTACCTATGTCTTCATTAGTCATTCTGTTTCTTGTAATCAATAATTTTTATTTGTCCATTTTCTTTGGCGATTTGCAATTGATACTTGCGAGTTTCCTCTGTTTCCTTATAATCTTCATCACGGATTGTTGCTTTGACTTGAACATTTACCGTCACTTCTTGATTTTCAATCGGATGTAACTTTACACGATCCACCGTGATTTTTATTATTGACTTGAATGTTTGCCGAAAGGACGTATAATCCATACTTTCTTGTTTTGCGCTGCCAAGCAAAGTATAGGCATTGATATAATCACGAATCGATATACTCTCAAAAAAATATTTCGAAATATATTTCGCATTTTCAGTAAATGCTTCTTTATCAAACGATTGATTGGCTAGATTTGGGTAGGATAAATCCTTGTCTTTCGCAGATTCAACCCAGTTAGTTATTTGATCATTGACGCGAAACATCGGAATGCTAAAGCCAATATCAGTATCTTCTACTCCTGCTGCGTTAATACCAATGACTTCACCTGTTTCACGTAATATCAGCGGTCCACCGCTGTTCCCGTGAGTGATATCAGCTGAAATTTGATAGGCTTGTTCATAATCATAATTATTAATTGAAAAAGAACGTTCTGTACCAACAATTAATCCTAAAGAGACAGCATTTTGATAGCCGATCGGACTCCCAACTGCTAAAATTTCATCACCAATTTCAGCTTCATAATCCGGATTATAAGTTAAAGGTTTAATGTTTTGTAATTCTGGTACGCGAATGAGGGCGATATCGTCTGTCATTTCGTGGTTAATAATAGCTGCCGGAAATGTACGTGTATTCGATAGCTTAACGACTACACGTTCAGCATCTTCAATGACGTGTGCATTCGTAACAATATCACCTCGATGATTAATAACAAATCCTGCTCCACTTTTGGTACGCGCTTCATTACTAGCTTCAATTTGAACGACAGCTTTTTGTGCTTGATGAATGATTTCCTTTAAACTTTGATCACCATTTTGGCTGTCGATTGATGATACGAGTGTATTCTCTGCTTCTAATGGCTCATGCTTCCAAGAGTGAATAACATAAAATATGATAGATGTTATAGCTAGAACGGAAACCATGATGATTAAAATTTTCCGTCTTGTTGAACGTATTTGCATATAATGGCCTCCTATTAATCGTTTAAGAACCATGTGATTTCATCAGTTGCTATCTCATAAGTCTTATCTTCTTCTGCCACATTTGAATGTGTGAATTCAATTTGACCCACTTCATTCGGATAAAGGGTTTCTGGGTAAACATAGACTTCATGTTGAAGAAGCTCGTTATCTCCGCCATCTTTTATCGTGTATTGAACTAAAATGGAATGGATCGGGACGCTTGCAACACTTTTTAATTCACCCGTTACCTTTAGATCGTTTTTATCTTGTTTTATGTCTAAATTCAGCAATTCAACGGCATCATTTTGATTAACCTCTTTTTCTTCCTCGAATTTCGTAAGAGCTTGTTCAATTCGTTGCTCTCGAGCAGTTTCAAATGCCACTTTTTCTTTATTAATTGTCGTTTCTAAATTTTTTAATTGTTCTGACTCACCTAAGATCGTTAAACTGTCTTCTACGACTGTTAAAGCTTGAGAAAATTGATTTTCTTCTAACAAATTTGTTGCTTTCTTCGTCGTCATAGATATCAGTTTTTCTTCTGTTTTTTGCTTTAAATTCTCGGTTTGCTTATTATTAATGGATTCCAATTGATATAGAATAGCTTTCAATGTATCAGTTGTTGGCTCATCATCTAATTTAGTCGTTAGTTGCTGGATTAATGTTTCATCTTCTTTGACTTGAAGTTCTTGCTGTAATTGCTCAACTAGTTGGCCAGTATAACTCTCTAATTTTGACTCAATTTGATGGATGATCGAGAGCGACTCATTATATTGCTTTTGTTCATTTAATGCGTTGATATTGGCTATTTCTTCTTGATATGTGATGGCTTTTTCTAAAAATTGTGATACTTGTTGGGCCACAGGAAAGTTCTTTTTTTTGTTCAAAGCTTGATCTGTAAGTTGTTTCGCTTGCTCATAATCTCCAATTAATGCCATCTCTTCAGCTTGTTTGAATTTAGCTAATGCCTTCTGCTCCTGATATGACAAAAAGAAATGCGCAGAAAGTACGGATATGATGCCAATTAAAATAAGAGTCATTGGGAGAATGAGCTTTTTCCATGATCTCTTTTCAACATAAGCTCGATTTTCCAAATTTTCTGGTAATGATTCACCACAGGTTACACAAAAATTTTCCGTTTGTTCGACTTGATTTCCGCAATATGGGCAATAATACAATGTAGCACCACCTTTTGATGATCATGATTAAAATTTATACGGGTACGATTTTCTATCCATTATTGTCAAATTGTTATCTTACGGTATAATAGTAGTAAATCTCCAAAAACGAGGTGTAAATATGAGTGCGATTTTAGGCATTTTATGTTTTGTTATATTAATCGGTTGTATCGGTTATAGCATTTTTGACCGTGTATAATGTACACAAATACTTATCAATGATTAGTGGAGAGGGTTTTCTCTACTAATCATCACTTCATTCCACCATCAACAATAATCTGTCGTAACCATTCAAGAATCTAATGTTTTTCGTTCGTCAATATGGCCTTCCTACTTACTACTATATCAAACTATAAAACAAGATGCTTGTTATTTTCTCTTCTATAATTTATATTCTATTACATATATTTGTATATTTACATAGTTATGTTAAAATTCCAATAGAGAAGTAAAAGAATGATAGAACTTGTAATATTGGGGATTAACGCTGAAATAGAAGTAAATGGATGTAGAATGGGGGTAACTCGGTGTGACGTTCTATTCGATGGAATTGATAAATAAAATAGAGAAATTGCGGAGAGAAATGGCCGATGTTGCCCTTAAAAAGGGGATCACCAGCCAGAGTCTCTGATGATCAGCCAGCAACTAGATGAATTATTAAATCATTATGAAGAATATAAACGAGTTGAATCCAGTACGCTTGATAAACCGTAAAGTAGAAAGGGGAAACCTTCTGCTTTACGGTTTTTTTAAAAAGGTTTCCATTCGATTCAATCCCTCAGCTAAAGTATCTAAATGATAAGCATAGGATAAACGTAAAAACCCTTCGCCATATGCAGAAAATGCACTACCAGGTACTAAGGCGACTTTAGCTTGTTTGACTAGGTCAATAGCAATGCTAAATGAATCTTGTTGTAGATGACGGACATCAATGAAGTAATAAAAAGCCCCATCTGGTAGATAACTCGCTAGATTCAGTTCTTGTAATTTTTGATAAACGAAATCTCTTCGTTTTTGGTAAGCATCACGCATAGGATGAGCATCGTTTTTCCCGGTTGTTAATGCTTCATATGCAGCTTGTTGACTAATTGAACTAGCACATGAAACGTTGTATTGATGGACCTTTAGCATATGTTTTTGGAGCCAATGAGGTGCGAGTATATACCCAACTCGAAACCCAGTCATCGCATGTGATTTAGACACGCCATTAATAATAATTGTTTGATCTCGAATGATGTCAAACTGACCAATAGAATGATGGGATTGCGTATAAACGAGTTCACTATAAATCTCATCAGCAATCATAAACAGGCGATGTTTGTAAATGAGATGTGCAATGTCTCCTAATTCCTTTTTCGTTAATGAAGCCCCAGTTGGATTGGAAGGGTAAGGAATTAACACGCATTTTGTGTTTTCAGTAATGGCCTGTTCAATTAATTCGGCAGTAAGTTTAAACTGATGTTCTCTTGTATCCACATGTATAGGGGTTGCTCCTGATAAGCGGATTAAAGGCTCGTATCCAGGATATACAGGCCCTGGAATAATGACTTCATCTCCTGGGCTTAAGATTGTACGTAGTGTTACATCCAGTGCTTGTGAAGCTCCAACCGTAACAATTACTTCATTAGTAGGTTCAAATGAAACGTGATATTTTTCGCGGTAAAAATGGGCGATGGCTTCTCTTAACGGCAGTATTCCTGCGTTATGTGTATAACTCGTTTTATTTTGCGTTATAGCAGCTTTGGTACTGTCTTTGATATGATCTGGAGTAGGAAAGTCGGGCTGACCAATCGTTAATGAAAGTACATCTTTTTCATCAGTCACCATATTGAAAAATTGGCGTATGCCTGAGATTTGTAGCTGTTTTACTTGCGGATTAATTCGGTGTTCCAAAATTGCTCCTCCTCGGATGAATATGAATTATAGATCGATGTATTTCTGGCAAGAATATAGTTATATCGATAAATATAGCCATATTCTATCATAATAAGGTGAACAAGAACAAAAAAGGAGGAAGCTTTATGAATTCAATAGCTGATCAACTGTACCAATTTGTTGATTATATATTAATAGCGTTTCGGACAGAGTTATTTATTGTGCTATATGCGTTCATTTTTTTAATCGTGTGTTATTATTTTCTTTATCCGTTTGTACAGTTGTTTATTGCATGGGAGTGGAAAACATTTCTTGCATTTTTCATAAGTATTATTTTTATGCTGTTGGTTTTTCAAAATATCTTTTCAATCCAAGAAACCAAAATATTACTTATTGCGATTATTGTATTTTCATTTTTTATCGGTGGAAAAAAGGGAATCCAATGGTTCAAATATCAACGCAAGAAGAAAAGATTAAAATCCATGTCTTATCGAAAGAGAGCACATTAAACAGGCTCTCTTTAATATTGTTGTTTTCGTTTATGATAAAAAGGAGAAAGGGTTTGTGAGGCAGCAGGTTTCTGTCGTTTTTGATGTGATTTCGGTGAGGAATGATTCTTTGGCTCTGATTTGTTTAAATAGTCATGGAGTATTCGTTTCGCTTTAGATAAGGATACAGCTGGTTTGGGATTCGAATATTGGTAATCTAATGTCCCTAAATGTGTTAGTTGTTTCATATCCTCTTTGCTGGGTGGAATGTGGAAATAATATTGATCGATATTTACAAGTAAGACGGAATGTTGCCGACTATATTTGGGATTATTTGAAAAATGAAGTCCCATTTTTTGGGCTAATCCGTCTTTTAGTAGTTTGTCCATGGCTTGTTTTTTTAATTCATATAACTTGCTTGGATCTGGTGCCGTTTTTGCATGCCGATTCACGATAAATAACGCTTGTCCAAGTTCATTTCGTTTGTATTTTTGTTCATTCATTAGATGTCCCCCTTCTAAAAAAGGAGGCTGGGATAACCAGCCTTATATTAGATTATTGAATCGATTGTATTTTATCAACAATTTTTTGCATGTTATCGGCTTGTGTCCCATTGTAATTATCAACGACTTTTCCATTTGGAGACACGATGAAGAACTTATTCGAATGAAGCACTTGATCTGAATTTTCTGGATTTTCGACAAGTGTACTGAATGATTCTTTAGCCAATTGTTTAATTTCATCGTCACTATACCCAGTTAGTAAGTTCCAATTGTCAAACTGAGCCCCTCGATCCTCGGCAAATTGTTTTAATATTTGCGGTGTATCATTTGTTGGATCGACACTAAAGGACACTAGTTCAGCATCAATGTTGTTTTCAGCCAGTAATGATTGTAATCGAGACATATTACTCGTCATCGGAGGGCATACCCTTTCACAATTTGTAAAAATAAAATTCGCAACCCATGTTTTCCCTTGTAATTGGTCGCTCGAGAATGTTTCATCGTTTTGGTTTGTGTAAGAGAACGCATCAATGTCAGATTCGCCACTGTTTTCATCTGAAGCTGTGCCACAACTGGCCAGCAGAAGTAAAGTAAAGCTTGCGATTATTAATTTCTTCATTTATTAACCTCCATTTGTATGTGATGTGGACGATAGCTGAAATACGGTCATTTCTGGTCGACATAAAAAACGATAAGGCAATCGCGTTGTCCCAATTCCTCGACTGACATGTAGCTGTAAAGGGTATTGTCCAATCTGGTATTCACCTTCTACATATTTCTCAGCTAAATAAGGTGTGTATACATATCCGACAAATGGGATTTGAACTTGACCACCATGACTATGACCAGATAGCTGTACATCGATAGGATATTGCGAGACAGAGTCAGCGTAATCCGGTTCATGAGCTAAAAGGATCGTAAAATAGTGCTCTGCTTGGTTGCTAACAGCGTTAGTAACGCTTGGGTCTCCTAATAAAGCATCATCGACCCCAGCTAAGACTATCTTATCATCATTTTTTTGTAAAATGGTATGACTATTTTGTAACAATTTAAATTCAGATTTATCAAATACTTGCTTAACAATATCAGTACCATATCCGCCGTGATCATGGTTTCCATATATCCAGTATTTCCCGTGTTTACTTGTTATGTTTTGTAAGCAACTACTTATTCGATCATCCCAATCAAATTGGTCAGGATGATCAACTAAATCACCGGTAAAGACGACAAGGTCAGGTGTAAGCTGATTGATTTCTGCTGCTAAATTTTCTAATTGATTGATGGTATAATGATAACCAATATGTGTATCACTGAATTGAAGGATACGGAATCCGTCAAAACTCTCAGGTATATTCGTAGATTCTATCGTTTGGTGACGAATGCGTAACATTTTCGGTTCAATTTCACGTGCATAATAATATGTCCCCCCAGTGAGTCCGAACAAGGCGAGAGCACTTGTGAATAATCTTTTAATAAATGTCCGACGATTCATGGAAGAAGCCCTTTCTCACGATTATTAATTCAATTATATCATGGATCACTCATTATGCCATGTTTATATATAATTTACACACATTTACTATTCATTTTGTGTTAAAATGAAGAAGGTGAAGCGATGGCTCCTTCACTATAAGAAAAAGGAGTGTCATGATGACAAAACTTGGACATTTAACGTTAGCCGATCTAACAGTACAGGATCTACTGATACCAGCAGACAAAGTTGCGCACGTACAAGTTGGAAATCCGGCGGAGCATGCGCTACTCGTTTTGGTTCAGTCTGGGTATGCCTCGGTACCTGTTTTAGATATGTATTATAAATATCAAGGGACAATCGGCAAAACGAAAATATTACAAAATGTCATGGGGATGGAACGCTTTGAAATGGAAAAGTTATCGGAAATAAAGGTGGAGTCTGTTATGGATGTAGATACACCGAAGGTAACGAAAGATATGGATTTTCTTACTTGTTTAAAACTCGTCATCAATCATCCATTTGCCTGTGTAGTGGATGAACAAGGATACTTTGAAGGAATACTAACAAGACGGGCGATTTTAAAGCAAGTGAATAAATCAATGTATATCGATTGAAAATACTTGTATAAATGAAATCCATTTTGTAATATGTACATTGGAAAATATGATAGAAAACGGAGGAAACTACAATGGATGCAAATGAAATTATTTCTTTTATATCAAACAGTACAAAATCTACGCCTGTTAAGGTATATGTGAAAGGGAACAACTTAAAGCAAATAGAGGATCATAAAGCTGTTCAAGCGTTTGTCAGCGAAGATAATGGTGTGCTATTTGGTGAATGGAAAGACATTCAAGAAGCGCTGTCTACATATTCAGAGCAAATTCAAGATTATGTCATTGAAAATGATCGCAGAAATTCTGCTATTCCTCTACTTGATTTAAAAGACGTGAACGCTCGTATTGAGCCTGGTGCCATTATTCGTGATCAAGTGGAAATTGGTGATGGAGCTGTCATTATGTTTGGTGCAATGATTAATATCGGTTCTGTCGTTGGTGAAGGCACAATGATTGATATGAACGCTTCACTTGGAGGACGCGCTACAGTAGGGAAAAACTGTCACGTTGGAGCGGGTGCTGTCTTAGCGGGTGTCATAGAACCACCATCTGCCCAACCAGTTGTCATTGAGGATGGAGTTGTCATTGGTGCGAATGCTGTTATCTTAGAAGGAGTTACCGTTGGTGAAGGTGCGGTAGTTGCTGCTGGTTCTGTGGTTACCCAAGACGTTCCAGCTAACACCGTCGTTGGTGGAACACCAGCAAAAGTATTGAAAGAAATTGATGAACAAACGAAATCAAAAACAGAAATTATGGAAGCTTTACGTAAGCTAGATGATTAAGGAAGAATAGAGAAGTAAAGCGTTGTTAGGACAAAGTAGCAAATGTCGTTTTATGGTATAAACCTAAAAAATTCATTTACCATACGAACAGCTCGATGCGAAATAATAACCCGGACCTTACCATTTGAAACTTGGATGAGGTTCGGGTTTTAGAGCATCAGATGCTTGTCATTTATTTTCTTCGCAAATTTTTACCTATCACCAGATTGTTGGCAACATCTACTGCCAAAGAAAGGGTATTTTTATGGAACAGGATTTTTTAATCAACATTCGTCGTGAATTGCATCAGATCCCAGAATTAGGTTTCAAGAAACGAAAACACAGCAATTTCTTTTAGATCAAATAAAACAAATGGATCAGACTCATTTGCAAATTACTACTTGGCATACAGGTTTATTTGTTTTCGTAAAGGGCAAGCAGCCGAGACGGACGATTGCCTACCGAACGGATATTGATGGTCTGCCGATTCAAGAACAAACAGGCTACTCTTTTTCTTCCACACATGCTGGCAATATGCATGCCTGTGGACACGATTTTCATATGACGATTGCTCTAGGTGTACTGCATACATTATCTAAACATCCTGTAGATGATAATGTTTTATTTGTCTTTCAGCCTGCAGAAGAAGGACCTGGTGGAGCACAACCGATGCTTGCATCAAAGGAATTTCAATCATTTCATGTTGATATGATATTTGCGCTTCATATTGCACCAGAATTACCAGTAGGTACGGTGTCAAGTAAAGAAGGGTTGTTGTTTGCCAACACGAGTGAATTGTTCATCGATTTCATCGGACAAGGTGGTCATGCTGCATATCCTCATGTAACAAAAGATATGGTTGTGGCTGCAAGCACATTCGTGACACAAATGCAACAGATTATTTCTCGGAAAATAGATCCGTTAGATAGTGGTGTGATCTCAATTGGCAAAGTAACGAGTGGAACGGTGCAAAATATTATTGCTGAGCAAGCAAGGCTTGAAGGAACGATTCGGACACTTTCTCCAGAAACGATGCAGTTAATTAAAAAAGAATTGGAACAGATGATGCGTGGCTTTGAGCTTACATATGATTGCTCAATAAAAGTCGATTATGGAGCAAATTACTACCAAGTATATAATACGAAGCCATATGTTGACCAATTCCAACAAGCTGTACAAAAAGAAGGGATCACCTTTCAAACCGCAAGTCAGGCGATGACAGGGGAAGATTTTGGTTATTTCCTTAAAGAGATACCGGGTTTTATGTTTTGGTTAGGTGTCGATTCTCCTTATGGTTTACATCATAGTCAACTGACACCTAAGGAAGATGCGTTAACAGTCGGTGTTAACGCCGTATTAGCAATGATACATCATGTATAGATAATGAAAGAAGGCAGTGTCCGACAAGTCAATGTAGTATCGGATACTGCCTTCTTATAAAATTGAATCTTATCGATAGTTGCTTATGTGTCTTTCTGAATATAAACTTGATGTGGATATGGAATCTCAATCCCCTGTTGATCAAATGCATGTTTGATCTGTTTACGAATATCACGTTCTGCTCCCCATTGCTCCATGTTTTCAGTTCTTCCGATGATTCGTAGAACAATTTCACTCGTACCAAATGCTTGTACACCGATCACGTCTGGGCCTTCAACGAAACGTTCATCTGCTTGGAATTCATCACACACTTCTTGTAGCACGGTCATGGCTTTATCAACATCATCGCCATAGTCAATACCGATATCCACTAATGCTTGCATACTTCCTCTGGAATGATTGCTGACACCAGAAATATTTCGGTTAGGTATAAAATTTAATGTACCATCAAAACTACGTATTTGTGTTGTTCGCAAGCCAACTTCTTCTACAATACCATTAAAGCCAGCAGCCGTTACGTAATCACCGACATCGATTTGTTTCTCTAGCAAAATAAAAAATCCTGTAACAACATCACTAACAAGTCCTTGCGCACCGAAGCCAATCGCAAGACCAACCACACCGGCACTTGCCAATAATGGCCCGATTGGTATTTCAAATATAGCGAACACCATCATAATAAAAAGAAACATTAACGTGTAAGAAAACGCGTTATGTAATAGTTTTTCCAATGTTTGAAGTCGTGCCTCTGAAATCTTTTGTTTTGATGTTGACTTCGTTAATGCCGTACTGATTACTTTTTTGCCAATTGGAGCGAGAATTGCTAATAAAATGACTAATAATCCAATTTTCACACCGTACTGAATGGTATTTTCTACCATGGAACTCCAATTTATTTGCCATCCATTGACGAACATAGTTGATCACCCTCCTCGCTGAAGTCTATGTTTATCCTAAGCGAAAACAACATCACTCGCAACTCATATGATGTTTGAAGATATGATTTTCTTGCCATACTGTAAATGAAAAGTAAATATTTAGATTTGGAGGTAGATATAGATATGGAACGAATGGTAGGTAGACAAGCACCGCAATTTGATATGGAAGCTGTTTTTCCAGATCAATCATTTGGTAAGGTTTCATTAGATGAATGCATGAAAGATGCAAGATGGACGGTTTTGTTTTTTTATCCCATGGATTTTACATTTGTTTGTCCAACTGAAATTACTGCGCTTTCGGATCGGTATGACGAATTTGAAGCATTAGACGCAACGGTTATTGGTGCTTCAACAGATACCATTCATACACATTTAGCGTGGATAAAAACACCGCGGTCTGAAAATGGATTAGGTCCGCTTCACTTTCCATTAGCGGCTGATACAAATCACCAAGTAGCCAAGCAGTATGGGGTTTTGATTGAAGAAGAAGGAGTTGCCTTGCGAGGTCTATTTATTATCAGTCCAGCGGGTGAATTGCAATATCAAGTCATCAACCATAATAATATTGGTCGTGATGTAGATGAGACATTACGTGTCTTACAAGCATTGCAAACGGGGGCGTTATGTCCAGCAAATTGGAAACCAGGTCAGCAGACATTATAAAATGAGCGATGAAAGAGATGATTTTAAAATGGTTTTTATCATGTAAGTAGAGCTGGAATCGAAAATGGAATGGTGATAACATGATACAAAATAAGTCATTCAAAGTTGTATCGTGTTATCCCGTATTTTTTCTGGACCCAATGAAAAAAATTTTGGAAAATAAGTCGAAAAGGTGGAAATTTATTGTTAAACCCGTTATATTAAATAATACGTTCATTTAGGGGGTGCTAAACGATGGATACGTTTCGAAAATTAAAACATTTTTATTGGCCATTTAAAAAATATTTTATCGCTTCTGTTTTTTTTGTTTTAATTGTAACCGCAATCACAGTTGTCTATCCAATTATTTTGCAGATTACTATTGATCATGTGGTCATAGCCGGTGAATATCAGTTAATACGTTATATAGCACTAATTTTTATTTTGCTCATGCTGATTAAAGGGGTGGCCAACTTTCTACAGCAGTATCTAGGAGATTTGTTCGGTATTCAGTCAGTGTTTACTTTACGTGATCAACTATATAAGAAATTGCAAAGACTTTCGTTTACTTACTATGATAATGCACGAACAGGAGACTTAATGTCACGCTTAACAATGGATGTTGAGGGATTTCGTTTTTTCTTATCAGCAGGATGTAAGGAGCTTATCCGAGTTACTTTATTAATTTTAATAAGTTTGAGTGTTATGTTTTTTTATTCAGTACCACTAGCGCTTGTTACAATGGCTGCTATGCCTTTTTTAGCGATTGTTGTTTTTCGATTTGATCGCAAAGTTCACCCAGCTTTTCGACAAGTTCGGAAGTCATTGGGACGATTAAATACAAGAATTCAAGAAAATGTGAGTGGTATGAATACAGTCAAATCATTATCGAAAGAAGATTTTGAAATAAAACGTTTCACAACAAATAACGAAAATTATCGCGACGTCAATATATTCACTTCAAATATATGGTCAAGGTATTTTCCGTTTATGGAGTTTATCGGTAATGTAAGTATGGTGGCATTGTTAATTTATGGTGGTTATTTAGTAATTAATGGACAATTAGAGTTAGGAGAATTAGTAGCGTTTTTCAGTTTAGTCACTTATATATTAGGTCCTCTCATGAATTTAGGGTTTATCGTCAATCAGTTTTCTCAAGCCAAAGCTTCGGGTGAAAGATTACTAGAGATATTGGAGGCGAAAGAAGATGTAGTTGACGAAAAACATCCGTTCGTTCCTACCGAAATGAAGGGACACGTTACCTTTCAAAATGTGACATTAGCGTATACCAAGGATGATGACACTGCCTTAGAAAATATCACTTTTGATGCACCTCCTGGAAAAGTCATCGGTTTAATCGGTCCAACTGGAGCTGGTAAGACGAGTATTACGCAATTAATCACTCGCTTTTATGAGCCAGAAGAGGGAGAAGTGCTCGTGGATGGTCGTCCTACCAATGCTTATCCGCTGAAATGGTTACGAAAGCATATCGGTTTTGTCTTACAGGAATCCTTTTTATTCTCAACCACAATTAAGGAAAATATTGCCTATGGGAATCCTGAAGCATCGATGGATGATATTGTAGATGCAGCTAAACGTGCTCAGGCTCATGATTTTATTATGGAAATGCCAGATGGTTATCATACGATGCTCGGTGAACGTGGCATGGGATTATCAGGTGGTCAAAAACAAAGAATTGCGATCGCTCGTGCGATTTTAATCGATCCAAAAATTTTGGTGCTAGATGATGCGACGTCTGCTGTTGATATGGAGACGGAATTTCAAATTCAGAAAGCTTTAAAAGAAGTGATGAAAGATCGAACAACATTTATTATTGCTCATCGAATCTCTTCATTAAAACATGCTGACGAAATACTCGTTATGGAGAAAGGGGAAATCGTTGAACGGGGAACGCATCATCAGCTGATACAAAACGAGGGACCGTATCACCGTATTTATCAGATTCAATATCAAGATCGTGAAGCTATATTACAGTCTGTTCATTAAAAGGAGGGAAAAAGAATGGCAACGAGTGATACCATCAATCAACAAAAAGCCAATCGTCCGCACTTAAAGCGATTTTACTATCCACTTGATCAAGCGGTAGAGAAACCTTTTAACTGGAAACAAATGTTACGTTTGTTACGATATCTACTCCCATACAGTAAAACATTATTGCCAGGTGCTGTCATCGCAATGCTCATATCCACAGCTGTTCGACTGGTCGTACCGATTATAATTGGTAAAGTAGTCATTGATGTTGCTATTGATAATCGGGATGTCACATTATTAACGTATCTCATCATAGGTGTTTCGCTTCTGTACGTCATTAGTTATGTTGGTAATATGTTTCGAATCAAATGGGTGAATATTTTAGGTCAGCGTGTTATTTATGATTTAAGAGAAACTTTGTTCTCACACGTTCAAAGACTGTCACATAACTTTTTCGATAAACGTTCGGCTGGTTCCATACTCGTTCGGATACTGAATGATGTCAATTCACTACAAGAATTATTTACGAACGGGATCATTAATTTACTGATGGATGTCGTCATGTTATCAGGCATCATTGTCATCTTATTTGTATTGAGTCCACCTCTTGCTTTAGCCGTTTTGGTGATTCTACCCATCATGTTTTTCATTTCGACGAAGTTACGACGTCGGATTCGTCGCTCATGGCAAGATGTTCGGATTCAAAAGTCAAGATTAAACTCGCATTTAAATGAAAGTATGCAAGGCATTCGTATTACACAATCTTTTGCCCAAGAGAAAGAAAATACCGAGTTTTTCAATGGTGTAAATACCGATAATTTTGAAAAAGAAAGAACGGCGATGAAAAAGAGTGCATACTTTGGGCCGTTTGTAGAAATGAGTAATGCTATTGGAACCGTTATTTTAATCGCTTACGGCTCGCACTTAATCTTGAATCAAACGATAGAGATTGGAACATTTGTATCATTTGCTTTTTATTTAGGGATGTTTTGGGAACCTATTTCGAGGCTGGGGCAAATATATAATCAATTATTAGTGGCAATGGCTTCATCAGAGCGTATTTTTGAATTTTTAGATGAAGAACCTAATGTGAAAGAAAAGAAACATGCCCAATCATTTACAGACATGCAAGGGAACATCACGTTTGATCAAGTACAATTTTCCTACGACGATGATCGAATCGCTTTGCACGAGATTTCGTTAAAGATTAAAAAGGGTCAAACGGTTGCGCTAGTCGGACATACTGGTTCTGGTAAATCGACCATCGCAAATCTTATTAGCCGATTTTACGATCCGACAGAAGGTGCTGTATATGTTGATGGATATGACCTTCGAGATATGCGTTTAGATAGTTTGCGAACGAATATTTCTGTCGTTTTACAGGATACGTTCATTTTTTCAGGGACCATTATGGAAAACATTCGATTTGGTCGGCCAGATGCAACAGATGATGATGTGAAAGAAGCTGCTCGTGTAGTAGGTGCGGATGCATTTATACAACGACTTTCCAGCGGATATGAGACGGAAGTAGAAGAAAGAGGGAACATTTTATCTGCTGGTGAAAGGCAATTGCTCTCATTTGCACGAGCGTTATTAGCAGATCCGCGCATTATTATATTAGATGAGGCAACAGCCAGTATTGATACAGAAACAGAAATGCAAATTCAAAAAGCGCTAAAGCGACTTCTAAGCGGACGTACGGCTATTATGATTGCTCACCGATTATCGACTATTCGTGAAGCAGATAATATTATTGTGTTAGAAAACGGAAAAATATTAGAACAGGGCAATCACGATGAATTAATGAAACGTGAGGGAGAATATTATCATCTTGTGAAATCACAGTTTGATATGCTTGATGCCTTGTAGTTCATGCGTAAATCAGATTGTTATGATCTGGTTTACTTTTTTGTATTTTGCCTCTATGATGAATATGAAAGTAAAATTTTCTAGAGATTATGGAAGTTGGAGGAATCATGATGAAACGCGAGTTTGCAGTAATTGGTCTAGGTCGTTTTGGTGGCAGTATATGTCGTGAATTAAGTGAAGAAGGGATGGACGTTCTAGCGATTGATGCTGATGAAGATAAAATTGATGAATTTAAAGATATCGCTGCACATGCTGTAATTGCAGATACAACGGATGATAAAGTTCTAAAAGAGTTAGGGATACGGAATATTGAACACGTTATTGTGGCGATCGGTGATAATATTCAAGCAAGTATTTTAACTACTATTATGTTAAAAGAACTTGGTATTAAGACATTAACTGTGAAAGCACAGAATGACTACCACGAAAAAGTGTTGAAGAAGATTGGCGCGGATTATGTTGTCCATCCTGAAAGAGATATGGGGAGACGAATAGCGCACAGCATCATTTCTACCAACATTTTAGACCATCTAGAGCTCTCTGATGATCACAGTATCGTGGAAGTAAAAGCAGGAAAACGGATGGATGGAAAAACATTAGTAGATCTTGATATTCGCGCTCAATATGGATGTAATATTGTTGCTATTAAAGAAGCAGATGAAAAAGGTATTAATGTTTCGCCGATGGCTACCCAAACGATTGAGGCAGATGATATCTTAATCGTTATTGGTGCCGATAAAGATATATCTAGATTCGAAAAGCAATTGGTTGTAGAAGACTAAAAAACAAGCCCTAAGTGTTTGGTTCACTTAGGGCTTGTTTTCATTAGACTTCCATAATGATTGGTAAAATCATTGGACGTCGTTTGGTTTTATCAAATAGGAAAGGAGCAATTGTATCGGTAATTTCATTTTTGATCTCCGACCATTGTGTTGTTCGTCGTTCCATAACTTTTTCAAGATGCTTGGCAACGATTTTCTGAGCTTGATTAATTAAATCTTCAGATTCTCGCATATAGACAAAACCTCTTGAAATGATATCTGGTCCAGATGCAATATGGAACTCCTTCATATTGATGCTAACGACAACAATCACTAATCCCTCTTCAGATAATATTCGACGATCTCGTAACACAATATTTCCAATATCTCCAATTCCGCTACCGTCAACATAAACAGAACCGGATGGAATCTTACCAGCAACGGAAGCATGATCTTTACCGAGCGCTAATACTTCTCCGTTATCCATAACGAAGCTTTGTTTTGTTGGGACGCCACATGCTTCTGCTAGTTTTGTATGTTCTTTTAACATACGATATTCACCATGAATCGGCATGAAAAACTTCGGCTGAATAAGTTTTAACATTAATTTTTGTTCTTCTTGTCCACCATGTCCAGACGTATGAATGTCATTTAATGGTCCATGAATGACTTCTGCTCCTGCGCGGTAGAGACGGTCGATAATGCGACTGACACTGATCGTATTCCCAGGGATTGGTGATGAGGAGAATACGACTGTATCACCAGGTGTCATTTGAATTTGTCGGTGTGTACCATTTGCAATTCTAGACAGTGCGGCCATTGGTTCACCTTGTGAGCCTGTACATAAAATGGCTACTTCGTCGGCGGGTAGTTGATTAATTTGATTAGCGTCAATGAACGTATCCTTTGGAGCACGAATATAACCTAATTCCAATCCAATTTTAATGGAAGCTTCCATACTCCGCCCAAATACAGCAATTTTTCGATTGTTTTTGACCGCAGCTTCAACAGCTTGCTGAAGGCGGTGAATATTGGACGCAAAGGTAGCAAAAATTAATCTACCTTCTACCCGAGAGAAAATATCGTGAATACTGTCACCAACTACGCGTTCTGATAAGGTGAAGCCAGAAACTTCACTATTCGTACTATCGGAAAGTAAGCATAATACCCCTTCTTTTCCGATCTCTGCCATTTTAGCAATGTTTGCAGGTTCACCGACCGGTGTGAAGTCGAACTTGAAATCACCTGTATGAACAACATTTCCTGGCGGCGTTTTAACTACAATACCATAAGAATCCGGAATGCTATGTGTCGTACGAAAAAAAGATACAGATGTCTTACGAAACTTAATGACATCATCTTCTTGAAACGTGTGTAATTTTGTTCTACGTAATAATCCGTGTTCATCCAATTTATTGCGGATCAATCCTGCTGCTAATTTACCAGCATATATCGGCACATTAATCTCACGTAATAAATAAGGGATACCACCGATGTGGTCTTCATGTCCGTGAGTAATAAAAAGGCCTTTGATTTTGTCCTGATTTTGTATTAAATACGTATAATCAGGGATGACATAATCAATCCCTAATAGTTCATCTTCTGGAAATTTTATTCCAGCATCTACCAGGACAATCTCATCTTGAAACTGTATGCCATAGGTGTTCTTTCCAATCTCGCCGAGTCCACCGAGGGCAAATACAGCTGTTTGATCATTTTTTACAAATTTCATAATTAGGCGTTCTCCACTTTAAAATCTTCTGATTGTTGTTCGTATGCCAAATGATCCTCGTTTAATGCTTGGATGAACTCGATATTAATTTGATGATCTTTTAAATAATGGCGAACTTCCCGTTCAGCATCTGCTTCAACATACAGAGCTTTTGTATTTTCACGAACAGGAATTTCATCTGGTCGATCTTGATAAAGTACTTTATATATCATTATATCTCTCCTTTTATCTTTCTTATTGCGATTCATTATCTTTTTTGGATTCTATGGTTGATTGCTGTAATTTCATTGAACGACGAAATGTAGTTGGCACACCTTTTTTCCTTAATACATCACGTAACCGTCTTTTTAACTTCTCTTTCAGCCGTTTTAACATGGTTACCTCGAACTCCTTTCTATAATGAGTATAGAAAGATAAGCACGTAGTTAGAATGAACCGATCCAATCCCTATTACTAACTAGTATAGTATGATTCGGAAAAATTTGAAACAAAAAAGTTTGATAAATTGAAATATTTTTTCTTTCTGGAACGACATTGAGCCAATCAAACAGTTAATGAAATTCTACAAAGCGTCCTTACATACTCATTATGTATAGGTTTGCCAATGAGGCATTCCTTATGCATTTGCTTTTTCATGTTATAATATATGAAGTGTATATACAGCTACATGAACAACTATAGAACAAAGAAGTGAGGAGATCTAACGATGAGTCAACCGATTATATTTTTAGATATTGATGGGACGATTTCAGATCACGATAAGAACATTCCGAAAGCGACGAAAGATGCCGTCAATCAATTGCATAAAAATGGTGCATCTGTCGTAATTGCTACGGGACGAGCTCCATTTATGTTTCAAGACATCATGCAAGAATTACAGATTCATTCCTACATAAGCTTTAACGGTCAGTATGTTGTATATAAAGGAAAAGTTGTCCATGACCATCCATTACCTGTTGAACAGTTACAAAAGTTGCAAGATTATAGTCTTAAGCAAAATGACCCAATCGTGTATCAATCAGTAAATACGATGAAATCAACAGTGACTTATCATCGATATATTGAAGAAAGTATGAAAAGTTTGAAACGTGATCATCCGGAGTATGACGACTCTTTTTATCGTTCGCAGCCGATCTATCAAGCTTTAATATTTAATGAAGATAAAGAAGAAGCTTACGAAAAGCAGTTTGAACAAATGCGTTTTGTCCGTTGGCATGAGTATTCTTGTGATGTATTACCAGCCGTTGGTTCCAAAGCATATGGTATTGAACAATTTATCAATAACCTTGGATTAGATTGGAAAGATACTTACGCTTTTGGTGATGGGTTAAATGATCAAGAGATGCTAGAGAAAGTGAATGTAGGCGTAGCGATGGGCAATAGTGTAGAACCACTAAAAGTAAAAGCGGACGCTGTAACTGATGATGTTTCAGCAAACGGATTGGCCAATGGACTAAAAAAACTAAAACTCATATAAGAAGGGAGGCTTTCCTTTCTTATATGAGCAATATCGATGGATTATTGATCGCATGGTTTGGCGTTTTCAGGTGCAAGAAATGGATCTTGTTTGTTAATATGGTCGTAGAACATGACGCCATTTAGATGATCAATTTCATGTTGAAACACGATCGCTGCATATCCTCTTAATTTTAACGTGATTTCATTTCCTTCCAAATCAGTAGCTTTGATTGTTACTTTTCGATAGCGAGGAACATACCCTGGAACTTCACGGTCAACAGATAAACAACCTTCTCCTCCAGATAAATACGTTTGGGCAACGGAATGGCTAACGATTTTCGGATTAAATAAACCGTAACTATATTCTACATCATCAAAGTCAGTGAAATGCACAGCCATCATTCGTTTTGATAACCCAATTTGTGGTGCCGCTAAACCGACGCCAGGTCGCAAATTGTACTTTTCGGCGATTTCTTCATCTTGACTATTTTTTAAAAAGGTAAGCATCTCTTCTAACGTATTTTTATCATCTGTTGATGGTGGCATTTCCACATCTTTTGCTACTTGAGTTAAGATGGGATTGCCTTCTTTCACAATATCATCCATTGTAATCATGATTTTTTCACCCCATAAATTATCTTTTGCATTTATTATCATAACGAATTTGATAAAAAAAATATAGTTAAAGTTATTATAGGATTGTTGTATAAGCAAAACATAATTTTCATTTGTCTTCATATAATATTTTTAGAGTCAATCCTATCATCATATGTTATAATAGACGAGTCAATATAGAGAATAAAACTAGGAGGAACATTTGGGAGATGAGAAAATTAGGCATTTTAGTTACGATGATCACCATGCTGTTGCTCATTGGATGTAATCAAGAATCGACCGTTGAGAAAATGTATGATCATCTAGAAACAGCAGTAGAGTTAGAACAGCCATTTGCTGAAAAACAAGATACGTTTTCTGAGTTAGAAGAACGAGATCAAGAAATATACAATGAATTAATTCAATTATCTGCAGATGAGTTGGACAAAATTGAATCATTGACTGGTGAAGCATTAAATAATATTGAAGAAAGAAAAAAAATCTTAGCTGATGAAAAAGAAAGCATGAAGAGCGCAGAGGAAGAATTTTTGAAAGCGAAAAAATTAGTTTCTGATTTGGATGATCCGTTGCAAGAGACTGCAAATGAAATGATAACAACGATGGAAGAACGGTATCAAACATACTATGAATTAAATGATGCTTATATGGTATCACTAGAAGAAGAAAAAGCCCTCTACGAATTGTTTCAAAAAGAGGATTTAACTGAGGAAGAATTGAGTAATCTAATCAATACGGTCAATCAACAATATGAAACGTTAATGGAATTAAACGATACATTCAATGAATTAACAAATACATATAATGACCAAAAGGCTAATTTTTATCAAGAGGCCGATCTAAATATTGTTCAAGACTAAAACTTCTGCAACATGCGGAAGTTTTTTATTTTTGTTTATTTTAAATTGGTACAGATGAAAAAAATAGATGAAACAGTTACCGATAATGATTGTGAATGAAAAGTTTTAGTTGCATAGGAAATATAAAAATTATAATATTATTTGTGTCAAACTGTTTGACCAACTGAGCACTATAAGCTAAACTATACTTAATAAAAATTGTACCAATCCATTTCGCTAATAAGAATGTAACAGTTTTTATGCTGCTGGATTGAGTTAGATACAAGCATGTAGGTATACCAATTACGATATGTTTGGTACAGATTTTTGAATCTTTTGGGAAAGCTATTCCTGATGATTATAATTTGCAATGAAGAAAGGAAGAGGTGAATATCTTTGAAACGTACATTAGAAAATATGGAAGAACAGTTCGAAACGTTTCAAATCTTGAATGAAGAAGGTAAGGTCGTTAATGAAGATGCTATGCCTGAACTTTCAGATGAAGAATTAAGAGAATTAATGTACCGTATGGTTTATACGAGAATTCTTGATCAACGTTCCATTGCGCTAAACCGTCAAGGTCGTTTAGGTTTCTACGCACCAACAGCTGGTCAAGAAGCATCACAATTAGGTACGCAATTTGCACTAGAGCAAGAAGATTTTATTTTACCTGCATACCGTGATGTTCCACAATTAATCTGGCATGGACTACCATTATACAAAGCATTTCTTTTCTCACGTGGGCATTATCATGGCAACCAAATGCCAGAAGGTGTAAATGCACTTAGTCCACAAATTATTATTGGTGCACAATACACACAAGCAGCTGGTGTTGCTATGGGGCTTAAGAAGCGTGGTAAGAATTCTGTTGCTATTACCTATACAGGTGATGGTGGTACGTCTCAAGGTGATTTCTACGAAGGAATTAACTTTGCAGGTGCTTATCAAGCTCCCGCTATTTTCGTAGTACAAAATAACCAATTTGCGATTTCGGTTCCAGTTGAAAAACAAACAGCCGCAGATACGTTAGCGCAAAAAGCAATAGCTGCTGGTATCGAAGGAATTCAAGTGGATGGTATGGATATATTAGCTGTCTATGCTGCCACAAAAGCTGCAAGAGAGCGTGGCATTAATGGCGAGGGACCAACACTCATCGAAACACTTACTTACCGTTATGGTCCACACACAATGGCGGGTGATGATCCGACTCGTTATCGTACAGAAGATATGGATAATGAATGGGAACAACGTGATCCAATTGTGCGTTTCCGTAAATACTTAGAAGAAAAAGGCATATGGTCAGAAGACGAAGAAAATGAAGTCATTGAAAAAGCAAAAGAGGAAATCAAAGCAGCAATTAAGAAAACGGATGAGCAACCGAAGCAAAAAGTAACAGAATTAATTGACAACATGTATGAAGAGCTTCCAGCACATTTACAAGAACAAAGAGAAGAATATAAAGAAAAGGAGTCGAAGTAAACTATGGCTCAAATGACGATGATTCAAGCAATCACTGAAGCATTACGCACAGAGTTGAAAAACGATGAGAATGTTCTCGTCTTTGGTGAAGATGTCGGACAAAACGGTGGTGTGTTCCGTGCGACTGAAGGATTGCAACAAGAATTTGGTGAAGACCGAGTTTTTGATACACCTTTAGCTGAATCCGGTATTATTGGAATGTCTACAGGTCTATCAACACAAGGTTTCAGACCTGTTCCAGAGATCCAATTCTTTGGCTTCGTCTATGAAGCAATGGATGCGATCAATGGACAAATGGCGCGTCTACGTTATCGTTCAGGTAATACAGAAAATGCGCCAGTGACAATTCGTTCTCCATTTGGTGGTGGTGTGCATACGCCGGAATTGCATGCGGACTCATTGGAAGGCTTAATCACACAACAACCAGGTATGAAAGTTGTTATTCCATCGAATCCATATGACGCGAAAGGGTTACTCATTTCTTCTATACGTGATAACGATCCTGTCGTATATCTGGAGCATATGAAGTTATATCGTTCTTTCCGTGAAGAAGTGCCTGATGAAGATTACACGGTTGATCTTGGCAAAGCGAATGTAAAACGTGAAGGTACAGATGTAACAATTGTTGCTTATGGCGCGATGGTTCATGCAGCATTAAAAGCGGCTGATGAGTTAGAGCAAGATGGTGTTCAAGCCGAAGTAATTGATTTACGTACAGTAATGCCAATTGACTTTGACACCATCGTTGAATCTGTACAGAAAACGAATCGTGTTGTGATGGTACAAGAAGCGCAACGTCAAGCTGGTATCGCTTCTTATGTTGTATCACAAATTCAAGAGAGAGCGATCCTTCACTTAGAAGCACCGATTAAGACGGTAGCTGCACCAGACACTGTATATGCATTTACACAAGCAGAAGAAGTATGGTTACCAAATTATAAAGATATTACCGAGAAAGTAAACGAAGTTATCCATTTTTAATTGATAGCTTTCGTTATACCCTGAATCGAATAATCAACAACGGATTACAGACTCTATAAAAAAGAGACGGGAGGTCATTTCCATGGCTTATGAATTTAAATTGCCTGACATTGGTGAGGGTATTCATGAAGGTGAAATTGCAAAATGGTTTGTCAAAGCTGGCGATGAAATCAAAGAAGATGACGTGCTTTGTGAAGTACAAAATGATAAATCAGTAGTTGAAATTCCTTCACCAGTTGATGGAACGATTAAAGAAGTACATTTTGACGAAGGTTCAGTAGCGACCGTTGGTGAAACAGTTGTCACAATTGACGCTGAAGGATATGAAGGTGAAGAATCATCTGATGACCAATCTGAAGGTGAATCAGAAGAGTCAAAACAAGATCAAGCAGAAGAGACGGATCAAAAAACAGATCAACAGCAAGCACCAGCTGCTAAAGATCCAAACAAGCGTGTGATTGCTATGCCTTCCGTACGAAAATATGCACGTGACAATGGCGTGAATATAGAAGAGGTACAAGGAACAGGGAAAAATAATCGTGTCTTAAAAGAAGATATTGATGCATTCTTAAGTGGTGATCAGGCAGAAGAAGCGACAGAAACAACTGATCAGCCGAAAGAAACAACAGCTACTCAAGAAGCACCAGCAGGCGAATTCCCTGAAACACGTGAAAAAATGAGTGGTATTCGAAAAGCAATTGCCAATGCGATGGTGAACTCGAAACATAAAGCACCACACGTAACGCTTCATGATGAAGTGGATGTAACGGAACTTGTTGCTCATCGTAAGAAGTTTAAGCCAATTGCAGCAGAACAAGATATTAAGTTGACATATCTTCCATACGTAGTAAAAGCGTTAGTTTCTGCTTTAAGCAAATACCCAATTTTGAATGCTTCTGTGGATGATGAAACAGATGAAATTATTCATAAGCATTATTACAATATTGGTATTGCAGCTGATACAGATAAAGGATTGCTTGTACCTGTTGTAAAAGATGCTGATTCTAAATCAATTTTTGCTATTTCTCAAGAAATCAACGAATTAGCAGGAAAAGCAAGAGATGGAAGCTTGTCCGCTAATGAAATGAAAGGTGCTTCTTGCACAATTACAAACATTGGTTCAGCGGGTGGTCAGTGGTTCACACCGGTTATCAATTATCCAGAAGCAGCGATTTTAGGTATTGGACGTATTGGGGAAAAACCTGTTGTGCGTGACGGAGAGATTGTAGTTGCTCCCGTATTAGCACTATCGCTAAGCTTCGATCACCGCATTGTTGATGGAGCTACAGCACAACATGCATTAAATCAGGTAAAACGTCTATTAGAAGACCCACAACTTATTATGATGGAGGGGTAATAAATGGTAGTTGGAGATTTTCCGATTGAATTAGACACTCTTGTAGTCGGTGCTGGTCCTGGCGGTTATGTAGCAGCTATTCGTGCTGCTCAAACCGGTCAGAAAGTTACGGTTGTTGAAAAAGGAACAGTAGGCGGTGTTTGTTTAAATGTAGGGTGTATTCCTTCAAAAGCACTTATTCAAGCTGGCCATCGCTATGAACACGCTCATGGCGAAGAATCAATGGGAATTACAACTGAAAATGTTTCCGTTGATTTTTCTAAAGTTCAAGAATGGAAAGGTTCAGTTGTAAACAAATTAACTGGCGGTGTTGAAGGTTTACTGAAAGGAAATAAAGTAGACATTGTACAAGGTGAAGTTTATTTCGTTGATAAAAACACAGTTAAAGTGATGGATGAGAAAAATTCTCAGACATATACTTTCAATAACTGCATTATCGCAACAGGATCAACACCAATTGAATTGCCGACATTTAAGTATTCCGATCGCGTACTTGATTCAACAGGTGCGTTAAGCTTAAATGAAATTCCAGAAAAAATGGTTGTCATCGGTGGCGGTTATATCGGGACAGAACTTGGTGCTGCATATGCTAGTTTTGGCACAGAAGTGACTATTTTAGAAGGGTTAGACGATATCCTTAGTGGCTTTGATAAACAAATGACCAATTTAGTGAAGAAGAAACTCAAAAATAAAGGTGCAAATATTGTGACAAAAGCCATGGCACAAGGTGTTGAAGAAACAAAAGATGGTGTCAAAGTAACATATGAAGCGAATGGCAAAGAAGAAACGATCGAAGCGGATTATGTTCTTGTGACTGTTGGTCGTAAGCCAAACACTGATGAATTAGGCCTTGAACAAGTCGGTGTTGACATGAATGATAAGGGCTTTATTCAAATCGACAAACAATGTCGTACAAATGTTGATACGATTTATGCTATTGGTGACATTGTTGAAGGACCAGCGCTTGCGCATAAAGCTTCTTATGAAGGTAAGATTGCTGCTGAAGCTATTGCTGGTGAGAATGCTGAAATTGATTATCTTGCTATTCCAGCTGTTGCCTTTACGGATCCAGAACTAGCTTCTGTTGGTCATACGGAGGAGAGCGCAAAAGAAGCAGGGTATGAAGTGAATGCATCGAAATTTCCATTTGGTGCCAACGGCCGAGCATTGTCATTAAATGAAGCGGATGGTTTCTTAAATATTGTTACACGCAAAGAGGATGGACTTGTCATTGGTGCACAAATTGCAGGCCCAAATGCAAGTGATATGGTATCTGAGCTTGGATTAGCGATTGAAGCTGGAATGACAGCAGAAGACTTAGCATTGACGATTCATGCTCACCCAACGCTTGGCGAAATTACAATGGAAGCTGCAGAAGTGGCGATGGGTTCTCCGATTCATATCGTAAAATAACATGCGAAGGAGTCTGCTATGTAAGCAGGCTCTTTTTGTTCGGATAAAACCTCAATCAGAGACATTACACGAAGGGATTGTTCATCGTGAAACAGTTTTTCATGATCTTAGTTGTTCTTACGTTAACGATTTTGGTCGGTTGTAACTCGACTCAAAATATGGATTCAACCGATCAAAATCAGAAAGAAAACAGACAGCAGGAAACAGAAAAGAAAGAAAATCCCGAAGATCAAAAACAAGAGAATAATCAAGCTGCGGAAACAAATGAGGATGAGCAAAAGACGACAAACCGAAAAAAGGAAACGCTTTATCGTATGAATGATAATTGGCTTCTTAAACCGCTAAAAGAAGAGACAAATGATCAAGTCGTATTGCTAACTATTGATGATGCCCCGAAAGAATATGCGATAGAAATGGCAGAAACGTTAAAAGTATTAGATGCACCAGCAATCTTTTTTGTTAATGGACATTTTCTTGAAACTGAAAAGCAGAAAAACGTATTGAAGAAAATCCATGAGATGGGATTTGCAATTGGCAATCACACGTACAATCATACGCGATTAACTGAAGTTGATTCAAAAACGCAAAAACAGGAAATTGTAAAGCTTAATGATGTCATTAAGCAAATTACTGGTGAGACACCGAAATTCTTCCGTGCGCCACATGGGGCTAACACAGATCACGTTAAAAAGTTAGTAGCAGATAAAGGAATGTTATTAATGAATTGGACATACGGCTACGATTATTTTAAACCATATATGGATGCAGAAAAGTTAACGGAAGCTATGATTACTGGTAAAGGTCCTGAAGCTGGTGTTGATTATTCATTGTTACAACCTGGTGCAAACTTATTAATGCATGATCGTGAATGGACAGCAGAAGCGTTAGATGATATTGTGAAAGGTTTGCGTGATAAAGGATATGAAATAGCCGATCCACATACGATCCAATTACCCGAATAAGAAAGGATGAGGGATTTGAATTATAGTTATCCAATTGATGAATCTTGGTCTACACAAGAAGTCATTGATGTTGTCAACTATTACTCAATCATTGAAAAAGCCTATGAAAAAGGCGTTAAAAAACAAGATTTAATAGCTGCCTATAATCGTTATAAAGAAATTGTTCCTTCAAAGAGTGAGGAAAAACAGTTAGATAAAAAGTTTGAGAAGCAATCAGGTTATATCCCATTTCGAGTGATCAAACAGGCAAAAACACTTGAACAACAAGATATTGTGCGCATGTGATGAACAAACACCTGGAAAATATGTCACTGTGAGAAAAGCAACATTTGTTGATTGCGCAGCGAGCATATTTTCCAGTTCTTACATAGAAAAAGTTATCAGTCAATATAAAATATAGGTCACTTGATCGTAGACCGATACAATGGTGCTAATGTGTCAAACGTTTGTTTGATTTCCTGAAGAAGTTTGTCACCATCTTGAAGTATAGGGTTATGACGGTCGATATTTTTTCCGATTAAAAATTCAGCTTTTTTTACGTTTTTCAAACGATCTAAAGCATGCGAGAGATTTTCATTTGTGAACGGCATGGATTGATTCTTTGTATGGTCGAGTGATAAAACGAAATCATTCGGTATGTTGGTTTCTATATCATCTTGATCTTGTAAAAATTGTTGCGCAACTGTAGTTTTATTTTCAAACTCATAAATATAAGCAAGCCAAATAAATAAGTGATCCTGCCATAGACCGACTTGGAAATGGGGGTGCTTTTTATAGCCTCTTTTATTGGCAGCTAGGGCCATCCATGTATCATCGGGCGGATTGACTGTTCGTCTAGCGTGTTTGGCAATATGAAGATGCATTTCTTGGCCAACCAACTGTGATAAATCATCTGCTAATGCGTCTCCGATTACTTGGAATTTAGGCTGGATGCGCTCTTGAATAGCTTCCATCCTTTCGTCTAAACCTTCAATTGCAAAAGTATCAAAATCCTTTGGTTGAAATCCTTCAAACGTCATTATATTCACCCTTTTGTTTTAATATATCAACTTGTATATGTCTATCAATAGTATACAGGGAATGACAATGATTTTTCAACGAATCAAATTTTTGCTAAAATAGAAATACTTTCGTTAGGAATGGAGGAAATGTTATGGAGTCATCCATTCAAGAATCCATCTTTGAACAAGCCAAAAGATGGGTGTACCAAGCAGGTAACCTAATCAAAGAACAATTACATCAAGATTATAAGATTGAAACAAAATCTAATGCAAACGATTTAGTTACCGCTGTAGATAAACATATTGAACAATTTTTCGCCGAAAAGATACGCACTTATTATCCAGATCATCTATTACTGGGAGAAGAGGGGTTTGGCGATCATATTACCCATCTTAACCAAACGATATGGATAATAGATCCTATTGATGGGACGATGAATTTTGTACATCAGAAACGTCATTTTGCTATTTCGATAGGAATATATGACCATGGGGTTGGTGAAATTGGTATCATTTATAATGTAATGGATGATGTCTTGTACACGGCTTTACGAGGAAAAGGAGCCTTTAAAAATGAGGCGAAACTTTCTCCACTACCAAGAGATGTACAATTGGAAAGTAGTATTATTGCCATGAATAGTTCTTTAGCTTGTCAGAATCGGCGTGTAAATGAAAAGAAAATTCAGCAACTCATTAAGGACAGTCGAGGAACAAGATCGTATGGCTCTGCTGCACTAGAGTTTGCGTTTGTTGCTGAAGGAATTCTTGATGGTTATATTACAATGAGGTTATCACCGTGGGACTTTGCGGGTGGTATGGTGATACTTCACGAAGTCAATGGAGTCACTCGACAAGCAAACGGTCAGCCTGTACAGCTTTTGGAAAATAACACAATTATTGCTTGTAATCCTTCATTATATCAAAAGCTTCTTGATGAGTATGTCGAATTGAAATAGAATCGTTATGAACATATCAATGAAAAAGATGAGGGGG
>NZ_APML01000023.1 GCF_000359605.1 Gracilibacillus halophilus YIM-C55.5
TTTTACACCGCGTAAAAATGCTTGTTTATCTCCACAAATTACCAGTGATTGTTTCGCACGCGTTATCGCAGTATACAGTAAATTTTTCCGTAACATACGACGGTATCCTGAAATCACCGGCATCACGACAATAGAAAATTCACTACCTTGTGCTTTGTGAATGGACGTCGTAAAGGCATGCATAATATTTAATAAGTCACCTTTCGTATAAGCAACTTCTTTTTCATCAAATTCTACAACGAGTTGTTCTTCTTGTTCTTGATTTTCATCCTTTTCAAAAATGGCAACCACTTCACCGATATCACCGTTAAACACCCCGTCTTCTGGCTGATTAACAAGTTGGATCACTTTATCACCTTTACGGTAAACGACATCCCCAAATGGCATTTCACGCAATCCTGGTTTTGGCGGGTTTAACACACGTTGCAATTCGTCATTCAATTTATGAATCCCAGCTTTTGAACGATACATAGGAGCCAGCACTTGTACTTGACGAATATCGACACCTTTTTCCGTCGCTTTCTTGACAATTTGACTAACCATATCGACAATTTGGTCATCGTTACTCGGAAAGAAATTAAAATCACTAGCTTTCGTCAAAGTTTCTTGCTCGAGCTGTCCGTTTTTAATATCGTGTGCGATCTGAATGATCTTTGAACCTTCTTTTTGCCGGTAAACTTCTTTCAGTTGAATGGATCGAATGACTTCACTTTGTAAGAGATCAGCTAACACTTGCCCCGGACCAACAGACGGAAGTTGATCTTCATCTCCTACAATCAAGACCTGCATATCACTCGGAATCGCACGGAATAATTGATAAGCTAGCCAAATATCCACCATGGAAAATTCATCTATCACTAATATTTTTCCTTTTAATTGATTCTCTTCATCTTTTTCAAACGATTCTTGCCCATCCCATCCAAGCAAACGGTGAATCGTCACACTTTGAATACCAGTTGACTCCTTCATCCGCTTGGCAGCACGGCCAGTAGGTGCAGTCAGCACAAATGGGAAATTATCAGGTTCATCATAATCATTAATATCCAAGGAATGTTCATGTATCGCTGCATACGCTTGAAGAATGCCTTTAATAACGGTTGTTTTTCCGGTCCCTGGCCCTCCGGTAAGAATCATGATTTTTTCACTTAATGCTGTTTCAATTGCCTGATATTGCTCTTTGCCATAACTAAGAACTTCTTCCTCTTCAATTTCGCCAACAATTTTTAATAATTCTGCATCCGTGAAGGTATTCTCTAACGACTTATCGCTTATTCGTTTTACTTGCGTGCAAAAGCCCGTTTCTGAGTAATACAGTGATGGCAAGTAAGCTTTTTCATCCATAATAATCATTTGTTTTTCTTTATTTAATGTAGCGATCTGTTCGGTCATTTTCTCCGCATCAATTTGATTCGCTTCACCTTCCAGTAGCTCATCCATCTGTTCCAATAATACCTCTAACGGTAAGTACACGTGACCATCTTGAATACTATGTTGTAGTAAATACATACAAGCTGCCTGAATGCGCGATGGATGATCAAGTGTTGTACCTTTTTGGCGAGCCATTTGGTCAGCTCTTAGAAAACCAAACCCTTCGACAGCAAATACAAACCGATAAGGGTTATCTTCCAATATAGAAAGGGTTTCATCTTGAAATTCACTATACATTTTCTGAGCCATTTTTAAGCCGAAACCATACTTTGTTAATTCGACAACGATCTGTTCGAACCCTTGATTCTCATGTAAAATTTGATAGATTTTCTTTTGTTTTTCTTTTGGAATGCCTTTTACCTTATCGAGTACTGCTTCATCATCCAATATTTTTGATAAAGCTGTCTCTCCTAATGTATCAACAATTCGTTCTGCCGTTTTTTTACCTACACCAGGGAATAAATCGCTAGAGAGATAGGCAATAACTCCTTCTTTTGACTGTGGCAAGAATCGCTGGTAACTTTCGACTTGGAATTGACGACCGAATTTCTTATGTTCAACCATTCGACCATAAAATTCATACGTCTCACCTGGATCAAGTCTACGAAAATATCCTTTCACTACAACCTCGGCATCATCGATAGGCTGATTGGTTTCGACGATTTTAATTTTAGCAATTGAGAAATGCTCTTTTTGATTTTCAAAAATGGTATAGATCATTTCTCCCTTAATGAAATTCCTTTGAGCCTCGTTCGATTGCATTTCCATTGCTAAAATACTCCTTTACTGATTGTCTTCTAGCATTTTCTCAATTTGCTGTTTTCCGTTCGCCGCCAAGACATGCTCGGGTTGAATCTCTAAAGCTTGATTGAAATAGGTAAGTGCTTGATCAATGTCTTCTTCAAAGAGGCTGACGACACCTAAATTATAATACGCATCACTATGATTTGCTTCCATCTCAAGCACTTGATGAAAGATTTCCTTTGCATGGTCCAACTGTTCGGTTTGCGCTAAGGCGAGTCCATATTGGAATTGCATATCGACATCTTCTTCATCCAGTTCAACTGCACGTTGTAAATATGGCAAGGCTAATTTGAACTGCTCATCATATAAGAAACATAGACCTAGCATAAAATAAGTATCTGCCTCTTCTAGTCCTAATTGTAACGCTTGTTGAAAGTGTTGTTTCGATTGGTCATATTGCTCCTGTTCAAAATAAGCATTGCCTAATCCATAATGTGCAGTCGCTGCTTTGTCATCAAGTTCTACTGCGCGTGAATAAAAACGCACCGCCCGTTCGTAATCATTCATATGTAAAAGTAAATTGCCAAAGTTAATATAATGCACCGGATCATCTGGATGCTTTTCAATCGCCTCTGTAAAATATTTCGCTGCTTCTTCCAATTTTCCTCCTTGCATATATTGAATGCCTGGATCCATCTCTGTCATAGTTGTTACCCTCCACAAGTTCTTTACTTCTGATTATCTTTTTATTTTATCATAAGAAAAATCGAGAAAATAGCGTTTCAAAAGAAGATACACTACAAACATCCTTTTCAATTAAACGATTTGTAGGGTTGTAAAATAAGTAAGGGACAGCCGATATTCAGGACTGTCCCTTGCCTTAACCTACATAATCAAGATACTGATTATTTTTCATAATTTCATCTATGGTACCGCCACCGAGACAGACTTCATCTTGATAAAATACAACTGCTTGACCTGGCGTGACAGCACGTTCTGGCTGTTCAAACACCACTTTTGCTGTCATATCTGATTGTGGATAAACCGTTACTACACTATCTTTTTGACGGTACCTAAATTTAGCTGTACAAGTAAATGGTTCAAGAGGTGTTTCGTTAATCCAGTTGATTTCTGTTGCTAATAAGCCGTCAGAATACAAGGCATCGTTATGATAGCCTTCACCGACATATAAAATGTTATCTTGTACATTTTTACCCACAACAAACCACGGACCACCTGGACCACCGATACCAAGTCCTTGGCGTTGACCGATTGTATAATACATTAAACCATCGTGATCCCCTTTGACTTCACCGCTTAACGTCATCATTTTGCCAGGTTGTGCGGGCAAATATTCACTTAGAAACTCTTTGAAATTACGTTCCCCGATAAAACAGATACCCGTACTATCCTTCTTATTCGCTGTTGCTAAATCATGGTCATATGCCAATTGTCGCACTTCTTCTTTTGGCAAATGGCCAAGTGGAAACATTACTTTACGCAGAACATCTTCAGACAGTTGATTAAGAAAATACGTTTGATCCTTATTATCATCTTCACCGCGTAACATTTCCACACGATCTGTGTCTCGTCTGACTTGCGCATAATGACCCGTAGCCACATAATCTGCACCAAGGGTAAGTGCATGTTCAAGAAAAGCTTTAAATTTAATTTCTTTATTACACATTACATCAGGATTTGGCGTTCTACCCGCTTGGTACTCATCCAAAAAGTACGTAAACACTTTATCCCAATATTCCTTTTCAAAGTTTACCGCATAATAAGGAATATCTAATTGATTACAAACACGAACGACATCATCGTAATCTTCTGTAGCTGTACATACACCATTTTCATCGGTGTCATCCCAATTTTTCATAAAAATACCGACAACATCATAACCTTGTTGTTTTAAGAGTAAGGCTGTCACGGATGAATCGACACCTCCACTCATGCCAACAACGACACGTGTATCCTCTGGTTGTTTCATTATTTTTCACCACCTTTATCTTTACATCGATGTTAATCGATGAATAATGGCAGCAACCTTTTGGGCTGCTTTGGTTACATTTTCATCTGTATTGGCTAAACCAAAACTGAATCGAATCGAATTCGTTGTAGATGGATGATCTTCACCGAACATCGCACACAATACATGGGATGGCTCTACAGAACCAGCCGTGCAAGCACTACCACTTGAAGCTGCAACACCACTTAAGTCAAAATTGGTTAACATCGCTTCTACATTGGCGCCAGGAAAGCTAATATTTACAATGGTGGGAACCGTCTTTTGAAGGTCCCCGTTTACAGTAAAATCAACACCTTCATCCTCTAAAGTGTTTAAAAATTGCTTTCGATAATTTGCGTATGTTTCATAGTTTTCATAGCGATGTTCATTGACAAGTTCAATCGCCTGTTGAAATCCTACGATTCCTGCTACATTTTCGGTACCCGGACGGCGCTTGCGTTCTTGTTCACCACCATGTTGACGTGGATCAAGGATAACTTCTGTACCTGCATATAAAAAACCGATGCCCTTTGGCCCATTGATTTTATGGGAGGATACGGTTAATAAATCAATTTGCATTTGTTCAACATCAATCGGTATCATCCCAAAGCCCTGAACAGCGTCACTATGAAAATAAGCTTGATGATTAGCGAGTCTTTCACCAATTTCCTCGACCGGTTGAATCACTCCTGTTTCATTATTCACCATCATAACAGATACTAAGATGGTTTGATCCGTAAGTGCTTCATCAAATTGATCGAGTTGAATGTGACCTGCATCATCGACATCAAGGTAAGTGACTGAAAAGCCTTGTTTTTCTAAATGTTCTGCTGTGTGAAGGGTAGCATGATGTTCCATTTTCGTTGTAATAATATGCTTTCCCTTATCTTGATTCGCATAGGCGACACCTAATAATGCAAGATTGTCCGCTTCTGTTCCACCGCTCGTAAACGTAATAGCTTTTTCATTAGCGTTAATTGATTGGGCAGCGACTCGTCTTGCTTGATCGAGAAGCTTTCTTGCTTGTCTACCAAACCCATGAATACTAGAAGGATTGCCGAAAGTATCTTGCATAACAGTTGTCATCGCCTCAATCACTTTCGGGTGCATCGGCGTTGTTGCAGCATGATCTAAATAAATGGCTTCCATTCTCCAACCCTTCTTTCTATATCACAATAATCGCTTGCATCATTACATTCGCTTAGATATAAAACATATATGGATCTTGGACACCTTTTTGCCCATAGTTTGATAAATCTTCAAGGGTCGTTGTGTCTAACACATTTTTGACCGCATCGCGAATTTTGATCCATAACTCTTGTTTAGCCGGTTCTTCTTCTTCAATTCCTTCTACTGGTGTAATCGGCCCTTCAAGAATACGAATAATATCACCAGCTGTAATCTCACCTGGTTTTTGTGCCAATACATAACCACCGTACGCACCACGAACACTTTTTACAAGTGATGCATTACGTAATGGGGCTACAAGCTGTTCTAAATAATGCTCAGAAAGCCCATTTTCTTGAGCAATCATTTTCAATGACATTGGGCCTGTTCCTTCATTTCTCGCAAGTTCGATCATGATCGTTAACCCATATCTTCCCTTAGTCGAAATCTTCATACTTACACCTCATTTTTTCCATCTCATTCGAGTATATTCGAACCTATCGTTTAAAGACTTCCTATTTATTGTTATTATAGCATGAATGATATACTAATGATATACGCTCGTGTACGTAAAAGTGATACATACTAAAATATCTTAATAAATATTAGCGAAAATTGTCAAGATACGTGCTTAAGCTACTGATCATTGATGAAATGATCCAAGCAGAACAAATATGTGCAAAGTAAAAAAGAAAGGACGAAAAATATATGGTCAAACAACCGTTAGCGTTTCGAATGCGCCCGCAACACATTGATGACGTGATTGGTCAATCACATCTCGTTGGCGAAGGAAAAATGATTCGCAGGATGGTCGAAGCAGACCGACTTCATTCAATGGTGCTTTATGGGCCACCTGGTACGGGAAAAACATCACTTGCAATCGGAATTGCCAACAGTTAGGTATTCGCTATAAAATATTAAATGCAGCTATTGATCGTAAAAAAGATATGCAAGTCGCAGTGGAAGAAGCCAAAATGTCTCGTGAACTTGTTCTCATTCTTGACGAGGTTCACAGACTCGATAAAGCAAAGCAAGACTTTTTACTACCTCATGTCGAATCCAATCTCATCACACTTATCGGTTGTACGACGAGTAATCCATATCATTCAATCAACCCTGCCGTTCGTAGTCGTTCGCATATTTTTGAATTATATCGATTGGAAGCAGAGGATATGTATCAAGCGATCGATCGGGCTTTGAATGACGAAGAAAATGGTTTAGGGGATATGCCGTTAACGATTGAAGATGAGGCGTTAGAACACTTTGCGAATGCAGCCAATGGTGATTTGCGAGCAGCGTTAAATGGATTGGAACTCGCTGCATTTTCTACACCGCGAACGAACGATGAAACGATTGTCATTGATGTCGCCACTGCAGAAGCTTGTATGCAGAAAAAAAGCTTTTCCCATGACAACGGTGGAGATGCTCATTATGATGTGTTATCTGCCTTTCAAAAATCAATTCGCGGGAGTGATGTCGATGCAAGTCTCCATTATCTCGCTCGTTTAATTGAAGCAGGTGACTTAGACAGTATTGCCAGACGCATGCTCGTTTGTGCATATGAAGATATTGGACTCGCTAATCCTCAAGCTGGTCCTCGTGTTTTAGCAGCAGTAGAAACAGCAGAGCGCATTGGATTTCCTGAAGCCCGAATCCCGCTATCTGTTGCCATTGTTGAACTTTGTTTATCACCGAAATCGAACACGGCTTATAAAGCAATGGATGCAGCTCTTTCTGATATTCGCGCAGGGGATACGGGTGATGTTCCCATACATTTGAAAGATGCTCATTACAAAGGAGCTGAAACATTAGGACGTGGTGTGGATTATAAATACCCACATGCTTACGAAAGTGGCTGGGTAGAACAACAATATTTACCAAATAAACTCAAACAAAAACAATACTATCATCCGAAAGATACCGGTAAGTTCGAGAAGTCATTAAAGCAAATTTATGAAAAGATAAAAAAATAATGTTTAAATCACTCCGAACTGGTCACAATAGGTAATAAGTTTTTATACGACAGGTGCTAATTACCAATCTATTAAATCAGCAACCAATAGATGAAAGAAACGATGAACCAGAAAAGACAGGAGTGAAAACAGATGACGAAAGTACGTCAAGACGCATGGTCACATGAGGATGATCTATTATTGGCAGAAACGGTGTTACGCCATATTCGAGAAGGAAGCACGCAATTACAAGCTTTTGAAGAAGTCGGCGACAAATTAAACCGTACCTCTGCCGCTTGTGGTTTTCGCTGGAATGCGGAAGTCCGTCAAAATTATGAACAAGCGATACAAATAGCTAAACGCCAACGAAAAGAACGTAAACGAGCGCTCGCGAAACAAAATCAAAAGCAACAAACGGCAACAAGCGACAACGTATCTACTTTCGTAGACGATAATAAATCCGAATTTATTGACGTTGAAACTGTTGATGAAAGCGAGACATTCCCGATTCTAAATTGGGAACAACCATCGGAATCCTTACCTATTCCACAAGAACCAGACGAACAGCCAGTGATTCATAGTATGCAGCAAGATCAGCCAGATGTTCAACTAGATCAAGTGATTCAATATTTACAGCGTCTAAAAAATGATCAACAAGTTATGAAACAATCGCAACAACAAAATCAAGCACTTGTACAGGAAAAACAGCAATTACAAGAAAAAGTAACGACACAAGAAAAAAGAATCAAAGAACTGCAACAAGAGTTAACTACGATGAAAGAAGATTATCAAGCATTTATGCAAATTGTGGAACGGGCAAGGAAAATGGTTGTATTCGATGAGGAAGATTCTCGCCCTATCCCAAAATTCCGCATGGATAAAAACGGTAATCTAGAACAAGTTGCCAAATAACATCGAAAGAGATGAGGACAAAAAGAATATTTCGTTATCAACGAGGCTGGGACAAAAGAGTAATTAAAAAGGAAAAATCCGAACATTAAAGTTTAAGTTTACATACCACTTAGGCAAAATTGTTCGGATTCTTGCTCTTGCTGTTTAGTTTTGTCCCAGCCTCGTTTTTTCATATCATTTACGAACATTGTTATGGACTAAAGCAATACAAACGACTTTAGCGTGATGATGAGCGATAGGCGATGACGCCTGCGGGAACTCTCGCGAAACGAAAATCACGCTGAACGAGTTTTACGAGTTCAGAGAAGTTGAGTCCGTGTATAAGATCATACATTAGAAAATGACTGATACCCCAACATATATTTTAGAGCCACACAAAAACACACCCACCGTTTCGATGGATGTGTTGCGTGTACATTTCATCACTAATCCCAATTGTGCCGTCGGCCTACATGATGTTTTGATCCCGCTCGAGGCAGGTGGGTGCTCTGTCTTGTACTTCATGCGTCCACTATATCAATAAGTAGGTGGCATGCACACCATACAAGAACTCCGAGCTCCCAATGTATCAAAGTGTTCGGTCAAAACAGCAATTCTTCGACGGACACATCAGGATTTGATTGATTGTAAGTAAATCATAGCATAGAATTTCATCTGTTTCAAGTCGATCAATTAGTAATTTTTGTTAGTAAATGCTACCTTTCGTACCAAATTCGATCAATTTAACGAAGTCGTAAATGTAATTCCTTTAACTGTTTCGGATCAACTGCATTTGGCGCATTTGTCATTAAGTCAGAAGCAGAGGCTGTTTTCGGGAATAAAATCGTATCACGTAAATTGCTTCGTCCTGCTAAGATCATGATCAAACGATCAAAGCCAAAGGCAATACCACCATGTGGTGGCGCTCCGTACGCTAGGGCTTCTAATAAGAAACCAAACTGTTCTTCTGCCTCATCCTCAGAAAAACCGAGATGTTTAAACATTTGGTCCTGCAATTCTTTTTGATAAATACGTAACGAACCGCCACCAAGTTCATAACCATTCAACACAAGATCATATGCTTGTGCACGGACTTCACCTGGATTTGAATCTAATTTGTCTAAATCGGCTTCATACGGCATAGTAAATGGATGGTGTGCCGCATGATAACGCCCATCATCTTCATCATATTCTAATAATGGCCAATCGGTAATCCATAAAAAGGCATATTGGCTCTCATCGATTAAATCATGCTCCTTCGCAAACTTTAGACGAAGTGCTCCCAATGTATCGTATACTACTTGTTTCTTATCAGCAACAAAGAATAAGATGTCACCTGCTTTTGCATCTAAAAGTTGGCGGAAGGTGTTCTGCTCTTCTTCAGAAAAGAATTTGGCAATCGGCCTGTTAATTGATCAGCCTCTACTTTTAGCCATGCTAATCCTTTAGCACCGTAAATCTTAGCAAAGTCAGTTAAGTCATCTAAATCCTTACGAGAGTATTGTTCTGATTTTCCTTGTAAGTTGATCGCACTCACCTTTCCGCCTGACTCAATCGCTTGACGGAATACTTTGAAGCCAGAGTCTTTGACGGTTTCAGACAAGTTGACTAATTCCATACCAAAGCGAACGTCTGGTTTATCCGATCCGAAGCGCTCCATTGCTTCATCATAAGGCATGCGTGTAAAAGGTGTATTGATATCAATCCCTTTTACTTCTTTCATGACTTTTTTCATCATTCGTTCCGTCATATCCAAAATATCATCCATAGACATAAATGATGTTTCGATATCGATTTGCGTGAATTCGGGCTGACGATCTGCTCGTAAGTCTTCATCCCGGAAACAACGAGCGAATTGATAATACTTTTCAAATCCAGACACCATTAATAGTTGCTTGAACAATTGCGGTGATTGTGGCAATGCATAAAAGTAACCTTCATGAACACGACTCGGTACTAAATAGTCACGCGCGCCTTCTGGTGTACTTTTGGTCAGCATCGGTGTTTCCATTTCTAAAAACTCTTCGCTGTTTAAAAATGAGCGAATCGATTGTGTAGTTTGATGACGTAACTTGAATGTCTCTTGCATCTCTTCACGACGCAAATCTAAATAACGATACTTCAATCGAACATCTTCAGATACGTCCATATCGTCAGTTAATGAAAATGGTGGTGTCTTCGCTTCATTTAATACAGTAATGTCAGAAGCGATCACCTCAATATCCCCTGTTTCAATTTTTGGGTTCACGGTTTCAGAGTCACGCTCTACCACTTTACCTTTCACTTCAAGAACGTATTCGCTTCGAACACTATCAGCGGTTGCTAGTGCCTCTTGATCAAATTCTGCATTAAACACAACTTGTACGACACCTGAACGATCTCGCAAGTCGATAAAAATGAGTTCTCCGAGGTCACGACGCGTTTGTACCCACCCTTTTAATAAAACTTCTTGCTCTACATTCGATTTTCTTATATGTCCTGCTAATGTTCGGTTCATTGTTTGTTGTCCCCCTTATACGATTGCTTTCATATGCTCAGTTAATTGATCAATGGCAACAGTCTCTTGATCGCCAGTTTCCATATTTTTCACCGAAATTTGGTGATTAGCTAATTCTTCTTCCCCTAATACCAGCACAAAGCGTGCTTTGAGGCGATCAGCCGCTTTGAATTGTCCTTTAATTTTTCTGTCTTGATAATCCCTGTCAACTTGAATGCCAGCTATGCGCAAATCATTTACAATTTGAGCTGCTTGTAGATCAGCTTGTTCACCTAAAGAAACGACATAAGCATCAAGTCCTTCTTCAAGCGGTAATGTCACATTTTCAGCATCTAACGCCATTAATAATCGTTCGATACTTAACGCAAAACCAATGCCTGGTGTTTCAGGTCCACCTAATTCTTCAACAAGCCCATTATACCGACCGCCACCTGATAATGTAGTGATAGCGCCAAATCCTTCTGCATCGCTCATAATTTCAAAAGCCGTGTGGTTGTAATAATCAAGTCCGCGAACCAGATTTGGATCGACTTCGTAAGGGATGCCCATCGCGTCTAAATATTGTTTCACTTTGTCAAAATATAAACGTGAATCGTCATTTAAGTAATCTAGGATCGCTGGTGCATCAGCCATTTTGGGATGATCTCGGTCTTTTTTACAATCTAGGACACGCAATGGATTTTGTTCTAATCGTGTTTGACAATCGTGACATAATTCCGGTTTAACCGGGGCAAAGTGGTCAATTAATGCTTGTCGATGACTTTCGCGACTTTCTTGATCACCTAAGCTATTTAGAACGAGTTTTAGCGATTGTAAGCCAAGTTCTTTATAACAATTCATCGCTAGGGAAATGACTTCTGCATCAATGGCAGGATCTGAACTACCTAATGCTTCTATCCCAAATTGCACAAATTGCCGCATTCTACCTTGTTGAGGACGTTCGTATCTAAACATTGGACCTGTATAAAATAGCTTTGTCGGCTGATTCGGTAAACCATGCATTTTATGTTCAACAAACGAACGCACAACAGATGCTGTCCCTTCTGGTCTGAGCGTAATCGACCGCTCGCCTTTATCGAAAAAGGTATACATTTCCTTTTGTACAATATCCGTTGTATCACCTACACCGCGTTGAAACAATTCAGTATGTTCAAAAATAGGTGTTCGAATTTCTTGATAATGGAATCTTCTACTTAAATCCTTTAATGTTTCTTCTACGTATTGCCATTTTTCAGTGATTCCTGGCAATAGGTCTTGTGTTCCACGTGGCGCTTTCATATCAATGTCCCCCTTTGATTGGTTCATTATGTACTTATGATGAAAGAGCGTAACCCGCCCGTTTAGTAACATATAAAAAACTCCCATCCCTACAAAAGGGACGAGAGTTCACCCGTGTTGCCACCCTAGTTGAAGCGTCCCATCATACATTGACACTTCCACTTACACAGTTAACGCCTGCCTACGTTTATACCTACTATCCTTTCGATATAAAGCTTCCAGAATGTTTTTCGTTAAGTCATCTAGTAAGGATTCTTCCAGCCTAGAAATCCTCTCTCTTGCCTAGTGTTTCTTAACTACTCTTTCCTTCATAAGCCTTGATCATATCCGATTGGAAACTCAATTGCTTATATCATAATCGTTTCGAAATAGGTTTGTCAAGTTGAAACTTTACAGAAGACATAAGAAACTATTTTCGTTTACTTTTACGATATTGATTCGGTGTAACACCTACATGATTTTTAAATCGACGAATAAAACTTGATGCTGATTGAAACCCTACATATTCTGCAATTTGCTGTACTGTTAAATTTTTATAATGTAACATTTTCATCGCTTCAAACATTCTTCGCTGTAAAATATACTCTTGAACGGTCACGCCAAATTCCTTTTTAAAAAAATGACAGAGATAATATTTATTAAAATGCAATTTGTCAGCTAGGTCATCCAATTTCCAGTCTTTATTCCAGATCTCATTCATCGCTTGAATAATGTTATCGTGAGGCGATAATTGATCTGAACTATTTACTTTTAGTGATTGAGGCTGTAGTTGTTCTCTCTCCTCCATTTCTCGACAAAGGAACAATAATAATTGGAGTAAATAAATCTCTATCGCTGACTGTTGCATCCATCGCTTTGGATGATTTGTTTCTTCTATTAATGCATCAAACAGTGGTTGTATATGATCTGTTTGCCAAATAAAGGCATTCCACATTAAATGAGGTGAAGATAAGGATTCGAATAAGTGTTGAAATTGATTCATAATAGTATGCTGCATTGAAAAGAAATCATCTGTAAACATGACAACCACACGTTCATAAACTGTATGTTCAGGTAAATATACGCGGTGAAACTCAGAGCTTTTAAACAGCAAGATTGAATCTTTTTTGAGTGAATATACTTTATCTTCAAATATATAACGTGCTTTACCTGCCTTTAACCAAACGATTTCATAACCAGAATGATAATGATAGTTTGTTGGAATATTCCGGTCCGTTTTATATTGAATCAGAAACCCTGGCACGTGTTCTTTAACCGCATATACCTCTGATGAATCAGCACGATCCATAACTTCACCTCAAATCATATCAACTATCTCAAGGCTTACACTTTTCTTCCAACACATTGTATACACATTCTGCTTCAGCTTGTGTTAATTCTCGTCTGTTTACATGATCAGCCGTTCCAGGTCCCTTGTTTTTATATTCAAACAACCGAGCCGTCATAGGAGAAAAACCTTTCATTACTGTCCAACCTTCGTCCTTAATATGATGATCTAAGAAACATTCATAAAACAACACACTTGCTTGAGCTTCTGGATCTCCCCCTGGATGCCATGGTCTACCTAAATAAACAGTACGATCACCCATTTTATTTGACTGTTTTTTTATATGACATCGGTAAAACAAGAACCCATATGCTGTATAAACTGACGTGCTGGCAGCTGTCACAAAACCATTGGTATTCTGTTCAAAGCGATCCAAGGAAATAATGTCACAATGATCGAAAAAAGCTTGCCCAGCTCCAAAAATAAAGTCGACCGCTCCTTCAATCACACACCGATCAAGAAAATGGGTTCCTTTATCAAGTAATAATGTATCTTGGTAGCTAGAAAAGCGACAGTTTTTTAAAACTGTTTGATTACTTTCTCCAGCTGTACGAAAACTAACTGCCTGTAAGCCATCAATTTTTGTCGGATGATCATCACTTTTTTGATATTCTTGTAAATAGTCAAAATGGTTTTGAAATGTAAGGTTTATAGCGGTAAAGCCTTGTTTATTAATTATAACACTTGCACTATCAAATGTACCATATTTTGTACCGTCAGCTTTCATTGTGCCACTGGCAGTGTTGTGAGTAATCACCGTTTGATCTCGGTCTTCTCCGATTATGGTTACATCGGGGTAATCAACCATTATTTTTTCGTCATATCGCCCTTTCTTGACTAAAATTACACTATTTGATCCTAGATGATCAATCGCTTGTTGTATAGACGAAAATACATCAACGTCCAGTGTTTGGTCCAGAGATTTATGATCCACAATACCATCATATCTTGTTTCGCTATCTAATGTATGTCCTTTCATATTTACCTCCTTATTGTTCTTAATGTGTGGCACTATATGCTTCATTATATTCTTGAATGATGTTCTCACCACCTTCATCCACCCACTTATCAACCTCTTGCTGAAAGCCTACTCCGTCAATCTCTCCTAACATATACTGATTTGTGGCGTCATCGATAATTTGTTGAAGTGCCTCACCCTTCTCTCCATAGGTTTCTGAATCGAATGCAACCGTAGGATCATGAATTAGTATTTCATTATTATCTAAAGTTTGTCGATATTGTTTTTCATATAAATCATTGACTGGATAGGGTTCTAACCCATCAACAGTTGAATCATCACCAATAATAATCCCCATTAACGGACGAACATTTTGCTCAAATGAAGCTTCAACGTCTTCACCTTGTAATCGTTTTGCTTGACCATTGACGACCTCATAATGCTCCCCTTCTATACCATAAGACAATAAATTATAAATTTCTGGATTCATTAAATGATTAAAAACTTCTAATGTTTCTTTCAAATCCTCTTCTGTTGGATTAGAAGCCTTTGGAAATAATACTACGGAACCATATCCAGCTGTGGACCAAGTTCCTGGTTCTCCACCTGGTTTGGAGATACGATTTTCTACATCTAATTCGGCGTTAGGATTTGCTTCTTGCAACTTATCTTGAAAACCAACTGCATTACATAAACAGCCAACGATCGCCCCTGCCGTTCCATTTGTTAGCATATTCGTCTGATCTGTTTTACTTGTAACTGGGAAATCTTGATTAACGAGTTCGTTATCTCTTAATTTTTTAAAGAAATCCATGGTTTCTGTATATTCAGGAAACATGAATTCTGGTTGAAGTTTTCCATTTTGTTCACCCCAATTATTCGGTGTTTCAAAATAAGAACTTACAAATTTAAACCCTCCATAAACTAAGTCACTATTAACAGCTACGCCAATTGTGTCATCTTCTCCATTTCCATCTGGATCATCTTCTGTGAAAGCACGAAACATCTCATACAAATCATCAGTTGTATTTGGTGCATCAATCCCTAAATGATCTGCCCAATCTTTGCGATAGATTAATCCCCACCTTGACATCGGACGTCCGGAATATAAAGTGAAAATCTTCCCATTTACTGCCGTATTCTCTAATACGACTGAATCTAGATTGCTTAAATACTCATATTCTTCTAAATAAGGGCCGATTTCCCAATATTCTTCTTCTGTTAACGAATCTTTCATTTTGTTAAATGATTCCTCATTTTTCACAAACATGGCTCGTGGATAAGATTCAGTAGCAATCGCTGTATTCATTTTCTCATCGTATACATCATCTGGTACCCACGTAATATCTAATTGAACACCTGCTTTTTCTTCTACTTTCTCAATAATTGGACTGTCCTCTGATACTTGTGCCGTATGGAGATTCGCCATAATGCTAATTGCTTCTGTTTCATTTGTACTTGATGAACTGGAACAACCAGCAATAAACCAAAGCACGAATAGGATAACAATCCACCTTGTTTTCCCCATTTCACTCACCCTTTCAATTAATTTTCGCTATAAGTAAGCGATTACATAATTGAGGTTATCATACGCTTTCGGTTTTTCCATCCGTTTACATTGTTCTTTTTGTGTGCCGAAATTGCGATAGTTTAACCTCGATGACTCCATTTTCTTTTTAAACCATTCGATATACCGAATTGAGCTGATAAATTATGTTTTATGGTTGAAGTCTGGATGTCTTGATATTTAGTGAAGTGCATGATTTTTAATTCATCTTGTAATTGATGAGGACGAAAACGAGGATCTATATGCATAGCATCACCTTATTTCTTTCATTTCATCATCGTGTTCGATATGATATAAATAGCGATAGGATTGTTTTTTAAGGGAGCGATTGAATTGGGAACGAAAAAGATGATAGCAGTAATTATTGTTAGTATTTCTTTTATTTTCTCCATTGCTACGATCATTTATGCAAAGGAAGCAGAAATTGAAGGAACACATTTAAATGTTCGCAGCGGTCCCGGAAGTAACTATGAGATGATTGATCAAGTCAATCCACCCGAAAGTTATAACGTGCTTGATCAACAAGGAAACTGGGTACAAATTGATATCAATAGCACGGAAGGTTGGGTGCATCAAGATTATGTTACTATAAGTGAAGATCACGAAGATACGCAACAAGGAAGTACCACTACACCTTCATCGGATGCAGACCAATCATCAAATCACCAAAGATCAGAAAGTATATCAGACAAGCTCATTGTCATCGATCCAGGACATGGCGGAAGAGATGTAGGAGCTATCGGTGCTAGTGGGAATTATGAAAGTACTTATACATTGACTACAGCCAACGTACTAAAACAGAGGTTAGAAGCATTAGGAGCCGAGGTCATTCTCACAAGAACCGAGGACCGCTTTATTCCATTAACCAGCCGTGTAACAATTGCCAATACAAAGCAAGCCGATTTATTTTTAAGCCTTCATTATAACAGTACACCTGAATTACCAAATGTAACAGGTGCTGGAACTTATTATTATAGCGATCGGGATAAGCAACTTGCAGAAGATGTTCAATTCTTTATGGTATCACAGACTGGTATGAATGACAGAGGCGTCCAGCAAGAGGATTTACAAGTGTTACGGACCAATCATCGGCCCTCCCTATTATTAGAACTTGGATTTATCTCGAATCAAGAAGAAGAACATAATATTCAATCTAAAGCATATTTGGATCAAATGAGCCGAGGTATCACGAAAGGTATCCATCAATACTTTCAATCAAGCTAAAACATGCACCCTAACGAACTACTTATCTATTGTCCTCGTTAGGGTGCACATGTATGTTTATCGGTCCTGGGAATCTAAAATCATCGTGACTGGCCCTACGTTCGTTAGTGAAACGTTCATCATTTCCCCAAAGGATCCAGTTTCAACCGTCACACCTTCGTTTTTTAATTTTTCATTAAATTGCTCATATAATCCGTGTGCTTGTTCCGGTTTTGCTGCTTGCATAAAATTAGGGCGTCGTCCTTTGCGATAATCTCCATATAAAGTAAACTGCGAAATCGAAAGCACACTACCACCTATATCTTTTAACGATACATTCATTTTACCTTGATCATCTTCAAACAAACGAAGATTTACGATTTTATTTACTAAAAAGTCAATATCTTCTTCACGATCATCATGCGTGATCCCAACAAATGCGACATACCCCTGTTGAATATCTCCTACCGTTTGTTCGTTTACTACGACGTTTGCTTGATTGGTACGTTGTAATACAACTTTCATTGCTCGATCTTCCTTTTAAACATTTTATTGTATCGTTCGTTCGACAGTATACACGTCTTGAATCTGCTTTAATCGATCAACAATACGGCGCAAATGACTAATATTATGAATCATGATGGTTACATGAATAATGGCGATCTTCTTACGATCAGAACGGCCATTGACAGCAATAATATTCGTTTTGGTTTCGTTGATTACTTGCAACACATCATTTAACAAGCCTCTTCGGTCATACCCCGAGATTTCTAAATCAACATGGTATTGTTTCGATCGAGATTCTTCATTTTCCCATTCCACATGGATTAAACGGTCTTCGGCATCCTTGGTCTGGACATTCGGACAATCTCTGCGATGGACAGATACGCCACGTCCTTTCGTAATATAGCCAACAATTTCATCACCGGGGACAGGATTACAACACTTCGACAAACGAATGAGCATATTGTCGATACCTTCCACTTTCACACCAGAATCACGTCTCGTCTTTTTTGATTCTGATTTTCCACTCGCATTGACTTCTTCTAACGTCTGCTCTAAATCCTTATTTTTCTCTGCTTCTGCGCGCAAACGCTCCGTAATCCGTGTAACAATTTGTGCTGCAGTAATGCCATGATAACCGACCGCTGCAAACATATCTTCTTCGGTAGCAAAATTAAACTTTTCCATCGCTCGCTCAATGTTTTCTGATGTCAAAACTTCTTTCGGTTCATAATTTGAAAGTTTTAATTCCTCTTCAACCATTTCACGGCCTTTGGTCACATTTTCTTCACGCCGCTGTTTTTTGAAAAATTGTTTAATTTTACTTTTAGCTTGTGAAGTTTGCGTCATCTTCAACCAATCTTGGGATGGGCCGTAAGAATGTTTCGATGTCATTACTTCGACAATATCACCATTTTTTAACTCATAATCTAATGGTTCCATTTTGCCATTTATTTTCGCGCCGATCGTTTGGTTGCCAACTTCAGTATGAATTTTATAGGCAAAATCAATCGGTACAGATCCACGTGGTAATTCAATGACATCGCCTTTTGGTGTAAACACGTAGACCATATCAGAAAATAAATCAACTTTTAAAGATTCCATAAATTCTTCCGCATCATGTGTATCATTCTGCCATTCTAAAATCTCTCGGAACCATGCCAGTTTATCTTCACTGGACGACATATTATTTTTTCCTTCTTTATAAGCCCAATGAGCGGCAATCCCGTATTCAGCAATTTCGTGCATATCTTTTGTTCGAATTTGCACTTCTAGAGGGGCACCCTTTGGTCCAATCACCGTTGTATGCAGAGACTGATACATATTCGGCTTTGGCATAGCAATATAATCTTTGAACCGGCCCGGCATCGGTTTCCAGCATGTATGAATGATTCCTAATACCGCATAACAATCTTTAATACTGTTAACAATAATGCGAACAGCTAGTAAATCATAAATTTCATTAAATTGCTTATTTTGTAGCATCATTTTCCGATAAATACTATAAATATGCTTTGGTCTTCCTGAAAAGTCGGCTTCAATATTTACATCTTTTAGCTGACTTTTCACTTCATCCATGACTTCCTCTATATAATGCTCACGCTCTTCTCGCTTTTGCTTCATCAGATGTACAATTCGGTAATATTGTTGTGGATTTAAGTAACGCAAAGCTGTATCTTCTAATTCCCATTTTATCGCCGAAATCCCTAATCGATGAGCTAAAGGCGCGAAAATCTCTAATGTTTCATTGGAAATCCGTCGTTGTTTAGCGGGTGGTAAATGAGTTAATGTACGCATGTTGTGAAGGCGATCAGCTAACTTTATCAAAATGACACGTATATCTTTCGCCATGGCGATAAACATTTTCCGATGATTTTCCGCTTGCTGTGCTTCTTTCGACATATATTTAATTTTACCTAGTTTGGTGACACCATCGACTAACAACGCTACTTCTTGACTGAATTCTTTCTCTAGATCTTCAAATGTAACCGAAGTGTCTTCTATTACGTCGTGTAAAAAACCGCCAGCAATCGTCTCAGGATCTAATTTTAATTCAATTAAGATACCGACCACTTGTACGGGATGAATAATATAAGGTTCTCCTGACCTACGATATTGACCTTCGTGTGCCTGTTCAGCATAACGATAAGCACGTTGAATAAAAGCAAGGTCATCCGAAGGTAAATATTCATTTGCTTTTTCAAAAATATCTTCAGGTGTTAACAATTTATCTTTCGCCATATGATCACCTTTAACTTTCTTTAGACGATATCTAGTGCAACGGATTTCGTGCTTTTCTATACTATATTAAAGTGTAACAGAAATGTTAGAAGATTTCCTTATTTCTGTAGCATTTATCGACAATTTTAACAAACCTACTTCAATGATTACAGTATGAACCATTTACACTTCATGTTGATTATCGATGTAAAAAGGAGGAGCACTCATCCATTGAGCGCTCCACAAAGCAAATGTTAATAATCCATTAATGTTAAGATGTCATAACCTTCGAGTTTGTCGCGACCATTTAAATACGTAAGTTCGATTAAAAATGCACAACCTGCTACGATACCGCCGAGTTGCTCGACAAGATCAATCGTTGCTTCGATCGTTCCTCCCGTTGCTAGCAAATCATCAGTTATTAGTACACGCTGGCCTGGTTTGATCGCATCCTTATGAATGGTTAATACATTTTGGCCATATTCCAAACCATAATCAACTTTGATGACTTCTCTTGGAAGCTTACCTTCTTTACGAACTGGGGCAAATCCAACCTCTAATGAATAGGAAACCGGACAACCAACAATAAACCCACGTGCTTCAGGTCCAACGACAAGATCGATTTCTTTTTCTTTTGCATATTGAACAATTTCATCAACAGCCGCTTTATATGCCGGACCATTATCCATCAATGTCGTAATATCTTTAAATCGGACACCTTCCTTCGGCCAATCCTCCACAACAGTTATATATTGTTTATAATCCATATACTATTTCCTCCTCAGATGTCTGATTTTCATTCATCTGATCAGACAACCATTTTTTTAACGCTTTATACGTAGAATAATACAGCGTTTCTTCTATTTCGATTTGTTGGGCATGTAACTGATAGACTTCCGATTCCTCTAGGTCTTTCTTTTTCGGCTGATCGGTTGGCAGAATCGTACCACCTTCTCTCGTTACAAACTCTAAATCATGAAACACTTGGAACATAAATTTAATCTTATCTAGTTTCCAACCTTTATATTTCGCCAGCTTTGGTGCATCTTGTTTATAATCAAAGTATTTTCGCTTGTGTAATAATTGGTATAACCATTTGAAATCTTCACGCGTCGGCATCATTTGAAAATACTGGCTGTTTTCAAGCTGATAGCAAAGATAGATGCGCTCAAATTGGTGATACTTGAGAACTTGACGTAAATCTTCTAACGTTTCTGGTAAATCAAAGAGATACAAGTTTTTATACGAATCATCTGATGTCACTAATTGTTCTTTGGTTATCAAGTTTGGTATAGAAGAGATATTTGTATCTTCACGAAATACTAAGCATGCATCTTCTGGTTGAAATTGGTCCCACTGCTTCACAGTCTGCATCGCACCTCGATAATCAAAGAGTTGCCATTCTGTGATTGCTAAATCTTTTATGACGATCTGTGGTTTATAAATGCCATTCCATTCATTCAGTTGCAGTTCACCGATCAATTGTACAGGCGTCTGTTTCGTGATAAGTGATTGTTTATCTCCAAAACCAAATCCAATACAATCTAATTGCTTATTATTCTCAGAAAATTTCAGTTTTAAGTGTTTCTTCGTCGCCCCAATTTGTCGCAACTCGACTGGTTGTCCTTCGATATGAATCATCGGTTTAGCATTGTTCATTCCGAAAGGAGCGAGTTGATTGATTTCTTTTACAAGATCTAAATCGACTTGATCAACGGTTATGGACATATCAACCTTCATTTGTGGCATATAATCTTCAGGGTTCAAGTTAGAGTTTGCCTGCTCTGACAAGGAATCTCTCAGACGTTCTACTTGATCAACTGGAAGTGTCATACCGGCTGCTTGAGCATGTCCACCAAAATGAGTAAATAACTCTCGTACTTGCATGCAATGATGGAACAAATCAAAGTGGTCGATACTTCGCGCTGAACCTTTTGCTAAGCCAGTTTCAGGGTCTATTGCAAGCACAATCGCAGGACGATCATATTTTTGCACCAATTTTGATGCCACAATTCCAAGTACACCAGGGTTCCAACCTACTTTGGCGACAACGATCACAGGTTTTTCATCAAGGTCACCCATTGATTCCACCATTTCCTTTGCTTCTGTTGCAATGTCAGAAACGATTTGTTGCCGTTCGGTATTTAAATCTTGCACATACATAGCCAATTCTTCAGCTTCTTCTGGATCATCTGTTAATAGTAAGTCAACAGCAAGGTTTGCATCTTGAAGTCGTCCGACAGCATTTAACCGCGGTCCAATGCGGAAACCAATATCCTCTTCCGTCACTGAATCTTCCATCGAACAAAGGCGTTTCAACGTATTCATGCCAATTCGTTTCGTATTCGATAATGCTTGCAAACCATAATACACAAGGTTACGATTTTCTCCCGTTAACGGGACTAAATCAGCAACTGTACCAATTGCGACAAGTTCTAAAAACTGTTTCGGTAAATAGCCAAGTAATGCTGTTGCAAATTTAAAAGCAACGCCTACTCCAGCGAGCTCTTTGAAAGGATAATCCTCCGCACATTTTGGGTGAATGATGGCCAACGCATCAGGTAATGTCTCTTGAACTTCATGGTGATCCGTAATAATGACATCAAGTCCTAATTCGTTTGCTAGAGCGACTTCTTTAATACCTGCGATTCCATTGTCTACTGTAATAATGAGCTGAAAACCTTGCCGATGCGCTTCACGAAAAGCCTCTTCATTGGGTCCATATCCTTCGGTGAATCGATTCGGTATATAATAATCACACATCGCACCAATTTCTCGTAAGGCTTCCACCATCAGACATGTTGAGGTAACACCATCTGCATCATAGTCACCATACACGAGAATACTTTCACCTTGATCAACGGCTTTTCTCACACGTTCAATAGCCTTATCCATCGTCGTTAGTAATTCAGGTTCATGTAACTGATCAAGCGCAGGATGCAAAAATTTCTCCGCTTCTTCTTTCGTTTGAATGCCACGTTGCAGTAATAGTTGTTTGACAATCGGCGATAAGTTTAATCCATCTAATTTACTTATATCTGATATATCTTGTTGTTTATATGTATGAATCCAATTCGCTTGGCTCGGTAACATAACTTCACCCCTGACTCACTTATTATACAAAAGTGTTTCAAGGGTAGCAAACAGAATTATTTGGTTTCTCGTTCTAAATCTTCCGTATGTCCTTCTTCTTTCGCTTCAAGATTCGAATTCTCAGCAGAATGATTTTTGTGAGATGTTTCTTGTGAGTGACTCGCTTTTAACTTCTCATTTTCCTGTTGAAGAGCCTTTATTTCCTTTTGAAGTCGAATTAATCGAACCAGTCCTACAGCAGCGGTGACAAAGGCCCCCATCAATACAGAAAATAAAATCACAAGAATTAATGGTGCTTCTCCTGTCCCAAATAAATAATTCACTTCAACAGCTTCCACATTAATTACGGCAAATATCGCAATAATGACTGCAAATAATACAGAAACTAAAATATACGTTTGGCCACGCATCATCATCCACCCCTTCTCTAAGATGTCATCTTTGTTTTAGTATAGAATACTTACAACTTTTTGTCGATTTTAGTTATCAAATGAATAAAAGTTGATTGCAAACGGCAATAGAAAAAAGATAGATGAATTTAGGGGGAAGTCCTGTTCATCTATCTTTTCTGTTCATTTTTTTGCTTTATACTTGTGGTCCATCATTTGCTTTTTTCTCACGATAATCAATCGGCTTCTCATCCACTGTTTTTCCTCGCCAAGCAAGCCATACTTGAGCGGCAATAAATAAGGAAGAGTACGTACCAGCAAGTAAACCGACTACGAGCGCAAATGAGAAGTTGGTAATCGCTGAAGCGCCAAAAATAAGTAACATCGTTGCAGCAAAAATTACAGTTAACACTGTATTTATACTTCGTGCCAATGTCTGCATTAAGCTTCTATTAATAATGCCTGCAAGTTTTGCAAACGATTTGATCCGTTTTTCTTTTTTCATGTTTTCTCGTATTCGATCAAACGTTACAATCGTATCATTTATCGAGTAACCGACAATCGTTAAGATCGCGGCAATTATCGTGATATCAAATTCGATACGTGTAATCGCAAATAAGGCGACAATGAAAAACGCATCGTGTAATAATGCTAATATCGCGGTTAATGCTGAATAAAATTCAAATCGAATGGTGACATAAATGATAATCCCGATGGAAGCATATAACACGGCTAATATCGCATTTTGGGCTAATTCTTGTCCGACAATCGGTGATACCGTATTAACGGTTGGTGTATTCCCGTATTTTTCTTCAAAATAGTTTTGTACTTCAGCTATTTTGTCTTTTGATAGATCATCTTCAAATCGTGTGACGGCTATATGATCATCATCCCCTTGAATGGCCACTTGAGTGCTTGGTTCCATGCCTAATTCGTCATAAGCATTCTCAATTTCTTCCGTTGTAAGGGATCTATCTGCTAACACTTCAATACGTGAACCACTCACGAAATCAATACCTAAGTTCAAACGGAAAACAGCCAAGCAGATAATACCAAGCGCCACTAAAAAGAGCGACAAGCGGAAAAATTTCTTCCGATGACCAACAAAGTCAAATTGTCTACCAAATACGGTTGGTTGTACTTCCTCTTTACTATTTATATCCTTTATTTGATGCTTTTTCACACCAAAGAAACCAGGGCGTTTGTTAAGGAAGTGACTATTCACCCAAAATCCTAAAAATAGACGTGAACCAAATACAGCCGTCACAAAACTTAATACAATACTAACAATCAGTAATGTAGCAAACCCTTTGACAGAGCTTGTTCCAAAGATAAATAAAACAGCAGCTGCAATTAATGTAGTAATATTCGCGTCGATAATCGTTGATAATGAATGCTGATTCCCTGTACGGAATGCCGCTTTTATCGACTTTCCTTCTTTCAGTTCTTCTTTGATTCTTTCATACGTAATAATATTGGCATCAACCGCCATCCCTACACCGAGAACTAGTGCGGCAATTCCCGGTAGTGTGAGCACACCATTCATCAGTTCAAATACAAGTAACACTAAATATACGTAAATACTTAATGTAATGGCAGCGATCATACCCGGGAATCGGTAATACAAAATCATATACGCAAAAATTAGGATGATACCGATCACGCTAGCAAAAATCGTTTTATCTAATGCTTGCTGACCGAATTGTGCACCAACCGACCTTGAGTATTCTTCTTCCAAGTTAACTGGTAAAGAACCAGCGTTTAAAATATCCGCTAATCGTTGAGCCGAATCAACAGTGAAATCAGGTCCTTCAATCTGAATACTTTTGTTTTGCAGGACATCTGTAAATGTTGGTGCTGAAATAAATTTTGGATCTTCTTTCTGTACTTCTTCTTGGTACGAATCTCCTTCTTCATAATCCATCCAGATTACAATTTGATTCGTAAGATCTTGGTCATTCATGATTTCTCTTGTAGCGTCACCAAAACGATCGGCATCCTTAAATTGGACAGTAACGATCGGCTGATTCGTATCTTGTGAGAAATCTTGTTGTGCACTTCCATTAACAATATCCGATCCGTCTAAATATTCCTTATCGTTTACATCACGAAAAGAAAGACTAGCTGATGTAGATAAGAGGTCACGTGCTTCTTCTTGATCTTCTACACCAGGTAACTGTACTCGAATGCGATTTGGTTCTTCAATATTAAATCTCGGCTCACTAATACCGAGAGAATCCACGCGCTCCCGTAAAATTTGGGTCGTCGATTCAAGATTTTTTGTCGTTACTTCTTCTCCATCTTCAATTGTCTCTGCAGTATAAAGAACTTCAAATCCACCCTGTAAGTCCAAACCAAGATTTATGTTTTTAGCAATGTTTGTATAAGTTGTTCCAATTGTTGCTCCTAAAATTATAACAATGAGGAAAAACGCAATAATTCTTCCTTTTTTTACCATATGTAATCCTCCCTAAATCCCTCGATACCACAAATTTATCAGACAAGCATCTTTTAAAAATTACGATTCATCGTCACCAAAGAGGGCATCTATTGAAGCTTGTAAATTCGTATCTTGCCATGATTGCTGGGTGAGATAGGTCATATAAAGACTTGGATGCAAATGGAACACATCTTGCACGACTTCATATAATTTTTTTTCTGGGTCACCCTTCCATACTTTATCTATTAAACAAGCCCAGATATCATCTGTTGTTGTTTTTTGATAATCCAACAATTGAAATTCTGACACCTTACTTTCCAAGACTTCTTGAACTTCTGAACGCCACTGTGACACTTGTTTCGTTTGACACATTACGCGAATCCTCCCTCAGACTCAATCAAATGATAAAAATTGTCATGCTTGTCCCCTCTTCATGCATATACTTCATTGTATATGAAAAATTTCCATTTGAGAAGGCAGGTCGACTAAAGTGACCAAACAAAATTTTTTAAAAGGTACGATCATCTTAATTGTAGCAGGAATGATCACACGATTTCTAGGATTTATTAATCGTATTGTTGTCGCCCGCTTAATGGGAGAAGAAGGAATCGGACTGTACAATATGGCCTTACCGACACTCTTTTTAATGTACACCATTTCTCAAATTGGATTACCGATTGCGATTGCCAAACGAGTAGCAGAAGCTGATGCCAAAAAGGACAAGCGTAAAATTAAGCAAATCCTACTTATCTCTTTAACCATTACCATTAGTTTAAGTATGATTTCAACGGTTGTCATGTTTTTGATCAGCCCGTATATCGCCCATTACTTACTCACCGATCAACGAGTTTATTATCCATTGTTAGCGATTATACCGATTATTCCCATTAGCGCGATTTCGTCTGTGTTACGTGGTTATTTTCAAGGGAAACAAAATATGAAGCCTCAAAGTTTTGCTCAAGTACTGGAGCAAATCGTACGCATTGGATGTATCATCGCACTCGTTAGTTGGCTCGCACCATTCGGTATTGAATGGGCAGCAAGTGGTGCGATGGTAGCAGTAATCATCGGTGAAACTGTATCGTTACTATTTATGATCAATATGTTTCGGATCAAAAAACAAATCAAACTACGAAGTCAACTATTCGATTACCTTCGTACAGGGAAAGAAACCCTTCAACAACTCTTTTCAATTGCGATACCTAGCACTGCTAGCCGATTAGTTGGCTCGGTTTCTAATTTTTTAGAACCTATCTTAGTATCACAAAGTCTTGCTTTAGCGGGATTTAAAACGGCTGTAGCGACCAAACAGTACGGCATTCTCACCGGATATGCTTTTCCGTTGTTATTTTTACCGACATTCATTACCCATTCACTGGCTGTGGCATTAGTGCCGAATATTAGTGAAGCAGAAGCCCATAATCACCATCAATTAATTCAATATCGTATTCATCAAGCGATCCGGCTATCGTTTGCCTCTGGTGCGATTGCGACTGTCATCTTAAGTTTATTTTCTGAACCAATTTTAGATGCAATGTATGGTTCAACGAGTGCAAGCCGTTTTTTAGAGTTAATGGCACCTTGTTATTTATTTATGTATATTCAATTTCCGTTAAATGCCACGCTACAAGCATTAGACCTTGCTAAGCAAGCCATGTGGAATAGCATTATTGCAACGATGATTAAGTTTATTATTCTCATTGCATTAACAACCAGTCCTAGTTTCGGTATCTATGGTGCAGCGATTGGAATGTGTGTTGGCGTTATAATTGGTACAATCTTGCATCTGATCACACTATACCGTAGCATTCAATTTCGAATACCGATGCTCATGATCGGCAAAATGATTGTTTTGCTTGGTCTTACGTATTGGGCTGGTATTCTTCTGTCCAAGATCTTTCCTTTTACAAATTTCATACAATTTCTTCCTGTTTTACTTTTACTTTGTATCTGTTATGTACTATTTCTATTCAGTTTACAATTTATCAACAAAGACGAATTACGCCAATTACGAAAAAAGAGGCCGGGACAAAAAAGTAATTAGAAAAGAAAAATCCGAACATTAAAGTTTAAGTTTACATACCGCTTAGGCAAAATACTTCGCGTTCCGCGGGCACGGCTTTTAGCTAACTGTGTGAAGATGGACTCTTCACACAGTGGATCTTCAGCTCGTGCTTTCCCGCAGGAGTCTCCGTATTTTGCCTGCGCTTAATGTAAAATTGTTCGGATTCTTGCTCTTGCTATTTAGTTTTGTCCCAGCCTCTTTCATTTTTTATATCGATATACCATTGATTATTGGCGTCAATGGAGCAAAACGAAAGGTATTTGGGTTCAGGATAACCTCGTTGTTTAATTTGTTGAATAAGCCACGTTGAATCTTTACCTAATTGTTCTAAGGCTTGATCTTGAATCCTCCCATCAACGACTAGTGGTAAAACAAGACCGTCTATATGGTTTCCAATCGAATGGTCTTGATCCTTTTCAATGATCGATAGCTTGCCAGAAGCCTCAAGTATCGCATAATCGACATCATTAATGCTTTCTGTTCCATTTTCTCGTAGTTGCTGCAACAAGTCATCAAAATTCAATCGATTTTTCTTCATTTCATATTCATCGATTTTCCCTTGCGTAATAATGATCGACGGCTTTCCATCGAACCAAGCGCGAAACTTGGGACTTTTAAGCGAAAGCCAGGCGGTCAATCGCTGAATAAGCAACAATACCGTCATCGGAATCACACCATAGGCGAAAAATTGCTCCAAATCTTCAATCGAAATAACGGCTACCTCGGCAATCATAATAAATACAACCATATCTAATAAACTTAATTCACCGATTTCTCGTTTTCCCATTAAACGAAAGGTCACAATAATGACGACATATGAAAAAAGTGTCCGTACGATGAGCAAAAGGGATTCTTCGAAGGACATCGTTGTCACATCCTTGTTCGTTCCATCTATCCTACCTTTTCCAACTGTTGTTTGAATTATACGATGAAGACTACTTATAATGGCTGTTCAAATGGAAGTAAGTAGCGAAAATAGACATAGATCGTAGCAAAAAGTAATGACAAAATAACAATCGGTATGCCATAAACCATAAACTTCATAAAGGAAATTCGTTTATTTTGTGATTCAGCTAATCCAGCCACCACTACGTTAGCTGATGCACCAATCAACGTTCCATTTCCTCCTAAACAAGCGCCTAAGGCTAACGACCACCATAACGGATCTAAATTTGACATACCATACGTTTCAAACTCTTTTATAACAGGGATCATAGCTGCCACAAACGGAATGTTATCAACAATGCCAGAAAATAGTCCAGACGTCCAAAGTAGTAATAAAGCTGTGTTTGTCATATCTCCTTCAGTCAACCACATTATCCCTCTTGCTAGTTCATCAATTACACCAACTTCTTCTAACCCACCAACTAACATGAACAATCCAATAAAGAAAAATAAAGTCACCCACTCCACTTGTTGAAAAATTGCTTCTGTGTCTACTTCTTTTTCACTTATAATGAGCAATAATAAAGCACCACATAAGGCGATAAGTGTTAAATCAATGTGAAACACTGGGTGAAGCAAAAAACCTGTAATCGTTAACAATAAAATTGAGATGGATTGATAGAGCAATGGCGATATTTTGATATAACTTACCTCATCCATGGCCATTAACTGCTTTACATGTTCATGATCAATTTGACGTAATTGTTTACGAAACAGAAGGATCAACACGAACAACATGATAACAAATAAAAACATCGAAATCGGTGCAGTATGTTGAATAAACGAAACAAAGGTCAAATGCGATACCGCTTGACCAATCATAATATTGGGTGGATCACCGATTAGCGTTGCTGTTCCACCGATATTGGCACTAAAAATAATTGTTAGTAAATACGGAAAAGCAGGTAATTTTAATAAATCAGTCAACGTTAATATGACAGGAACAAATAACAAAACAGTCGTGACATTGTCTAACAGAGCTGAACCAATTGCTGTTAAGACAGCAATCCCAACTAAGAGAGGAACGGGCTTTCCGTTGACGGTTTTAGCAAGCCAAATAGCAACAAACGTGAATACACCCGTTTTTTTGGTAATTGCAACGAGGACCATCATCGCAAATAATAAAGCAACTGTTTGCCAATCAATATAACTTTGAACAGCGTCTTCCCACTGATAGACGCCGGTTAATAGAAGCAATAACCCTCCAGATAGTGCCACAAGTGCGCGATTTATTTTTTCCATCATAATAAAAATGTAACTCACGACAAATACCGCTACTGCCATAACAACTGCCATTAATGCTCTCCTCCCTATTCTGATGTTGACAAGCCGCCGTGCTATTTTCATTTATATTCATGACGAGGACAAACTATTCAATAGGAATCTGTCAACGAACGTCTATTTCTCAAAGACAAGCATAAATATAAACAAAAGAATGACTTATTTGTTATCAGCGATTTCTCTTCTGGAACAAATTCGAATAAACTTGAGCCATTTGATAGGAGGTGTCAAATATGAAAACATTTGTCAGTGTTCTCTATGGTTGGTTAAGTATTTTGTTCATTTTGCTTCTTTCTAGTCTCCTTTTGGCGTTCATGTTACGCTTTACATCACTAGGCGAATCAACTTTAGCATGGACGACATTATTCGTAAGTTTTATAGCATTATTCGCTGGTGGATTTATTGCAGGAGTGAAATCAAAACAAAAAGGGATTCTTGTGGGTGTGCTTACAAGTCTAATGTTTACACTATTTGTTCTACTCTATCGCTATCTTGGATTAGACACTGGTTTCACTATTGAAAACATGATTCATCACATGTTTTATCTATTGTTGGCAATGCTTGGAGCGATACTTGGTGTGAATTTATCATCTGAAGAAACAGCATAATCAAACAATGATCCAGTCAAAATTTTTTATAAAGATTCGTATGAGTAAATGCAAACTTCTCACGAAAAAAAAGAAGAACATTCAAACATGATCGCTAGTTGAGTAACTAACTGAACATGTTGAATGTTCTTCTGTCATTATTAGGATTGTTCAACGATCTCACGTACTGCTGAGCGATCGTATGTAAGTTTTGAACCATCACCAGCTTCAAGTACGAGTGAATTTTCATCAATGGCATGCACCGTAGCATGTAAACCACCAATGGTTATAACCTTATCCCCTTTTTTCAGATCTGATTGCATCTGACGCACTTGTTTCTGTTTCTTTTGTTGTGGTCGAATCAATAAGAAGTAAAAAATTACAACCATTAAGACGATTGGTGCTAAATTGAGTAGAATTGCATCCACAGATACCCCCTCCTTTCTATCTTAAAAATTCTTAGCATTCGGTTGGTTGAATCCATATTGTTCAAAGAATGCTTCTCGAAAATCTCCAAGTCGATCTTGCTGAATGGCTTCACGAACTTGTCCCATTAATTCTAACAGAAAATAAAGATTATGATAAGTCGTAAGGCGCATACCAAATGTTTCGTTATTTTTTACAAGGTGACGAATGTAGGCTCTCGTATAGTTACGACATGTATAACAATCACATTCGGGGTCAAGTGGTGAGAAATCACGAGCAAATTTCGCATTACGAACAACAAGTCGACCTTGTGAGGTCATACATGTTCCATTCCGAGCAATTCGAGTCGGAAGTACACAGTCAAACATATCGACTCCACGAATCGCACCATCTACTAACGAATCTGGTGAACCAACTCCCATTAAATATCGTGGTTTGTCCGCTGGAAGTAATGGTGTCGTAAATTCCAGCACGCGATTCATAACATCTTTTGGTTCACCAACGGATAATCCACCAATCGCATAGCCTGGAAAATCCATGGAGGTTAGATCTTGTGCACTCAATTTTCGTAAATCTTCATACTCTCCACCTTGAATAATACCGAACAACCCTTGATCATTCTTTCTTTGATGTGCTTCTAAACAGCGTTCTGCCCAACGACTAGTTCGCTCAACTGATTTTTTCATATACTCATAAGAAGCAGGATATGGTGGACATTCATCAAACGCCATCATTATATCGGCACCAAGGTCATTTTGAATCTGCATTGCTTTTTCTGGTGATAAAAACAGTTTAGCTCCACTAATATGATTCCTAAAGTGAACTCCTTCTTCAACAATGTCTCGCAAGTCACTTAAGCTGAACACTTGAAAACCACCTGAATCAGTCAAGATGGCCCCATCCCAATTCATAAATTGATGCAAACCACCAGCCTCTTTCACAATATCTTCTCCAGGGCGTAACCACAAGTGATACGTATTCGATAAAATGATATTGGCTTGCATTTCTTGTAATTCTTCTGGGCTCATCGTTTTAACAGTTGCTAGCGTACCGACTGGCATAAAGCTTGGTGTATCAAATGATCCATGTGGCGTATGGACTTTCCCTAAACGAGCGCCTGTTTGTTTACATGTTTTAATATGTTCATACGTAATAGCTGCCATATTCGAATCCTTTCTATTGTTCATTTCGTCCATTAAAGTATCAGCATAGCGTCCCCAAAACTAAAAAAGCGATATTTTTCTTTAACGGCTGTTTGATAAGCTTCCAAAATGAAATCTCTTCCCGCTAATGCGCTAACAAGCATAATGAGTGTTGATTTCGGCAAATGGAAATTCGTAATCAATCCATCGATCGCTTGAAATTGATAAGATGGATAAATAAAAATATCCGTCCAACCATTTCTTGCTTCAAATGTGCCACCCGTATCTCTTGCGACGGTTTCCAATGTTCGTGTGGAGGTTGTCCCGACGGAAATAATTCGACCACCTTTTGCTTTTACGCGATTCAAGGTTTCTGCCGTTTCTTCAGTCATCTGGTAGAATTCAGCATGCATCTCATGTTCGGTAATATTTTCTACATTGACGGGCCGAAATGTACCTAAGCCGACATGTAATGTAATAAAAGCAATCTCAATTCCTTTTTTTTTCAATTTATCCAACAACTCTTCAGTAAAATGTAAACCAGCTGTCGGAGCAGCAGCAGATCCCTTCTCTTTCGCATATACTGTTTGATAGCGGTCAGCTTCATCTAATTGTTCCTTAATATATGGCGGTAACGGCATCTCACCGAGCGCATCCAATACTTCATAAAAAATCCCGTCATAATCGAAGCGAAGCACGCGTCCACCATGTTCCATCGTATCTACACAGGTTGCTGTTAGTTGTCCATGACCAAAAGTAACTTTCGTACCAACTTTAAGCTTTTTTGCTGGCTTAACTAATACTTCCCAATCATCATGTTCGATTTGGTTGAGTAGTAGAACTTCTACTTTTGCCCCCGTATCTTCTTTTATGCCATACAATCTAGCCGGTAAGACTTTTGTATCGTTTAGTACGAGGCAGTCTCCTGGATGTAGAAAATCGATCATTTCATAAAAATGGTGATGAGCTACACGTTGCTCTTGTCGATGCAACACCATTAAACGTGAGCTTGATCGATCTTTTAACGGAGTTTGTGCAATCAGTTCCTCTGGTAAATCAAAGTCAAAATCCTCGATTCGCATATTGCTTATCTCCTTTTTATTTAAAACGTCCTATAATATAAAAAATCAAAGTTAAAATAACACTGACAACGATCGAAGTCATGATCGGAAAATGGAATGAGAAATTTCCTTTTTTAAAACTTATATCTCCTGGTAATTTTCCAATAAAGGTCCATAAGAGCCCGATAAGAATGAAAACAACCCCTATAACAATAAAGATTTTCCCAAATCCCGTCAAGTATGAGGCACCTCCCGATTTAAGTGGGTATACGCTTTATCTGTTACTAAACGACCACGTGGTGTGCGTTGAATGTATCCTTCTTGTAGCAGATACGGCTCGTACACATCTTCAATCGTTTGTGATTCTTCTCCTACAGAAGCAGCAATTGTATCTAAACCAACTGGCCCACCTCTAAACCCATCTATAATCGCTAAAAGTAATTTATGATCAATGTGATCCAAACCTGATTGATCAACTTGTAACATCTCTAATGCTTTTTGCGTTGTTTCTATCGATATCGATGTTTCCCCTTTTACTTGCGAAATATCACGGACACGTTTCAATAACCGATTAGCAATCCGTGGCGTCCCACGAGAGCGTCTAGCAATTTCAAGAGCAGCACCTTTATCAATGGATACAGCAAAAATTTCAGACGTTCGCTCCACAATATCGCACAGATCATCGACTTCATAAAATTCTAATCGGCTTAAAACACCAAATCGATCACGTAATGGAGCGGTGAGAAGTCCCGCTCTTGTCGTGGCACCTACCAATGTGAAAGGTGGTAAATCCAATTGCACACTTCGCGCACTCGGTCCTGAACCAATGACAATATCCAAACAAAAATCTTCCATAGCTGGGTATAGAATTTCTTCAACAGCGCGTGGGAGCCGATGAATTTCATCAATAAATAATACATCCCCTACTTCCAATGAGGATAGAATCGCCGCTAAATCGCCTGATCGTTCGACGGCTGGACCAGATGTCGATTTGAACTGCACACCCATTTCATTAGCAATAATTTGTGCCATTGTCGTTTTTCCTAACCCAGGTGGACCATATAATAGAACATGATCAAGCGGTTCATTACGCATTTTTGCCGCTTCAATAAAGATCGAAAGGTTCTCTTTCGCTTTATGTTGTCCAATATATTGCTTTAATACTTTCGGACGAAGGCTCAGTTCTTCCGTTTCTTCATCAGCCTGAACTTCTCCAGATATAATTCGCTCATCCATCGGTGTGCTCCTTTCTGCTTATTTCATCATTAAAGAGAGACCTTTTTTAATATACACATCCGGTTGGTCTGTTTGTTCTTCTACCAATTTTGGTTTTATTTGATTAATTTCTTTCTCCGAATATCCTAAAGCTTTTAGTGCTTCGATGGCTTCTAATAATGCTTGATTGTCACTTGTATCATGCTGAGTTTGTTCATTTACCACTTCTGTTGCATCAGGTGCTGTAAATGGTAACTTTCCTTTTAGGTCTAAAATCATTTGTCGTGCTGTTTTTTTCCCGACTCCTGGAAAACTCGTCAGAAATTTCTCGTCTTCTTGTTCGATCGCAACGACCACGTCACCAACAGAAGCGGCAGCTAAAATTGCTAATGCCCCTTTCGGCCCAACACCAGAAACGTTTAAGATTTGTGAGAATAGTTGCTTTTCATCTGGTGTTTTGAACCCATAAAGCATTTGCGCGTCCTCTCGAATATAATGAAATGTATGTATTTTTACGATTTCTCCTATTTTTGACTGAAAATCATAAGGATTGGCGTAAATGACTTCATAACCAATACCATTTGTTTCAATAATCACTGCTTGATCATTGATATCTTCAACATTTCCTTTTATATATGCTATCATGGTCGATTCCCCTATCTGTTCACAGAATGAATCATATGTTCGTATTTTATCATAGCTTACATGCCGGTATGATTCAAGTTTATCCTGTTAAAGAACGGATATTATTTTGATCGTTATAAGCAAATCAAATGCTTTGTTCCTACTTTCTATGATACATTATATCAATGAATATGAAAAAAGGATGAACAATCTATGACAAATCGTAAACAAATCACATTTTTGAAAGCGCTAACTTTATTTAACGCAAGTAACAAAGGACTTATCTTACCGTTTTTACCATTATTTTTAACGTACCGTGATTTCTCCTCCGTTGAAATCGGTATGATCATGGGCATCGCCCCCATGGCAAGCATTATTGCTCAACCTTTTTTCGGTTATATCAGTGATCGATATAAAACGATTAAAGGTTTGCTCATTCTCCTTTACTTGGCCGTAATGGCGATTAGTTTTAGTATCTTTTTTCAGACATCGTTTGTGGTCGTTTTTCTTTCATTTATTTTGTTTCACTTTGTCATGTCACCAGTAGCACCTTTACTTGATAGCATGGCCATTAAATCACTGGGCAAAAATAGGCGCGGTGATTACGGAAAAATTCGTTTATGGGGATCAGTTGGTTTTGCTTCAACAGCTGTTCTTTCCGGTCCAGTATTAGATTGGATTGGAATTGAGAAAATTTATATTGTCTTTTGGTTTCTCATTCTTGTGGTTATTTTCTTAACCTGCTTTTTAAAAGATCAAAACCATTCCTCACAACCTGTAACATTAACTGGTGTCAAGGAAGTGTTTCGGACAAAGCCTTTTATGTTTTTCTTATTTTTATGTTTTCTTGTGATTATTCCTCATCGCATGAATGACACGATGTTAGTACTACATTTAGAGGGATTAGGAGCAAGTACATTAATGATTGGTCTTGCATGGTCTTTAGCGGCGTTCAGCGAAGTTCCCGTCTTTTATTATTTATCAAGTCAAGTCATGAAATATAATCATTTATTTTTACTCGGTTTGATTGCACTCTTTTATTCTATTCGTTGGATATTATATGCAACGATTGATTCAGCAGCATGGATTACATTTTTACAAATTTCGCAAGGGATTACATTTGGATTATTTTGGTTAGTTGCCTTACAGACGGCGGTTCACTTTGTTCCTAACCATTTACGAAGTACAGGACAGGCATTGCTCGCATCAACATGTTTTGGACTTGGTGGTGCAGTCGGCGGGACATTGGGAGGCTCTGTATTAGATGTTTTTGGCTCATCAAGCATGTATTTCGTAATGGCTGCTTTTTCTTCCCTAGCGATGATCGGTATTTTCATTACATATAAGCGATATCACCAGTAACCATTAAAAATGTGGATGGGACAAGTGGTCATTAGACATGTAACAGGTTATAAACATAACGTCACTGAAAAAATAACTCGCTTGACTGGGGATCAACATTCTTCCTATTTATTTTATGCCCCATCCCCATTGACTGCTTTTGTGTCTTGATAAGGACGATAAGTCTCTAGAACGTTTGTGTAGTCTTGCTTTGAGTTTATTTTGATACCTTCTTTTAATTGGTTATATAAACGAGTCTCTAATTCTTCTGTTTCAATCTGATAAAAAGACTGTACAGCAGCGTCATTAACAGGCACACCTTCAAAAATCGTTAATATACCATCTTTTATTCCGAAATAACCATGCGCTTTGGTATATGGCGAAATGTCATCAATCTGTTGTCTAAAATGAACGTGTCCCTGCGATTGATCCACTAGATTCCATTCTTGATAACTAGCCCAAAAATCTGGCATGGAAAGTACAGTTTCCGTTTTTTGTTCTTTTTCAACTTTTCCGTCTATATAATGCTTCTCTAAGGTGACTTCAATCTTTACTGGTTGATTGGCAACCACAGCCGTATTTTCCTCAGTATTCACTTCGACGTTCGACTTGTCATCGGAACGCGATTCGACAAAGGTATAGCTGGCAAGAGTTGCTACCATAAGTATGCTTAATATCGTTATGTGTACCCAATATCGTTTCATCGGACACCCTCCTATGAACATAGGTTACTATTAGGATGTCCGATGTTTCGCATTTTAAACATCATTAAAAGATTTCATTTTCATTGATATCATATAAACTTATAGCTGTGCCATGGTCTCTTCATCGGCATCTAAATTATGATACACTTCTTGCACATCTTCCATATCTTCGATCATGTTAACAAGCTTAATCATTTTGCTTTTATCTTGATCTTCAATACTAGAAAATGTTTGCGGCATCATTGTCACTTCTGCTGTATCAAGAATAAATCCACTTTCTTCTAGGTTCGAGCGCACATCAGTAAACTGATCAGGATCGGTATAAATTTCATAAGCGCCATCGGTTGTTTCCATTTCTTCTGCACCTGCTTCAATCGCTTCTAACATCATGTCATCTTCATCGGCATCCGTTTGGTTTTGGTCAATAGCAATATATCCTTTACGATCAAACATAAAAGCAACACAGCCATTTTCACCTAAATTTCCGCCATTTTTACTAAAAGCGTGACGTAGTTCAGACGCGGTACGATTTTTATTATCTGTTAAAACTTCAACCATCACAGCTATACCACCTGGACCATAACCTTCATATGTCAATTCTTCATAGTTCGCACCATCTAAATCCCCGGTCGCTTTCTTTATGGCACGGTCAATATTTTCATTTGGCATATTGTTCGCTTTTGCTTTATCCACTGCTGTACGCAAAGCGGGATTCATTTCTTGATCCCCACCGCCCTGTTTAGCTGCAACGTATATATCTTTTGCAAGTTTCATGAAAATTTTCCCGCGTTTTGCATCTTGTGCATTTTTCCGTCGTTGAATATTCTTCCATTTTGAATGTCCTGCCATCTATTTTCACCTCTCCATCAAACTACAAGTTTCCTCTTTTACTTTATCATAAGTTCATATCCTTGAAAAATTTGTACGCACAATACCAATTCTGAAATGAAAATTTACGGGGAAATCTCTTGGTCGGTCTACACGGATTTCCTGGTAAATCACAT
>NZ_APML01000024.1 GCF_000359605.1 Gracilibacillus halophilus YIM-C55.5
GACCAGAGGAACATACGGACGTAATGGTAGAACAAACCAAAGCGGCCATGGAAGGTTACAACTATTGGACCGGTGAAGAAATATCTTCTTTTCATTCAGCAGCGATCGTAGTAGCAGGATTGTCTTCTCATTTCACGTCATGGCGAAGAGGAAGAAGCCTTACCCTATCCAAAGCTCAACTGAAAAAAGTGAAGGAAAGAAGACAAGCGAATAAAGAGACAAATAATCGCGCTAACAGCAATGAAGCTGTTTCTAAGAATAATAATGTACCTTCTTATGGAAAGAAGTCAGTACCTATAGGACCTTATCAAACAGTGTATGGGTTTCCTGTTAAAGTGAAGCCAGGTGCTCAAGAGAAACATATTCCCAACACACCAAATTACAAACAGGAAATAGCAGATGGGAAAAACAAGAGCATTTTTTATGGTGATAATAAAACAGCACAGGAATTGCTTGATAAGTTTGCTGGGAAAGGGACCACTGTTACCAAAAGTAAAGAGAGAGTGGACTTTGATGAGCCAATAGGTAAATACTATGACACTGTGACTGGACAATATATAGAAACTAATAGAGGAATGTTACACTATGGAAAAGATGGTGCTCATATAGTACCAGCAAAACCATCAGAATAAATAAGAAAGAGGATGTCTATGGAAGCAGATTCTTTATTTAAAACATTAATAGAGTATGAAGGTGTAGAGATTATAATAGAGTGGAACAGTGGATTAAGAATTGTAGGCAAAACAGACACTTTTTTTGAGACAGACAATGGATTAGATGATGATGATCCCGAGTACGCAGAATATTATGCAACTGCATTTCAAGTAAATCATATTTTATCCCATCCTTCTACTAACGAAGGCAGTGTATATAATTGGTTGAAACAAGAAAAAAGTTCATTGGTGGAAATTTCTCTCTATGATGATCCACCACGTGCAGTTTTTGCAACTGACGGGAAAAGTATATGGGAAAGAGATAATCAATAAAAAAGTTACTATATATACCTTGATGCGATGAATATCTTTATAACGACGACATTCACTCGTGATGTTACCTTTGATAGATAATTAGGTAGTGATGAGATGAATTATGAAGAATTAAAACAAAGAAGAGCAATGGGAGAAGAATTTCATTTCTAATATTATAATGGAATTTTTTGGATGATCCGAAATAAAGATGGATATTATTTAACAAGAGTTAGGGATAGTCATTCTCAATTCTTTAAAACCGCATATGATTTATTTAAAGACGTAGAGTATATGGACAGAGTATTCAAGATTTATGGACAGAAATTGAGATATAGTAGCTACCAAAAGAGTTAAAAATATTTTTAAACAAATGACGATTGATCACATATAATCACACTTATGTGGTATAATTATATTGCATCATTCGACTTAAACAAGAGGAGGCGGATTCGTACATAAACACGAGTCAGCCTCTCTTTTTATTTATAACTAATATTCGTTAGACTGTAGTTTAGTGAATGATTACATAAAATGGTATGTCAACACTAAACTGAACAAATTTTTAAAGGAACACAAACTTGTTTATAGCGTTCAACATTTTAATTCTCTGTTGGAAGACAATGCATGTAGATTGTCACTTGACTTGGAGCCTCTACGGGCAAGATGATGAGCCAAGAAGCCAGATATCAATGAATCCGGTTCAAAAATCAAGCTATCTTGCCCGCTACTCCTAGTAAAGTGCGCATTTCTCTACAAAACCGTGCTTATTTCAGTTTGGTGATTACGCTTATATTCGTTAGGCGTTACATAGTCTAGCAATCCATGTATTCGAATATTATTGAACCAATTCACGTAATCAAAAAGCTCAAGATCAAGTTCTTGTTGGCTAGAGAAAACCCTGCTACTAACGAATTCTGTTTTAATGGTTTTAAATGTAGCTTCCGCCACTGCATTATCATAAGGTGTACCTTTGTCATTCAATGATCTCAGGGATTAGCTCCAATTGGTCCAGATGGAAAGTCTATAAACCTTCATCACACAACACAAAGAAATGAAACTCGATAGCAGAAGTTACACAGACGTTTCATAAAAATAATAGTTCTGTAATTCACATTAATCCCAATAAAATGCCTTCAGGTATAAATAGGTCTGATTTTAATAAATGGCGAACGGATTACTGGAAAAATAGAGAAAAATAAAGCCAATGATTTTAATATTAATGGAGGATGAGAATGAGTGTAGAAAATTATCTAAAAGCAAAAGAAATTATTTTGAGTGAAGATGAGATTGCTGACTTTGTAGGTGGTCGTACAGAGGAAATAATTAGTTTGGCTGAAGAAAAATTAGGGTTATCAGGTAGATTAATCTCTCTTCGTTCTGTTAAAGTCGCTCTTTTTTCTTCTTCCGACATTGTATTGGTTTCTATAGGATAAAGAATGATAACGCCAATTGTCCTGAATTGTTCGTTGACATGAAGCATTTAGCCAAGCAAGTTTTTTCAAATTCTATACTTCTTGCTTAACTAAGTCTAATAATAAATCACCAAAGTCGCTAGCAATTATTTCATATGTTTGACTTTCTAAGTCAATTCCTGGCGCAAAAGATACTACTTTTGGTTCTCCATTATCATCAAGGTGGCTATAATCTAAACAAAATATTTCATCACTACCAGTATCATATATAACTAGCATCAGTCCTATTTGCAAAAACGTGAGAACGGAGAAATCGAGAGCACGTCAAATGTTGAAGATTATGAACTGGGAAATTACCCTGAACCGAGTTTCAGAGATCAACCAAAAAAGTGAAAGCGAAAAGAACAGGTTCAAATCAATCATGGTTTCCAGAAAACTGGACAGAGGCTGATATAACAGCTGCAGGTGCTAAGATTGCCGAATTAGATAGATTTTCTAATGCAGAAAATGGTATGGCTATTTTTGGAGAATATAAAGAGATTAGGGTTGGAGTTATAAAAACAAATGGAGAGATAGGAACTATTTTTTCAGATGCAACCAAACAACCTTAGATATAGTCTGGAGGATGAATATGGATATTGAAAATAAAATTAAAGCTATATTAAATCAAAAAAAAATTAATATAAATGATGACTATGGGACACAAAAAAGTTGGGATGAATTAATAGAGGTTCTCGTAGAAAATGAGGAAAATACTTTAAAATATTTAGAAAATTGTAGTAAAGAAAATTTGTATTGGATAAGTGAAGTTTTTGAAGATATAGCAGAAAGTTTACAAAGTGAAGAATTAATTAATTGCTTAAGAAAATTAGATGAAAAATTTCCAGATTTAGAGATGACAAATGATATTGATATAGCCGAAAGTTATATAGAAAATTCATAGGTGAAATTTATACTACGATACGTGATACCCCCATCTGTATTAGAACTTTTGAATAGATAAGGGGGAATTTAGATGAGTTTAATTAATGAGTGTATTGAAGCACTCGGTGAGGATGTACATGTCTTTTCTGATAATAATAGAGAAGAGATATTAAGAAAATTCGAAAGTTATTTTCCATTTTCTGAGTGGGGACGTATTGAATGGGAGAATGTGTCTAATCATGCTGAAGTAAATACAGTCGATGAGATAATTTCCTTTTTACACCAAAACACGGAAGAATACAGTGATATTGTCTATATAATTTGGGATGAAGGAAGTTTACCAATAATTCGATCTACTTTAGATAAAGTATTTAAAGTTATAGATGATGTTACTCCTGTAAGTTTTGATACATGGATGTTTTCACCATATGCAGGATATGTTATTGAGATATTTCATGATGGTGAAGTCAGAGTAGGATTAAAGTGAAATTAATTTATCCCTCAAAAGAGAACTAATATGTTACTCTTTTGAGGTTTTTAGTGATGGGATGCCGAATGCTTTTAATTCAGAGGATTGAAGTAACTTTGTAAGCCCTATATAGTATTTCTTAATTCACATTAGCATACAGTTGCTTTAATTAGCACCTTTCACAATTGGCTTCATTGACCGGAATAAAAAAAGGCCGATCATTTTCATCATTCATTTTTTAATCGTTCAAAGAATATAGGCATGGTATCTAGCTTACCGTTTGCTATATCTACTTCTGTGTTTGCTTCTCCTTTCTAGATGTATATAACTTTTAAAAATAGGAGAATGATAAAGGATAAGTAGCCTTATTCCTAGAGCAGTGATTGTTGGCGTACTTGCTGCTATTTTTATATCTTTATCATTCAACCCTTCTCACTCCTTGCTGTATGTCCTGGCATAATTAATGTTGTAAGCTTTAGCTTGTAATTTACGTACCACTAGCAATAAGGCATTTTTCTTCTTTAGTTTTGTTAGCTGCACCGACTGTTCAAACCTTTACTTCTGAACTAACTCCTGTTCAGTTTTCTTAAAGTATGGTTCTAATGCCTTGTTGAATGCTTCTTCTTTTGGAATGTCACCGTAGAACCTTTTACGAATTCGTAACGGATTCTTTTTTTTCGTTGTCTGTTTCTGCATGTTCATCACCCCTATTTTATGCTATGCAAACCCACCATGTGGACTAACCATCTTTTTGGTATAGGTGAAAATTGAAGATTATGTAAAGGAAATAAACCAAAGAAGGAGCTGACGACGGCATTGATCTGATGATATATTCAAAGAAAGACTAGGCATATGAATCTGTACAAATAAAACATTACATAAATTTGGGTAATAAAATGGATGTAAAACCAAAGAAAGCTTGATTCAGCAAAGAATAATCAGAACTATCTTTGATATAGATTCATCGAGTCATATATCAGCAGGCATCAGAAAACCAGTTATTCTTTCTCGAAGAATAACTGGTTTTCATTTAAAGCTCTAATTCGCCCATTCGAAGTAGTTCAACTACTGCCTGTGAGCGCCCCTTTACACCCAACTTTTGCATCGCATTTGATATGTATAGTAATTGCAAACTAATAATTCTGGATAGGTTACACTTGATTGGACAAATTCATAAAAATACCGAAGTCATGGATTATTGGCTCCGTTTTCATACATCTTGAAATAAGTCTTTAAAGACAAGAAGTAAATTGAACCCACGATTTCAGAGAGTAAGAAAAGGTGTGTTAAGATAGATTTATGAAACGAAAAAGATATACCGTAGCATTCAAATCACAAATTGTCTTATAATTATTGAGGAAAAAATATTGAATGAAATCTCTTCTGAACATGGTATCCATGAGCTATCTAATTATCTGTCTTATCTTCTTTATGATCAAAAATTTTACGACCAATAATAGGTAACATAATTACCACAGCAGTCGTGAGTCCAACTAACAATTCCCTATCTTCTACAATATAGAATATTATTACATTAACTACAGCTGCGAAGAAACCTATTGTTAAAGCTATTAACATACTATTCCCCATTTACTTCATATCTCTTAATTAAGAATGTGTTTCTGTGATACCGTTAGGGTAGCCTCAAGAAAATTCAACATAAAATGGAGTAGCCATTTATCTAAATAGAAACTTATAAGAGCAATTCTTGCTGTAGTTGCTCCAACAAGTGTTGAAACTTGGTCTCTATCTTTTGCCTTTCCAGTGATTTTATGTATTTCTAATATGTGTTTTTAACAATCTTAAAATCCTGTTTAGCGATTTTAGATTTTAACTCATTTCTTTTTATCGACTTATATTTATAGTCTCTTACTGTTACACATAGATCAACAATTTGGTCTAGTTATAATTACTTTTTTCACCTTTGATTTTATGTTCTCTTGCAAAAGTATATAAATTATAACAGTAAAATAATGTTATAAAAACATATTTTTGTGAAAATAATGCATATGACCTATATTTAAAATTCTAAAACAGACTTAATGCCATTAGCTTTATCGTTGTCCTTATCAGTCGGATGTTTGGCAATAAAATAAAAATAAAAATAAAAACAGTTGATCAACCCTATATGCCATGTCAAAGCAATACCTAGTCTTGAAACGCATGATAAAAACAGATATACTAGATAGTAATTGCATATTCTATGTTTTCTAGGGTTCCGCAATAATGGATTGGTCTGGTCCAAGAGAAAACACGCAGTATATACTGTGACACGGAGGGACAAAAGCCTGGGAGATTCTGATATATCAGCGTCTTCTAGGCTTTTCTTTTGATATGACGAGTATAGAGGGAGACAAATTGACATTGAAATGGATACAAGTAATTATCGCAGCAATATTTGAAGTTCTTTGGGTCATCGGATTAAAACATGCAGATGACTTATGGTCATGGTCAGGTACAATGATTGCGATTATCATTAGTTTTTATTTAATGATAATGGCAGGAAAAAGATTACCTGTTGGAACGGTGTATGCTGTTTTTGTTGGATTGGGAACGATGGGGACAGTGATGTCAGATATCGTCTTCTTTGGGGAACCATTTAAATTCGTTAAAATTGGTTTGATCATTGTGCTACTATTCGGAGTAGTCGGCTTAAAATTAGTAACAGACAAAGGGGATGAATCATAATGGCTTGGATTTCTTTAATTATTGCTGGTATATTTGAAATGTTTGGTGTATTAATGATTCATAAAGTTCATCAAAACCCGAACGTAAATACTGTTATACTTCTAATGTTCGGATTTACAGGAAGTTTTCTTTTCTTAGCGCTTGCCATGCGTTCTTTACCGATGGGGACGTCTTATGCAGTTTGGACAGGTATCGGTGCGTCGGGGGCAGCAATCATGGGAATGATCATATACGGTGAATCACGGAATTGGAAAAGAGTTCTATTCATAGCTTTGATTCTTACTGCAACGATTGGGCTAAAACTTACTTCATAAACATGCAATAACTAACCGTCGATCCCATATTTGATCGACGGTTGTTTTATAAATGATAATCTATACAGCACAATATGTTGCGCATTTGTATTCATCGAACATCGTTGGTATACCCATTAGTTTTAACAAATCGAATGTGGATTGATTGGCTTCCACTAAAATTTCGATACCATACCGACATGCTTCTAAAATTAATTGTACGAGTGAACGAATGCCTGTTGTATCAAAAAAGCCGAGATGAATTAAGTTAATATTTAATTGATTCATACTTCCTAGCATATCTTTCTTAGATTCTAAATAAGAGTAAATCTTCTCAGAAGTCATCATATCTAATTGACCATTCAATTCCAATAACAATGTTGAACCATTAATTACATCAATAATTGTCAGTTCTGAACGTTCTTTCTTTTGATAGTGTGTAACAAATTGGTCTAATTCTTGGCTTTGTTTTAATGTTTCTTCGGATGTAAACGCGTGATCTTTGGCCACAGCATATAGTTCCTCTTGCTTTTGATGATATAAATCGGATAGTGAAAATAACATAAAGTGAGACCCCTTTATTAACATATACATTATGCTTTACTGAATAAATAGTACTAAAATTTCAAAAAAATAGCAAGTATGTTTCATTAATTTTTTTCCTTAAAATCGGAAAAAACAAACATTTTGTCACATATTTTTTAAAATATAGACGAAAAAAGCCTTCCCAATTAAAAATATTGAGAAGGCTTTTTTGAACATAAGTTAATGAGCATAATCACTACCGAAGAAGTTTTTAAACGACTGGATATTTGTTTCTCGATTCATTGCCGCAATGGATGTTGTTAGAGGAATTCCTTTCGGGCAAACTTGTACGCAATTTTGTGAATTACCGCATCCAGAAATGCCTCCATCTTCCATTAAAGCCTCTAAACGTTCACTTTTATTCATTTCTCCGGTTGGGTGAGAGTTAAATAAGCGAGCTTGTGATAGAGCAGCTGGCCCAATGAAATCAGAGTCACTATTTACATTCGGACATGCTTCCAAACAAACGCCACATGTCATACATTTTGATAGTTCGTAAGCCCACTGACGTTTCTTTTCAGGCATTCTTGGTCCAGGACCGAGGTCGTGTGTACCGTCAATTGGAATCCATGCTTTCACTTTTTTCAAGGAATCAAACATTCGACTGCGATCTACGACTAAATCACGCTCTACTGGGAACGTTGACATTGGCTCGATACGTATTGGCTGTTCTAATTGATCAACCAAGGTCGAACAAGCTTGTCTTGGTTCACCATTAATCACCATAGAACAAGCACCGCATACTTCCTCAAGACAATTTGATTCCCAATTAACAGGTGATGTCTTCTTACCATTAGCAGTGATGGGGTATTTCTGTGTTTCCATCAATACGGAGATAATATTCATATTTTTACGATAATTGATCTCAAACGTCTCATCATAAGGTTCAGCATTTGGGTTATCTTGACGCTTAACAATAAACGTAAGCTTTTCTTGTGCCATCTTCCTCTACCCCCTTTTTTTACTTTTGTTGACTATAATCTCGTTTTCTAGGTTCAATTAACGACACGTCGACATCTTCATATTCAAAAGTCGGGTCTTGTTTTTCCGGATCAAACGAAGCTTTTGTCGTCTTCAACCACTCTTCATCATTACGATCTGGGAATTCTGGTTTATAGTGTGCACCACGGCTTTCGTTACGATTATATGCTCCCAATGTAATGACCCGTGCCAAGTGCAACATATTTTTCAATTGTCGAGTAAACATTACGCCCTGATTATTCCAACGGGATGTATCATTGATGTTGATGTTTTCCCAACGATCTAATAATTCTTGGATTTTTTCATCTGTCTTTAATAGTTTTTCATTATCACGTACAACGGTCACATTATCTGTCATTAATTGACCGAGTTCTTTATGAATTTGATAGGCATTTTCTTCACCACTATCCATCGAAAGCAATTGTTCAAAATATTCTTCTTCCTCTTTGATTTTCTGATCAAATAAAGTGGAAGGAACATCATCAATGGTCTTATCAAGTCCTTCAATGTATTCGATGGCATTTGGACCAGCAACCATACCACCATAAATCGAAGAAAGTAATGAATTCGCGCCTAGACGATTGGCACCGTGTTGTGTATAATCACACTCGCCCGCAGCAAAGATCCCTGGGATGTTCGTCATTTGGTCATAATCAACATAAAGACCGCCCATTGAGTAATGAACTGCAGGGAAAATCTTCATCGGCACTTTACGTGGATCTTCACCGACGAATTTTTCATAAATTTCAATAATACCGCCTAACTTCACATCCAATTCTTTTGGATCTTTATGCGACAAGTCAAGGTATACCATGTTTTCGCCATTGATACCGAGCTTCTGATTCACACAGACATCAAAAATTTCACGTGTCGCGATATCGCGTGGCACTAGGTTTCCGTATGCTGGATACTTTTCTTCTAAGAAATACCAAGGTTCTCCGTCCTTATATGTCCAAATACGTCCACCTTCCCCACGTGCGGATTCACTCATTAGGCGGAGTTTATCATCACCGGGAATCGCAGTTGGGTGGATTTGAATGAATTCACCATTCGCATAAATCGCACCTTGCTGATAAAGTGTCGCAGCAGCTGATCCAGTATTAATAACCGAGTTCGTTGATTTACCAAAGATAATACCAGGGCCACCCGATGCAAAGATCGTTGCATCAGCTTTAAATGCTTTCATTTCATGCGACTTTATATTTTGCCCGATAATTCCACGGCCAATACCCTCATCATCTATGATCGCTGAAATAAACTCCCAGCTTTCATATTTCGTAACCAAGCCTTCCACTTCAAAACGGCGCACCTGCTCGTCCAATGCGTAAAGTAATTGTTGTCCAGTTGTTGCACCTGCATATGCCGTACGGTGATGCTGTGTACCACCAAAACGACGAAAGTGTAATAATCCTTCTGATGTACGGTTAAACATAACACCCATGCGATCGAGCATATGTATGATGCTCGGTGCTGCGTCACACATCGCCTTTACTGGTGGCTGATTGGCAAGAAAGTCCCCACCATAAACAGTATCATCAAAATGCTCCCATGGAGAGTCGCCTTCCCCCATCGTATTTACTGCACCGTTAATCCCGCCTTGTGCACAAACAGAGTGAGACCGTTTGACAGGTACAATCGATAATAGATCAACATGGTAGCCTGCTTCTGCTGCTTTTATGGTGGCCATTAGTCCTGCAAGACCACCACCTACAACGACAATATTTCGATCACTCATTCCTCTACTCACTCCTTCTGTTTCTCATCCTTTACGTCTACCTTATACGAAGGCAAATAAAGCGCGGATGCCTAAGTATGTTACTGCTAAGAAAATTAAAATCGTAGCATAGGTTGCCATTTTTTGTGAACGAGGAGTCACAGTAATTCCCCAACTCACTAAGAAACTCCATAATCCATTGGCAAAATGGAATGTTGTTGAAATAATACCTAATACATAAAAAGCAAACATAACCGGACTAGCTAAAATCGTTTCCATTAAGCTGTAGTCCAATTCTTCGGTTCCTAATCCTATTTGCACACGTGTTTCCCATACATGCCACACAATAAATACAAGCGTAACAATACCTGTAATTCGCTGTAAGAAAAACATCCAGTTACGGAAGTAGCCATAACGTGTCACATTGTTTTTCGCAACGAACACAATATAAACGCCTAATACCGCATGAAACAAAATAGGAAGGAAAATAATAAAGATTTCTAACAATATTCGAAACGGTAAATCGTGCATAAATGACGCTGCTTTGTTAAAACTTTCCGGGCCATATACAGCAAAATGGTTCACAAATAAATGCTGTATTAAGAAGATACCAATGGGTACCACGCCAAGAAGTGAATGCAGCCTACGATAAAAGAACTCCCTATTCTCCACCTTTATGTACCCCCCTCAATTATGAGATCTGTTCCTTACTATCATATACGATTTCCCACTTTTTAAAAGCGCTTTACATTTTTTATATATGACTTCACGATATAGTAAACCGCTTTAATTTCTTATGTATAGCAAGAAATACGTATATTACCAGTCACAACTATTGTACTTCTATCCGCATAAAGCGTCAAGAAAACGAAATCTTTTCTTCGTCATACATTTGAAATGAAGCAAAAGAAGGATTGCCTTTTTATGCGAAAAAGAGGATAATAGTATCGTAGTTTATCGTAAGAGAGGGGAACAATCTTGGGACAGAAACAAACCAACGTTGCAACCATTTTAGCAAATTTACATTCAACAAATAGCGGTTATGATGTGTTACGTTATTTCTGCTTACCAGATATGCTTGGTAAAGAAGCCGATATGGTGCTATACATGATGGGAAAAAACTTAGCCAGACAAAGTGAATGTGCAACAACTCAAGAGATTCAAGAATTTTTCCGCCATACGGGCTGGGGGGAATTACTTCTTACAACTGAAAAACGTAAAGGTTATCAGTTTATTCTTGAAGGAGAAGTAGTACAAGCAAGAATTGAAACGATTCAAGCGATTGAGTTTTACCTTGAGTCTGGATTTTTAGCCGAATCATTAACGATGATCGATAACAATCAGTACGAGTGCTTTGTTGACCTGAAGCAAGATCACGCCAAACTTGAAGTGATAACGAGTTCATGATATAGATTTCAAAACCTCTGTTTGAAGTATAACATCAATGGCTACTACAAACAGAGGCTTTTACATCACTAGATTGAACAAATCCACTTCTATTCATCTTGTTTTTGAAAATGATCTATAATATTTTCAGCAATCGATGCTGGCAATCCTAACTTCGTCAAATCTGATTTTTCTGCCTTCTTAATTTCATTCAACGATTTAAAATGGGTTAATAACAGTGTCTTTCGCTTGTTTCCTATTCCTGAAATCTCATCCAATTCAGAGCGAAATGCGCTTTTTCCTCGTAATTGACGATGAAAAGAAATCGCAAATCGATGCACTTCATCTTGGATGCGTTGAATGAGATAAAATTCTTGTGAACGACGATCCATCGGCACCGCTTCTGGGGGATCGCCGTACAACAATTCACTTGTTCGGTGTTTTTCATCTTTGGCTAATCCACACAATGGTATATCTAAACCGAGTTCATTGGCTAGTACATCTTCTGCCGCTGACATTTGGCCTTTTGATCCATCTACCATAATTAAATCCGGTAATGGCAAGCCTTCTTTTAATACTCTCGTATATCGTCTACGGATTACTTCCCGCATCGTTTCATAATCATCAGGACCTTCCACTTGCTTAATTTTATATTTACGATATTCTTTCTTTGCTGGTTTTCCATCGATGAAAACAACCATCGCTGAAACGGGATCCACCCCTTGAATATTTGAATTATCAAATGCCTCAATCCGATGAGGGGTTTCAATATGCAATTGGTTCCCAAGACGTTCTACCGCTCGAATGGTTCGTTCTTCATCCCGTTCGATCAAGCTGAATTTTTCATTTAAGGCAATTTCAGCATTTTTCCCTGCTAATTCCACTAATTCTTTCTTTCTTCCTCTCATCGGAATATGAACATCAACTTCCAACAATTCTTTTAATAAATCAATTTCAGTAGGTACCGGGACTAAGATTTGTTTGGGCTTTGGATGGTGATGATGTAAATAAAAGCTTCCCACGAAACTTAAAAATGTCTCTTCCGCATCATCAAAAAATGGAAAGATCGATACATCACGTTCAATTAATTTGCCCTGACGAACGAAAAATACTTGAACACACATCCACCCTTTATCATAACGATAATTGAAGATATCACGATCAACTTGATCAGTCATCGTCATTTTTTGTTTTTCCATGACGGATTCGATATGATCAATTAAGTCACGCACTTCTTTAGCACGTTCAAAGTTTAAGTCCTCGGATGCTTCATACATCTGCTGTTTTAGTTCCTGTTTAATCTGGGTATGTCCATTGTTTAAAAAGCTTGTAATCTCTTGAACAATTTTTTTATATTCATCAGATGAAGGAGGATCATCGGCACATGCTAAGCACTGTCCCATATGATAGTATAAGCAATGACGTCCACTCGGATTCTTACATTTTCGTAATGGATAAAGGCGGTCGAGTAGACGCTTCGTTTCCTTGGCAGCCATCACATTGGGATAAGGACCAAAATATTTACCTGTTTTCCGATTCACTTGACGCGTAATTAATAAACGTGGATGTCTTTCATTCGTAATTTTCAAGTACGGATAGGATTTGTCATCTTTTAATAAAACATTATATTTTGGATCATACTTTTTAATTAAATTCATTTCTAATATAAGTGCTTCTATTTCGGAGGAAGTCACGATATACTCAAAGTCTTGGATTTCTCGGACCAATCGTTGGGTTTTCTGATCATTCGCTCCAGTAAAATAAGAGCGAACGCGGTTTTTTAATATTTTGGATTTTCCGACGTAAATAATCGTGCCATGTCGGTCTTTCATTAAATAACAACCAGGCTGTGCTGGCAATACAGCTAATTTTTGCTGAATGTTATCATTCAAGATGTCACCACCTTCGACAATCATTTGGGCAAAACAATCCCTTACTAAAGACATAATAGCAATAGTAAGGGATTGTGTCATCTTCTTTTTCAATTGTTTATCAATTATGCGTGCTTATTAATTAATTCAACAAGCGCTTCTTTTGGCTGATAACCAACAACTTGATCTACAACTTCTCCATCTTTAAAAAGAAGTAATGTCGGAATGCTCATGACACCATAGTTACCAGCTGTTTCTTGATTATTGTCTACATCCAGCTTTACGATCTTCACTTGATCGCTCATTTCACTATCAATTTCTTCTAACACAGGAGCAATCATTTTACAAGGACCGCACCAGTCAGCCCAGAAATCGGCAAGAACTAACCCTTCACTTGTCTCTGTATTAAAAGTACTATCACTAGCATGTGCGATAGTCATATTTATTCCTCCTTTTAGCTTTCCTAGATTTCTTTCCAAGTATAACATTCACGAAAAAAGACTACCTAATACTTTGCTTATAATCATATATTCCCATCATGAGAAAATATAAAACATCCCTAATACAAAAAATATAACAGCGATGATCATTAAAATGTAGGCTAATGTTTTCAACAGGTACACTCCCTATCCAATGCTTGATCCGATCACAAATGAAAGTCCAACTGATATCACCATCGAGATGAAACCAACGGCACGATTGTCATCTTCGATTTCTTTATCTATTTTATAAGTAGGGGTCAAAAATTCAAAAATAAAATAGCCGATCAACAATAACAGAAAGCCAAAAGCTCCCCAAGTCATACTCTGTAATAACGAATCATTGTGTTCAATGGAATAACGGAATATATTTGTGATCCCAAAGATTTTACCACCAGTTGCCATGGCAACACTCAGATTTCCTCGTTTAATTTCCTCCCAATTTTTATAAGATGTAACCAGTTCAAAGATCACTAGGAAAACAATCATACATAGAATGGCTACACTATATCTCGCGGCTGTATCAACAAACACATTTCCCCAAAAATCAGTCATGCTATCCTCTCCCTACAACGTTAAGATAATTCCAGTACGGTAACACCCAAGCCACCTTCATTCATACCACCATCTCGAGCTTCACGTATTTTGGAATGCTTCCGAGCAAATTGTTTCACTCCTTTACGCAAAGCCCCTGTACCCTTGCCGTGAATAATCGACACTTTGCTATAACCAGCTAACAGAGCGTCATCAATGTATTTTTCTAACTGTTGCAACGCATCCTCATACCGTTCGCCTCTGACGTCCAGTTCTGGTTTTACGTGATACTGACTACCACGAACGGTGGCTAGAGGCTTTTCGATAACAGGTTCTTCTCTCCGTAGAAAGAGGAGATCTTTTCGTTTCGCTTTCATTTTCATAATACCTACTTGAATTTCGAACTCATCTTTTCCAGTTTGATCAATCACTGTTCCTTTTTGGTCAAGCGTTAATAACTTCACCTCATCACCTGATTGTAACGGCTTCGCTTGTTCTGTATCTACGGTAGACGACTGCGACTGTGAGTGATCTTCTTTCTTCGTTAAGTCAGGTTGGGCATCTTGTAGTTTCTTCCGAGCCTCAATCCATTCATGTTCCTTCCAATCTGCTTGTTCCTTCATGTTACGCAATTCAGAAACAATGGCTTCTGCTTCGTCTCTCGCATTGGTAATGGCTTTTTCTGCCTTCTCTTCTGCCTTTTGATACAACTTCTCTCGTTGATCCTCAAATTGTTTCCATTTCTTTCGTAAATCGTTACGCAATTCTTCTGCTTCAGTCAGTACTCTTTCTGCCTCTTCATAATCTTGTTCAGCCTTGCGACGAGAGTCTTCCAAGGACGCTATCATGTTTTCTACATTGGATGAGTCCGTATCCATATGTTCTTTCGCTTGCTCCGTAATTTTCTCTTGTAATCCAAGTCGTTGCGATATCTCAAATGCATTGCTTCGTCCAGGCACACCAATCAACAGTCGATAGGTCGGTTTTAATGAATCGATATCAAATTCTACTGATGCATTACTAACGCCAGCACGATTGTAACCATACGCTTTTAACTCTGGATAATGGGTTGTCGCAATCACACGTGCGCCGACATCCATTACGTGGTCAATGATCGACATCGCTAATGCTGCACCTTCTTGTGGATCTGTACCTGCACCTAATTCATCAAATAACAGTAAGGATTGATGATCAAATGATTCCATGATGTCAACAATATTGGTCATATGTGATGAAAATGTACTTAAACTTTGCTCGATCGATTGTTCATCCCCAATATCTGCAAACACATTTGAAAAAACGGCTAATTCACAACCATCCAAGGCTGGAACTTGCAAACCAGATTGCGCCATCAATGTGCAAAGACCTACCATTTTCAATGCAACAGTTTTTCCCCCTGTATTTGGACCAGTAATAACAATCGCTGCAAAATCACCACCTAACTCGACATCATTAGGAACTACTTCATCGGCAGGAATTAATGGATGACGAGCTTGTTCCATTTTAATATAGCCATCTTGGTTCATTGATGGTCGGCTGGCTCGCATACCTTGTGCAAGTTTGGCACGTGCAAAAATAAAGTCCATTTCCGCTAATGCATTAACATTCTGCCTTAAAAACATTTCATCACTTGCAATACGTTCCGTTAACACTCGCAAAATCCGTTCAATTTCTTGCTTCTCTTCAACACGAGCCGCTTGCAAGTTGTTATTCACTTCCACAACAGATTGTGGCTCCATAAATAATGTTTGTCCGGATGAAGACTGATCGTGGACAATGCCACCGATGGATCCGCGATATTCTTGTTTGACCGGTAATACGTAACGATCATTCCGAATGGTAACAATGGCATCTGATAACATATTTGATTTGGTTTTTGTCATTTCTTCTAATCGATCTCTGACGCGGTTTTCGCTCGTTCGAATTTTTGCTCGTAGACTTCGTAGCGTTTCTGAAGCAGCGTCCATTATGTTTCCATCATCATCAATACAACTTTTGATTTCGCGTTCCAACTCGTTAAGTGGCACAATCTCATTAGCAAAACTCGTAATAATGGGCGCATCAATTTCTTCTAATTTTTCGATAAAATGTTTCAATTGTTTTCCGCCATAAATCGTACTTGCGATTTCTAAACATTCATTCGCGTTTAACATACCACCGATTACTGCCCGTTGGATGCTTGCGCGAATATCAAATATACCTCCTAAGGGAACGCGTTCTTTTAATCGAAGTATGTGATGAGCTTCATCGGTTTCTTGTTGCCACCTTACCACTTGATCAAAGTCAGCAGAAGGTTTTAACCTTTGTGATTTCGATTTGCCGAGTGAAGACGCTGATTGTTCGACTAATTCAGCAATCATTTTATCAAACTCTAATACTTCGAGGATCCGTTCATCCATCAGCTAGATTCCTCCTATCCGTTAGCCATTTCATGAGATCGTCCGTTTGCCACGTATTGATAACAGTTGATTTTTGTAGCCAACCTTTGCGAGCTGTTGCACATCCAATCGGCATATGATCAAGCATAGAGTAGCTATGAGCATCGGTATTAATGGCAATAGGGACCCCTTTCTCTTGTGCTATACGCACCCAATCAGATGATAAGTCAAGGCGATTGGGATTTGCGTTTAATTCAAGTGCTGTGTCCGTTTCTTTTGCTTTTTCAATCAACCAATGGATATCAACATCATATCCTGTCCTTCGTCCAATTAAGCGTCCCGTTGGGTGTGCGATCAAATCTACATACGGATTCTCCAGCGCTCGTTGTAACCTTTTATGAATATCTGCTTGGGATTGCTGAAAACTCGAATGAATCGAAGCAATCACAAAATCAAGCTCTGGTAAAAAGTCATTATCAAAATCTAACGAACCGTCTGGGCGAATATCCATCTCAATACCAGCAAAGATCTTAATCTCTGGATATTTTGCTTGTACGCTATTGATCTCTTCACGTTGTTTTCGTAATCGTTCCTCGTTTAAGCCGTTTGCGACACGTAAGTATTTCGAATGATCCGTAATGGCGATAAACTGATAATTTTTTTCGATCGCTCGTTGAACCATTTCTTCCAATGATTGCCCACCATCACTCCATGTTGTGTGCATATGTAAATCTCCGCGAATATCTTTATTTTGCACGACATCAATGGAGTCAATTGCCCTTTCTACTTCATCTTTTCCTTCACGTACTTCTGGCGGGATATAATGTAACCCTAATGAAGCGAAAAAAGATTCTTCTGATGCGAATGTCTCGACTTCACCAGTTTCAGCATCTTCAATTCCGTATTCGCTAATTTTTTTTCCTTGTTGTTTCGCTAATTGACGCATAAGAACATTATGATCCTTAGAACCGGTAAAATGATGCAAGGTCGTGGCAAATTCTTTGTCTTGGACCAGTCGAAAATCAACATTAATTTCGTACTGCGATTGAACCGTAATAGACACCTTGGTATCACCTGAGGCAATCGTTTCCACACGATCTTCAAATTGCAACAAATGATCACGAACAGTTTCTGGCTGATTGGTCGCTATAATAAAATCTATATCGCGAATGGTCTCACGATAGCGACGCATACTACCCGCAAGTGAAAAACGTTCGATCTCTTCTATCGTTGCTAAGTATGCTTCGATCTTTTCAACAACAGGAAGTATCATGGCCATTGGTAATCTTTCCGGACGCTGATTGGCTTGATTTAATGCTTCTAAGATTTTTTCTTCTGATTTCTTTCCGAACCCTTTTAACCCTTGAATTTGGCCTGTTTCACAAGCACTTTTTAATGATTGTTCATCGACTACAGATAATTCGTGATAGAGACGGGCGAGTTTTTTTCCACCTAATCCTGGTAATTGTAATAACGGAATCAATCCTTCGGGTACTTGTTTCTTCAATTCTTCTAATGTTTCCGATTGACCTGTTTCAATATACGTATCAATGACTGTAGCTGTCCCCTTACCGATCCCTTGAATCGCAGTAAAGTCGTTAATTTCACTTAATGAACGATCCTCACGTTCCAAAGCTTGGGATGCTTTTCGATAAGCAGAAATTTTAAATGGGTTTTCACCCTTTAATTCTAAATAAACGGCAATGGTTTCTAATAATTGAATTACATCTTTTTTATTCATTGACATGGCTTTCCCCTCACTTTTTTATCATCACACTTGAACGCTTAAATACCCTTGCGGAAGGTTTGCAAGGGTAAAAATTCACTACTTGTTATTCTCCACCATCACTCATTGTATCATTCGCAAATAACATATCCTGCAGTCGTTCGGATAGAATTGGGGTGTGTTCGAGCATGAAATTTGCGACTCCAGATCCTTCTATTAGTGCTTGAATTTCAGGTAATGGAGCAAGTGCTAGTAAATATAAAATAACGAAAAGAATAAAATAAAATTCGACAAATCCGAGAATGGCACCTAGCCAACTGTTAATAAAGTTTAAAATGGGTAGATCAGCGACAAAGTCAAGCATTGTAGCTAATATTTGTAGAACAATTTTTGTGACAAAGAATAAAACCGCAAAAGCAATCGCATTATAAAAAGCTGCTTCTAACGGCAATGTGTCAAGAAAAATCGCCCATGACTCACCCTCAGGAAATTCTGGATACGGCACCCACAATTCGAGTTTTGAAGCAAGATCATCGAAGTACACAGCTGCAACTAAAAAAGCGATGACAAAGCTGGTCAAATGTAATAGTTGGAGAATAAATCCCCGCTTAAGTCCAACGAAAAAACCCATAATTAGTAACGCAAGCAAAATTATACTGACCATATTCACTTATTCCTCTTTCTCTTCAAGTAAGTTTTGTAAAATTTCGTATTCCTCTTTCAATTTCAAATAATCATTCATGGTATTGATTGCTGTTAATACAGCAATATTTGTCGTATCGAGCGACTTATTAACTTCATGAATTTCACGCATTTTTTCATCAACTAATGCAGCGACTTGGCGCACATGTTCTTTCTTCTCATCGCCAACAATATGATAATCTCTTCCATATATATGAACGGTGGTCCGCGATTGATCGGATTGGGCCACGGTTTTACCCCCTTCTAGACATTAACCTTAAGATTAATAGTAACATGAAGAAACTTTTTAGAAAACTATTCTGATAACAATCATCTTTGCTATACTATAGATATTGCTATTTATATGTAAGGAGCGATTCTTTTGTCAAATATCGTATTAACATTTCCCAAAACAAAATTACATGAACTCGAAACATATTATCGTGATGATGTAAAGGGTAAACCAGCGCATTCAATTTTTCAAGCAAAAAAAGATGGTGTAACGATTACAGCGTATCAATCAGGCAAAGTCATGTTCCAAGGAAATGGAGCCGAACAAGAAGCAAGTATTTGGCAGTCGTCTCATTCGAGTGTCAAGGCTCACTCTTCCAAAGAGAAAAAAACGGTGAACGATCATGCCTATCAGCCAGATAAACGTCTGTTTCAAATGAGTCATATTGGAACAGACGAAGCAGGAACAGGTGACTATTTCGGTCCCATTACTGTAGCTAGTGCTTACGTATCAGAAGAAAATCTATCTATTCTTCAATCACTCGGGATTACTGATTCGAAACAACTAACGGATGAAAACATCTTAGCACTATCAAAAGAAATTGTTCAACATAATATTCCATATTCACTACTGACATTGCCCAATCAAAAGTATAATCAAATGCAACAAAAAGGATGGAATCAAGGGAAAATGAAGGCGATGTTACATCATCACGCCATTCAAAAACTTTTGGCAAAGCTTGATGTGGAAACACCGCCTTCCATTCTCATTGATCAGTTTTGCCCACCGGCTACCTATAGCAAGTATTTGCGGCAGGAAGGACAAAAGATGCAGCAAAACATGTACTTCATGACCAAAGCCGAAAGTTATTCAACAAGTGTAGCTGTTGCTTCGATTATTGCTCGGGCCAAATTTGTAAAAGACATGGACCAATTGACAAAAAGTATAGGCGTTGAAATTCCAAAAGGCGCATCTCAGCGTGTAGATGAAATGGGCGCGTATATTGTGAAAAAATTTGGTAAGGAACGACTTCAGCACATCGCAAAAACCCATTTTGCTAACACAAAAAAATTAGAAACATATCTAAGACAATAACGTTTATCTCTTCACTTCAGTCATTCTTTCATACATTTGGTGCATAAAAGTAGCATGGATTTGCTTCCATGCTACTTTTTTACGTCTTTATCCTCGAAGTACAGCTTGATGTTTTTCTTTGACCGCATCCATAATGGCTTGATAGGAAGATTCCACTTCTTCATCCGTTAAGGTGCGATTCGGATCCTGGTAATGAATACTGAAAGCGATAGATTTTTTCCCTTCTTCTAAATGTTCACCTTGGTAGACATCAAATACATGCACATCGTTAATTAATTCTCCACCTGCAGTCAAAATCGTATGCTCCAGGTCACCAGCATGTACGGATTGATCAACAACTAGTGCAATATCTCTCGTAACACTTGGATTACGAGGAATCTGATTGAAACTTGGTGCATTGTGATGAATATCTAGTAGGTAATCAAGATCAAGATCAAATACATATGTTTCATTCAAATCATATGCTTTCTCTTGTTTCGGATGCACCTGTCCGATAAAACCAATCGGACGATGATTAACGAATAATTGCGCTGTACGCCCTGGATGCATGCCATCCATTTTTGTTTGCTTATACGTAACACTGATATTTAACGAATAAAATAATGCGTCCACAATCCCCTTAACAACAAAGAAATCAACTAATTTTTTCTCTTGTTGCCAAGGATGACTTACCCATTCACCGGTAAATACGCCAGTCACACGCTCTTTTTCAGCTGGCTGTTTCGTTACTTCTCCTTCATGAGATAAGAAGACACTACCCATTTCATAATAAGCCAGTTGGCCTTGTTTTCTCGCTAAGTTGTAAGAAATCACTTGTAACATTTCTGGTACTAGACTTAATCGCAATGTACTATGATCTTCACTCATTGGCATTTTCAGTGGTACAGCAGAAACGACTTCTGATTGAATTTCAGGACTAATAAAATGGTTGATTCGCTCTTCGTTGGTCAATGAATAAGTGACAGTTTCCATTAAACCAGCGCCCTCTAAGAATCGTTTGATATATCGCTTCAATTGTTGTCTTCGTGTCAATCCACCTGCTTGTGACCCGCCTTGTGGTAAGGTGAATGGTATTTCGTCGTATCCATAAATTCGAGCCACTTCTTCCAACATATCTTCAAAAATATGAATGTCTTGACGACGCGTCGGAACAAATACGTTGAACGTCTCACCTTCTTGATGAAAATGAAAGTGAAGTTTACGTAATATATCTGCCACTTCTTGATTTGTCATGTTCGTCCCTAACCGATCATTAATTGTCGATGTCCAAATCGTGACGGTTTTTTCTTGCTTATCGAGTTGATCAAATTCGGCTACCCCATCTAGAACGGTTGCACCTGCATATTGTTCCAGCAATTGACAAGCGCGCTCTCCCGCTTGACGTACACGGTTAGGATCGACACCTTTTTCAAAACGTGCACTCGATTCACTTTTAAGATCGAAATCACTAGATGCTTGTCGTACAGTTTTCGGATCAAAGTAAGCCGCTTCTATTAAAACAGTTTTCGTCTGATCCGTCACTTCTGCATCTGCGCCTCCCATGACACCAGCCAGTGCATGTGGTTTGTCTCCATTCGTAATCACAAGGTGATGCGGTGCTAATGAGCGTTCTTGTTCATCTAATGTCACCATGGTCTCACCCTCATTGGCAAGGCGAACAACCACTTGATCTGAACCAAACTGATCATAATCAAAGGCATGTAACGGTTGACCATATTCTAATAATACATAATTCGTAATATCTACTACATTGTTAATTGGTCGAATTCCTGCTGCCATTAAATAGTTACGCATCCATAATGGTGATGGACCAATCGAAATATCTTTCACAAGAAAGGCACCATAATACGGATTCTGTTGAGGAGCATCCACACGAACTGATACCTTATCTTCTGCTTTTTCCGCTGTTGTACTGACGTTCGTTTGTGGTAAATGAACGTCTACATCCAAAATCGCAGCTACTTCATAAGCAACTCCGAGCATACTCAGAGCATCCGAACGGTTTGGGGTTAAGTCAAATTCAAATATTACATCGTCCAAATTTAATAACTGATTGACGTCATCCCCAACTTCTACCTCATCTGGAAATACAAAGATACCTTCTGAAAAAGCTTTTGGTACATACTTTTCATCGACACCAAGTTCTTGTAATGAACAGATCATACCATTGGACTCCACACCACGTAATTTTGCCTTTTTAATTTTAAAATTACCTGGTAACACAGCGCCAGGTTTAGCAACCGCTACTTTTTGTCCTTGGGCGACATTTGGGGCTCCACAAATAATTTGCAATGTCTCATCACCCACATTGACCTGACATAGATTCAGTTTATCTGCATTTGGATGTTGTTCACAGCTCTCAACATAACCAACGACCACATTGTTAGTAGCGCTAGCAAAATGTTCAATCCCATCTACTTCGATCCCTGTCTTAGAAATTTGTTCAGCTAGATCCTCTGGGTCAATATGATCAATATCAATATATTGTTTTAACCAATTTAACGAAACAAACATGATTTTCCCTCCTCATTATGCCTGGTGATATTGTTTTAGGAATCGAATATCATTGGTATAGAAATGGCGAATATCATCAACACCATATTTCAACATCGCGATACGTTCAGGTCCCATTCCAAAAGCAAACCCGCTGTATACTTCTGGATCATAACCGGCCATTTTCAAGACGCGAGGATGAACAAGACCTGCACCGAGAATTTCAATCCATCCAGATTGTTTACAAACACTACATCCATCGCCATGACACATTTTGCACGAAATATCCATTTCTACAGACGGTTCAGTGAACGGAAAGAAACTAGGACGTAAACGAATCTCACGGTCTTCTCCAAAAAGTTGTTTAGCAAAACGGTTAAGTACACCTTTTAAATCACTAAGGCGAACGTTTTTATCGACATACAGTCCTTCAATTTGAGTGAACTGATGTGAATGTGTCGCATCATCGGTATCTCGACGGTATACTTTCCCTGGACAAATCATTTTTACGGATTTAGATCCTTGATATTGATTCATTGTACGTGCCTGAACTGGTGATGTATGGGTACGCATCAATAATTCCTCCGTAATATAAAAGGAGTCTTGCATATCGCGTGCTGGATGTCCCTTTGGTAAATTTAATGCTTCAAAGTTGTAATAATCGGTCTCAACCTCTGGACCTTCTCTCACCTCAAAACCCATACCAATAAATAAGTCTTCGATTTCTTCAACAATACTTGTTAATAGATGAGGTCCACCCACTCGAACAGGGCGTCCTGGTAATGTCACGTCAATTGTCTCTTCTTCCATTTGACGTTCCATTTCTTCTTCTTCAATCACAGCTTTTCTTTCATCAATGGCATCAGTAATCGTCTGACGTACTTTGTTGGCAAGCTCACCAATGACTGGACGTTCTTCTTTTGATAATTTTCCCATACCACGAAGTACTTCAGTGATTGGGCCTTTTTTACCTAAATAGGAAACACGTACATCTTGCAAATCTTTTAATGATGTGACTTGTTTCACTTTTTCAAGTGCTTCTTTTTCTAACTGTTGTAATCGTTCCTTCACTTTCATATCCTCCTTTTATTCGGAATGATTCCTTTCTAGAGTTGATGTAAATCGTAACAACCTTTAAGAAACTATCTTTAAAATAAAAAAAGCCTCCTCCCTATGGAAAGGGACGAGACATATATGTATCGCGGTACCACCCTTGTTGGCATAGTTCAACTATACCCACTTGTGATTTGATAACGGTAAGAATACCGGAACACCTTTACTTGTTAAACGTACAAGGTCCAAGTGTCAACTCCAGAGCGAATGTTCAATATGCTTTCGATTGAAATGCTTTCAGTCTATGGCATTTCATCCCTTGGATCGATCATGAGCATACTTACTATACTCTTTCACTGTCTAACTATTCATATTTACTTCATATAGTATAAGCAACGAGAAGCGATGATGCAAGTCTTATAAATGATTTTTTTTCGTTTCCGCAATGTGATACATCATAATTCCAGCTGCGGTGCTAACATTTAACGACTCTGCTTTTCCGAAAATAGGTATTACTACATTTTCATCCGCTTGTTGGATAAGGTCATTTTGTACGCCAGCTCCTTCATTTCCTACGATAAGTGCCAAGCGATCTGGTGCATACAACTGACGATATTCTTTTGCGTGATCGGTAAGTCCAGTTGTCCAAATGGTTATACCTTCGTTTTGCCATCGTGTAACTTCATTCAAAAGATTTGCCTCAAACAAATCAATATGAAAAATGGAGCCTTGAGATGCTCGCAACACTTTATTGTTATAAACATCTGCTGATCCATCTCCAAGTATCACAGTATCAAAACCAGCTGCATCTGCTGTTCGAATCATGGTGCCAACATTCCCTGGGTCTTGAACATGATCTAATACTAAAGCTGTTGTAAAATTCATGCCTCTTTTGTTTTTTTTCTCGACAATCGCGGCAATTCCTTGTGGCGTTTTTGTTTCCGTAATTGCTTCCATGATATTCTCGGTCACTTCAAACAGCGGGTATTCATACCAATCATTTGATATGCTCGCCTGCTCTTGATAGATAATCTCTTGAATCGACCAGTCACTGTTATGTGCTTCTTCAATAAGGTGATAACCTTCGATAAGAAACTGCTCATGTCGATCGCGTTCCTTCTTTTGTTTTAATTTACGCCAATGTTTCACTTTTTGATTTTTAACTGATGTGATCACTAGTATTCATCCTCACTTTTCGTTCCTTTTATATCATACATATTTTTTTATAACATGGTCAAACTATAATGAAAATTTACTAACAAAATGAGGTGAGAAGATGGATATTAACCTTCGACAAGCAATTCATTCAAATGTTTCTGGTAACTCGGCAAAAGAATTGGAAGAGACCATTATCGATGCAATTGAAAGCGGCGAGGAAAAGATGCTCCCTGGACTCGGTGTTTTATTTGAAATGTATTGGAAAGAGGCAAATGAACAAGATAAGCAAGAAGTTCTATCCCAACTTGAAAAAGCAGTTCAATAAGTCATATTTAGTGGTTGTTTGCAGGAAAAAACAACCACTTTTTATTGCGAAAAATTGAAATTCATTGTATAGTAGCTATAGGCATTATATACTAAGGGAGCGTTATGATCGTGAATATTCAATCCATTCAACAATTATTACAATTACAAGCCATGTCGTCATTCACAAATTCAACCAATTATGCATCCTCATCCAACGCGTTCTCAACGATTTTTCAACAAATGATGCAACAAACAGGAACAAATAATTCTGATGATCGACAGAATATTCCAGCATCAACGTTTTTAGAACCATCCACTACGACATATCCCATTATAAATGAAACAACAGACGCTTCTCAAACCGAAGTTTCATCCATTATCGATCAAGCAGCGAATACATATAATATCGATGCGAAACTTATTGAAGCTGTCATTGATACAGAATCTAACTTTAACTCAAACGCTGTCAGCCATGCGGGGGCACAAGGATTGATGCAACTCATGCCAGAGACAGCTCAAGGATTAGGGTTGAACATCCATTTAATCCTACTGAAAATATTTTTGGCGGAACAAAATATTTAAAACAAATGCTTGATCGTTATGATGGCAATAAGAACTTAGCATTAGCTGCATATAACGCAGGCCCTGGAAACGTAGATGAACATAACGGTATCCCTCCTTTTGAAGAGACACAATCATACGTACAAAAAGTACTTGGGAAATACTTAGCATAATCCTCTGATTTAGCGCAGTATTTTTATCAAAAGCACGCATCACGACTTACATCAAATGATACAAGATATCAGCCTATCTTTCTTCCGGTTTCGGAAAAAGATAGGCTTTTGATTCTTCATAACCTAAAAAACAAAAGAAGAACTTTACCTGGTAAAATAACAGATAAAGTTCTTTTTTGTTTCTTTCCTTAGAATATCCCTTTTCGGTTACGTCTAAACAGAATCAAGATTCCAGCAAGTAGAATAACAAAACCAACGATCATCCAATTATACTGTCCTAAAAACATATTGGGTAGTTCATGACCTGCTTCTTCATTTGATGGTTCTTCTGACGTTTCTTGTGATTGATATTGACTCCCCCACACGGATAAACCATTATTGCCTAAAGCTGTAAACGTATGCGTAATCGACTCACTCGCAGAATCCCATTGCTTCATAGCCACACCATGATAGTCTTGCCCTTCTATCGTTAACGTTATCTCCTGTTCATTCTTTAATTGCCATTCACCACTAATCGCCCCAGAAATCGTTCCATCTTGGTTTAGAGATATATTTTTTGATGATTCGATATCAGCGGTAATTTCAGATGAATATGGAATAAATTCGAAATCACCTGTTATGTCTTTTTCTGTTACCTTAGTTAAAGATTCTTTAGCATAACGATGCGGAGCAACAACCGGCCATCCTTCTTGGTTCATAAACATTTGATGCACGCGAACTTCATGGGTTTCACCTTCACCGGGAAAACGCGTGTGAAAAATTAAGTATTGTTCACCCGTTTCTTCATCATAATAAACTGAATTATGTCCTGGTGATACATAACCTGAAGTACTGTCAGATTCACCAAACTCAAATTGATGATTACCGATTAATTTCGTCCCTGTAGGAGCAATTGATTCATCATCGAATACCGTCCCTGCTTCACCTTTGGCATTGATCATTTTGTTCCCTTGCACGTCAACATATGGTCCATCTGGGTTCTTAGACCGAGCAACTCTAACGTTATAACCCCCATCTGAAGCTAATCCTCCGTATGACAGATACAGATAATAGTAACCGGTTTCATCATTATGCGCAATATAAGGTGCTTCAATTCGACTATGATTGCCACCTAACAATTTCTTACCATATTCTTGTCCTTCCTTTGGAAAACCTGTTTCAGGATCTAATTCCAAAATGAAAATACCTCCAGAATATGATCCGTACACCATCCATAGTTTCCCTTCTTCATCGTAAAACACATCAGGATCGACAACATTTGGATGCTTGGTTGCATCATAAGTTTCAGGATAATGGTTGTTTTCATCATATGGTGTACCGTCTACCGTTTTCGATTCTTCTGCGGTCATACCTGAACGTAAAATCAGACCAAGATCTTCATATGGCCCTTCTGGATGATCACTGACCGCAATTCCCATAGCTGATCGAGGTGAACTCCCCTCACACGCATTATAATACATATAATATTTGCCATCTTCTTTTAGTTGAATCACATCAGGCGCCCATAATGTGTCCGTTTGCGCCCATGATAATGCTTCATCTAATTCTTTCGTCGCATCATCAAATAATGAATTACTTGGTGTTACACCATCGGTTTCAATTTGTTCCCAATTCATAAAATCTTCAGTTTTCGCTGCAGCTAAATGTGAACCAAATACGTAATAGTTATCTTCTGCCCGAATCACTGAAGGATCATGTACAGTTGCATTAGAAAAAGTAGGCTCTTCTTCTACTGCAGATACATTCATTGGAATAATAATAAGTATCGCAAGAAGCAAAGTTACGAACAAGAGTGATCCTTTACGTTTCATAAGTCATCCTCCAAGTAATATTTTTACTCATACGTATATTTAAGCGGTTACAAAGTAAGGGTGTAATTTCACCATTATATGCTAAAAAATAAGTTAATATTAATGTTTATCATTATATATAAAACAGCGCATAAATAATGTATAGTTAACAATTTCATTTATCAATTTTCACCATACATCCCCTATACAATCGTATAAGATATTTTTACTCTTCATGAATTAATATTAATATACGTATAAGTTAACACTACAATACTATATCCAACTGATCATGACAAGTAACATTTGCAAATGAAAATGTAAATTGTCACTCTTTTCACGAAAAAAGAGCACCGCGTTGGGTACTCTTTGCATACGTGTTTCCTATTATGAAAATGTAATTTCTTCTACTTTATCTTGATCTAGTTGTTTGATGACTTCGACAATGAGTTGAACAGTATGTTTAAAGTCGTCTTGATGTAACATCGCTGCGTGTGTGTGAATATAACGTGTTGGTATGGTAATGGATAATGCCGGTACCCCGTTTGCTGTTAAATGGATTGAACCAGAATCTGTACCTCCACCTGCCATTGTCGCATATTGATAAGGGATATCATGTTGATCCGCCGTATCGATAACGAAGTCACGTAACCCTTTATGAGATACCATCGATGCATCATATAGAATAATTTGTGGCCCTTCTCCAATTTTACTGTCAGCATCCTTATCAGATATTCCTGGTGTGTCCCCTGCAATGCCAACATCGACAGCGAATCCGATATCAGGTTCTATCGTATAAGTCGACGTTTTGGCTCCACGCAAACCGACCTCTTCTTGTGCTGTTGCAACACCATAAACAATGTTTGGATGCGTTTCTTCTTGCAATTGTCGAAGTACTTCAATCGCAATTGCACAACCGATCCGATTATCCCATGCCTTGGCTAATAATACTTTTTCATTTTTCATCGGTGTAAACTCAAAATACGGTACAATTGAATCCCCTGGTTTGACACCAAATTCTTCAGCCTCTTCTCGACTTGACGCACCGATATCAATGAACATATCTTTGATTTGTACAGGTTTCTTTCGCGCTTCTGGTGATAAAATATGTGGGGGTTTGGAACCGATAATTCCAGTCACATCACCATGACGTGTTAAAATAGTAACTCGCTGTGCTAACATGACTTGACTCCACCAGCCGCCAACGGTTTGAAAATAAATAAATCCGTTATCATCAACACGCGTTACCATAAAACCTACTTCATCCAAATGACCAGCGACCATAACTTTCGGTCCATTCTCCTCACCTTGCTTTTCGGCAATTAAACTACCGAGACGATCAGCATATACTTTGTCAGCATGTGGGGAAATCCATTTCTCCATTACTTTTTTCGCTTCTTTTTCATCACCAGGAATGGCTCGCGCATCCGTTAATTCCTTTAACATAGATAGTGTATCATTATTTGACATAAGTAAAACCTCCTTCGATTAATATCCTGTGTCTTGTCTTTCAAAATTAATTTTATTCTTATCTGCATAGGCTTTTTGGATATCAGTTGGGGTAAAGCCTAGTGATTCACCTAACTTTAGATATGTAGTAAATACTTGTTGGTATTGATTGATTGTTGGTTGTTGTTTCAGTGCAGTTATTTCTGAAAATGCTTGATGGAATTGGTCAGTTACATCAGCATCACCAATGGATTCGGTTGTATGGTGGAAATCCTCTACACCAAGTTCTAATCCCAGTGATAAAATAAAATGAATGCCATCTACATATTCTTCAGCAATCACTTGTTTTTCGCTTGGTGGTTTGACACTCCAATACTTAAAGCATCTTGTTTCATTTGCTAATTCACCAACTTCTACGAGCAATGCAAGCACCTTCTTGTCAAAAACGTATTCATTTTCTAAATGGTGTTGTGCTACGATATAATGATCTAATTTTTTCTGCATTTGAAATAATTGCTGCCAATCCATAGTTTGCTCCTTTATCCACAATTTAATAATATTATATCATGGAAAGGTATAATATTTGAAACCAATTGAACTTTTCATTCGTAGTCTTATGAAGAGGACCTTTCGATAAGGAGTGGAATGCCGTGATTATTTTATTATTTCGGTTGTTACTGTTTGCAGCCATTATTATATTGTTATACAGTGCTTATAAATATCTCATGAACCCGAAACGTAAATTAGAAGTGGCTCAAGAAAAAAAAGCATTTTACTTTTTAGATGATGCAGACAATATACAAAAGAATTTTCTTATCACATATAAAGGATTTATATTTGAAGGGGAAAAATATGTAGGCACAACAGAGGATTCGTTGGAAGTGGTTAACGTTATCGTCTATACCCACCAACCAGAACAATTACACGGATTTGAACGAAAGGATCTCTACTTTTTAGAAGAAGAAATTTTGATGCGTTATCCCTACGCAAAAGTTGAATGGAAGCATCCAATCAACCGCCTCCACTTACATTAAGTGGAGGAAGTCGAAAAGAAATGTTGCCACTTTATCACAGCTTGCTTGTTACGCATGAGAAAAGCTATAACGCAAATGATACTTGTAGCAAGAAGCACATAAGGAAGCGGAATTTCTTGTATCGATTGACCAAGTGATGTATATAAAAGCGTGACCGGTACGACAGAAATCAATGTTTTCTGAAGATAGGCCTTTTTATTATTGGAACGTTCATATAACCAAAAGGATAACAAATGGAAGTGGATAAATGGGACCATGCGAAGCAATGTAATCTGTGTAAGATTTAATGTTTGTCGATCACCGAACAATTTCTGTTTAATGTTTTCAAACCGTTTTCGCAAAGGGTCTACCCAATGGATCAATTGATAAAATAGTAAACTCGACAGTGTTAAACCGATAATTGAGTAAACCGTACCCGCTACGAAACCGAACAGAAGCCCGCCTGTTATACATAATAACAGCACCGGCACAAAAAATAGTGGACGAATCATATGTAAACAGATAAATACAATCGGTGCCAAAAAAGCATAATTTTCGACCCACTTTATTTGATAAAGTAACTCCCATACCATTGATGACCATCTCCTTCATTACTAGTTATATGACATGAGACGAGCCATTATGACAGTTTCCAAAAGAGAACCAATTGAAGAATCGCCATGAACGGTAATCCCCACCGAAAGATTTGATGATTGATTTTATGACGAAATGCATACATCCCAATTGTTGAACCCCACGCTCCACCAACGAGCGAACATAACCATATCTTTTTTTCAGGAATTCGCCATTTTCCTTTAACTGCTTTATATTTATCCATCCCCATCAATAGAAACGCTAAAAAACTGATGACAATTAGATAAATTAACATTACATCTACCAATAAAACACCTCTCATCTTCAGCTAGAAAAAATCGGTCAAAAAAAGGATTGCTTCATCTACTGAAACAATCCTTTCTCTTTAGCCACGGTTTATTTTAATGCTTGTTTCGCTTGATCAGCAAGTTGAGCAAAGCCATTCTCATCATTAATCGCTAGATCAGCTAGCATCTTACGGTTCACTTCCACACCAGCTAACTTCAAACCGTGCATTAAGCGACTATAAGAAATGTCATTCATGCGTGCCGCTGCATTAATACGTGCAATCCATAATCTACGGAAATTACGTTTTTTCTGACGACGGTCACGATACGCATACTGACCAGATTTCATCACTTGTTGTTTTGCTTGTTTAAATAGCGCATGTTTCGAACCATAATAGCCTTTTGCTAGTTTTAATATACGTTTACGACGTTGACGTGTAACTGTTCCACCTTTAACACGTGCCATAATATTCCCTCCTATATATCAACGAATCTGTTTTATTAATCTTTTGGCAACATTTGCTTGATACGCTTGTAATCTGCAGAAGATACAAAATCAGGTTTGCGTAAATTACGCTTTTGTTTTTGCGACTTGTTTCGAAACAAGTGGCTCGTATATGCGTGTGAACGTTTCACACGTCCGTTACCTGTTTTTTTAAATCGTTTAGCAGATGATTTATGAGTCTTCATTTTTGGCATTCGTTATTCCTCCTTCAGTTCTTAAACACATACTACGTGCTATTTCTTTTCATTAACAGGTGCAAGCATCATGAACATATTACGACCTTCCATTTTTGCTTTCTGCTCTATCGTTGAGACATCATTGCATTCCTCAGCCATACGTTCTAATACTTTTTGACCTAAATCCTTATGGGTAATCGCACGTCCACGGAAGCGAATCGCAACTTTCACTTTATCACCTTTTGTCAAGAATTTACGTGCATTACGTAACTTGGTATTGAAATCATGTTCTTCAATACTTGGACTTAAACGCACTTCTTTGACATTGATGACTTTCTGTTTTTTACGTGCCTCTTTTTCTTTCTTTTGTTGCTCAAAACGATACTTGCCGTAATCCATGATACGACATACTGGTGGTTTTGCCTTTGGAGCTACCAGTACAAGATCTAAGTTTCTTGTTTGAGCAATGTCTAACGCTTCTTGACGAGATTTTACGCCTAATTGATCCCCATTTGAATCAATGAGTCGAACTTCTTTTGCTCGAATACTCTCATTGACGTTCATTTCTTTGCTAATAGTCAGCCACCTCCGAAATTTGTTAAAAGCGTAATGAAACATGATCAACTTCGACAAGTTATCAATGAACAATAACTGATTGACATACAAAAAAGGTGTGAATGCACATACTGCACCCACACCTGTCTTCATTTCATTACGAATACGTCGGAAAACATATACCTGTTAACTACATCGACTGTGTCAATCAGGTGAGAAGCGGGTGCTTCTACTTGTCTTAGGATCATATTTAATTTCACTCTCCGTATATTACCATGATACAGACATATCGTCAACATCAAATGTTTGATTAAGACGGATGACGTAACTGCTTTTCGTTTATTTCACGTACAATGGTGTCTTTAAATGAATCGAATGATTGGGTATCAGAATCTTTTTCCCCGTAACGACGAACATTAACTGCTCCTGCTTCAACTTCCTTATCACCGACAATTAACGCATACGGTATTTTCGCAGTTTGCGCTTCACGGATTTTATAGCCAATTTTCTCATCGCGTTTGTCAACTTCCACTCGAACACCAGCCAAGCGTAAATCCTCTTCTACCTTTTGCGCATAATCCATGTGCACATCGGCAGACACCGGTATGACACGTGCTTGTACAGGTGCTAACCATGTTGGGAACGCTCCCTTATATTCCTCGATTAAGAAAGCAACAAAGCGTTCCATCGTTGAAACAACACCGCGGTGAATAACTACCGGGCGATGCTCTTGACCATCTTCACCTATATACGTTAAATCAAACCGTTCAGGTAAAAGGAAATCGAGTTGTACCGTTGAGAGTGTCTCGTCTTTTCCTAAAGCTGTCTTTACTTGCACATCGAGTTTTGGACCATAGAATGCCGCTTCGCCTTCAGCTTCAACAAATTCCAGTTCCATCTCTTCCATCGTACTTTTCAGCATGCTTTGAGCTTTTTCCCACATTTCATCATTGTCGATATATTTTTCCTTATCCTCTGGGTCACGATAAGATAAACGGAAATAATAATCGTTAATGCCAAAATCTTGATAGACATTGCGAATCAGTTTAACTGCACGAGTGAATTCATCTTGTAATTGATCAGGTCGCGCAAATATATGTGCATCATTCAATGTCATCGCACGAACACGCTGCAGACCTGCCAAAGCACCTGACATTTCATGACGATGCATCATCCCCAGTTCTGCGATACGCACCGGTAAATCTCGGTAACTGTGCAATTGATTTTTATACACCATCATATGATGCGGACAGTTCATCGGACGCAACACTAAGTCTTCATTATCCATTTCCATTGTTGGGAACATATCATCTGAATAATGATCCCAATGGCCACTTGTTTTGTATAGTTCTTTACTTCCCAATACTGGTGTATACACGTGATCGTAACCTAATCGCTCTTCAATGTCGACGATATAACGTTCAATCGTACGGCGGATCGTTGCACCATTTGGTAACCAAAGTGGCAAACCTTGTCCCACTTTTTGTGAAACAGTGAAAATATCTAGTTCTTTTCCTAATTTACGATGATCACGTTCTTTTGCTTCTTCGCGCAAACGTAAGTATTCGTCTAAATCACTTTGTTTTGCAAAGGCTGTTCCATATACCCGCTGCAACATTTTATTATTACTATCTCCACGCCAGTATGCTCCTGAAATATTTAGTAACTGAAATACTTTTAACTTACTGGTTTGTGGCACATGAACCCCTCGGCATAGATCGAAGAATTCACCTTGTTCATAAATCGTAACCGTCTCACCTTCTGGAATATCGTCTAGAAGTTCAAGCTTTAATTCATCGCCAATTTCTTCATAAATCCGTTTAGCTTCTTCTCGTGTTACTTCTTTACGGACAATTGGTAAGTTCTCATCCACGATACGCCTCATTTCTTTCTCAATGCGCGGGAGATCTTCTGGCGTAATCGTTTCTTCCATATCAATATCATAATAAAAACCATCTTCAATGGTTGGCCCCACACCTAATTTCACATTACCATACAAGTGTTTTATTGCTTGTGCCATTAGGTGTGCCGTAGAATGGCGCAATATATCCAGCCCTTTTTCGTCTTTAGCGGTAATAATTTGAATCGCACCATTTTGATGTAACGGTGTACGCAAATCAAACAATGTATCATCGAGCTGAATCGCTAATGCTTGTTTCTTTAATCCAGGGGAAATCGAGAACGCAATATCTTCTCCGGTAGTCCCTGCTTCAAAACCTTTCACATTCCCATCAGGAAACGTAATCTGAATTTGTTCCATTTTGACCGCTCCTTTACCTGTTATGATTCATAGATACTCGCTCTGTTCTTAGATAAAATCTTGCAAATGGCTCCCATTACAACGAACTCTACGTATACTTCTTTTAAACAAAAAACGCCCATCCCTCTACATCGTAAAGGGACGAGCGTTTTACCCGTGGTTCCACCCAGTTTCACACAAATTGTGCTTCTCATTCGTGATCGTTAACGAGATCAATCGCTGCTTACTAGTAACTCTTCTTGCATTCATAAGCAGACTCAGAGGTGGTGATCGTATGTGGTCGTCCAGGAAGCTCTCAGCCTCGACTTCCCTCTCTGCAAGAACTCCGTGCATGCGACCTTGTCCTCTTCTACGCTATAAAAAATATGATTTTACACAATATAAAACAACTGATTACGCAAAACATTATAACGATGATTCGTAAAAAAATCAAGATTGTTTTTGATTTTGTTGGAAAAAAGGAAAATACGCAAAAGGATAAAAAGATAAGTTCTCTTGAAATATATTCATTACCGTATGTGTATGTGGCTCTGACGGATCATCACCATACATATAAATATGATTAGGTGCTAATGCAATGAGTGGCGCTATATTCCATTCATTTTCCTGTAATCCAAAAATAAACAAAGGAAATTGATCGAGTAACTCATTAAGTTTCTCTCGATGATAAAGTACACCATCATCATTGTAAATTTGAAAAATATCTCCTTGCACCACATGAACAACTTCTTCATTCGGATGCTTTCGCAACACAAATTCACGTAACGTATGGACGAAGGATTGGTATTCTTCTTCTCGTTTGAATTCATCAATAGCTAGTCCAACCATGTCAGTAAGCTGTTCTAAATAATGATGCAAGCGAAAATAAATAATCGAATCAAATCGAATCACTGGTGGTTCCACATGTAATAAAAAAATTTCAACTAAGATGTCACGTAATTCGTGTTGATGAATACGATCTTCATAAAAGTATTCATCTTTTTCCAATAAAGATCGAGCAATCGTACTTATTTTTTCGATTTCTGCTTCATTCGTAAAATAATATTTCTTCTGTAAAATCGAACGAATTGTTGTTGTTTCCCTGTGTGTAATATAAAGTTGACTAAATAATTTCGCAATGCTCCGTATGAAATCATCTTCAGCGACTGTTTCAAGTCGTTCAACAAAAACCGTATGCGTCATGCTTCTTTTCCACTGAGGTTTCATCATGTCTGATTCGTGATGCGCTAACTCAAAAAATGTTTTTGCTTCCCTTTTATACTCAAAATGAACTTCTAACAAATCGAATCACCCTCATTACCATCAAACTGGTATATTATATGGGTGATTCAGTCAAAAAATAACCTATACCTTCGAAATTAAACATTTGATTCAGTCATGTGCCCATTACCCCTAACATTTGATCAATCTTCTCGGTAACGATTGACGAGTTCAATAGGTTTACTGACTTGTGTGATTCGTTCAATAATGCGCCCGGCTTTAATCGTCTCTGTATCCCCGCGATTTGTTGTGGACAGATGGGTTTCTAACTGTTCCAAGTTGTAATTGGATGTAAAGAATACGGGTAACTCTTCCATCATACGATATTGTAATATGGCGCCTAAAACTTCATCACGAAACCATGGTGAGATCGATTCAGCACCTATATCATCAAACATTAACACCTCTACTTCTTTAAAGTGTTGCATTTTACTTTGTAGAGAATCATCTTTAATCGATGCCTTCATTTCGCGTACTAATTCTGGCATATAAATGATCGCCGTGGGAACATTACGGTTCTTTAATTCGTTAGCTATGACACCTAATACATAACTTTTCCCCGTACCAAACGGACCATGAATATATAATCCTTTTTGGAAACGATTCTTAGCGTGTCCTTGTACAAATTCAATGATTTCTTTCACGAGTTGTTTTCGTTCATAGCTCGATGCATCCATATCTTGTAATTGTGCTTGTTTGATTTGTTTTGGCATATACAAGCTTTGAATTAAGGATTCCTTTTCTTTCTGCGCTTCATTATGCCGTTTATTTTTACATTTTTCATAGCGAATCGATATATCTTTTCCCTCAACCTCTATATGCGGTGTGAAACCTGGCAGAATATTTTGACAAGCCTCCAAGCATTCACACTTCTCACAATCTTTAGACGCTTGTTGATATTCGTATAATTTCATTAAATGGCGATTAATATCCGTTTCGTCTAGTTCAATGTGGTCGCGTAATATTTTTTTAATCGACGGATCAGCTAAAATTTGCTTACGTATCTCTTGATAGTGATGCTGGAATGTTTGATTTGATTTCATCCAGTTTTTCAAAGCGGATTGAATGGGTTCCATTGGTATCATCCTTACTCATCATTTGCTTGTTGTTGTAAATATTCTTCCAGCATTGCATCTGCTTCCATCGCCTTTTGTTTTCGTTCTTCTTCTGTTTCTTGATGAGACGACTGGTTACTTTCCTTACTATTTTGCTTTTGCTGCTTATACCAATCAGGAACAATATCTTTTTTCGACTTGTAATTGTTTCGATTGGTGGATTGCGTCCACTGCTGGTATTTTTTATTTTCAGATTTTGCTAAAGTCATCGCTTGTCTGACGGTCTTCACATTTTTTCGTGCCCAGTGACTCGCGATTTTTTCCAAATAGCTTCGTGTTAATTTCATATCAGTCTTTAACATGACATAGTGAAGAAGTACATTCATTACACCAGGATTTAGGCCTTGTTTGGTCATGATGTCACTCACCATTTTTAGATCCTGTGTTGAAGCTTGTGTTCCGCCGGCTAGATCCTCTAGCAATTGTTTCGGTGATATATTTTCAAGCATCTCAATAAATTGTTCTTCTTTATTCTTCGGTTGTTTTTGATCATTTTCTTGCTTTGCAGGTAGTTTTTCTCGCTCCCCTGCTGCCTTCAGTGAAAACTGTTTGCCTTTCCCTTCGAAAAGGTCAATACAAGCTTCCTCAAACTCTTGTTTATTTAATTCATTTTCTTCTGTAAGAGACCATAACAACGCTTTTTCTAATTCCTGATTCGTTAAATCATAAACAACAGCAAGCTGATTCAAAAAATGGCGATTCTCTTTCGTTAAAATTTTATATTCAGGTAGCATCCGCTGTTTCAGTAATTGAGTGATCCAATCAAAATCAATGCGTTGTTCCACTTTTATAAATTGGTCATCTGATGACAATACCTGTTCCCCTTGATCTGAAGGTGTCTGTAACTCTTCCTTTACACTAAATATTTCATCAAAACGTGCGGTCGTTTCTTGGTGGTGATCATTTGTCATTACCGGTTGTTGGAAAAGTTTTTTTACCTGTCTATATTTATCGTGACCTAATTGGTGATAAAGCAAGTGGTTTAAGAAGTCATCTTCAAAGAACAATTTACCCGAACGTGGTGGAAGGAGGCGATAATGATACCATGTTTCCTGTTGATCATTTTGTTCAAAGGTTTGCAATAGACCGATCCCTTCCAATTTTCTTCTTGCTCGGTATACTTGATCTAAAGGAATACTTAAATAACTCATTAACGCATGATGGGTTTGTAAACTGGAGGAACTGGATGACAATGTCCATTCTGAAAATAATGTTTGGTATAACATCACCGCTTCTAATCCAATCAGTGGTTGATATAAGTGAGTTAACACACTTGTGTAACTTACTGGTAACTCTTCTTGCAAGTCTACTGTATACGGTTCTGATGGAAGTATTTTACCAATATCACCTAACTCCATAGTGATTACTCCTTCTATTCCTCACGTTGTGACTCCGAATGATCTTTGTCAGACCGGATTAAATCTTTCAGCTCGTCCAAAAACACACTTAAATCTTTAAATTGTCGATATACCGAAGCAAAGCGAACGTATGCTACTTCATCTACATCAACTAGACGATCCATAACCATTTCGCCAATTTCATCACTCGTAACTTCAGATGTACCTCTGTTTCTTAGTTCACGTTCTATTTCTAATGCGATATTTTCAATTTGCTCGAGGGCAACAGGGCGCTTTTCACAAGCGCGAATTAACCCACGCATTAATTTATCTCTACTATATTCTTCTCTTGTGCCTTCTTTTTTCACAACAATTAATGGTACTTCTTCAATTCGTTCAAATGTTGTGAAACGAAAATGGCAATCTTCACATTCTCGCCGTCGACGAATCGAACGTCCATCTTCAACGGGTCGAGAATCGAGTACTTTTGTCGTTTTATATTGACAATGTGGACACCGCAATGTATATCAGTCCTTCATTTATTGATTATTCGGCAGATGTTCCAATGAAATCGAGTTCCTTCTTTATTGTATCATATAATTTTGGAATTAACTTATGACTATAGCCCAAATCAAATGGTATAGCTGATTCTGTAGTCGCAGAAATATCAATTGCGGTACGATAAGGCCTTACCATGATAATAGTCATGATAACAAATACTTTTCGTCCCGCTTTATAATTAAAACTAATCTCTCCATGCTCTTTTGATACCGCTATAATTTGAGCTTCTTTCATGTTACGAAACGTTGCTTCTAATTGTTGCATCGCTTTATCTTTCGTTGTTTTAAAATAATGCGTTTGCAATGCTGGATCCGAGTGTTTATCTCTCGTTTCGGAATGATTATTAAAATGCTTATTAATCGTTGATCGTAATGACATTTCTCGCACACCCCACATCATAGTATTTGTGTTTCTACTATTCTAACATGTTTCCCCTAAGAAAACGATATATATGAAGAATCCCATCAGTCAACGGATCCCTAACCAAAATTAGACTTGCACATGATGTCTACATTGTTGGTTTAAAAGTGTGTACTGGTCCCATACCACGGGGAATCTCTAATGTTTCACATGCATTTGATTCCAATTGTGTTTGAATGGTTTCAATAGCAACCAGTGGATTCACCTTATCACCACACGTATAAACATCGATGCTTGCATAACCATGTTCCGGAAAGGTATGTATCGTGAGGTGTGACTCTGAGATGACAACAACACCACTTACTCCTTGTGGTGCAAAAGGGTGAAACACGACTTCCCGAACATCTGCACCAGCTGTTACAGCTGCTTGTACCATCATTGTTTTGATTGAATCAAGGTCATCTAACAATTGACGATTGCAATACCATAACTCAGCAATCATTTGGCGACCAAATGTATTCATCTTAAAACTCCTTTTCATTCCATTCAACTATCCGTACCATTTAAATCGTCACTCCCCATTGGCGAAGGATTTCGACTAATTGCTTTTCTGTTTCGCCAATGGTTCCACTGTTATCCACAACAGCATCTGCTCGTTCTTTTTTCTTTTCTTGATCCATTTGTGCATTCATCCGTTTTTCTGCCTCTTCTTTAGTGAATTGATTACGCGCCATCAATCGCTGTAATTGTATCGATCGTTCCGTATAAACAACCAGTGTCCGATCGACCATATAAGTTAACTGGTTTTCAAATAATAAGGGAATATCAAGGACAATGGCTCGATGTCCTTGATCAAGTAATTGTTGTTTTTGTTCCTGCATTTTTTTTCTTATTGCAGGATGTGTAATTTGATTTAATGTTTGTCTCGCTTGATCATTACCAAATACAATGCGTCCTAGCTTTTTTCGATCAATCCAGCCATCCTGTTTTACAATGTCTTCACCAAATGCATCAATGATCGGTTGATATGCCAATTCTTGCGGTTCAACAATTTGATGAGCGATTTTATCGGCATCAATCACTGGAATATGCCACTTTTGACACATTTCACTAACCGTGCTTTTACCACTAGCAATATTACCTGTTAATCCAATGATCATCTAACTTCCCTCCTTCGCGATCTAACGAATCTTACACAATGATGATTTTCCAAACGCCAATTAACATTAATAAACATCCTGGTAATAGAGACATTCGCTGAACCCCTTTGATATATGCACATGACTTACCTAATGATACACCGATAATGAGAAAGCAACCGGTTATCAAACATACAAAAAAAGAAGTAAACAAAATGGGAGACGCGATAAATGATAAACTAATACCAGCGCCAATAGAGTCAAGAGAAAGAGCAATCCCAATCCAAACGGCCTCCATGCCATTAATTTCACCTGATTGATCAAAGTCAGCACTCACAGGCTTTTTCATGATATTTATCAGTGTGGACAAGCGATGATTCGATGGCTTGTTTTGCTTTATCAAGCAGGAAACTACTAATAGAAAACCGATAATTAGTAATAATAGACCACTGATTCGTTCCAAATATTCAAGTGGAATTACCATTGAAATCATACTACCGCTTACCATAGCTAAGCCAAAGACCGCACCCACCGTGACCGCAATCTTCATCACTTCTTTCCAAGGTAACTGCACATTTCTTAACCCATACGTGAACGCAACAAACAAACTATCCAAGCTAATCGCTACCGCAACAAACCAGAGCATGTGATTGGGCTCCTTTATTCATTTTTACGGTAGTATATGGATCATTTTGCTAACATGTGCGTATCCGCCGTACTAGATTTGAATTTGACACGTCGGGCAATAATGCGTCCCTCTTCCATTCACTTTTATTTTCTCAATAGCAGAGCGACAATTGGAACACGGTTTCCCATCTTGCCCATATACCTGTAACTGTTGTTGGAACATCCCCATTTGTCCTTGTGAATTCACATATGAACGAATTGTCGTTCCACCTTGTGTCACAGCGTCTTGTAGCGTGGTAATTGCTGCTTTTAATACATCATCCACTTGCTTTGTTGATAGGTCACATCCTTTTGTTAACGGATGGACATGTGCTAAAAACAATGTTTCGTCTACATAAATATTGCCTAGACCTGACATTACGGTCTGGTCCAACAAAATATTTTTGATTGCACGTTTTGATTTTTGTATTTTTTCTACAACAGGATCTGGCTCAAATGCAGCCTCTAAAGGGTCTTTTGCTAGTTGGCTTAATGGCTTATTGACTTCTTCTGTCCCTTTTGCATAGACATGCATCGTTCCGAATTTACGGACATCGTTATAGCGAAGGTCGGTATGATCATCAAACTCAAAAATCACATGTGTATGCGGTGTTATCGGCTCATCGCGTTCAAAAACACCATATTTTCCTTCCATTCGTAAGTGTGAGACCAAAACGACATCGGTTAAATCAAAGAGCAAAACTTTCCCTCTGCGACGCATTTGCTGGATGGTTTGATGTTTGAGCAGTGTTTGAAATTCGCTTATATCATCAGGATGTTGCACGATTTTCGGCCAATGCACATGAACATTGGTGATGGTTTTTCCTTGAATCAAGTGTTGTAACGTCTGTTTGATTGTTTCGACTTCTGGCAGTTCTGGCATTTTTCGTTCCCCTCTTTTCTATTTCGCATCATACCATGTCTCACCATAAGATACATCAACCGTCAAGGGAACACGCAAATCGACAGCATTTGTCATGACTTCTACAACCATTTGTTGTAAAGTGTCCAATTCTTTTTCTGGTACTTCTAAGATCAATTCGTCATGCACTTGCATCAACATACGTGCTTGTAGTTTTTCATTCTTCAATCTTTGGTCCAACTCAATCATGGCGAGTTTTATAATATCAGCTGCACTTCCTTGGATTGGAGTATTCATGGCCGTTCGTTCGGCAAAGCTACGCATATTAAAATTACGACTCGTAATATCAGGCAAATAACGACGTCGTTTCATAATCGTTGTCACATACCCTTCATGTTTTGCCTGCTGTACAATGTCATCCATGTATTCTTTTACACCTGGATAACTTTGGAGGTAACGATCGATAAATGTTTTGGCTTCTTTACGCGGAATACCTAAATTTTGTGACAACCCATAATCGCTGATTCCATAGACAATACCGAAATTGACTGCTTTTGCTTGACGACGCATGTTGCTAGTGACTTCATCTTCTGTTACATGAAATACATCCATGGCGGTTTGGGTATGAATATCTTTATCATTTTGAAATGCGGTTTTTAACTTCTCATCATCAGCAATATGTGCTAATACTCGCAATTCGATTTGAGAGTAATCAGCAGCAAGCATCTTCCACCCTTTTTCAGAAGGGATAAAGGCTTGGCGAATCTTTCGGCCTTCTTCAATCCGAATCGGAATATTTTGCAAGTTTGGATCGATTGAACTTAAGCGTCCTGTTTGCGTCAACGCCTGATTAAAACGGGTATGAATTTTACTGGTATCTTCATGTACGACACGTAATAATCCATCAATGTAAGTTGAATCTAATTTTTTCAATTGGCGATAAAGTAGTAATTTTTCAATAATTGGGTGTTTACCTTGTAATTGTTCCAACACATCGGCTGAAGTAGAATAGCCCGTTTTCGTCTTTTTAATAACAGGTAATTCTAACTTTTCAAATAGAATGGGCCCTAATTGCTTCGGAGAATTGACATTAAATGTTTCACCTGCATCCTGATGTATTTCCTCTTCTAAGGCTTGTAGGCGGTCTTTTAACTCATCACCCATTTCCGTTAACCGTTGCTGATCCAAACGCACGCCTGTTGCTTCCATTTCGCCTAATACGATCGCAAGTGGTAGTTCTAAATCACGTAACAAATCAAGTTGTTGGTTTTGCTTTAGCTCTTGTTCAATTCGATCGACTAACTGAAAAATCATCGTCGTTTTTCGTACGATATGTTCCTGCCATACTTGTTCTTCCTCAGGTAATCCTTTCTTTGCTCCTTTACCATACACCTCTTCATCATATCTTACTTGGTGCTCACCGAAACGATGACTGATCGAAGGGATATCATGATTGTTTTCTGATGGATTAATTAAATAAGAAGCCAGCAACAAATCAAATGCGATCCCTTGCATTTTGATTCCAAAACGATGAAGTAACACTGTGACCTTCTTCGCATCAAACACATACTTTTTCATCGAAGCATCTTCTGCCCATTTTTGAAAGGGGCGAGAACCTTCAATCACTGACACTGGAGCAAAGTATTTGCCTTTTTTATTAATAATCGATAAACCTACAACGGATTCCGTATGATAATTCTCATCTAATATTTCTAATTCAATCGCTTCTTCACCTGTAAACATATTGTCTGTTATTTCGTCTACAACTTGATAGGAGATCTCCGTTAACGTATTGGCTTCGCTTTCTTCATCTGTATCAATATCAATACGTCCTAATAATGACTGAAAACCTAATTCACGAAAAATTGTTGCTACTTCTTGTGTTATTTCACCCGAATAGCTAGCATCATCGATTGAGACTTCAATCGGTGAGGATTGATTAATGGTAACTAATTCTTTACTCATAAAGGCGTCTTCTTTATGAGTTTCTAATTTTTCTTTTAATTTCTTACCAGATACTTCATCAAGATGGTCATATAAACGATCAACTGTTTGATGTTGCTTTAATAATTTGATCGCCGTTTTTTGGCCGACACCAGGAATTCCAGGAATATTGTCTGATTGGTCACCCATCAAAGCTTTCAAATCAATCACTTGATCTGGTTGAATCTCTAGCTCTTCTTCTAAAACTGACGGCGTATAATTTTTGACGTCCGTAATCCCTTTTTTCGTGACTCGAACATCAACTTGCTCATCGACAAGCTGAAGTAGATCTTTATCACCGGAAATGACTTTGACTTGCCATCCTTTTTGTTTTGCCTGGTTCGAAAGAGTTCCAATAATGTCATCCGCCTCATAATTTTCCAATTGATAATGCTTGATCTGGAACGCATCCAACAACTCCTTTAACACAGGAAACTGCTCACTTAACTCTGACGGCGTTTTCTCACGTCCACCTTTATACGCTTGATAGGTTTCATGACGGAAGGTAGTTTTTCCTGCATCAAAAGCCACTAACAAATGTGTCGGTTGTTCCTCTTCTAAAATTCGTAGCAACATTTGCGTAAATCCATAGACGGCATTTGTATAAACGCCTTTGTCATTATTTAATAATGGCAACGCAAAAAAGGCACGGTAAGCAATGCTGTTTCCATCCATTAAAATTAATTTGTTCGTCATATTCACTTCTCCTTTATTTCCCAGGTAATAACCGTAAATCACTATGTACTGTTTCCTATTCTATCACGTTTTGACTCGAATATAAAAAGGCACCATTTCGTTAGAATTGAAATGATGCCTATGATTAAGAAAAGTCTTCACCATAAGTTTAACGAGTCCTTACTATTATTGGGTATACCCTAATAAAAGATCGGCGTATGGAGAACCTTGTGGAATGACAATTGTTGTTTCATCGTCAATGGTCTTTTTATAAGATTCTAACGTTCGGTAAAGTTGGTAGAATTCTTGATCACGTTGAAATGACTCATTATAAATAGTCGCTGCTTCCTTTTCACCTTCTGCACGAATTTCAGCTGCTTCTGCATTTGCCTTTGAAATCATTTCCTGAACTTCTCGATCAGCTTGTGCCACAATTCGAGATTTTTCCGCTTCACCTTGGGATAAATACTCTTGCGCCTTCGTTTCACGTTCTGAAATCATGCGATTGAAAACAGCTTGCTCGTTTTCATCAGGTAAATCTGTTCGCTTAATCCGAACATCATCAACTTGAATGCCATACTGATCTCTTTCTAATAATGTATTCACACGCTCTGTTACGCGCTGATTTAGATCGCCTCGTGTATTTCCTTCATCGTTGATAATTTCTTCATACTCCATTGAGCCTAATTCGGAACGAATGACTGAAAATATAAATTCACCCATTCGAGATTCAGCACCGATCTGCGTACGTGCATTAGCAATCATGTCTTCCGGTGCAGTAATTTCCCATACAGCATAATTATCAATAATCATACGCTTTTTATCTAATGTATTGATTTCTCTCTCAGAAATATCATACACCATTTTCTTATTTGGAAGTGTTGTTACAGAATGTAGTAAAGGAATTCGAAATGTCAAACCAGGTTGATCCTCTATTCGTATCACTTCACCAAATTGCCGAACAACTTTATATTCACCTTCTTTTACAATAAACATACTACTGAATAATAAAACAATGAACACCGTAATGAGAAGTAAACTAATACCAACTTTGATGATTTTTCGAATTTGTTTTGGTGAAAGTTTTTTCATTTCAAAGGTTTGTTGATCACTCATCTGTCTCTTCCTCCTCGTCTTCATTGCTTTGTGTACTTTCTTCGGAGGATTCCGTTTGCGGTGGTGTCGTTGCAGTCGTTGTTTGTTGTTGTAACGGTAAATATTTCAAGGTTTCTCCATCGTCATTCATAATAAAAATATTTGCATCCGGTAACACTTCATCAAGTGTTTCTAATACCAGTCGTTGTCTGGTCACATCTTCAGCATTCTGATAAGATTCATATAAAGCATTAAATGACGCCACATCGCCTCGTGCTTCTTCAATGCGTTCGACTTTGTCCCCTTCAGCGCGTGATATAATCGCATCCTTTTCCCCTTGTGCTTCTTCGATTTGTTGGTTACGATATTTTTTCGCTTCATTTTGTTTCGTATTCATCGTCTCTCTAGCATCAGTTACTTTCATGAAAGCCTCTCGAACTTCTTCATTGGGTAAATCGACTTCTTGTAATTTTACATCTAGAATGGAAATGCCAACATCATAATCTTCCATAAGTGATATGAGTAAGTCTAACACTTGATTTTCTATTTCCGCTTTCCCGTCAGTCAGCGCTTCATCAATGGTAGAAGAGCCTATAATACTTCTTAGTGATGATGATGTAGCATTGTATAACACTTGTTGTGGATCTTCAGCATAATATAAGTATTTTTCCGGTTCGATGATTTTCCATTGTACGACAAGATCGGCTTGCAAAATATTCTCATCACCGGTAATCATCCGAACGACATCAGCATCTTCCTGTTGTTCTTGATCGTAACCAAAGTTCAAACTAAACGTCTCTTTCGAAAGTGTTTCCACTTCTTGAATCGGCCATGGAAGCTTGAAGTGTAAACCTGGTTCGGTCACACTTTCATCTACGTTTCCAAAAGTCGCCACAACCGCTTGTTCCGATTCGTCTACGGTATACCAACTTGTTAGTCCAATAAAACCGAGAACTAGAATGCCGAAAACCATCGCTCCCCAGCGGTAGATTTGTTTTACCGTCATGAACTTGTTTCCCCCTTTGACCATCTCACTATAGTTACGAAGAAATTAAGCAAAAAGTTTCATATATTTAGAAATCTTTAGAACTATAAAAACCTATGGTACACTTAGATTAAAATGACTGCGTTGTATATATAAGGAAAATAAAACGAGTATATATGCGAAAGAGAGGGATAAGTTTGACTAAAAAAATTGTTTTCGGCGCACTCATGTTCCTCTTAATGAGTGCTTGCACATCTAATGAAATAGCATTGGATACTGGAAAATTATCGGTAGAGAAAAATGATATACATACAATTTATGCACCAGTTGAAAGGAAAATTGCAGAAGAAGCAATAACTTTCGACATGGAGTATCCATCTTATGTTCCATTTGATCATGAACACACAAAAATGGAAAAATAACGGGTTGGAAAAAAAGCAAAGAAAGAATCGCCATATCCATTAGGTATCCTTCGGTTGAGGAAGATGCAAATTGGAAAGAAGATTCAATCACACAGCCGACCATTCCATTCGTGAGTTATACAGTCGCAAATTTTGATAGATATTATAGTACATATTCTGATAGCAATGATTTTAATAAAATCCAAATGACAGATGGCCTATCGGGGGTTATTAAATATCACGAGGACGTGCGCGCTGCAGAATTACATTGGTTTCATGAAAAAAAGGAATATAATGTAGTGCTTTGGAATTTCAGCGAAGATAAAGAAGAATTACGAAGCGAACTCGTAAACATCGCAAATTCAATATAACCAAACACTTGAAAAAACAATAAAACAGCTATTTCGTGTAAGGGAACAAGGAAATATATTGTTCCCTTACTGAGATCATAGTGGCTGAATAATGCCTTTTTATCTGCGGTCACAGTTTTTTCGGTATATAAATGATAAAAGTCGATCCTTCATTTAATGTACTTTCTACATGGATTCTTCCATTATGTGCTTCAACAATATGCTTTACAATGGCCAACCCGAGTCCTGTACCACCTGTATGACGACTCCTCGCACGATCCACACGATAAAAACGTTCAAAAATACGCTGTACAGCTTCTTCAGGTATTCCAATTCCCGTATCTCTAACAGAAATGACAATATCATTTGCTTCATCACGAATGGATAATGACACTTCACCATTTTCTTTGGTATAACTCATCGCATTATTCATTAAATTGAGTAGCACTTGTTGCATATGGTCTGGATCACCATAAAAACTGATCCCAGATTCAATTGACGATTCAAAATGAATTGATTTTTGTTCTGCTTGTTGCTCAGCAATTGTAATAATTCCAGATATCCAATCATCAACATCAATACGCTTTTGAGAGAGTTTCATTTCTTCTTTTTCCAGTTTTGATAACTCTAATAAATCATGTATTAGTGCTTGTAACCTTGTACTTTCTTTCAAGATGATATTCACGAATTGTTGTGCAACTGCTTTATCCTCAAAATCATCTTCTAAGATTGTTTCAGCAAAGCCACGAATGGAAGTGATGGGTGTCTTTAATTCATGTGATACATTTGCAACAAAATCTTTTCTCATTTCTTCCACGCGCTTTAATTCTGTAATATCATGAAAAACGAGTACAACCCCATTCTGTTCATTTTTTTCAGTTAAAACGGGCGCACCAACAATTTCGATATAATGAGCATCCCCATCAATAGCTATTTTTACTGAGTTAGTGATTTTTTCTTCATAAAGAAATGTTTCTTGAACCACTTGATGAATATTCGTTTGTGGAAGCACATCATAATATAAATGTCCGATGTACGTGCCATTTTGGTCACCAAATAAATGTTTAAATTTACGATTAATTAAATGGACATAACCACGTTCATCGATTAACATCAAGCCACTTTCCATATTATCAATAACAGTTTTCCACTGACTGCCTTGCATTTTTTCTTGAATAGCCATTTCTTGCAAGTTTTTAGCCAGTAAATTTATGGCTTGACTGAGTTGTTGCGCTTCTCCAGATGGCTGGATATATGTTCTCGCATGATATTTCCCATTTGCTAGTTGTTTGGTAACTTCAATAGACGAACGCATAGGTTTCACATAGTTTTCGTACAAATGATAAATTAATATGATGATGACAATAAATGCGATAATGAGTGTAGCCAACACAATTAATCGATTATCACCTTGTGTATATTGAATCATGACCATTGTAACAAATCCGAACACAGCTATAATAAATAATAAATATCTGAGAAATAGGTTTGGATAATTGTTATTCCGCATTAAAACGGCTCCTCCATTTTATAGCCTAATCCCCTAATTGTTTTAATGTAAACAGGGTGCTTCGTTTCAGGCTCTATTTTCTCTCTCAAATGACTAACATGAACATCGACGATTCGAGTGTCTCCAACAAAATCATAATTCCATACCGCACTTAATAATTGATCACGTGAAAGTACTTTTCCTTTATGTTTGGCGAGATAATGTAAAAGTTCAAATTCCTTTCTCGTAAAAGTTAAACCCTCGCCTTTTATGGTTGCCTCGTATTGTTGTGGATAAACAATTAAATCAGCTATTTTTATGTAAGTTGAAGGATTGGACGTATCGCGCTGTTTCGTCCGACGTAAAATAGCTTTTGTTCTAGCGACAACTTCTTTTGGACTGAATGGTTTAGTTAAATAATCATCAGCTCCAAGTTCTAGTCCTAAAACTTTATCAAATTCATCGTCTTTGGCTGTTAACATCAAAATGGGTGTATCAATTTGTTTTTGTCTTAACGACTTACACACTTCTGTCCCTTCCATTCCAGGAAGCATTAAATCTAATACAATGAAATCAAAAGGTTCAGTTGTTGCTTTTTCTAGAGCATCTAAACCATCATAAGCCACATCTGTCTCGTAACCAGCTCTTTCTAAATTATATTGTACTAACGTTACGATTGATTCTTCATCATCAACGATTAATACTTTCTCTTCCATTCTAACACCCCATCTATAATATCTATATTACTTTCATAATACATGTACGATCATCTAATGTGAATAGATTCTATGCATAAATAAATCAAAATATTGTAAAAATTACTTTACAAAGTTAACAATGAATTAAATTTTTTAAAAGAGTTATCATTCGAATCTCTAATAAGCTACAACGTACCAGAAAATAAACGGGGGAACTATGAGTTTTTCCAGTAATTAGCATGATATCTTGTGTATCGTGCAAACAGCTTCAGCCAAATCAACTATTTGCACGATAAATAAATATTCAATGCCAACAGACGTTTTTTAGCTTCTGATTTGACTCATAAATTCATATTCGATGCAAACAACTACTTTCGATTCCACTGTTTGAAGCATATATTGATTTTTCATGCAAACAGCTACTTCTGGTTTTTCTGTTTGACGTAAATATTTCTACAAAATCTTTAGTGATTCGAAAGCAACATCTCAAGCAGAACCTCAGCTGAATACGTGGCCAATCGAATAATAAAAAAGATTCCCCATGATGGAGAATCTTCTTCTACTCGTCTAAAATTTTCATTACATGTTTTACTGATTGAACGGATTGATCCAATTGTGCTTTTTCATCCGCCGTTAATTGGAGTTCAATCACTTCTTCTAATCCATTGCCACCAAGAATGGTTGGAACTCCTAGATAAAGATCATGATAGCCATATTCACCTTCCAAATAAGCAATGGCAGGGAGAATGCGGCGTTGATCTTTCAAAATGGCTTCCGTCATCTGGATTAAGGAAGCGGCAGGTGCATAATACGCACTTCCATCTCCTAATAAACTGACAATTTCACCGCCACCTTGTCGAGTCCGTTCGACAATCTCATCGAGTCGATCTTTCGGTAGTAGCGTTTCTAATGGAATACCGCCTGCATATGAATATCGAATGAGCGGAACCATATCGTCACCATGACCACCAAGTACAAAACCAGTAATATCTTTGACAGATACATTTAACTCATGTGCGACAAACGTACGGAAACGAGATGTATCCAACACGCCTGATTGCCCAATTACGCGATGTTTTGGAAAACCAGATGCTTGGAAAACTGCATACGTCATCGCATCTACTGGATTGGTTAATACAATAATGGTGCAATCCGGTGAATATTTCACGATATCTCTCGTAATTGTATTCATAATACCAGCGTTCGTACTCACTAAGTCATCACGCTCATGCCTGGCTTCCTAGCGATACCAGCTGTAATAATAACTACATCTGAGCCTTCAATGTCCTCATAATTTGATGTACCAATGATATGAGCATCAAATCCTTGAACTGGACTCGCTTCTAACATGTCTAATGCTTTTCCTTTCGTCGAGTCTTCCATATCGGGTAGATCGACTAAAACGACATCTGCAAGTTCATTCTGTGCAATCATGAATGCAGCCGTTGCTCCTGTAAACCCAGCACCGATTACCGAAACTTTTCGACGGTGAATTGTCATAAAAGAAGGATCATCTCCTTAATCCATATTTTTAATTAATTCATCAGCAAATTCAGAAGTTTTTACTTCTGTCGCACCATCCATTAAACGCGCGAAATCATACGTAACTACTTTTGAACCAATCGTTTTATCCATCGAGTTTAAAATGAGATTGGCTGCTTCTCTCCAACCTAAGTGTTCTAACATGAGCACACCAGATAAGATAACAGAAGAAGGATTAACTTTATCCATTCCTGCATATTTCGGTGCAGTACCATGTGTCGCTTCAAAGATAGCATGGCCTGATTCATAATTAATGTTTGCTCCAGGTGCAATGCCAATACCACCAACTTGTGCAGCGAGTGCATCTGATACATAGTCACCATTTAAATTCATCGTAGCCACAACATCAAACTCTTTCGGACGAGTTAGGATTTGTTGTAAAAAGATATCTGCTATGGCATCTTTTACAATAATTTTACCTGCTTTTTCTGCCTCATCTTGTGCTTTATTGGCAGCATCTTTTCCATCTTTTTCTACGATACGCTCCCATTCAGCCCAAGTAAATACTTTATTACCATATTCTTTTTCAGCTAATTCATAACCCCAATTTTTAAAGGAACCTTCGGTGAACTTCATAATATTTCCTTTATGTACAAGGGTTACACTTTTACGACCTTCTTTTATGGCATAATCAATTGCAGAACGCACTAAACGTTTCGTTCCTTCTTCTGAAACAGGCTTTACTCCAAGTCCTGAAGTTTCAGGGAAACGAATATTAGTAACACCCATTTCATTTTGAAGAAAATCAATCACTTTCTTCACTTCATCAGATCCTTCTTGCCATTCAATACCAGCATAAATGTCCTCAGTGTTCTCACGGAAAATGACCATATCTGTATCTTGTGGGCGTTTTACTGGTGATGGGACTCCATCAAACCAACGTACAGGACGCACACAAGCGAATAAATCTAATTTTTGGCGTAGAGCTACGTTTAATGAACGTATACCACCGCCAATCGGTGTCGTAAGTGGTCCTTTAATCGCAATTTTGTTGTCACGAATAACTTCTAATGTTTCTTCTGGCAACCATTCACCAGTTTTGTCATATGCTTTTTGGCCAGCAAGCACTTCTTTCCATTCTATGCCTTTTTCACCGTTATATGCTTTTTCTACTGCTCCTTCAAATACACGTTTCGCAGCTGCCCAAATATCTGGCCCAGTTCCATCCCCTTCGATAAATGGAATAATTGGTTTATCAGGTGTTTGAACAACACCATTTTCTACTGTAATCTTTTCACCCATTACTTCATTCCTCCTGTTCAAATGATTTATCTAAATATGCAAACATTTTCATTAATTGAAAATGATTAGCGCTTTTCTACGTCAGTATAGCGTTGATTTGTCGGCCCCACATATTCTGCACGTGGTCGAATCAAGCGATTATGTTCATACTGTTCTAAAATATGTGCAATCCAACCTGAAAAACGACTCATTGCAAAAATTGGTGTGTATAAATCATGTGGAATCCCTAAACTATGGTACACGGAAGCTGAATAGAAATCAACATTCGCTGGTAAGCCTTTTTCTGCTTTCATAAATTCTTCAATTTCCACTGACATTTTATACCATTTTTCCATTCCGTTACGCGCCGTTAATTCCTTCGACATTTTTTTCAAATGCTTGGCTCTTGGATCACCATTGCGATAAACACGGTGCCCATGCCCATTATCTTTTCTTTATTTTTTATTTTTTCCTTGATATATGGAATCGCATTATCGACTTCACCGATTTCTGTGAGCATTTTCATCACACGCTCATTTGCACCACCATGAAGTGGTCCTTTTAATGCACTAATTGCTGCTGTGATCCCGGAATAAATATCAGATAATGTTGCCACACAAACACGAGAGGTAAAAGTGGAAGCATTTAATTCGTGATCGGCATGTAATACAAGCGCTTTATTGATCGCTTCTTCTTCTAGCGGACTCGGATCTTCACCCTTTAACATTCGTAAAAAGTTTGCTGCATAGCTTAATCCTTGTTTCGGTGCGATCGGATCTTTCCCATCACGCACACGTGAAAACGCCGTCACAACTGAAGCTACTTTTGCTTGTAAACGGATGGATTTGCGTCGGTTTGCTTCTTCAGACATATCATCAGATTCTTCATCAACTAAGCCTAACATCGAAATAGCTGTTCTAAGAGCAGCCATTGGATGCACATTATGTATATCGTAGCTCTTAAAATGATCAATCACCGACTGTGGTAATTCCATGTTGTCTGTTAACTCTTGCTTCAATGAATCAAGTTCTTGTTGGTTTGGTAGTCGTTTGTTCCATAATAAGAAAATCACTTCTTCGAAACTTGCATTTTCTGCTAAATCATCGATCGTGTAACCAACATATGTGAGTTGGTCATCAATGATAGAACTAATCGAAGTTTCTGCGGCAATTACCCCTTCTAACCCTTTCGTTGCTGACATAACATTCCTCTCCTTTTCTTATCCTTGATTCGCTTGTTCACTTCCAAACTAGTCTTTTTCACAAAAGCAAGCGCCTTTTGAACATCCCCACGCCTATTATAAACAAACATCATCAGTTAGTAAATGAAAACGATTAATTTTAAACATATAACGAGTGGACAAGTCATACATTTTTAGTAAATCATTTTACCCTTAGTCTATCACAACAAACCGGCATATCACAAAGATTCATACTTTCATCCATGTGAATGAAAGGAGATACATTTTGGTCAACAAACAAAACGTTTATCGTAGTATCCTTGTCATTGCTAGTGTTAGTGGAATTTTTTGCTTCATTTATATTCTTTTCACCTATTTGTTCCCTTTTGTACTTGCATGTATCTTTACTTTGATATTATTACCGATCATCAGGTTCATTGAGAAACATACAAAAATGAATCATGCATTCACTTGTTTTCTCGTGATCATAGCTGC
>NZ_APML01000025.1 GCF_000359605.1 Gracilibacillus halophilus YIM-C55.5
CTTAAAACAACAAAGTTTACAAAAACAGCCATTTTTTAAAAGGCATTTTTAAAATCCTACCAGTCTTTGATTTTTTAAAAAGAGCAATTATGAAATTGATTCATTTATGTTGTTTTTCGGCTTTAATTTGTTTGATTCGATAACCGTCTGCATCTTTTATTGTAAATCGGTAATCATTATATTCAACCGTTGTTCCTTCGTTTGGTTCTAAATTTTGATCGAGAATCCAACCGCCGATTGTATCAATATTATCGTTTACAATATTTATCTGAAGCAATTCATTGGTATCGGAAAGTAACAGTTTTCCATTCAATATATACGTACTTTCATTTATTTTTCGGTACATAGGTCGCTCGTTTTCGTCAAGTTCATCTTGAATCTCGCCAAACACTTCCTCAATAATATCTTCCATAGTAATAAGACCCGCTGTACCACCAAATTCATCAATGACAATAGCCATATGACTATGCTGCTTTTGTAATGTTTTCAAAACTTCATTGACAGGAGTATGTTCTGCGACGTGTATAATGGGTTGGATGTATTTCGTCAAATCGGTTTCCTGTTCATTAAGATAGTGCTTGAAAAATTCTTTAGTATTTACTACGCCGATAATTTGATCCTTATCTTCTTTTGCGACAGGGTACCTCGTATATGTACTCATTCGTAATGTTTCTATATTCGTTTCATGCTCATTGGACTGGTATAGACAAACCATTTCTGTCCTTGGGATCATTACTTCTTTAGCGGATCTTTCATCGAATTCAAAAATGTTATTTACATATCTCATTTCGCTCGCGTTAATTTCACCGCTTTTGTAGCTTGTAGACAAAATTGAACGTACTTCATCTTCGGAATAAACTTCACCACTTTCAGATGCTGGTCTTATGCCAAACATACGTACAAAAATACGTGCTGCACCATTTAATACCCAAATAAATGGATACATAATCTTGTGAAATACAACCAATAACGGAGAGAGTAACAACGTAACTGCTTCGGTTTTTTGTATAGAAAAGGATTTTGGTGCTAATTCACCAAGAACAACATGTAAAAAGGTAATAAGAAGAAAGGCAATGATAAAGGAAACCGTTGATACAAGGGCTTCATTTAAACCAATTGAATTAAAGACCGGGTGCAGAAGATGGGCGACAGCGGGTTCCCCTAACCAGCCAATACCTAGTGCGGTCACTGTAATTCCAAGTTGACATGCGGCTAAATAACCATCTAAATTGTTGACGACTTTATCAGCAGATTTTGCTCCAGTTTTTCCTTGTTCCACTAATGTTTGCAGTCGAGATTTTCTTATTTTCACGATGGCAAACTCAGATGCTACAAAAAATGCTGTTAAAATAATTAAGATAGCAACAATACTCAATTGAATGATTTCCAAAATACCACTTACACCTTTATTGTGTAAGCTTTCACCTCCCGTTCATTACTTTCTCTTTTGTTATTTACATAATAATGTCTTTTTATACAATAAGATTAATTATGAGAGGTGGTTATAAGGTAAATGAAGTGTTATGTCATGGATCGATGGCTATATGCTCTATACATGTCCATCGATCCATTAATGAGAGTTAGATGGATCGATACAGTCCGACGACTTTTCCGAGAATGCTTACACTATGATAAATAAGGGGTTCCATTGTAGCGTTTTCTGGTTGTAAACGAATATGATCTGCTTCTTTAAAGAAACGTTTTACTGTTGCTTCTTCTTCTTCAGTCATTGCAACCACAATATCACCGTTATCCGCTGTATTTTGTTGCTTAACAATGACTTTGTCTCCATCCAAAATCCCTGCTTCAATCATACTATCTCCTTCAACAACAAGAACAAAAGTCTGCTCGTCAGTTGATCCTTCGTAGCTCGGTATTGGGATATACTCTTCAATATTTTCTACAGCCGTTATGGGTAGTCCCGCTGTAACTTTACCGATCACTGGAGCGAACGCAGGATCTGTTTGAGGAATTTCGACTTCGCCGAGTTCAGGAAGCACCTCAATGGCGCGTGGTTTTGTTGGGTCACGGCGAATATATCCCTTTTTTTCCAAACGAGCTAGGTGCCCATGAACAGTTGAGCTAGAAGCAAGACCAACTGATTCTCCGATTTCTCGTACAGATGGAGGATATCCCTTTAAATCAACTTGTTCTTTTATATAAGCTAGTATTTCTTCTTGCCTTTTTGATAGATTTGTCATATTTATATCACCTTCTGCGTAATTTTTATTAACTGTAGTATAGCATAATACAAACAGAAACACAAACATTCGTTCGAAAAATTATTGACAGGAACTTGTGTTCGTTGTAGTATAATATACGAACACTTGATCGCAGGAGGTTAAATATATGCTTAAGAAACTTACGAAAGTTGATTTATTCTATTTGATTGCTTTTATTGTAGCTATTATATTTTTATATGGAGCAGCAGTTACTAGTATATAAAAAAGGACGTATGACGATGGAACAAGCAATCATCTATTGCAGAGTGAGTACAAATAAAGAAACACAAGAATCTTCACTTCAACGCCAGAAGCAAGAATTATCAAGTTTTGCCGATGCATATGAAATGAACATTATTAAAGTTTTTGAAGAGAAAGCCAGCGGATATGAACTGGAACGAGCTAATATTTTAGAAATGCTAGAAATGTTTCAAGCGAATCAGGCCTCTATATTACTTATTCAAGACGAAACGCGACTTGGAAGAGGGAACACAAGAATCGCTTTATTACATCAGTTATCTAAAATGGGTATTTCAATATACACTTTAAGTCAAAATGGTCAATTACAATTATCAGAAGGGGATTCGATGGTGTTGCAAATTGTATCAGTCGTTGAAGAGTATCAACGAAAACTTCACAATGCCAAAATTAAAAGAGGAATGCAAAAAGCGATTCATCATGGGTATGATCCGACTGATAACTTATCAAATCAACACCTTGCCAACGGACGAGAACGTATTGAATTTCCAATCGAGGAAGTCATACGATTAAGAAATAATAACCTTACTTTTAAAGAAATTGCATCTATTTTACGAGGTATGGGATATCAAGTCTCTAAAGCAACGGTTCATCGTCGTTATAAAGAATATCAATCGCTTGAATCAAAATAATCAAATGATATAGAATAGTACTTAGAGTATACAAAAGATGTATACTCTTTTTCATTCGATATCATGTTCAACTAAAGGAGACATTTGATGCTTTCAAAAGAAAAAATAGCCCGTATTAATGAATTAGCGAATAAGTCAAAAACAGAAGGACTAAGTGATGCGGAGAAGAAAGAACAGCAGGAGCTGCGAGACGCATATTTAAAAAATGTAAGAAAATCATTTAAGAATCAATTTAAAGGTATGAAAGTGATGGATCCAAATGGAGAAGATGTCACACCAAATAAAATCAAACGACTAAAATCCGAAAAATAAGCCGTCTAAAAATTGCGAAAATTATTTATATTCAGTTATAATAAAAGAAATATGTGCTTTTTTATGTTAGATACTTGTTTAATATTCTATTTCATTATAGGATATTAAATGTACGTACATATTGTATATCATTTAAAGGGGGAAAATAGCATGTCAAATGAAACCGCACAAAAGTCTATAAACTCGATTCGTACATTGTCTATAGACGCAATTGAAAATGCTAGTTCAGGGCATCCGGGATTGCCGATGGGTGCTGCGCCTATGGCTTATACACTTTGGACGGAGCACATGAAACATAACCCTGGACATTCGAAGTGGTTTGATCGTGATCGTTTTGTATTATCTGCTGGACATGGATCAATGTTATTGTATAGTCTACTACACTTATCAGGTTATGATGTTTCGATTGATGACTTAAAAGGATTTCGTCAGTGGGACTCCAAGACACCAGGTCACCCAGAAGCTCATCATACGGACGGAGTTGAAGCAACCACTGGTCCACTAGGGCAAGGAATTGCGATGAGTGTTGGTATGGCAATGGCAGAGAAACACTTATCAGGAAAGTATAATACAGACAAACACGAGATTATCGACCACAATACGTATGCTCTTGTGAGTGATGGTGACTTAATGGAAGGGATCTCTCATGAATCTGCTTCACTTGCAGGGCATTTAGGATTAGGGAAGTTAATCGCATTATACGATTCAAACGATATTTCGTTAGACGGTGATCTCCACAAATCGTTTTCTGAAGATATTGAAGGACGCTTTCAATCCTACGGCTGGCAAGTTCTTCGCGTAGAAGATGGCAATGATATTGAAGCGATTTCTAAAGCGATCTCTGAAGCGAAAGCGAATACGGATCAGCCAACATTAATTGAAGTAAAAACTGTGATTGGATATGGTTCACCAAATAAATCTGCATCTGCTGCATCTCATGGTGCACCACTTGGTGAAGATGAAGTTGCTTTAACGAAGGAATTTTATAATTGGGAACATGAGCCTTTCCATGTACCAGATGAAGTATACAAAGACTTTGAAACAAAAATTCAAAAACGAGGTCAGGAAGCAGAACAAGCTTGGAATCAAGCGTTTGAAGAATACAAAAAAGCGAATCCTGAACTCGGACAAGACCTAGAAAATGCCATTAACAATAAACTCCCTGAAGGCTGGGATAAAGACCTTCCTGTATTTGAAGCAGGGAAAGACGAAGCAGCAACACGCGCGGCTTCAGGGAAAGTCTTAAACGCATTAGCTGATAGCGTACCTTCTTTGTTCGGTGGTAGTGCAGACTTAGCAGGTTCGAACAAAACAAATCTAAATGCGTTTGATGATTTCTCTAAGGATACACCAGCCGAAAAGAATGTTTGGTTTGGTGTGCGTGAACATGCAATGGCTGCTGCGCTAAATGGTATGACCTTACACGGAGGATTAAAAGTATTTGGTGGTACTTTCTTCGTGTTTAGTGATTATTTGCGTCCGTCGGTTCGGTTATCAGCGATTCAAAATTTACCAGTAACTTATGTGTTAACTCATGATTCAATTGCTGTTGGGGAAGATGGACCAACACATGAACCAGTAGAGCAGTTGGCTGCCTTCCGTGCAATGCCAAATGCATCTGTTATTCGACCAGCAGATGGAAATGAAGTACAAGCAGCATGGCGTTTGGCGATGGAAGCTACTTCACATCCAACGTTATTGGTATTAACTCGTCAAGGCCTACCAACTCTAGAAAGTACTGCTGAAAAAGCATACGAAGGTGTGAAAAAAGGTGGCTATGTCGTTAGTCCGGCCTCTAAAGATACGCCAGATGCTATCCTTATTGCAACTGGGTCTGAAGTACAACTTGCTGTAAAAGCACAAGAAGCATTAAAAGAGCAAGGAAAAGATGTAAGCGTCGTAAGTCTACCTTCTTGGGATCGATTTGATCAACAAGATGTTGCCTATAAAGAATCAGTTCTACCGAGCGCTGTGACGAAACGTGTAGGTATTGAAATGGCGGCTTCACTTGGTTGGGAACGTTATGTTGGTATAAATGGTAAAGTGATCTCCATTGATCGCTTTGGCGCTTCAGCAAATGGCGGCAAAATTATTGATGAATATGGCTTTAACGTAGATAACGTTGTAAACCATGTGAATGAATTATTCTAATGTCGTATGAAAAATCCTTAGCAACTGCTAAGGATTTTTTTCTGATTCGAGTGCTTACAGTTTGGTAAATTACGGCTTGTATTATTAATTGACTTTTACTATACTGTATGAGAGATGAAGTGAAGGAGGAAGAGTAAGCATGGGTACAATTTGGGTTGTACTAATTGCGATCTTGGCACTTATTGCAGGTGTGGCATTAGGCTTTTTTATCGCAAGAAAGTACATGATGAATTATTTGAAGAAAAATCCGCCGATTAATGAGCAGATGTTGCGGACAATGATGATGCAGATGGGCCAAAAGCATCGCAAAAGAAAATTAAACAAATGATGCGTTCCATGAACAGTCAAATGGATAATAAAAAGTAATTGCACATGATCACATAATATGAAGATAGAATCCTTGCTATGTATGTAGCAAGGGTTTTGTCAAATGCGTATGATATTTTATGTTATCATAAGAATATAACGAGAGATAAAGTGTGTTGTGTTTTCCATCGGTAAGCTTTAAGTTATCAATCACTAGTGGATCAAGTGTAATGAAGGAGGATAAGGGCATTGACAAGATCAAATGATTTAATACTTCGCACAATGACTGTACTTATCGCGTTTATTTTATTTGGTTTTTCCATATATTTGTTTTTCGCAGGACATAATAAACCAGGTGGTGGATTTATTGGAGGTTTAATGACGTCAGCTGCGATTGTACTTATGTATATGGCATATGGAATGGAAGCAATTAATAAAGTCATACCGATTAATTATCGTGTATTGACCGCAATTGGTCTTACAATAGCAGTCGCCACTGGTATCGGTTCATTTATTTTCGGTGAGCCATTCCTAAGTCAAACGTTTGATTATTTTCATTTCCCAATCTTTGGTGAACTCGAATTAGCAACAGCATTGTTGTTCGATCTTGGTGTGTATTTGACTGTTATTGGTGTTACCTTAACAATTATTTTAACAATTTCAAATGATCGGTCATAAGGGAATGGTTGCAGCGAAGACAAGTGTCTATGATTTATTTGTCTTTGCTGCATATTTTTTGTTCCGATAATCTTTTGGTGACAATTCAAAATATGCGAGGTACGGGGTAATATCAATTTGTTTTTCTTTTAATTTTTTGCGTAGAAATTTGTGATCGCGTTTTGGCGTGGCCATTATGTATCCTTGAATAAATGTATCTTGAGTGATGGTTTTTTCATTGTTGTCTAATGCTAACTTCCCGATTTGGCTAGCAATTTTTTGACGAGCGACATCTCGAAATAATTCAGGTACGGGCGAAATTAACTCTTCTAAAAAATCTTTGTCTGATTCTCTCCACAAATGTTTTGACTTTTCTATGTAAAATTTTTCCCAATCCAAAATTGAATGACCATCATTTTTCGGTAAACTTTTTAAAAATTTGCGGAACATAAAAAAGCCACCGATCGCCATCAAAGTAATTAAGATACACGTCCATAAAATGATAAATGTGGCGAAACCTGTAGACATATCTATACCTCCTTTCTTTTGTGTTATAGGGTGAATTCCAACCTTGCTTATACATTTAATGACATTTTCTTTTTCTCTAAATTATAGTAATATAACATTGAATCGTATTTATGTGCATTTTCTTCCATTCTTCTCATATAATTTACTAGAACAATGATATTATAGCATGAATAAACGTATTTTTTGTACCACAATGATTTGATAAAGAAGTACATGATTGATAAAACGAAAAAGGGGGGAAGAAACCGTGCTCAACCATGTCGATGATGATAATCAAGAAAATGAGACATCTTACTCCAACAATGATACCCTCACCACAGATCAATTACCCAAATCCGTGCTTCAAGCCATTACTAAACATGGTTTTGACCTCATTACGGTTTGTGACATTTCTGGGCACATCTTATTTTTATCAGATTCTATAGAGAGAGTGTTAGGTTATGAGAAAAATGAACTGTTAGGCACCTCTGTATTTCGCTATATTTTACAAGAGGATAAGGAATATATCGTTAAGCATATTGATCTTCATCAAACAGTAGCACAACCATATTATATACATATTCGGAATGATGTTGGTAAGTATATTATTTTTGAAACCATGATTACAATCTTGAAATGGCACGATGGAAGAAAATATATTCTTACGATTTCTCGCGACATTTCTGACAAAAAACAAGCAGAGGAAATGTTAATCCGCTCAGAAAAAATGTCAATCGCAGGTCAATTAGCAGCAGGTATTGCACACGAAATTCGCAACCCATTAACATCGCTCAAAGGATTTGTACAGTTATTACAAGCAGGTATTAGTAGTAAAGAAGAGTATTATAAGATTATGATTGATGAGATAGAAAAAATTAATACCATTACATCAGAATTACTGTTTATTTCGAAACCAATGACTGATGAAAAAAACTTAGAAAATGTGAAAGAAATGTTACAAGATGTCGTGACACTATTACAAACACAAGCAAACTTATATGATATTCAATTAACACTCAACGTTTCAGATAAACTTGATATTTACTGTGATCGTTCGCAAATGAAGCAAGTTTTTATCAATTTAATTAAAAACGCAATTGAAGAAATGACAAATGGTGGAACCATTGAAATTGATGTAACTCATGATGATAAATGGTGTGTAATTTCTATTATTGACGAGGGACCAGGTGTTCCAAAACATTTGCTACATAAATTAAAAGAACCTTTTTTCACGACAAAAAAGAATGGAACTGGTTTAGGGCTTATGATATCCAATCAAATTATCGATAACCATCAAGGGCAGTTAGATATTCAATCTAATCCGTCAAAGGGAAGCACATTTCGTATTTATTTACCAAACTCATCAAGTTATTAAACTAGCAAAATAGTGATTTGATAAAGTTTTTCTAGTGAATTAATTTACTTCTAAATCGATTTCATTTAAAATTAATATCGTGAAGGATCTTGCATTGTGTTTATAGATAAGGTAAGTTTTATTCGAAGGGGGTAACTGAACGTCATGGCAAATCAGAACGTATACCAGACAAAAAAGCAATTTGAACTAAATGGTAAGACTTATAATTACTATCAATTAAAAGCACTTGAAGATGCAGGGATTGGCAATATATCCCGTTTACCATTTTCTATTCGTGTGTTACTAGAATCGTTGATGCGTCAACATGATGGTCATGTAATCAAAGATGAACATGTAAAAAGTTTAGCAAAATGGGGAGAAAATGCAGACGAGGATGTTCCGTTTAAGCCTTCTCGTGTGATTTTACAGGATTTTACCGGTGTTCCAGCTGTTGTGGATTTAGCCTCTCTACGCAAAGCAATGGTAGATATGGGTGGATCTCCAGAGAAAATCAATCCTGAAGTACCTGTGGATTTAGTTATTGACCACTCGGTTCAAGTTGATCAATACGGTACGAAGGATGCATTACAAAAAAATATGGATTTAGAGTTTAAACGCAATGCAGAAAGATACGAGTTTTTAAACTGGGCACAAAAAGCATTTGATAATTATCGTGCGGTTCCACCAGCAACTGGTATTGTTCACCAAGTCAATTTAGAGTATATTGCGAATGTTATTCACGCAATTGAAAATGATGATGGTGAAGTAGATGCATTCCCTGATACACTCGTTGGTACTGACTCTCACACGACGATGATCAACGGTTTAGGTGTACTAGGATGGGGTGTCGGCGGTATTGAAGCAGAAGCCGGTATGTTAGGACAACCATCTTACTTACCAGCACCAGAAGTAATCGGTGTGAAATTTACAGGTAGCTTTCCAAATGGAACGACTGCAACAGATTTAGCTCTGAAAGTCACTCAAGTATTACGTGAGAAGAATGTTGTCGGGAAATTTGTAGAATACTTCGGACCAGGGTTAAAAGATATGCCATTAGCCGATCGCGCTACAATTTCAAACATGGCACCAGAATACGGAGCGACTTGTGGATTCTTCCCAGTGGATGATGAAGCATTAAATTACTTACGCTTAACAGGACGTGATGAAGAACATATCGCTCTTGTTGAAAAATATTGTAAAGAGAACGATTTATGGTATTCTCCAGATCAGCCAGATCCAGCATTTACTGATTTAGTTGAAATCAATTTATCTGAACTTGAACCAAACCTATCTGGGCCTAAACGTCCACAGGATTTAATACCACTATCTCAAATGCAAAAATCGTTTAATGATGCGATTACAGCACCAGCTGGTAACCAAGGATTTGGACTTGATCAATCTGAATTTAATAAAAAGGCAGAGATTAAGTACAACGACGGTACAAAATCCGAAATGAAGACAGGTGATGTTGCCATTGCAGCGATTACCTCATGTACAAACACATCCAATCCATATGTTATGCTTGGCGCTGGCTTATTAGCGAAGAAAGCAGTTGAAAAAGGGCTAGACGTACCTGATTATGTAAAAACTTCACTAGCTCCTGGTTCAAAAGTTGTGACAAGTTATTTAGAAAATTCGGGATTAATGGAATATCTGGATGAGTTAGGGTTTAACTTGGTTGGTTATGGTTGTACGACATGTATTGGTAACTCTGGACCGCTACGTGAAGAGATCGAACAAGCCATTGCAGATTCTGATTTAACGGTAGCATCTGTCTTATCGGGTAACCGTAACTTTGAAGGACGTATTCATCCATTAGTGAAAGCGAACTATTTAGCTTCACCACCATTAGTAGTAACTTATGCATTAGCAGGTACAGTGGATATTGACTTGAAGAATGATCCAATCGGTGAAGATCAAGATGGCCAACCGGTTTATTTTAATGATATTTGGCCAACAATGGACGAGATTCGTAGTGAAGTGCAGAAAGTTGTTACACCTGAATTATTCCGCAAAGAATACGAAAATGTGTTTGATTCCAATGAAAAATGGAATGAAATTGACACAACAGATGAACCACTATATTCCTGGGATAGTGAATCAACATATATTCAAAATCCACCATTCTTTGAAGGGTTATCAAAAGATCCTAGTGAGGTAAAACCTTTATCTGATATGCGTGCGATTGGTAAATTCGGTGATTCGGTGACAACTGACCATATTTCGCCAGCAGGTGCAATTGCCAAAGATATGCCGGCTGGTAAGTACTTGCAAGAAAAAGGTGTATCGCCTCGTCATTTCAACTCATATGGGTCTCGTCGAGGGAACCATGAAATTATGATGCGTGGTACATTTGCTAATATTCGTATTAAAAACCAGTTAGCTCCAGGAACAGAAGGTGGTTTCACTACTTATTGGCCAACTGGGGATATTATGCCGATTTATGATGCAGCTATGAAATATCAAGAAGATGGAACTGGACTTGTTGTATTGGCTGGTAATGATTACGGCATGGGAAGCTCTCGTGACTGGGCTGCGAAAGGAACCAATCTATTAGGCATAAAGACGGTCATTGCTCAAAGTTATGAACGTATTCACCGTTCGAACTTAGTCATGATGGGTGTTCTACCACTTCAGTTCCAAGATGGTGAAAGCGCAGATTCACTCGGATTAACTGGTAAAGAGACATTTGAAATTGATATTGATGAAAATGTAAAACCTCATGATTTAGTAAAAGTGACAGCAACTGATGAAAATGGAAAGAAAACTGAATTTGAAGTTGTGGCGCGCTTTGATAGTGATGTAGAAGTCGATTACTATCGTCATGGTGGAATCTTACAGATGGTACTACGTAATAAAATCGCACAAGAAGCATAAATGTTTTAAAGATAGCCGATCATCGGCTATCTTTTTTATGGATAAGGATCTGTTATAATATTGATCATTAGACGGTGTGAGGAGATTGTTTTATAATAAGAAGAAGAATTTATTCGCATCTTTTGTTGAAAAGATGTATGGTATCCGAAAGGAGTCATAACCGTGTCAGTTTTTGACGCAGCACAAATCGAACATTCAATATCTAGGTGGGAGGCATTAGATCAAATGCCTCCTTATACCGAGATTGAGTTATTACGTATGATTGATCATGAAGAGCATGGATTGATCACATTATCAATACAAACAAAAGCTATTTTATATAGTATGTTGATTTATTACCGAATGCAACGTGATGTCGGTGATGACCACTTACAAGAACAACTGGATACGTTTCCTGAAGAGCAAGTTCCCTCGATTGTTGGCGAAATTAAACGGATCAAACATTATTTGTCGTTTTATCAACAGTTACGTTCGATTGATTTTTCTCAATATATGATAAGAGAAACTGATTTTGATCCAGTAAAATTAAAAAAGGCAAAGGCATTTCTAGGAGAATTGAAACCACTTGAGGAATATTCTCTTTTGGAACAAGACAAAACTCTAGGTAAGTTAACGCAGGCATTTTACCAAGTCATTGAACAAATTACATCACTAAAAGATGTACTGCAAGAAATGGTGGAAGGATTAGAGCAGAGAAGAACTGTACAATCACTTTCGACTTATCATGAAATGCTCGACCAATTGCAACGTCTGATAAACTATTTTTATCAACAACTTCCTCAATTTCTTCGACAGGAACAGACAGATGATCCGCTAGAAGAATTGCAACAAATGGTTGGACTTCATCAAATTAAAGATTATATGAATAATTATTATCACTATTTAAAGTACCAAAAGCGACGTAAAGAATTAGGTTTTCAAATGGTAGACGAGCAAGGGTTGCATATGGTGATCACTGGGAATCCTGGTACTGGTAAAACGACAATTGCGCGGTTACTAGCCGAAATCTATTATCAGCTAGGTATTTTACGTACTAATCATGTGATCGAAGTTAACCGGTCTCAATTAGTCGGTTCGTTTATGGGACAAAGTGAAGAAAATACGCTACATTATGTGCAGAAGGCGCTCGGTGGGGTATTATTTATTGATGAAGCATACAATTTAAAACGTGAAGATCAGACAGGAAACGATTACGGTCAAGCGGTTATCGACACATTAGTGTCTAGTATGACTAGTCAAGAATACGCGAACCAATTTGCGGTTATTATCGCGGGATATCCTGAAGAAATGCGGCATTTTTTATGGGCGAATCAAGGGTTACGTAGTCGTTTCCCAGAAGGAAATTTTATTCAGTTACCTGATTTTAATGATCGAGAACTGATGGATATAGCAGAACAAACTGCACTTCAAAATGACTACTTTTTTACAGATGAAGCATTGCAGCATTTTCATTCATTAATCGAAAAGGCGAGAGTTGACGAATCGTTCGGTAATGCTAGAACGGTTAAAGATCTAGTGCTCAAAGTCATTTTTCATATTGGTTCTAATCATCAAATGCCTACTAAGGATAATTGGATCGAACATATGCGCATCACGAAAGAAGATATTGCACTCGTTGATGATCATGACACACAGACTGATCCAATGGAACAACTGGAACAATTAATCGGTTTGTCAGAAGTGAAAGAAGAAGTTAAGAAATTGTCAGCTTTTGTAGAAGTGCAACAACAACGGAAAACACGCGAACTTCCGACTGTCCCCATACAGCTTCATGCCGTGTTTTCTGGAAATCCTGGCACTGGTAAAACAACCGTAGCCCAAGTGTTTGCTAAGATTTTGAAAAATCGTGGTTTGTTAAAACGTGGCCACCTTGTGATTGCTTCACGTAGTGATTTAGTGGCCGGATTTGTCGGCCAAACAGCGCTAAAAACAAAAAATAAGATAAGAGAAGCACTCGGTGGCGTCCTATTTATTGATGAAGCCTATGCATTATTTCGAGGAGACAAAGATTTCGGGAAAGAAGCGATAGATACTTTAGTCGATGAAATGACAAAGCATAATGAAAATCTCGTCGTTATTTTAGCAGGCTATCAGAAAGAAATGGAACAATTTATTGCAAGCAATCCAGGCTTAGAAACCCGGTTTAAAAAATATTTTCACTTTAAAGATTATACAACGGAAGAACTATTACAGATTGCTAAATATCATGTGAATAATTTTGACTATCAATGGGATCGCCAAGTAGAAAATTATTTATACAAACAATTTGAAGAGCGACATATCCCTGGCAATGCTCGGTTTGTTGTCAATCTCATCAATGAAGCGATTCAATTTCAAGCACTACGTATTCAAGACAGTGATCAGATGGATTATGATCAATTACAAGAATTAACGAAAGAAGATTTCGAGTTAGCATGGGGTGCGACAAGGGGGATCAATGAATGATTGTGAAAACACCAATTAAAGTTCGTTATCAGGAAACGGATCAAATGGGCGTTGTTTATCATGCCAATTATTTAATTTGGTTTGAAATCGGCCGAACGGCTTTTATTGAGGAATTAGGATTTCAGTATAATGATATGGAAAAAGAAGGGATTGTATCTCCTGTAGTGCATGCTGATATGTCGTTCAAACATCCAATTCGTTATGGTCAAGATGCATTTGTGGAAACATGGATTCAATCATATAATGGGATTCGGACCGTTTATGGTTACAATATATTAGATGATCAAGGTGAGGTAGCTGTAAGTGGACAAACAGAACATGTCATTGTCAAAAAAGATAATTTTCGTCCGTTATCATTAAAGAAAAAGTTCCCCCATTGGCATCATGCTTATCAGCAAGCATTGGAGGATCAAGACTAATGGCATTTGGTCTGCGCAGAAAACATCTTCAACAATGGAAGAAAGATGTGAAGAAAGGGAAAATTTCTTTTCTAACCCATTATTGGATGGATGATCGTTTTCCAAATTGTAAAACAGTCACCAAAGTAGGTTGTAGTGATTATCAACGATTAGCTGATTGGGGAAAACAGTATGGCCTTCGAAAAGAATGGATTCATAACGATCCCGTATATCCGCATTTTGATTTATTCGGTGAGTATCAAAGAAAGATATTAAAAGCAGAGCAGCAATGGGATCAAATTCACTTTTTTAACTTGATATAATTAAAAATGGATATGTTAGCTTTCGTAAGTTTTAACGTATAAAAAGACGAGCATTTAATCATGATGCTCGTCTTTTCTAGTAGGGACAGGGTCAAATCCACCAGGGTGAAACGGGTGACATTTTACGATACGTTTCAATGACAAGTAAGTGGCTTTGAATATATTAAATTGTTGAAAGCATTCAAGGCTATATTGCGAACAAGTGGGTTGAAAACGGCAACTTGGTAAAAACATCGGACTGATAAACTTTTGATAAAATTGGATAAACCCAATAAATAACCGTTTCAAACACATCACCTACATATGCCATGATTTATCGTAAGTAATAGTTGCAATCGCATCGTGTAAGTGGATGGATTCTTCGTTTTGACAAGTAACAGTAAATTTCTGAATAAATGGCATTTCATACAAATCGGCAGCTACTAATCGCACCATATCTTCGACAAAACGAGGATTTTCATATGCTTGTTCTGTGACCATTTTCTCATCAGGTCGTTTTAACACAGGATGAATGCGAGCGCTAGCGTTACTTTCTGCTGCCTCTAATAAAGCAAGCTTCCAGTCGGTTGTTGTTTCATCAAAATCACCAGTCAGTTCAGCCTCCATACTGACATTTCCTCGCTGGTTATGAGCGCTATATTCACTGATCTCTTTTGAACATGGACATAATGTTGTAATGGTTCCTTTTAAAGAAACGGTGTAATGATAACCACTGGTTTGATGATAGTGAACAGTCACCTTTGCATCTGCATGATTCATACCGGGTTTATCAGAGTCAGGTCCTCGTCGTTCAAAAAACCAGGGAAACTCAACGGTGATGGTTGTTTCTTCTTGCTCTAATCGATGACTTAGTTCAGCTGTAAACTCTTTTAAAAATGCCAGACTTACTTCGAGTTCCCCATTTTCATAGTACTGATTTAACAATTCTGTAAAACGACTCATATTTGTTCCTTTATGTGTTTTATTCACAGATGATGTCATATAAAATGTGCCAATTGTTGTTTGTACGTGAGGAGTTACATGACTGTTCACAATAACAGGATGCTTCACATTAGTAATACCGACATGGTCAATGTCAAAAAGAAAATCTTGCTTTGTATTTTGAAGGTCAGGCATCTCATGCTTTTTGGTTGGTTTTGATCTAGGCCCTGGTTCTACTGACCCAAAAAGCTTATGCCGTTCCGCTTTATTTGGTAATGAAACATTTCTTTCATCTTTCATGATGATTATGACTCCTTTCTAACCACTGCAATGGTAAAATTATACGCAATCCTTTAGCAAGATGCAATTAAATAGCTTTTACATCCATGTAATCTTTGGTTCTGTTTTCTTAATAATTCGTTTAATGTTGGTATGGTGGCGATATATAACAAAAATCGTTAACAAACTGGTGACAATGATGAGTCCAATATCCTGTTGGATGCTGGTAACAATAATGGTGATGATACCTGTTAGCATCGAAGCGAGAGAAACATACTTAGACAAATACAAAATGACTAAAAAGCTCATCACCATAATTACAAATAATAATGGATTGACACCTAAAATGATCCCAGAAGAAGTAGCAACCGCTTTGCCACCTTTAAACTTTGCAAATATTGGATACATATGACCGATGACTGAAAAAATACCAATCAGTAATGGATATATATGTTCTGCTTGAAAGATGACAGGTAAAGAGGCTGCTAATGTCCCTTTTAAAATATCGATGACGATGACAATTGATCCAGCCTTGATACCAAGCACACGAAATGTATTGGTAGCCCCAAGGTTTCCACTTCCATGCTCGCGAATATCCATTTGATAACCTAACTTGCCGATAATGAGGCCAGATGGTATCGACCCTAACAAGTAAGCAAGTAAAATAAAAATAGCGTATTCCATTCGAGAATCTCCTTATTTTCATTAAATTTTCTATCCCTATGATTCCATGATACGACTATATTTTATCACGACCTGTCAAAAAAGACATTTCTAAACGAAAAAAGTTGTAATAAATACTTTTTTATTTAAGGAATAAAAGGGAATATACTTACAAAAATTAGCTGTTGATGAAATATAATGACTTGCTAATCTTACTATTACATGATTTAATCATGTAAAATGAGGTGTTTAATAAATGGATAAGACTAATGATCAACAATTAATGAAACAGATGTTACAAGATACCGAAACAATCGCAGTAATCGGATTATCGGATAAAAAGGATCGAACATCTTATCAAATTGCTCGAGCCATGCAACAACAAGGATACCGAATCATTCCCGTCAATCCAAATGTAAATGAAGTATTAGGTGAAAAAGCATACAAATCTGTGGTAAAAATAGACAAGCCATTCCAACTCATTAATATTTTTCGTAAATCCGTTTATTTGCAAGATATCGCAAAAGAAATCGTTCAAACGGATGCACCATATGTTTGGATGCAACAAGGTGTGAAAGATGATAAAGCTTGTCAGTACCTTCAAGATCATGATAAAAAGGTAATTATGGATCAATGTATAAAAGTGGCCCATTCTATGCTCATGAAGTAACCGCTAGATATTTCCTTTACAATGAAAAACATATGTTCTATATTATAAGTTAGATTCTTTTGATCGCCTACAGTGGCTGTCAATGCTTATGAGAATAAGTGTTGACGTGAGGAAGGAGAAGTTAAAAAATGAATCAATCGAGCTACAATGATGAATCGATTCAAGTACTTGAGGGACTAGAAGCGGTAAGAAAACGACCTGGCATGTACATTGGGAGTACGGATGCAAGAGGACTACACCATCTTGTCTTTGAAATTGTTGATAATGCAGTTGATGAAGCATTGTCAGGTTATGGTGATAAAATACAGGTCATTGTTCATCAAGATCATAGTATTACTGTGAAAGATAGAGGACGTGGAATGCCTACAGGTATGCATCAAACGGGTCGTCCAACTCCAGAAGTGATTTTGACGGTTTTGCATGCTGGCGGTAAGTTTGGGCAAGGCGGTTATAAAACAAGTGGCGGTCTACACGGTGTCGGTGCTTCGGTTGTCAATGCATTATCGGAGTATTTAGAAGTAACCATTGAACGAGATGGTTTTGTATTTAACCAACGCTTTGAAAATGGTGGGCACCCTGTTACAACCCTAGAACAAATCGGCAAAACGAAAAAGACAGGAACAACGATTACGTTTCGCCCTGATCAATCTATATTCTCTGCATACTCTTTTCAATTCGATATTCTTTCTGAAAGATTAAGAGAAGCTGCCTTTCTATTAAAAGGGATTACCATTGAATTAATGGATGAAAGAAATGAGACACGTAAGGAAGTATTTCATTATCCGGATGGATTAGAAGCATTTGTTACTTACTTAAACGAAGAAAAAGATACGCTCCACCAAGTCGTTTCATTTGAAGGACAACATCAAGAAATGGACGTTGACTTTGCCTTTCAGTTTAATGATGGTTATGCAGAGAACATTCTTTCATTTGTAAACAACGTACGTACAAAAGACGGTGGAACACATGAATCAGGTGCAAAGACTGCTATAACGCGTGTCATGAATGATTATGCTCGTAAAGTCCAACTTTTAAAAGAGAAAGATAAAAATTTAGATGGGAATGACATTCGCGAAGGATTTACAGCAGTTATTTCTGTAAAGATACCTGAAGAAAAGCTTCAGTTTGAAGGGCAGACGAAAGGAAAACTAGGAACCCCGGATGCACGTTCAGCCGTCGATAGTATTGTCGCCGAACATTTACTATATTTTTTAGAAGAGAATCCAAGTGTAGCTTCTATGCTCATTAAGAAAGCGGTTCGAGCGAAAGAAGCTAGATTAGCAGCACGAAAAGCACGCGAAGAAGCAAGAACTGGCAAACGAAAGAAAAAGAAAGACGCTTTACTTAGTGGGAAACTTACGCCTGCTCAATCACGTAATGCTGATAAAAATGAACTATACTTAGTTGAGGGTGACTCTGCTGGCGGATCAGCTAAGCAGGGAAGAGACCGAAAATTTCAGGCTGTGTTACCATTACGAGGGAAAGTAATTAACACAGAAAAGGCCAAACTAACAGATATTTTTAAAAATGAAGAAATTTCAACCATTATTCATACCATTGGCGCTGGTGTAGGCACAGAATTTGAATTAGATGATGTTCAATATAATAAAGTTGTCATCATGACAGATGCTGATACAGATGGTGCGCACATTCAAGTTTTGTTACTAACGTTTTTCTATCGATATATGCGTCAATTGATTGAAGAGGGAAAAGTATTTATTGCATTGCCTCCTTTGTATCAAATCGCTAAAGGTAAGGGTGCGAAACGACAGGTCCAGTATGCTTGGACTGAAGAAGAATTAGACAAAATCACGAAAACTTTAAAAAATGGCTATCAACTACAACGCTATAAAGGGTTAGGCGAGATGAATGCTGATCAACTTTGGGAAACAACGATGAATCCTGAAACAAGAACATTAATTCGTGTGACGATTGATGATTTGGCACGTGCTGAACGAAGAGTGACTACATTAATGGGAGACAAAGTGGAACCGAGAAGAAATTGGATCGAATCACATGTGCAATTTAGTTTAGAAGAAGATGATAATATTATTGATAATGAGAATATCCAGCAGTAATGTCATGGAGGAGGAATTTTCTTGGCAGTGGAAGAGAATTATTTAGATTTACCGTTAGAAGAAGTGATGGGTGATCGCTTCGGACGTTATAGTAAGTACATTATTCAAGATCGGGCATTACCCGATGCTCGAGATGGATTAAAACCCGTACAGCGAAGAATTTTATATGCGATGCATGAGGAGCGTAACACCCATGATAAACCATTTCGTAAATCGGCCAAAACGGTGGGTACGGTAATCGGGAATTATCATCCGCATGGAGATTCCTCAGTATACGAGGCAATGGTCCGTTTGAGTCAGCGATGGAAACTTCGGAATGTATTGGTTGAAATGCATGGGAATAATGGAAGTGTGGATGGCGACCCGCCTGCTGCCATGCGTTATACAGAGGCAAGATTGTCGGCACTGGCTGATGAGATGATTCGTGACATTGAGAAAGAAACGGTCGATTACATACCTAACTTTGATGATACAATTGAAGAACCAGTTGTCCTTCCTGCCAAAATTCCGAATTTATTGGTCAATGGCTCTACGGGAATTTCTGCTGGTTATGCAACGGAAATTCCACCGCATAATTTGGCGGAAGTCATAGATGCGATCATTAAGAAAATCGATAAGCCAACCACGACGATGGATGAACTGCTTACTATTATCAAAGGACCGGATTTTCCAACCGGTGGAACGTTACAAGGTTATGAAGGACTAAAAAAAGCATATGAAACCGGAAAAGGTCGCGTAGTCGTTCGCGGAAAAGCGACGATTGAACCATTAAAAGCAAATCGTGAACAAATTTTGATTGATGAAATTCCATATGAAGTCAATAAAGCAACTCTTGTAAAACGAATCGATGAATTACGGATGGACCGCAAAGTAGAAGGCATTGCAGAAGTTCGTGATGAAACCGATCGTACAGGTTTGCGCATCGTCGTTGAGTTAAAAAAAGATGCTGACAGTTTAGGTGTTTTGCATTATCTGTATAAAAATACCGATTTACAGATCACGTACCATTTTAATATGGTCGCGATCAAGGACAAAACGCCTCAATTATTATCACTAACTGATATGATTGAGGCGTATATTGCCCATCAGAAGGACGTTGTTGTACGGCAAACGCATTATGACTTACAGAAAGCAAATAGAAGAGCTCATGTCGTGGAAGGATTGATCAAAGCTGTTTCTGTTTTAGATGAGTTAATTCAAACGATCCGCGCTTCCGAAGATAAAAAAGATGCCAAAAATCGGATTATTGCTCAATTCGGTTTCACTGAAGAACAAGCGGAGGCCATTGTTACTTTACAGCTCTATCGATTGACCAATACAGATATCACTGCCTTGGAAAAGGAAGCAGAAGAATTAGAACAAGCTATTGCGCGTTATCAAGAAATTTTAAGTAATGAAAACAAATTGCTGTCAGTGATAAAAAAAGATTTACGATCAATGAAAAAGAAATATGCAACTGATCGTTGGACAAGAATTGAAGAAAAAGTTGAAGAACTACAGATCAATGTTGAGGTCACCGTCGCGAGTGAAGATGTGATTGTATCAGTAACCGATAATGGATATGTGAAACGAACGAGTACACGCTCTTATGGGGCGAGCAAGGATGAAGACCTCACGATGAAGGAAGACGATTACTTGCTTCGATTAATGGAAGTGAATACGACGGACTATCTCTTGATATTTACTTCCAATGGTCGTTTTGTTCCATTTCCTGTTCACCAATTACCAGATATTAAATGGAAAGAGTTGGGGCAACATTTTTCAAACCTCGTTTCATTAGAAGATGATGAGACGATTGTAGAAGTCATACCTATTCGTGAGTTTCATCAAGATCACTATTTGGTGTTCTTTACTCAAAATGGTATGGTGAAAAAAAGTAAACTTGATTTATATCAATCCCAACGATATACACGACCGTTAATCGCTTTGAATTTGAAAGAAGATGATCAATTAGTTAACGTCCATGTAACGGATGGACATACAGATGTTTTTGTTGTCTCTAATAAAGGGTACGGTTTATGGTTCCATGAATCTGAAGTTTCACCTATCGGCCAACGTGCAACAGGTGTGAAAGCCATGCAGTTAAAACAAGATGAACACATCATTAATGGAGTTGTATTCGATGAGCAAGCGAATCCGTCACAACTATTTGTAGCAACCCAGCGCGGTGCATGTAAGAGAATGACCTTGAATCGTTTTGAAAAAAGTTCAAGAGCAAAGAAAGGACAAGCGTTATTGCGGGAACTCAAAAAACATCCCCATTACATTGTCGGATTTGATCAGATGAATGATCACGATCGATTTATCTTAAAAACCAATGAGGGAACTGAAAGAGAAATCTCTCCAATGGATTTACCGAATAGCGATCGGCACAGTAATGGTTCATTTGTTATTGATACAGATATCGATGGTTATATAACTTCGATTTGGAAAAAAGCAGCATTAAATAAACCTTTTACAGAAGATCACTCAAATGTAGAAGAATAAAGGGATCCGAGCCACGTTAAGTAGTTCAGTTTCGAATGACAAACCATAAAAATATATAAAATGAGCATTGAATTGCATTGCAATTTGATGCTCATTTTTTGTTTCAACTGCTTTTAAAGAATACAAATGTAAAATGGCATCATTAGACACGTTTAATGGGCGGAGAGTTTTTTTATCAAGGTTGTGGCGATTTGTCTGAAAAATCAGTATAATAGGTATAGATGACCACGAGGAGTAAGGAGTTTCGATGAATGATGACGACAACAGCACAGTCTTTTGACACAAAACAAATGATATCACTTGATCATTTATTTCAGAAATACAATGCATTCGATGAACAGACAAAACTAATGGATTTATATACAAAAAAACAGAACCAACAGGCACATATCTGTTTTAGTGGCCATTTTTCTGCGGGGAAGTCAACGCTATTAAATCAGTTGTTGGAAGAAGATTTATTACCCGAAAGTCCTATTCCAACGAGTGCCAACATTGTTGAAATTCATCAGGGCCATTCACAAGTTGTGGCACATACGAAAGAACAGAACGCGATTTTATTAGAAGATGATCGCTCACTAGCTGAAGTTCAAGAATTATGCCGTAATCGAGAAGAAATTACACAAGTTGATATTTGGAGAGAAAACCCATTGCTTCCATCTGATGTCACCCTTATGGATACGCCAGGTATTGATGCTGTGGATGATGCCGACCGTATAATGACAGAATCAGCTTTACACAAAGTAGATATTGTCTATTATGTTATGGATTATAACCACGTACAATCAGAAGTTAATGCAACGTTTTTGCAACAACTTGAATCAATGAATAAGCGTTATTACGTGATTGTGAATCAAATCGATAAACATCAAGAAGCTGAACTATCTTTTTCAAGTTATCAGCAAAGTTTAGAAAACGTATTACATCAATGGGGCTGACGCCTGAAGGGATTTATTTTACAAGTGCAAAGAATATTGAAGATCCAAACAATCAGTGGCACTTATTGCGACAACAGTTGATTCATCAGATGCATCAAGATAAGCAAAAATTGATCGAATCTACCATTAATCAAATGATCAGCCATTTGGTGCAAGAATTTCAAGCGGATGTTGGGGATGAATTCGATTCTAAATCTCAAGATCTTGAACAAGCCATTGATCAAATTGAAATAGAAACACCCCCCGAGCAATTACAAGAGCAACGAGATGAATTATATCATCGCAAAGCTCATATAGAAAAAGAATATAGCGACTTACTTCAACAAACTTTAAAGAATGCCCAATTAATGCCATACAACTTGCGTGAACAAGCAAGAGAATTGTTAGAAGCGTATCAACCAGATTTTAAAGTGGGTTTATTCAAAAACAGAAAAAAGATAGATAAAGCGCGTGCTGATCGATTACAATCATTCTTCGGATCCCTTCAAGAACAGGTTGAAGTACAGCTAGAATGGAAATTGCGCGATAAAATGGTAACTTTTCTTCAGTCTTATATTGATGTTGGCGTCGATCACAATGTTTTCACGCAATCAGTTGAATCATCGCTATGCATTGATCAAATGAATGAAGGTGCCACATTAAATGGACAATACCTATTGGTTTATTGTGAACAAGTAAGCCATCAGATCAAAAAGATTTATAAACAATATTATATGGATCTTATGAATCAATATAAACCAACGATTTTTGCTGAAATTGATCAACAGCTTACATCCATCGATCAAGAGATTCAAGAAGTAAAGAAGAAAACATCGCTCAAAGATGAGAAACAGCAACTTGAAGAGCAGTGGGAACAATTTGATGAGGTGGTATTAAACATCTTAGAGGATAACGGTGAGGTGGAAGATGATTCTGAATTTCTAGAAAAATGGCATCACTTTTATGATAAACATTATGTTCATTTTGAAGATTGGAAAACGGATCTACAAGAAGAAATCAACGTTGAATCAAACGCAACTGAAGAGAATTCAGAACAAGCTCATTTGTCCATGGATCAAACGCGCAAAGATGCGAAAACGACAATTGATTTATTATATAACCTGCCATCTTTACGTCAAATGAGAGACGATATAAAGTTGAAACGAAACCGTTTCATACAGAAAAAGCACACCATTGCGTTATTTGGTGCTTTTAGTGCGGGGAAATCTTCCTTTGCCAATGCGTTAATTGGATCAGACGTGCTTCCTGTGTCCCCAAATCCAACAACAGCGGCGATTAATAAAATTAGTCCTCCGAACCATGACTTTGATCATGAAGAGGTATTGGTTACTATAAAGCAAGAAGGAGAGTTGCTTGGCGACATTCATTCGATTTTAGAGGATACCACCTTCTCATCCTTAAGTAGTGCGTATCATTGGCTCGATAAAAAAGACGTTGATCAATTGCCAGTGCACGATACGCATCGATCCTTTTTGCAGGCGTTTTATCAAGGGTTTACTCATATGCATGGAAGGATTGGTACATCCTATTCGATTGCAATAGAGTCTTTTGCATCGTATGTACAAGATGAAGCCATTGCATGCTTTGTGAAAGAGATGGAATTGTTTTATGATTGTCCGCTTACACAACAAAACATTACATTAGTGGATACGCCGGGTGCTGATTCTGTCAATGCACGCCATACGGATCTAGCTTTTTCTTATATTAAAGATGCGGATGCGATTTTATTTGTTACATATTATAATCATCCATTTGCTAAAGCGGACGAAATATTCCTGCGTCGATTAGGTAAGGTAAAAGATGCCTTTCAAATGGATAAAATGTTTTTTATGATCAATGCGATCGATCTGGCTCATTCCGAACAAGATGTGGAACTTGTCACTTCATATGTGAATGAGCAGTTGATGTCATTCGATATTCAAGATCCGCGGTTATTTCCGTTATCATCAAAACAAGCTTTAGATCAGAAAAGTAGAGGAGAGCAAGATGAGCGTTTTACCGAGTTCGAAACCGTTTTTTATCAATTTATCTCGCAAGAATTGACCCAAATCAGTATGCGAGCTATATATACGGATATTGAACGTGCTTATCGCTTCGTGAATCGCTGGTTACACACATTAACACTGGATGCTGAAGATAAAGAACAATTTCTAAAGCGGTACTTAAAGCATCAGAATCATATGGTTGAGAAGATTGATTCGTTTGATCAGCAACACCTGTATGCTGAATTACGGCAGAAACAAGAAAAACAAATGTTCTTCGTTAAACAACGTTTAGGGATTCAATTTCTTGATGTATTTCGTTCACATATTCATCCTGGAGCCATTCAATCCAATGGAAAGAAAGGGAAAGAAGAGCTACGACTAGCGCTGGATCAATTAATTCAAGATGAGGAACAAATTTTGATTGATGAATTAAAAGCGATTATCGTTCGATTGGAGACAAGTTATAATCAAGCTTTCGCAACATTTCATCAAACCTTAAATGATCAACTGCAACAAATCGATCAAGACTTTTCTTTAAGTGATTGGGAGCCGGTTTCATTATCAATGCCAGATTTGTCTTTTGTAGAGATATCACTAGATGATCAAACGATTCGTAAGCTGTTATCTTATTATAAGCATACGAAAAGTTTTTTCGCTGACCAAGAACGAATGCAAATGTATGAATTTTTACAAGAAGTCATGTCCAAACAGTGGGAAACAGTTATTGATCAAGCAGCATCGGCATTTGAGCCATTTTATCAAAGCGCATGGCGAAAGAAGAAGCAGGAACTACAAGAACAGTACAAAATGCAAGTAGAAGAATATTATCAACAATTACAGAGCAGTTTGCAAAATTCAGATACAGATCAAGCATATTTACAAGAAGTGGTGGAGACGCTTGAAGCCATTGTTCGTTAAGTGTAAATAGGCAAACATTACGACCTTATCTCTATTTGTCGTAATGTTTGCTTTTAATGATCATGTATGATTCGTTGGAAGGTGTTCAAATCCTCTGGCAATATGGGCAGATTCGTGAGAGTCGGAACCAGGATATATACCGATGCCTAGGTTTTGTGCCTGGTGTATGATGTGGATAGGCGGGTACATATTGCCACAATCCTCTTTGTACAGTCCAGCTGTATTCATGTCTAGTGTTAGATGATTTTGTCTGATGACATATAATATGTCTTCGATCGTTTTTTCATAAGACATTTGTGGTGGAAATGACTGTCTATATTTTTCAATTAACGTGATATGACCGATTCGTTTCGGTTTATACATGCCTAGGTCTGCTTTGATAGCATGTTTTAGTGTTTGATAATACGTTTGATACACTTGATCAACCGAGCCAAATTCTTGGACAATCCATTCGAAATTAGAACGACTAAAATCAATACATACGTAATGGTCGTTAGGCGTCTGCAACATATGAACAGATAAAATCGCATCATCCATGATCGGTCCATATGTTTGTAAAAATCGTCTCGTTTCTTCTTCGTAACCTTGAATAAAGTCGATTTCAAAACCTAAGTTAATTTTAATTTTGTGTTGATAGTGCTTTTTTAGTTTTTGAATTTCCTCGATATAAGCATCGATGTCTTTCCAGTCCATTGCGCTGTCTTTTTCAGGCGTTGGATCTGTGAAATGAACCGGAAGTGGGGCGTGTTCTGTGAAACTTATTTCTTGTAATCCTTGTTGTATGGCCTGTTCAATATAATCAGTTGCGCGATCATTCGAGCCATGCGGACAATATGAAGTATGTATATGGAAATCTCCATAGGTCGTCATATCAATGCACTCCTTCCATACTTTATGATAAACATTTTTGTCAAAATTGAAAAGAGTTGATTGACAATATAAAAAATACTATGATAATGTATATGTTATACTAACACTTTATCACGGTAGAGTGATAAAACGATAAAGCGTTTATAGGATGTGAGAATTCATGTTTTTACCTGAAGGAAGTCAAGATGAAACAGGTGTACAAATATCTAATCGACTACGAGCTTCAGATATTTTCCGGCGAGTGAGTGAAATGAGACATTTTAAGCCAATCTCGACTCCAGTTGTGGAGTATGCTAATACATTTATTAATGAAATGGCTGGAATGAAACTGGAATATATGTTGAAATGGTTTAATAATGATGGCGAAATAGAAGTATTACGACCGGATTGGACCGCAGCAGTGGCAAGAGCGATTGCTAATCAACGTCCATCAGAGCAAAAATGGTCTTATCAAGGGTCGGTATTTCGAATTGATAAGGACGGAACAGAAAGCAGGCAAGCAGGGATTGAAATTGTTCATGCTGACCGGTTTTATGGGGAAACGGAATGTCTTCTGACGGCGGTTCAATATTTAAATCAGTTAACAATTGGTCAATATGTCATTGAACTAGGACATTCATCGATTTTTAATTTATTGATTGACTCGATCGGATTAACAAAGATAGAAGAAGAAAATTTACGCATCGCCATGCATGATAAGAAGGAAGATCGAATTACTGACATTTTACAATCATATGACCAAACGGATCTTAGCCAGACATTGATTGGTTTGATCAATGCTTATGGCGGAAAAGAAGTGATTGCGACGTATGAGAAGAAATGGAAGGATCGCCCTGAATTATTAGCTGTATTGCAACGACTTAAACAATTAATCGATGTACTAGAGACAATCGGTGTTGATGACGTCATTGTTGATTTAGGACGAGTAAAAAATTTACCTTATTATGATGGCGTGATGTTCCGCGGATTTTTAACACCATCTGGTGAGATTTGCTTTTCCGGGGGACGGTATGACCGTTTATATGAACAATTTGATCAATCCACTTCGCTGTCGGCTTAGCATTTGACGTTGATGTGTTAGCGGTGCAAATGGAACCAGTCAAACAGAAAGAAAAAGTCTGTATACTAGCATCACCAGAAACACATGTCATTGCAGAACAATACCGTACGCAACTAGAAGGAAAAACGGTTGATATTCAGTATCAGTTGGCAGAGAATCATTCCTTTGATCGCGTCTATAAAATACAAACCGTCAACAATGAATACAAGGTGGTTGAACAATGAAGCCAGTAATTGCACTTACAAAAGGACGATTAGAGAAGCAATTTTTAAACTTTTTCGAAACACTTGATTATGAAACCGAACCGTTAGTTAATAAAGGGAGAAAACTTCAAGTAGAAACTGAGCAATTTTCTTTCTTTTTTGCGAAAGGACCAGATGTGACGACATATGTAGAAAACGGTATAGCCGATTTAGGTGTTGTTGGTGGCGATATTTTACTCGAACATGAACCGGATGTATTTAATTTATTTCCGTTACCGTTTGGGAAATGTCGAATGGCGTTAGCGACCAAAGCTGGTTATGAATGGCCTGATCATAAGAAACGGATTGCAAGTACTTTTACCAATATAACGAATGAGTATTATCGTGAGAAAGGCGAATCTGTAGATATTATTAAATTAGAGGGCTCCGTTGAATTAGCGCCTATTTTAGGGCTAGCTGATGGGATCGTTGATATCGTGGAAACGGGAACCACATTGAAAGAAAATGGTTTAGTTGTACAGGATGAATTTTTATCATTTAGTGCCCGTTTAATTGCCAATCGGTCGAATTTAAAAATAAAACGTAACCAACTCGTTCCTGTCATTGAATCATTTAAGAAAGGAGCCAATCAAGCATGATACCTCGATTAGATAAGGATACATTTTTTGATAAGATCTCACGTAAAAAAACGAAAAGTAAAGAGAAGCAACAGTATTTACAAGCGGCAGCTAGTATCATTGATGATATACAAGAAAACGGTGATCAAGCCGTTCATAAATATATTGAAAAATTTGATGGGAAGGTACCCGAATCACTACTCGTTACAGAAGAAGACCGAAAGAACGCGTGGAATCAAGTGGATGATCAAATCATTGAATCATTACAGAAAGCAGCAGAAAACATTCGTTCCTTTCATGAAAAACAGCTTCAAAATTCGCGCATGATGCAAACTGACAATGATATCATTTCTGGTCAGTTATATCGCTCGATCGAACGTGTAGGTATTTATGTGCCAGGTGGGACCGCGGTGTATCCTTCATCGGTACTAATGAATGCCATTCCTGCATCATTAGCAGGTGTTGATGAAATTATCATGGCTACACCCGTTCGTAATGGGGAAGAAATTGCGCCGATCTTAATTGTGGCAGCAGATATTAGCGGCGTTACAACAATGTATCGATTTGGTGGCGTTCAAGCGATTGCTTCGCTCGCCTATGGTACAGAAACGATCGAGGCGGTAGATAAAATTGTTGGACCAGGAAATGCTTATGTAGCGGCGGCGAAACAGTTAGTTTTTGGTGATGTCGGCATTGATATGATCGCAGGCCCAAGTGAAGTAGCGATTGTGGCCGATGAAACAGCTGATCCGACATTTGTCGCTGCTGACTTAATTGCACAAGCGGAGCATGATGTGAATTCACCTGCTTATTTTATCACAACATCTGAACGTTTACTGACAAAAGTCCAAGAGGAATTATCATCACAGTGCCAGCAATTACCTAGAGAAGCAATTGCGACAAGAGCATTGACCGATAAAAGTGCAGCCCTCGTTGTTGATACAATTGACGAAGGGTTCGAAGTTGCAAATCAGTTGGCACCAGAACACTTAGAGATTCAAGTTTCTGAACCATTTGCTCGATTAAGTCAAGTGAGACATGCAGGGTCTGTATTTGTAGGAAGTTATACACCCGAAGCGCTGGGAGACTATTATGCAGGACCAAATCATGTATTACCGACATCTGGAACTGCACGATTTTCGTCAGGACTGTCTGTTGATGATTTTATGAAGAAAACCACTTTCTTATATTATTCCGAAAGTGCCTTAGAGGAAGCAAGTAACCATGTGATGACAATTGCGAATGAAGAACACCTTGAGGGACATGGAATTGCTGTTAAGAAACGTTTGGAGGCGAAAAGAAATGAGAAAAGCAAGTAAATCAAGAGAGACATTTGAAACGAAGATTGACGTATCCGTCGACTTAGATCGTGCAAATGATGTATCGATTGAAACTGGGGTAGGTTTTTTTGATCATATGCTTGAATTGTTTGCTCGCCACGGTCGGATTGGTATGGATGTGAAAGCCCATGGTGATTTACACGTTGATAGTCATCATACGGTGGAAGACGTCGGCATTGTCTTAGGCCAACTACTTAAAGAAGCATTAGGAGATAAAAAACAAATCAACCGATATGGTCACGCTTATGTACCGATGGATGAGACACTTGGTTTTGTTTCATTAGATATTAGTGGTCGTCCGTATCTTGTATTTCACGCCAGTTTTGATAATCCGAAACTAGGCAACTTCGATACTGAACTCGTGCAAGAATTCTTACAAGCCTTTGCGTTCCAAGCGGGTATTACATTACATGTCAATGTTTTATACGGACAGAATACCCATCATAAAATTGAATCGATATTTAAGGCACTCGGGCAATCACTTGGTCAAGCCATTCGGATAAATCCAGAAATCACTGGGGTGAACTCAACAAAGGGGTTGATCGAATGATAGCGATCGTTGATTATGGTATGGGAAATGTAGCGAGTGTAAAAACAGCTTTTCAAAACTTAGGGTATCAAGTGACAATTACGGATGATATAGAAGAATTACAGCACGCCAGTCACATTATTTTACCTGGTGTTGGTTCTTTTAAAGCAGCTGTAGAAGAAATTCGCCAACGTCAACTCCTTGAAGCCTTACAACAATTGGCTACAGAAAAACCGTTTCTAGGAATTTGTTTAGGTATGCAGTTATTATTTGAAAGAGGGTATGAGAATGGCGAATCAGATGGTTTAGCGATTATTCCAGGTACAGTCGAGCAAATAGAAACAGATTACTTACTTCCGCATATTGGTTGGAATCAACTGCAAGTAGCGCTTGATGACGATGAATGGAACCAATTTGAAGGCAATCACGTTTATTTTGTTCACACGTATCAAGCGGTGTCTGAATCCAAGTATTTGGTGGCGACAACAGACTACGGCACAACAATACCTGCGATTGTTCAAAAGGGAAACGTATACGGGATGCAGTTTCACCCGGAAAAAAGTAGTGAAGTCGGTGTACAATTGTTAAAAAAATTTATGGAATTAACGACATAATGGAGGCGTGAAAATGAAAATTTTACCTGCCATTGATTTAATTGATGGAAAATGTGTTCGCTTATATCAAGGTGATTTTTCGAAAACGGAACAAGTAGGTAGTGATCCGGAATCTCAAATTCAAACATTTCTTGATGATGGAGCAGAAATTGTTCATATTGTTGACTTAGATGGCGCTAGAAATGGCGAAGCTAGACAGTATGAATTGATTAAACAACTTTGCTCGATTGCAACCGTTCCTGTCCAAGTTGGCGGTGGGATTCGAAATATCGAAGCGGTAGAGAATCTAGTGAACGCTGGAGCCGATCGATTAGTTATAGGTACTGCAGCTTTAGAGGATGAAACGTTTTTAAGAGAAGCGTTAGATCGTTTTCAAGAACATATTGTTGTTGGCATTGATGCGAAAAATGAAATGGTAGCGACGCAAGGTTGGGAAACTGTATCTAAGACACACTATATTACCTTTGCCAAACAAATGGAAGCATTAGGGGTGCAAACGATTGTGTTCACGGATATTTCACGTGATGGTACGCTAACCGGTCCCAACCTTGACCAATTGAAAAGTTTGAACGAGGCTGTGAGCTGTAAAATCGTTGCTTCAGGTGGCATTAGTAGTAATGAAGATATTCGTGCTTTAGATGAGATTGGCATTGAAGAAGCCATTGTCGGGAAAGCAATCTATGATGGCAGCGTATCATTAAAGGAGATGACGTCGTGATAGCGAAACGAATTATACCTTGCCTTGATGTAAAAGAAGGGAAGGTTGTAAAAGGAACGAATTTTGTTGGTCTGCGCGAACTTGGCGATCCTGTTGAAATGGCAGCGAGATATTCTGAGGCAGGAGCGGATGAAATTATCTTTTTGGACATATCGGCTACAAACGAAGGTCGTCAAACGATGGTTGATATCGTCCGTGAAACAGCGACGAATGTATTCGTGCCGTTTACAGTTGGTGGTGGTGTACGATCAATCGATGATGTCAATCGTTTATTGAAAGCTGGGGCTGATAAGGTAGGTATGAATTCAGCAGCTGTGAAAAATCCGGAGCTCATTACAGAGTCCTCGGAACGATTTGGAGCCCAATGTACAGTCGTAGCAATTGATGCCAAGCGTGTCGGTGATAAATGGCATGTAATGACACATGGTGGAAGTAAAGATACAGGTATTGATGCCCTGGAGTGGGCCAAAGAAGCAGAAGCTCGAGGTGCTGGCGAACTGTTACTAACAAGTGTGGATACTGATGGGGTGAAAGATGGCTTTGATCTTTCATTAACAGAAGCAGTTGTTCGTGCTGTGCGTATCCCAGTGATTGCTTCTGGTGGTGTTGGTCAACCAGAACACTTTCCTGAAGTATTTAATCAAACCGATGTTTCAGCTGGACTTGCTGCATCGATTTTTCATGAAAATACATTTACGATGAAACAAGTGAAAGATTCTTGCATACAACAAGGAGTGAATGTACGTGAAGCCTAATTTTTCAAAAGGATTAATTCCAGCAATCGTAACAGATTACCAAACAAAAGATGTATTAATGCTCGCTTACATGAATGAAACAGCATATGAGAAAACGTTAGTAACGAATGAAACATGGTTTTACTCACGCTCACGTGATGAATTATGGCATAAAGGTGCTACTTCCGGAAATACACAAGAAGTGATATCAATGGATCTCGATTGCGATCAAGATACTTTGTTAATTCAAGTTGTTCCTAACGGCCCTGCTTGTCATACGGGAGAGACTTCTTGCTTCTTCCATCCGGTAAAAGAAGCTGATGAAAATGATCATTCAGCGATCATTGAAGAGGTTATGCAAGAAGTGAAGGAACGGAAAGAGCATCGTGTTGATAACTCTTATACAAATTATTTGTATGACAAAGGTATCGATAAGATCGGTAAAAAAGTGATTGAAGAAGCTGGAGAAGTCGTTATCGCAGCTAAAAATCAAGACAAAGACGAAATAACAAATGAGGTTAGTGATCTACTCTATCACGCCTTCGTTCTCATGGCTGATCAGGATGTGTCTCTAGAAGATGTAAAGCGTGAATTAGCCAACCGTTTTGCCAAGAAAGGAAACAGCAAAGGAGATCGCCCCGAAATTAATAAATGGTAACTCAAAGGAGAGGTTGTCTGATGTTCTTGTAAAAAGATACGAAAGGCAACCTTTTTTATGTTAGAAAATGAAACGTAATTTCTTCTAGCGCGTAAACATAATATGAGAAGTTGGTAGGAGGTGTTTCTATGACTACGCTATTAGTTCTTTTTATTTTAGGGTTTATTGGTTTATGTTTGCGCTATTTGCTTAAGGGAGAATTTGAAATCGATCAGCTGTTCATTCTTTTTCTATTTCCTATGGCTAGTATTGGGATCGTTTATGTACAAAAATGGCAATACAATAAAGATCGTGATTATGCACCAGATCAATATTATACTGATTATGTAACAAGATTAGGGGATCGTATTTCAAGAACAAAAAAACAAGTATATTATAACGGCGAGCGAATTGGCTTTTATTATCGATTCTATCAAGCTCGTTGGCAGCGATTTATCGCAGATATGATGGGTAAATCTGGCCAATGGTATTTAAATCTAACTTTTTCTTTTGTCAATGATGAACAAATTGAAATAAAAGGAGTAAAGCAAAACAACATATTTAAACATAACCAGTGGGACATATACACTAGCGATGTGAAAGCAGGAGAAATACATACCGATTATTCTGTAAAAAATGCAACGAAATTAAAAGAAAGCATGCTTGTAGAATATAACGGTAGACAATACTATTATACATCATTTGGAATTGGTTCAAAAACAGAGGTATATGAAGGAGATACTTGTATAGCTAAGGGTAAACGGTTAGGTGATTCTGTCTATCATTTTCATCCGACATATGAAACGATCGAAAATGAAAAACTATTATTTGTTGCCTTTATCGTCTTTAACTATGAATTTCATCAGTAATAGTATTTTATAGCGGATATGATGATTACGTATTAACTCTAATTTATAAAATGATTCTTAACGCAGGAAAACGTAAAAAAATCTGAATCTGCTTAAGTATCATAGTAGCATTTTATCGATTTTAGGTAGGAGCATCTTTTTGTGAAGTATAACAGGAATGCCTGGAAAAATTAGAACAACACTAGAAAAAATAGGAAAATGCAAAACCAATAAAGACGAATTGAAATGATATTGCACGGTCATAAATGTAATGAATCGGTACTCTGCGATCCATTAACATATGCATCCAGACCGATTCATACATATAAAAGCTTAATTGTTGGTATCTTCAGAAGAGTTCAACTATCTATAAAACGTCTTAGTATTTCCAATAGTTTTCGATAAATTTGTCTCTACCTGACTTTTCTCGATCTAGCTTGTATTCCTCTTGATTTTTTTGATAGAAATCTTGATGGTAGTCTTCAGCTGGATAGAAAGTACTTGCAGGTAGTATTTCTGTCACGATTGTTTTTTGAAAACGTTTGGAGTTTTCTAGCGCACTTTTAGAATCTCGAGCGAATTGTTTCTGTTCTTCTGTATGGTAAAAAATCGCGGTACGGTATTGTGGACCTCTGTCATGAAATTGACCACCGTCATCAGTTGGATCAATTTGAGGCCAATATAAATCTAAAATTTGTTGGTAATTGATAATGGTTGGATCATATGTAATTTGTACAGCTTCATAGTGCCCGGTTGTACCTGTTTTTACTTGTTCATAAGTAGGATGGGCTATATCACCACCGGTATACCCCGATACGACGCTATGTACACCTTCCCATTGATCAAATGGTTTCACCATACACCAAAAACATCCGCCAGCAAACGTTGCTTTTTCAAATCTTTTCATCTAAAATCTCTCCTCATCATCGTTCACATGATGTATAATATACAACGTTATGATTTTTTTGTAAATGAATAGGTAATATAAGGGATGATTCAAGATGACAAATACAAAACGAGTATTAATTGTCGATGGAATGGCACTGTTATTCCGTGGATTTTTTGCGACGGCGTTTACAGGAAATTTTATGGTGAATAGTAAAGGGATTCCGCGTAATGGTTTATTTGGTTTTTTGAACTATTTTACCAATGCGATTGAAACCTTTACGCCCACTCATGTGATATGTTGTTGGGATATGGGTTCTCAAACATTCCGTAACCAAATGTATCAAGGGTACAAATCGAACCGGAATGCACCACCAGAGGAACTCATACCTCAATTTGATTTAGCCAAAAATATAGTGGAGTCTTTTGATATTCCTAACGTTGGTATGGAAGGATATGAAGCTGACGACTGTATCGGAACATTGGCCAAGCAATTTCACCATGATTATCATGTGACGATTATGACGGGAGATCAAGATTTATTACAGCTCGTGGATCACCAAATTGATGTAGCCATTATGCGAAAAGGTCAAGGCAATTATGAAGTATTCACTGAAGAAAATTTTCAAGAGAAAAAACAATTATCTCCAAGTCAAATTATTGATATGAAAGGATTAATGGGAGATTCTTCAGATAATTATCCAGGTGTAAAAGGTGTAGGTGAGAAAACTGCATTAAAGTTATTAAAAGAGTATGGCTCCATTCATTCTTTAATTGAGCATAAAGATCAATTAACCAAAGGGATGCAAAAAAAATTAGAGCAATACCAAGATGATTTAGATATCTCACGTAAGCTTGCTGAAATTTACACAAGTGTACCTTTAACCTTTGATATCCAAGAAGCGATTTGGAAAACAAAAATCGAAGTAGTTGATCAATATTTACGAGAGGAACTTGAGTTTCAAAATCCAGAGCGCTGGTTAAGCAAAGTGAGCCAACTCGCTTAACCAACATATCTAGGTCATTCAAGACGCTTCATATAAATTAGGCAATCACTGAAAACTTTGCAAGATGGAGAAAAAATCTTTAATAAATTCGTAGAAGACTTGCTCTGATGGGGCAAGTTTTCTGTTTTTCGGGATAATAATACCGACCGATCGCTTTAATTCTGGATTCTGGATGGCAACTTTTGCACTATAGTATGGATTTAAATCATTAAAAGCACTTTCTGGCAACAACGTAATCCCGATTCCTGCTGCCACTAACCCTTTAATAGCATCTAAATCTTCCCCCTGTGATGTGATGTTTGGTGTAAAACCAGCCTGTTTACATCCATCGATGACTAATTGATGAAGCACAAACCCTTCAGGAAATACCACGAATGATTCGTCATGAATATCTGTCAGATTCACACTGCTTTGTTCAGCTAATGGATGTGAATTCGGTACGAGTGCATAAAAACTTTCCCGAAATAAAACATCGCCAATAATGTCAGGGTGCTCAGTAGGGACAGGACCAAGGAAAGCGACATCAATTTCTCGATTTTCTACTGATTCAATTAAGAAATTATATGATCCTTGACGCAATTGAAAGCCGATTTTCGGATGTCTTTTCTTAAATTCAGATATGACAGTCGGTAATAGATTACTGGCGAGACTGGTCGGAAAACCAATTTTTATCGACCCACGTTCTGGATCAATATATTCATCAATTTGTTTTTTGGCATGGTCAATCGCTTTTAATGCCGTTTTGGTATGAGTAAGAAAAATTCGTCCGATATGAGTTAATCGCACATTTCTTCCTTCTCTTTCGAATAATTCTACTCCAAGTTCTGCTTCTAAATTCGCAATTTGTCTACTGATCGCGGATTGTGCTACATGCAATTCATTAGCGGCATCAGAGACATGTTCGCGACTGGCTACTTCTACAAAGTAGCGTAACTGACGTAGTTCCAAAGGCTTCACCTCAAATATATATCAAAATGAGAACATTATGATATTTATTATATATTGTTTCGATAAATAAGAACAATTACAATAGAAATAGACACCGTAACTGATCATAAAAGTTTTTTGGAATGGGGGCGACAAATATGACGTATCACGATTTGCCACATGCTCAAGGGTTATACCATCCCGATTTTGAACATGACGCTTGTGGTATTGGCTTATACGCACATATAAAGGGAAAACAGACACATGATATCGTACAAAAAGGGCTAAATATGCTTTGTAAATTAGAGCACCGTGGTGGGCAGGGCAGTGACCCACTCACGGGTGATGGTTCGGGATTAATGGTACAAATCCCTGATAAATATTTTAGAAGAGAATGTAAAGACTTTCAACTACCAGCTTCAGGTGAATATGGAGTTGGGATGCTTTTCTTATCTAAAGATGAGAACGAACAACAAATGGTAGAAGATAAGATCAATCAATTAATTGAATTAGAAGGGCAGCAATTAATTGGTTGGCGGGACGTACCGACTGATGAATCGAAAATTGGCGAGACCGCCAAAGAAACTGTACCGAGTGTACGACAAGTGTTTATTCGTGCCAATGAATCTTTAGATGATTTGGCATTTGAACGAAAACTATTTGTCATTCGTAAGCAAGCGGAAAAATGGGCTGAAGATCAAGGGATTCGATTCTATTTTCCAAGCTTATCGAATAAAACGATCGTTTATAAAGGATTACTAACGCCTGATCAAGTCGATGAGTTTTATTTAGATTTGCAGGATGAAGATTTTGTGTCTGCATTTTCACTTGTACATTCCCGCTTTAGTACAAATACGTTTCCTACATGGGAAAGAGCCCATCCGAATCGATATTTAATTCATAATGGTGAAATTAATACGATGCGCGGTAATGTGAACTGGATGCGCGCAAGAGAACAACAATTTGTCTCAGAAGCATTTGGTGATGATTTAGAAAAAGTATTGCCAATCGTCAATGCAAATGGCAGTGATTCGGCAACGTTGGATAACGCGCTTGAATTTTTCACACTAGCAGGTAGAAAACCAGCACATGCTGCAATGATGCTAATTCCAGAACCTTGGCAAAACAATCCGCATATGGATCCAAATAAACGCGCGTTTTATGAATATCATAGTACGTTAATGGAGCCGTGGGATGGACCTACATCGATCACATTTACAAATGGTAAGCAAATAGGAGCTATATTAGATCGTAACGGTCTACGTCCAGCTCGTTATTATGTCACAAAAGATGACTATATCATTTACTCTTCTGAAGTTGGTGTCATTGATTATGAAGAAGAAAATGTCCTGTTAAAAGAACGTTTGAGCCCAGGGAAAATGCTATTGGTTGATATGGAAGAAGGACGGATCATATCTGATCAAGAGATTAAGGAAGAGATTAGTAATGCTCAACCATACGACCAATGGTTAGACGAACAAATCGTCACTCTTGATCCTGAAGGAAATAGCGATCAAGATGATTTCATTGATCCACAGCTTATACAGAAACAACGAGCATTTGGTTACACAACCGAAGATATCGAGAAATATTTAATTCCACTAGTAACAGGTGGTAAAGATCCAATTGGTGCGATGGGAAATGACACACCGATCGCCGTATTGTCAGAAAGACCGCAGTCGTTATTTAATTATTTCAAACAATTGTTTGCTCAAGTTACCAATCCGCCCATTGATGCGTATCGTGAACAATTAGTCACTTCAACTTTAACTTGGTTAGGAACAGAAGGCGATTTATTACACCCAGAGAACACGAGTGCCAAACGGATTCGTCTTGATTCGCCGATGTTATCAAACAAACAAATGGATCGAATCGTTAAACATGAAGTGGATGGTTTTTCAACAAAGGTATTAGATACGACGTTTAACGGTGATTTAGAACAATCATTGGATCAACTTTTTACCGATGCAAAAGTTGCGATTGAATCCGGTCATAATATTCTCGTTCTTTCTGATCAATCGATGGATGCAACGAACGCGGCCATGCCGATACTGTTAGCTGTCAGTGGGTTGCACCAGTATCTTGTCCGTGAAGGCATTCGTACAAAAGCAAGTATCATTGCACAAACGGGTGAAGCACGTGAAGTTCACCATTTTGCGGCAATGCTCGGTTATGGTGTTGATGCGATTCATCCGTATCTCGTTTATCAAACGTTACACTCTCAAATCGTAGCAGGTAACTTGGACTTATCTTTCAAAGAAGCAGAGCAAACATTTTTATCTGTTGCAACGGAAGGCATTATCAAAGTGATGTCGAAAATGGGCATCTCTACCGTTCAAAGCTATCGTGGTGCACAAATTTTTGAAGCGATTGGAATTAGTAAGAAAGTGATGGAAACATACTTTACTGGCACAGCTTCACAAATTGATGGGATTGATTTAGCGGTTATCCAGGAAGAAACAGAGAAACGACACAAAGATGGTTATACAAAGGCCATTGAGCAGTCGTTAGAACCAGGCAGTGATTTTCAATGGAGAAAAACAGGCGAGCACCATGCCTTTAACCCGACAACGATTCATAAATTGCAATGGCTTGTCGCCGTGGTGATTATAGCTTATTTAAAGAATTTTCAGACGCTGCGAATGAAGAACGAATCGGTTTCCTCAGAAACTTATTTAACTTTAAAGAAACAAATAGTATTCCACTTGAAGAAGTAGAACCTGTCGAATCGATCGTGAAACGATTCAAGACAGGAGCTATGTCATTTGGTTCCATTAGCGAAGAAGCACATGAAGCGCTAGCGATAGCCATGAACCGATTAGGTGGTAAAAGTAACAGTGGCGAAGGCGGAGAGAATCCTAAGCGCTATACAGTTGATGAAAATGGGGACTTACGTTCTAGTGCGATTAAACAAATGGCATCTGGACGTTTTGGAGCCAAAAGTCATTATTTAGTCAATGCAAAAGAATTACAAATTAAAATGGCACAAGGTGCTAAACCAGGTGAAGGTGGCCAATTACCAGCGAAAAAAGTGTACCCGTGGGTGGCTGATGTTCGTGGATCTACACCTGGTGTGGATTTAATTTCACCACCGCCACATCATGATATTTACTCGATTGAAGACTTGGCACAACTCATCCATGACTTAAAGAATGCCAATCGTGATGCGAGAGTAACCGTGAAGTTAGTAGCGAAATCAGGCGTCGGTACGATTGCAGCTGGTGTGGCCAAAGGAAATGCAGATGTAATTTCGGTTGTCGGCTATGATGGTGGAACTGGTGCTTCTCCAAAGACAAGTATTAAACACGCTGGTCTACCATGGGAACTTGGACTCTCAGAAGCTCATCAAACATTAATGATGAATGGGTTAAGAGATCGAGTCATTCTTGAAACCGACGGAAAATTAATGACGGGTAAAGATGTGGTCATGGCAGCATTACTAGGTGCTGAAGAATATGGATTTGCAACAGCGCCATTAGTCGTTATTGGCTGTGTGATGATGCGTGTATGCCATATGGATACTTGTCCTGTTGGTGTAGCGACACAAAACCCTGAACTGCGCAAGAAATTTACAGGTGACCCAGATCATGTTGTGAATTATATGAAATTTATTGCAGAAGAAGTACGGGAAATCATGGCTGAATTAGGATTCCGTACGATGGATGAAATGGTAGGAAGAACGGATGTCCTTCAAGTATCAGACCGTGCGCACAGTCATTGGAAGGCAAAACATTTAGATGTAAGCACCTTACTCTATCAACCTGAAGGCACACGTATTCATAGAGTCGAGCAAGATCATCAATTAGATCGATCACTTGACATGAAACAGATCTTACCAAAAGTAGAACATGCGATAAAACACGGAGAACAGATAGAAGCTTCCTTTGCGATTAAAAATACTGATCGTGTCACTGGTACGATTGTGGGAAGTGAAATATCCAAGCTATATGGGGAAAAAGGATTACCAGAAGATACGGTAAAACTTAACTTTACCGGTTCAGCCGGACAAAGCTTTGGTGCATTTATTCCTTCTGGTATGACGATGAAGGTCACCGGGGATGCCAACGATTATGTCGGAAAAGGATTATCTGGCGGTAAACTAATTGTTCGTGCCCCTAAAGAGACTACGATTGATCCAGGTAATAACGTAATAGCAGGAAATGTATCATTTTATGGTGCATCGAGTGGTGAAGCGTATATTCATGGTTATGCTGGAGAGCGTTTTGCGGTTAGAAATAGTGGTGCAAATATCGTAGTTGAAGGTGTAGGAGATCACGGTTGTGAGTATATGACAGGTGGACGTGTTGTGATCTTAGGTAATGTCGGTAAAAACTTCGCAGCAGGAATGTCAGGCGGAATCGCTTATGTAAAACCTGATGATATCGAAACGTTTAAAAAGCGGTGTAATACAGAATTAATTCAATTCGAGAACATCACAGATCAAGAAGAAATTGAAGAGTTAAAACAGATCATTGCCAACCATTATTACTATACAAATAGTGAGAAGGCAGCTTTAACATTACAAAACTGGAATGACGAAATCGAAAGAATCGTGAAAGTTATCCCGACGGACTATAAACGAATGGTCGAACAAATTAAGTATTATGAGAATCAAGGATTATCGACAGATGATGCAAGATACGAAGCGTTTATGGCCAAAAAAGAAGATAAAATGACGGTGACGACAGATCAACAGGAAACACTAATCAAATAGAAAGGAGACAGGTATATGGGGAAAGCAACTGGTTTTATGGAAATTGAGCGAGAAGAATCGATAAAACGTGATCCGGTGCAACGGCTAAATGATTGGAAAGAATATTCTGTTCCTTTCTCGGATGAACAAATGACGCGACAGGGAGCACGTTGCATGGATTGCGGGACACCATTCTGTCATATCGGAATGGATATTGATGGGGCAACATCAGGTTGTCCTGTCTATAACTTAATTCCTGAATGGAACGATTTAGTCTATAAAGGAAAATGGAAAGAAGCGTTAGATCGTTTAATGCAAACGAACAATTTTCCTGAGTTCACAGGAAGAGTTTGTCCAGCGCCATGTGAGGGCTCATGTACGGTAGCTATCAATGATCCAGCAGTTGCCATTAAAAATATTGAACAAGCGATAATTGATAAAGGGTTTGAAAACGGATGGATTACGCCTCGAATCCCAGAGCATCGTACAGGAAAGACTGTTGCTATTATTGGCTCTGGACCAGCTGGATTAGCAGCGGCTGATCAATTAAATCAAGCAGGACACAGCGTTACAGTATATGAAAGGTCAGATCGTGCGGGTGGACTTTTAACTTATGGTATTCCGAACATGAAGTTAGATAAAGAAGTGGTCGAGCGCCGTGTACAATTATTACGTGATGAAGGAATTGAATTTGTCTTAAATACAGAAGTGGGTAAGGATATATCCGCTGAAGATATTAAAAGCGAATATGATTCGGTCATTTTATGCACCGGTTCACAAAAACATCGTGACTTACCACTTGAAGGTAGAGAATCCAAAGGTGTTCGGTATGCAATGGACTATTTAACGACGTCTACTGCATCGTTATTAAACGAAGACGTAGCACCAGAAGAAGAATTAGATGCAAAAGGCAAAGATGTGATTGTCATCGGAGGTGGTGATACAGGAGCAGATTGTATCGCTACAGCACTTCGTCAAGGAGCAAGAAGTATTTATCAATTTGGTAAACACCCACAATTACCAATTGCTAGAACAGAAGACAATTTGTGGCCAGCATTTCCACAAGTATTTAGCTTAGAATACTCACATAAAGAAGCGAAAGAAAAATTTGGTGAAGATATTCGTCAGTATTCCATTCAAACGAAGAAGTTTGTCGCTGATGAACAAGGTAAATTAAAAGAGTTGCATACGGTTGAAATGGAAAAAACACGCGACGAAAACGGGATGTTTGTTTATCAAGAGATTCCTGGAACAGAAAAAGTCTGGCCAGCTCAACTCGTGCTTATTGCTATTGGTTTTGAAGGGGCAGAACAGCCTGTATTACAAGCATTTGGAGTAGATGTTGAACGTAATAAGGTAAATGCAGCTTATAATGATTTCCAAACAAATATTGATCACGTATTTGCTGCAGGAGATGCAAGAAGAGGTCAAAGCTTGATTGTTTGGGCCATAAATGAAGGTCGTGAAGTAGCTTATCAAGTAGATCAATATTTAATGGGAGAAACTGCTCTTCCAACTGTCGCGAATATGTAAGGATGAAAACCTGCGATTATGGGTGACCCCATATTTGCAGGTTTTCTACGTGTGCTGGATGATTGGAAATTGCAACGGTTTGTATTTCATTAAATCCCATGAGGTCACAATGGCGACCGGTAATTGATGAGCAACGCCACCTTCTGTAATAATAATGGCCTCTAATTTTCGTTGGTGTTTTAAATAAGCATCAAAAGTCATTTGAATATCAAAAATATTGGCCGATTGAGCTAAAAAGCTCACATGGTTATTTTCTTCAAATGATAACACATCTTTTGCAGTCGTCTGTTCAATCGTTACATCTTGTGAATGCGCGGAAAGCCATTGCGTAATACCGGATTCCGTTAACAATCCAGTAAACTGTTGGTTTTGATAAATCGGGTACTGCGAGAATCCACGTTCTTGAATGGTTTGAAGAATTTTTCGTAATGGAGTGTCGCTATAAAAAAACTCAACTGGTTGCGATGCTATTGTTGTGACAGCAGGTGGTTGCTCTAATTGTTTGGATAGTCTTTCGATTTCATCAACGACATCTTCATGTGGTTCTGCTATATAAAAATCATGATCAATTTTACGATGTACCATGGCATTTCTTAATTTGGTACATTGCTTCAATAAATCGAAATGCACGTCAATCACTTGATGTTTTGTCCTTGCTTTTTGTAATACTTCGGTAAATGAGACGTGTTGATTATGCTCTTGTGCATATGAACATAGCTGATCATGAATGCGATTAAAAGCCGCCTCAAACCTTTCTGAGAGTTGATGTCGATTTTGATTTGATTCCAACATATCTCACCTAATTTCGTGATACTGAATCGTTTCTTTATGATAATGAAATAGTTTGTTGCTTATTTTAAACGACTTTGTCGGGAATAAACAGATTTGTTTGAAAATTTTCAGCGAAAAGGTTGTGTTTTTAGACAAAATAGTAATAAAATATTACATACAGGATGAAAAGCGCAAAATGAAAGAAATAGAGTAAGGAGTCAGTAGTTATGTCGCAATATACAATTACCGTAATCAAAAGTGAAGAAGAAAAGCCAAAACCAGCATCCGATGACTTATCATTTGGACGTTATTTCACTGATCATATGTTCATACAAGATTATAGTGAAGACAAAGGCTGGCACAATCCACGCATTGTCCCATATCAACCGATGATGTTAGATCCAGCATCAATGGTATTTCACTATGGTCAAACCGTTTTTGAAGGATTAAAGGCTTATCGTACCGAAGACGGGCATATCCAATTATTTCGGCCGAATAAAAATATGGAACGACTAAATCGTTCGAATGACCGTTTATGTATCCCATCGATTGATGAAGAGTTCGGGATTGATGCGATCAAGCATCTCGTACATGTTGACCATGAGTGGGTGCCGGATGCTCCAGGCACTTCTTTATATATTCGTCCGTTTATTATATCAACAGAAGCTTATCTAGGTGTTCGCCCATCAACGACGTATCAATTTATTGTTATATTATCTCCTGTTGGTGCATATTATGACGCAGGTATTGATCCTGTCAAAATTGCTGTTGAGGATGAATATGTCCGTGCTGTTCGTGGAGGCACAGGTGAAGCAAAAACAGCCGGTAACTATGCTTCCAGTTTAAAAGCACAAGAATTAGTCGCTGAAAAAGGCTATGCCCAAGTGTTATGGCTTGATGGTGTAGAGAAGAAATATATTGAAGAAGTAGGCAGTATGAACGTATTCTTCAAGGTAAATGGAGAAGTCATTACACCAGCATTAAATGGTAGCATTCTTCAAGGCGTGACAAGAGATTCTGTCATTCAATTGTTAAAGCATTGGGATATACCAGTAACAGAACGTCGAATTAGCATGGAAGAAATTTATCAATATCACCAAAATGGAGAGTTGGAAGAAGCTTTTGGTGCAGGAACGGCTGCTGTCATTTCACCAATTGGCGAACTCGCTTGGAAAGGTGAACAAATGGAAATTAACCAAGGTGAAACAGGTGAAATTTCTCGTCGCTTATATGACACGATTACTGGCATTCAATACGGAGTTGAAAAAGATCCGTTTCATTGGGTGGTTCGCGTCAAGTAATTGCTTGAGGTTTTGTTAGGTATTAGCTATAATAGTATTAGAATAAAATGATCGGCTACAATCAGAGTCAATAGTCGGAATGAAGGATCAAGAGAGCGGAATTCACTGGCTGAGAAATTCCGTATCCCACTCATCTGATGAACCTACTCTGGGAGCTATTAAGGACTGAACTTAATCGTACCTCTGCGTTAAAGAGGAAAGTGGATAATCACGGGATTATCAACAAAGGTGGTACCGCGGAGAACTCTTTTCGTCCTTTTATAAGTGAAGGCGAGAAGAGTTTTTTTACTTATGTTAATTAAATGTATTCATGTTTATGTGATGCAGTCAATTCTGCTCAAACGTTCGCTTGGTGCGGAAATAAAACTCTAAGTTTAAAATCTAGGAAAGACGTGAGACAAATGGCGAAACAACGAGTCGTTGTCAAAATAGGTAGTAGTTCGTTAACAAACAAAAACGGTGGTTTAGATATCAAGAAATTAAACGAGCACACTGCCGCTATTGCAAAATTAAAACAACAAAACTATGAAGTGATTCTGATTTCTTCGGGTGCGGTTAGTGCTGGCTTTCATGATTTAGGTTATCCGAGTAAACCAGTTACCGTGTCAGGCAAACAAGCAGCCGCTGCAGTCGGCCAAGGTTTATTAGTTCAAGCATATAATGACGCTTTTAGAACCTTTGATGAGTTGCCCGCTCAATTATTATTAACCAAAGATGTTTTTAGTAACGAGACACAATATAGTAATGTCTATTCTACGTTAACTGAGCTACTAAAGCGTAATGTCATCCCAATTATTAATGAAAATGACACAGTAGCAATTGATGAATTAACTTTTGGTGATAATGATATGTTATCAGCATTAGTTAGCGGTCTCGTTCATGCTGATTTTTTAATGATGCTAACTGATATTAACGGACTCTATGATAAGAATCCAAACACACATCCTGATGCCATTCGATATGATCGGTTAACTACAATATCTGATAAAATCGTAGCAGACACAAAAGCAGAATCAGGATCAAAAGTTGGAACGGGTGGCATGAAATCGAAAATTTTAGCAGCAAAAACGGCTCTTTCCTTAGGTGTACGCGTGTTTGTCGGTGTTGGTAACGGTGAAGATAAATTGATTGATATTATGGAAAATCGGGGCGATGGCACATATATAGGTGAGCATTTAACGAATAATTTTCGCAAACAGAAGCAATGGATCGCCTTTCATTCGCCAATACAAGGGCGAATTTATGTAGATAAAGGTGCTGTAGAAGCTATACTCCATCAAGGAAAAAGTTTGTTACCAGCGGGGATTCGTTGGATTGATGGAAGTTTTGATGCAGGTGCTGTCGTTGAAATTGTTGATGAAAACACAGTGATAGCCAAAGGCCAAGTTAACTACTCTTCAAGAGATATGAAACAAACGAAAGGTGAATCAAGTCAAGTCGTCATGGAACGAACGATGGTGAATCGACCAGAAGTCGTTCATCGTGATCGTTTAGTATTATCAATGGAGGAGGCTTATCAATATGAGTGATTTATTAAAAAAAGCACAACTTGTCAAAGACACAACCACTTCATTAGCCACTAAAACCACAGAAGAGAAAAATGAAGCGTTACGTTTGCTTTCAGAGGCATTACGCGAACAAAAGTCATTTATAATGACGGAAAATCAAAAGGATATTGAAAAAGGGAGAGCGAATGGACTCCATGAATCGCTTATTGATCGATTGATTTTAAATGAACAACGGATTGAAGGAATGGCTGATGCATTAATTCAATTAACGGATTTATCTGATCCAATTGGTGATATTATCGAATCTTGGGATCGTCCAAATGGCTTGGAGATTCAAAAGGTAAGAGTACCAATTGGCGTTGTTGGTATGATCTATGAAGCAAGACCGAATGTAACGATTGATGCGGCTAGTTTATGTTTAAAAACAGGGAATGCAGTCTTACTACGTGGGAGTTCTTCGGCGATTCATTCGAATACAGCATTAGTTCAAGTTATACATGATGCACTGAAGGAGTCCTCTTTACCAAATGATGCCGTGCAATTAGTCGAAGACACAAGTCGTCAAACGGCCTCTGAAATGTTCCAATTGACGGAGCATTTAGATGTTCTCATTCCCCGTGGCGGGAAAAAACTAATCGATACAGTTGTGTCACAGGCTTCCGTACCAGTATTAGAAACGGGGGCAGGGAATTGTCATGTGTTTATCGATGAATCAGCAAAGAAAGACATGGCGATCGATGTAGCGATTAATGCAAAAACACAACGCCCATCGGTTTGTAATTCAGCTGAAACCATTCTCGTCCAACAAAACTGGGCAGAGAAGCATTTGAGCGAATTAGTCGAAAAATTACAAGCAGCTAAGGTAGAAGTGCATGGCGACTCCTTTACTGTAAATCAAGGAGAAAACGTCATTGAAGCCACTGAAGCAGATTATGAAACTGAATATCTTGATATGACCGTCGCCATAAAAGTTGTTGAAACCGTTCAAGATGCGATTGATCATATCAACCATTATGGTACCAAGCACTCTGAGTCCATTGTTACAGAAACGGACCAACATGTGATTCAATTCATGAATGAAGTTGATGCAGCAGCTGTTTATCACAATGCATCCACTCGGTTTACAGATGGCTTTGAATTTGGCTTCGGTGCGGAAATTGGTATCAGTACGCAGAAATTACATGCTAGAGGACCAATGGGGCTCGAAGCCATCACATCGACAAAATATTTACTATATGGAGAAGGACAAATCAAATAAAATCCTTTTCTGATGAAACAATTCATGTATAATAAACGGTGAGAAAAATTTTAGTAAATAAGGAGTATGCAAAATGGCAAAGACATTAATTTTCGGACACAAAAATCCAGATACGGATACTATTAGTTCTGCGATCGCTTATGCAGAATTGAAGCAGGCATTAGGCGAGGATGTCGAAGCTGTACGATTAGGCGAACCGAATGGGGAAACCAATTATGCACTCGAATATTTTAATAAAAAAGCCCCTCGACAGGTCGATACAGTAGCAAATGAAGTGGAGCAAGTCATTTTAGTCGATCATAATGAACGTCAACAAAGTGTGGAAGACTTAGACGATGTGCAGGTGAAAGAAGTCATTGACCATCACCGCATCGCCAACTTTGAGACGAAAGATCCGTTATATTATCGTGCTGAACCAGTGGGTTGTACAGCAACAATCCTTAATAAGTTATATAAAGAACATAACGTTGAAATCAACAAGGACACAGCTGGATTAATGCTGTCTGCGATCATTTCTGACTCTTTATTATTTAATTCTCCAACATGTACAGACGAAGACGTGCAAGCAGCGAAAGAATTGGCTGAAATCGCAGGTGTTGACAGTGAAACGTACGGTCTGGAAATGTTAAAAGCAGGTGCAGATCTAAGTGATAAATCAGCTGAGGAATTAATTTCACTTGATGCGAAAGAATTTGACATGAATGGAAACAAAGTTGAAGTCGCCCAAGTTAATACGGTTTCTGTTGATGATGTGTTAGCACTACGTGATCAAATTGAGCCAGTGATCGAAAAAAATGTAGCTGATAAAGGCTTAAAACTGTTTGTCTTCTTAATTACCGATATCTTGAAGAACGATTCTGTTGTTCTCGCAGTCGGTGAAGAAACCGAAAAAGTCGCAAAAGCATTTGATGTAACACTTGATAATCAAACAGCTACACTTGAAGGGGTCGTTTCCCGTAAGAAACAAGTGGTTCCGAACTTAACCAATGCTTTTTAATCAAGAAAAATAGCTCAACAAGAGGGTACTAGTCAAAAGAGGATTAGTACCCGATTTATTTATTCTTTTCATAAAATCTCAGCTGTTCTATGAATAGGTTATAAAGAGAAAGTATAGGAGGATTCAAAATGAGTCAAAATGTAGCTTCAAACAACAGTGAAACAAATGGTAAAAGTATTGCTTCGTTGATTCTTGGCATTTTATCTATAATATTTATCATCATACCACTGATCGGTCTCATCCTTGGAATTGTTGGGTTTATTTTAGGTATCGTAGGTTTATCGAATATTAAACGATTCGAGCAAAATGGCAGAAATCTTGCCATATCAGGTGTTATTTGTAGTGGTATTGGCATCATATTACCAATTGTATCTATAATTATAGCCCTTCTAATGTATGGATAGTTGCTTAACTAGGCGTCAGTTTTCTTCTTACAGTGTGATATAGTTTTTCTACGGATAAATCATAGAAAGTGGGGAACAAAATGTTTAAAGATTTAAAAGGTGAAGCCAATATGTCGCCAACTGTTGGAATACTATACTCGGCTGTCAAAGAGAATTACAATCGACTAAAATGTATTACTGAAGGTATGACACAAGAAGAAATAGATTATCAAGGACCAAATGACAACTTAAATAGTACCGCGCAGTTAATGAGACATATCATGTATGTTGACCTTAATTGGACCTATAGAATGGAAGGGTATACAATGCCTTATTCTATAAAAATGCAATATGGACCGATGATAGATGTTAATAATCGTCTTCCGATGGTAAAAGGAAAGTCTTTGAATACATATTTATCTGAATATGATAATGTATTTGATAAGTTTAAAAATATATGTACAGAATTAACAGATGCTGATCTTGAAAAAGTAGTTACATTTGGTCATAACAATGAAAAGCGAGCAACTATTCATATGGCTGATCATAACCGCTATCATCAGGCTCATATAAACCAACTGAGAAAATGGTATGCTATGAAATAATTCATGGATAAAAACAGGAAGATTGAAACTATTTTTGAGTACATATGTGAATTCATGTTTGAAATTTTCATTTAATGCAAGAGGTGAGCCTATTGTTTGTTAAGGGACTGAATCATTTTTTATTTTCGGTATCTGATTTGGAAACTTCGATTACATTCTATCAAGATGTTTTTAACGCTACATTATTAGTGAAAGGAAACACAACAGCTTATTTTGATTTGAATGGTATGTGGTTGGCACTTAACGAAGAGAAAGATATTCCTCGGCATGAAATCAGTCAGTCATATACACATATAGCTTTTTCCATTGAGGAATCAGACTATGAGACGATATATCAGAAACTTGAGGAGTTGGGCGTGAACATTCTATCGGGACGCTCTAGAGATGATAGGGATCGGAAATCCATCTATTTCACAGATCCTGATAGTCATAAATTTGAATTTCATACGGGAACGTTAAAGGATCGACTAGATTATTATAAACAGGAAAAGCCCCATATGAAATTTTATCGTTAAACTAATGTTGTTTAAGGCCGTTATCGATGAAAAAAATTAATTGATGGAGATCTCTTAAACTGGCTAAACAATATGTATGTTTCCATATTAAATAATAGAGACACGTTTCCTACTCGTAACACTATCTGCAGGAAATTTGTGTTAGAATGGTAGCAGTTAGTTTTGGTTCATGAGCATTTGTAGGAGGCGAGTCGTTTGAAGATGAACAGGAACGACATAAAGATCAGTCAAGATAAGTCATTGCTAGATATGGAAGCGATCTATGAATTTCTACAACAGAGTTATTGGGCAAATAGGCGAACGAAAGAAAAAATGATCAAATCTATTGAATACTCTTTTTGTTATGGGGTTTATCATCATAATAAACAAATTGGATTTGCTCGTATTGTGACTGATTATGCAACAATGTATTACCTTTGTGATGTCTTTATAGATGAACAATATAGAGGAAATGGTATCGGGAAAAGGCTTATAGAGGAGATTACGAGATCAGATGATTTCAAAGATTTATTTGGTTACTTATCGACGAGAGATGCCCATCTACTTTACGAACAATATGATTTTCATCTGGAGCAAGAGAAAGTAATGACACGCATACCAGACTTTTTACGGAAAAAATAGACGTAAAATTTTCTACTTAGAGACGAGGAATCATGTGATATAAATGTTTACACTTATGTATTGCACACATTGATTGGTTAATGCTGCCGAAAATTGGGCGGTAAAACAAGATGCAAAAACGATTCTATTGAATACCGGTGATCGTAAAGAGCGACGGAATGCTCATAAATTTTATACTGATCTAGGCTTTGAACGTAAAAGTATAGGGTTAGTAAAGAAATACATATAGGAGCTATTGACAATGATTTTTTTTGATATTGATGGTACGCTCTTAAATCATGAGCAAGCAGAACATTTGGCTGCGAAACAATTCTATCATCAACATGTACAAGCATTAGAGTATAGCGAAGATCGGTTTCTAAAATTATGGCCACAACTTTCACATAAATACTTCACGCATTTTCTAAATCATCAACTCAGCTTTCAACAACAACGGAGAATGCGAATGAAAGATTTATTTTCATATGATATCAGTGATGAAAAAGCGGACTGTTTATTTAACAAATATCTATCTTTATACAAAAGGAACTGGAAAATGTTCGATGATGTGATGAATTGTCTTGAACAATTGAAACAGCATGGCCATCGATTAGGAATTATTAGTAATGGTGCTTACGAACAACAAGTCGACAAGTTACAAACAATAGGAATCGAGACATTCTTTGAACTGATTATCACATCCGATCAAGTGGGCGTTTCTAAGCCAAATGCACGTATCTTTGAACATGCATGTCGCAAAGCACAAGTGAAAGCTTCGTATTGTTATTATATTGGAGACCAACTTGAGTCTGATGCCATCGCAAGTCAGTCAGCTGGATTCAAAGGAATATGGATCAATCGAAAACCTAACGAACATCAAACCAACTTACCTGTCATTGGCCATCTTCAAAAATTGATGCCAATCATCTTAGGTTGAACCATTCGTGTTTATAAAAAGATGAAACGTCAATAGGATGCTAGACGTACAATAGATAAACATGTACCATGGAAGGGGACAGAAAAATGACAGAAGAAAAATATTGTGAAAAATGTAATCAAAAAATGATTGCTTCCCAAGTTGATGAAGGGGGACTGAAGGGATTGTTAATTAAAAATCCTAAAGGTGCTCAATTATTCCAGAATAAAAAACACACGCGATTAAATCCATATGTTTGCCCCAATTGTGGTCTTACTGAGTGGTATGCCAATGAACCTGATAGATTATTATAGATAAGTCATTCAATTAAAATTTGGGAAAGGACGAACGAGAATGAATCAACAAAAAGAAACCGTTATTGAGAACTGTCATCATACATTAGAATGGATTGAAAATTTACATAATATATCTGAAGAAAAGTGGAGGAAACCGATCGCTAAAGGAAAATGGACCGTAGCAGAAGTGGTCGGACATTTCATTTATTGGGATCAATATTTTATAAACCGAATCCCAGAAATTATTGATGAATCAACACTGACGCAAGTAGATATTGAGTCAGTAAATCAAGAAGCATCGCGCGAAAGTAAAACGAAAAGTAAGGAAGAAATTTTTGAACGATTTCATCAAGTACGTGAAGAACTCATTCAACTCCTTCAATCGCTTGATGATGATCTGTGGGATCAAGAATTTCATACGAATAATGGACAATATACGTTATACGGTGATTTAAAAAGGTTAATCAATCATGATCAACATCATATCAAACAACTTGAACATGTCATCTACTAATGATTCGTTTCGCCGGGCATTGTTGTACCAATTGCAGTCATCAGTGCCCCAAGCGCTTGAATCCAATTTCCCAATGTATTAATAATTGCTTCTATTTGTTTCAGTTGAGGAGATACGGCTTGAAAACTGTTTCCAATCATTTGCAAAAGGTTGCCAAAGCCAATGTATACTGTACGAATAGACAATTTTTTCTGATAGTTTTTTGCAAATGCCATACCTCCACCTAATGCTTGTAACAAGTTTCCTTTTGTATTCAGTGATTGCTTCGTTGAGTCATTAAAATCAAGCAAAAGAGAGCCTACAATCGTGGTATTGCCTATCGATTGTACTTCATTTGCTAGATCCTCAAGTGTGAAACTATAGATTGGTTGTACAGATAATGCATTACCAGTACCCTGCATTGTATTACCAATCACTTTAAAGTCTTGCTGTAACGTACGAGTGAATGGAATCGAAGGGGTATTGGCTATCGCAGACACGAAAGTTCCTGTTGCTACGACCCATGAACCAAATATCTCCTGCCAATTCTGTTTCATTATTTAACCCCCAAATAACACGTGTTACGATATATCCTATGTATAAATGTCAATCCCGCTGTCAACAAAAGCGGATATTTCGTCAATTCACAAAATTGCGTTATAATATAGTAGGTAACGATTTTCTATTTTACAGCTTTATGTTAGTATAAAGCTAATAATTGTAGTAGGAAGGGTTCGTATTATGAGTACTAAAGTTAATCCAATCCAAGTGAGAGATATTATTATTTCCAATCAAGTATTAAAAGATGTAGTGGTGAAGACACCATTACAGCGTGATACAATTTTATCTGAGAAATATCAATGTAATGTGTACCTAAAACGTGAGGATCTACAAGTGGTGCGTTCATTTAAAATTCGTGGCGCATATAACTTTATGAAAGGTTTATCAGAAGAAGAATTAAAAAACGGTGTCGTTTGTGCGAGTGCTGGTAACCATGCACAAGGTGTTGCTTATTCTTGTAAAGCATTAGGCGTCAAAGGTGCGATTTTTATGCCGAGTACAACACCGAGGCAAAAAGTCGATCGGGTAGAATTCTTTGGTGGCCCTTTTGTCGATATAAAACTAGTGGGTGACACATTTGATGACTCTTATGAACAGGCTATGGCCTATTGCGATGAGCATGAGGCCGCTTTTATTCATCCATTTAATGACACACGGACGATTACTGGTCAAGGAACGATTGGTTTAGAGATTTTAGATAGTATCGATGAACCGATTTCGCATGTATTTATGTCTGTCGGTGGTGGCGGTCTAATTTCTGGTGTTGGTTCATATATTAGTAGTATTAGTCCAGACACGAAAATAGTTGGTGTGGAACCAGAAGGAGCTGCTTCTATGAAAGCGGCCTTGGCGAAAGATGAAGTGACTAAGTTAGATCAAATTGATAAATTCGTGGATGGCGCAAGTGTGAAACAAGTAGGAAATGTTTCTTTTGAAATCGCGAAAAATTTCATTGATGATGTAGCAACAGTACCAGAGGGAAAGCTTTGTACAACACTGCTCAATCTTTACAATGAAAATGCGATCGTTGCTGAGCCTGCTGGCGCGCTACCGATTTCAGCTCTTGATGATTATCGAGATGAAATTAAGGGTAAGAATGTAGTTTGTGTCGTTAGCGGTGGAAATAATGATATTGACCGCATGCAGGAATTTAAGGAACGTTCTCTCATTTATGAAGGGTACAAACATTATTTTATCGTTAACTTCCCACAACGTGCAGGTGCACTTCGTGAATTTATGCATAAAGTACTAGGGGAAAATGACGATATTACGCGTTTTGAATATACGAAGAAAAATAATCGAGATAGAGGACCGGTACTTGTAGGCATCGAATTACAAGATTCTAACGATTATTATCAGCTGATTGAACGAATGGAAGCGAATGGATTTACGTATATTGAAATCAATAAAGACGAGGATCTTTTTCACTTATTGATTTGAGTTTTGTTTTGGAAGCAGGGAATGGCCTTGCTTCCTTTCCATTAGGGAGGGGACGGATATGGATTCAAAATTATTAGAAGAATTAATGAAAGAAACAGATGAAGAACGCGCCATTCAAGAAAAAAATCAAACCGTGAATAAAGCGATTTACACGGATGTAACTTCAAATTTTGTCATACAAAGTAAAAAATTTTTACAAGATGAATTGATTATGATCCGTAAACATCCACGTTATATTGACTTTCCGAACCATTCCCACGATTATATTGAAATGAATTACGTATTTCAAGGTTCCCTGCGACAAAAAATCGGTGATAAAGAGATGACATTAAACCAAGGAGACATCCTCCTGTTGAATCAGCATATTGAGCATGAATTATACGCATGTGGCAAAAATGATATTGTCATTAACTTTATTATTGATCCTGGCTTTTTTGATTATATTTTGGCAAATTTATCTGAAGGATTTAGTCAAAATCAAATGATGCAATTTTTAATGAATAGTATGTTTGCTTACTCGCAAAAGGGTGAATTTTTATACTTTCCTGTTGCCTCTTCTTTACGTGTACAAGAATTGATGGAACAAATTCTAAATGAAATGACGTTTGGTCAATTTTTATCAAAATCCAAGCGTAAGTTTCTCATGGGATTATTAATTATCGAACTCATTCAAACGCAACAGCAAAATCAACAATCCACCGAACATGAAGAAGAACAGAAGTTTTTACAAGAAGTGTTTCGCTATATAGAAGAAAACTATCCTTATGCGAATTTACAAGATCTAGCCGATATCTTTTATCAATCGGTATATTGGACAAGTAAGCAAATTAAACGACTCACGAATCAAAATTTTAAAGATTTATTGCAGGAGAAGCGCCTATTAGTAGCTAAAAATCTGATTCTGCATTCAGATATGTCGATGCAAGCAATTGCTGAAGCAGTTGGTTATGAAAACATTAGCTATTTTTATCGTTTGTTTAAAAAGAAATATGGATGGACCCCGCGATCCTATAAAAAACATATGGCAGAAGAGGCCGAAGTAACGAGTACTAAAAGTTAAAGTGAATCTTCATCCTGATTTTTAGTAATTGAGCAACGTTTTTCTAACTCATTGATAAATGACCTTTTATCCTTGGGTGAAATTTTTAGACTACCCAGTATCGCATTTGTATAAAAAATTTCAATCCCATCCCTTGATGAGAGTATTCGATAACCTGTAAAAATATCTTTTGTAAATGACACTTTTGTGATATTGACATAGGGGATTCGACTGCTAAATGGACCACCTTTTACAAGTAGATAATCTTGATAAAAAACGTATTTTACAGCGAAGGCACACCATAGAATGAAACTGGATATAAGTAGGAATATAGAGAGTAGTATCATTATTACAAAAAATTTAGCTCCATCTTCTAAAAGTAAGGGAAGAAAAGTCACTATTCCAATTATGATAATCGTGATTGATATAAAACGTACAAAAAATGTATCGATCTTGGCGCGAAAAACCATGTAAGAATTACACCTCCTATATGAGTGATACGAACAAGGTTTTTTTTGGTTTCATTTTTATTCACGTCAAAAGCTCCATGTTATTACCTCCTATACTCATCTTTTTATCAATCTATGCAAAAAAAGACAATATTTAATAAAATTTCGATATATTTTTCTCACTCCTTATCACATACACTTAATATAAACCGTTTACAAAAAAGGGGTGAAGCAATGCAAAAATGTAAACTCGCTGTCGATATTGGTGCTTCTAGCGGTTGTGTGATCGCTGGGTATATGAACGATGAGCGCCTACAACTCGATGAAGTTCATCGGTTTCATAACCGAATGATCGAACAAAATGGTCATTTATGCTGGGATGTCGATACATTATTTTTCGAAATAAAAAAAGGGATTAAAAAGTCCTTGCAGCAAGGGTATCAACCAACAACTATCGGCATTGATACATGGGCGGTAGATTTTGTATTACTTGATCAGCATAAAGAGCGTTTAACGGATGCTGTCGCTTATAGAGATCACCGTACCGATGGGAAGATGGAAGAAGTGTTTCAAACCATTTCAAAACATGATATTTATAAAGAAACAGGTATTCAGTTTCAGCCATTTAATACAATTTATCAACTGTACGCATTGAAACAAGAAAGTCCAGAAGTACTTGATGCTGCTCAATATTTTCTAATGATACCAGATTATTTGCATTACTTATTTACAGGAAGGTTGTCGAATGAGTACACCAATGCAACAACCACACAATTGTTGAAGGCGGATACAAAAAATTGGAGCGAGGAATTATTACAAGCCATTGATATTGATCCAAAGCTGTTTCAAAAGCCAATGCAACCAGGACAAGTGCTTGGGGAATTAACAGATGAATTGCAGGAAGAACTAGATTGTCAGTTGCAAGTTGTTTTGCCAGGAACGCATGATACTGCCTCAGCAGTCATGGCCGTGCCACGCCAAGATACGATCTATATTAGTTCAGGCACATGGTCGCTCATGGGGGTTGAGTTAGATCAGCCGATGAGTACACCTAAAGCGTATGATTACAATTTTACCAATGAAGGTGGGGTGAATGGGTCGATTCGTTTTCTCAAAAACATTATGGGACTTTGGATGATCCAAGGAGTCAAACGCGAATGGAATCATGTTTATTCGTACACGGATTTTGTTAATTTGGCATATCAAGAAGAAAACTTTCATGCCATTGTTGATGTGAATGATAAACGTTTCTTACGACCACATCGTATGACTGAAGCCATACAAACGTATTGTCAAGAAACGAATCAATCGGTTCCTACCACAGCTGGTGAATTGGCCAAGTGCATTTTTGATAGTTTAGTGGAGAGTTATCACAAAGTAGCGGAACAAATTGAAGAATTGACCGGAAAGACCTATGATTCGATTCATATTATTGGAGGTGGGAGTAAGAATCATTATATGAATGAAAAATTGGCGATGAAAACAAATAAATCGATCTTCACTGGGCCAACGGAAGCAACAGCGCTTGGCAATTTACTCGCTCAATTTTCAGCAACAGGTGAGCTCTCATCGGTTCAAGCATCGAAACAACTGATTCAACAGTCGTTTCCAATTGATACATTTTCTTAAAGGGAGTGGTGACATGAACCATGAATATTTTGAACAAGCGAAAAAACAGTATGAAAAATGGGGGATTTCAATCGAGGAGGCATTTGAGAAACTAAAGAATGTCCCGATTTCAATTCATTGTTGGCAAGGGGATGATATTGCCGGCTTTGAAACCGAACAACAAGAATTATCCGGCGGCATTGATGTAACCGGTAATTATCCAGGTAAAGCAACCTCACCAGAGGAATTACGGAATGATTTAGAAAAGGCATTGTCACTTATACCAGGAAATCACCGAATTAACTTGCATGCGATTTATGCAGAAACCGATGGACAATGGGTTGATCGCGATAAACTGGAACCGAAACATTTTGAATATTGGGTGAAATGGGCCAAAAAACATGGACTCGGATTAGATTTTAATCCTACTTTATTTTCACATCCGAAAGCCGATGATGGTTTGACGCTTACTCATCCGGATCAAGATATTCGTGATTTCTGGGTGAGACATTGTATTCAATCGCGTAAAATAGGTGAGTATTTTGGCAGAGAACTTGGGACACCAGCTTTAACAAATATTTGGATCCCTGACGGTTATAAAGATATTCCAAGCGATCGTTTAACACCTCGAAAGCGTCTGAAAGAGTCACTTGATAAAATTTTTGACGAAAATATTGCTGAAACGTACAACCGTGATTCCGTAGAAAGTAAGTTGTTTGGTATTGGTTCGGAAGCTTATGTGGTTGGATCACACGAATTTTATATGCAATATGCTCAACAAAACCAGAAATTATGTCTGCTCGATACAGGGCATTATCATCCAACCGAAGTGGTGTCGAATAAATTATCATCAATGTTAGTGTTTAATGACTTACTTGCGCTGCATGTATCTCGTCCAGTGAGATGGGATAGTGATCATGTGATTATATTCGATGATGAATTACGAGAAATTGGTATGGAAATTGTTCGTAATGACGCTTTAGATCGCGTGTTAATTGGACTTGACTTTTTTGACGCAAGCATTAATCGTGTGGCGGCTTGGGCAATTGGCACACGCAACATGGTAAAATCATTACTTTATGCATTGTTATTACCTCATAATTATTTAAAACAGCTTCAAGAGGAAGGAAATTTCACAGAACGTTTAGCTTTAATGGAAGAATTTAAGACGTATCCGTTCGGTATCATATGGGATTACTACTGTGAATGGATGGGGGTTCCGGTAGGTGAAAGTTGGTTAACAGACGTGAAAGATTATGAAAAAAATGTTCAATTAAAACGTGAAAGTTAATGCCCTAGTAAAAATCAGCGAAACAAACACGAAATTAAAAATAGTTAGTAAATCCAGCTTAATATGAAAAGGGAGGAATCATGATGGTTGAAAATGTATGGAAAGGTTCAGCAAATGATCAGCATGGGTTAGAAACACTTGTATATCGTTCAAATTTGTTAGGCTCTGACCGATCAGTGGTTAACATTGGGGGTGGTAATACATCGACGAAATCGATTGAAACCGATTTTAAGGGTGATGACATCGAAGTGATGTGGGTAAAAGGTAGTGGATCGGATTTAGCTACCATGCAGTCTCATCATTTTACTGGCTTAAAACTTGCTGATATTCGACCACTACTAGAGCGCGAGGATATGTCAGATGAAGATATGGTCGAGTATCTATCTCATTGTATGATTGACGCTAAGCATCCTCGTTCATCGATAGAAACGTTATTGCATGCGTTTTTACCATTTACACACGTAGATCATACACATCCGGATGCGATTATTAGCATTGCATGTGCTGATAATGGGAAGGAAATTGCTGAAGAAATTTTTGGTGACCGATTTGTATGGGTACCCTATATACGACCTGGATTTCAATTATCTAAAATGATAGCAGATGGCGTCAAAGAAAATCCGAATGCTGAATTAGTCATTATGGAAAAACACGGTTTAGTCACTTGGGGAGAAACGTCAAAAGAATGTTACGACAATACTATTCGTGTGATTAATGAAGCTGAAGCATATATTGATACACAAAAAGAAACACACGCGACATTTGGTGGACAAAAATATCAATCTCTTTATGAAGAAGAGCGTAAGGAGATTTTTGCTGAAATTCTACCTTTCATTCGAGGCGAAGTCAGTCAAACGCAAAAAATGCTCGTTACTTATTGTGATGATGAACGTATTTTGCAGTTTGTCAATAGTCAAGAGGCAGCTGAATTATCGCAAGTAGGGGCAGCGTGTCCTGATCATCTCGTTCATACGAAACGGGTACCCTTATGGATTGAATGGGATCCACAATCAGAGACTATTGATCAATTAAAAGAGAAATTAACAGCAGGACTTGCTCAATTTGCTGACGATTATACATCGTATTTTAACCGAAACAAAACAGACGGCGATGAGATGTTTGAACCTGCACCGCGAATTATATTGATTCCAGGACTCGGAATGGTGAATACAGGGAAGAGTTGGAAAGCTGCAAATATTAGTGAAGCACTTTATCACCGTGCGGTTGCTGTGATGCGTGGTGCAACTGTTTTAGGAAATTTCGTTTCTTTAAATGAACAAGAATCTTATGCGATTGAATATTGGCCGCTTGAGCTATATAAATTGAGCCTTGCTCCACCTGAAGCCGAATTTTCTCGCCAGATAGCTTTTATTACCGGTGGTGCAGGTGGTATTGGTACTGCCACCGCATACCAACTAGTGAATGAGGGAGCTCATGTAATCATTGCAGATATTAACCAGGAAGGTGCTGAAGAGTTAGCTCACGCGATCAATCAAACATACGGTGATAATCGGGCGACTGCTGTACAAATGGATGTAACGAAAGAATCGGAAGTGCAAGCGGCGATTCAAGAAGCTTCTCTTCAATTTGGTGGAATCGATATATTAGTTAATAATGCCGGTTTAGCAAGCTCTAGCCCGTTTGAAGAAACTACATTGGATAAATGGAATTTAAATATGAATGTGCTCGTGACCGGTTACTTCCTAGTCGCACGCGAAACTTTCAAATTAATGAAAGAGCAAAACATCGGTGGAAACATGATCTTTATCGGTTCGAAAAATTCAATCTACGCTGGGAAAAATGCGGCAGCCTACAGCACAGCAAAAGCAGCGGAGGTTCATCTTGCTCGTACCGTCGCAGCTGATGGTGGCCCGCTAGGTATCCGTGTGAATTCGGTACTACCTGATGCTGTTATTCGTGGATCAAAAATTTGGGATTCCTCTTGGAAAAAAGAACGTGCAGCTTCTTACGGTATCGATACCGATGAACTAGAAGAACATTATCGCAAACGTACAATATTGAATGTGAATATTTTACCAGAAGATATTGCTGAATCTGTCACATTTCTCGCATCCTCAAAATCTAGTAAAACAACAGGTTGCATGATTACGGTAGACGGTGGCGTTGCTGCAGCATTTACAAGATAAAAAATCATGAAGAGGTTGAGAAAAAAGATAAGTTAGACAGAAAAATCCGAACATTAATGTCTGACTACACATAACGCTTCGGCAAAACACTTCGCTTTTACCCATAGG
>NZ_APML01000026.1 GCF_000359605.1 Gracilibacillus halophilus YIM-C55.5
CATGGAAACAGGAAAGCCATCCGTGGTTGCACGCCGTTATGAATTAAATGCCAATATGGTTGGGCGCTGGGTTCGTGAGTACAAAGACGGCAAATTTGGTGACACGGATATCACGTCTGCACCTGACCTTGATACGAAGGCTATCTAATGAGAATGATCAATTAAAGCAGCTTTTGGGCGAAAAAGACCTTAAGTGAGGGTTTTTCTTTTTTATAATATCTCGCAATACGGCAATTCAACCAAAGAGTCGATATTACTTATGAATTCTTCAAAATCATCTTCATTTAATATGGATTTTATATTACGATCAGAAAATACATTGATGGTAATTAAATTACTTCTCTGAGACAACTCATCCTCCGTAGCATATGAGTTATCATCCATTGTTGCTCTTCTCTGTTCATCAATTAACGAAATGTAACATGGAAAACTGTATTCCTCAAATCTCACTTCCCAAATTTCAGCTTTTTAAACGAATTAGTCTTATTAGGTGACACATTCTTCTAACCTCCTTAATTAATAGTTTTAACATACATTAGTGATTTTTTTAACAGAGAATATTTTTTCATTAAGGAAAATGTAGTTAATCCTATTCCAAAATACAACACAGAGTTACAGGTTACCATTCCTATTTCATTTTGCCATCATTATTTCAACATTTTCGATGAACCCTGAAGCGGGAAAGCAACAAATTATTAGCTGGCTTTAAAGAATTTGTGCTTAAAGCAGGAATAGAGTATGAGAACTTAAAAGGTAAATATGTAGATAGAACCCGTATAGGACCAACGGTAAGCTATACCGAAGAGTTTGAATTACCTGCGCAATACAAATATACTACGTAATTAACGACATCTATTTGTATATAACTATGTGAAAAAATGTACTAAAAGTAAAGATGAGCGTTTATGCAACACGCAGGAACGCTTGTTTCTTTTGCCTAAAAGGGGGAGGATAGAAAAAGCTTTTCTAAACTTGAAAATGGAGAGCAAAGTACATTAGCTGTTGCAATAGGTGTTGTTGACACTTTTAGATAAAATTGGTTTATTACAACGTTATTATTAGCAGGTGTGATAATTTGTGGAGTGATTACTTTTTTGGATTTAAAGCGTATCTTTAAAAAGAACACTTAGAGTTTGTTCAAGTAACGGGTAACGATAGTTGAAAAACGAAGGCCTAATAAAGTAAGAGAAGATTAGACTTTTAGTCCTTCCGTTATTTTAAATAATAACCTATTGGTAAATGCGGTGTAACAAGTGGCAATTATCGATAAGAAAAATGCCGGCAGTGGTACTTTTTTATGGCCGTAATCTCAAATAGTATTTGTTTTTCCTTCCTTCCATTCCTTCACCCATGCTATTATTTTTTTGGCCCCAATTTGGGCCCAGAATCCCCGAATTTTTGCATTATCCTGCATTTTTTTGCAAAATAAATAAAAATGAAAAAACCCTCAAAACGTTGATTTAACAACATTCCAAGGGTTTTATTTGCATTAAAATGCTTAATGCTAATATTAACGAGAGTAGTACTCAACGATTAATGGTTCGTTGATTTCTGCTGGTAGTTCAGCACGCTCTGGAAAGCGAGAGTACGTACCTTCTAATTTATCTTCATCAAATGTAAGGTATTCAGGTACGAAAGAGTTCACTTCTACCGCTTCCTTGACAATATCAAGGTTTTGGGATTTTTCGCGAACACCAATTACCTGGTTTGGTCTTACTTGATAAGATGGAATGTCAACGCGACCACCATCTACTGTAATGTGACCATGGTTGACAAGTTGACGTGCTTGTCTACGAGTACGTGCAAGACCTAAACGATAGACAACGTTATCCAAACGAGATTCTAGTAGGATCATGAAGTTCTCACCATGAACACCTTTCATCTTAGAAGCACGTTCGAAAAGACTACGGAATTGACGTTCAGTCAGTCCGTACATATAACGAAGTTTTTGTTTTTCTTGCAATTGCAAACCGTATTCTGATAACTTACGGCGTTGGTTTGGTCCATGTTGTCCTGGTGCATATGGGCGCTTATCTAGCTCTTTGCCCGTACCTGTTAAGGAGATGCCAAGACGACGGGACTTTTTCCAAATGGGTCCTCTATAACGAGCCATACTACATCTTCTCCTTTATATAAAGTTTTGCATAAAATAAGACAGTGTGTCCCCGTATCGCCAGCCATTTTGTTTTCATGCACCTTCGCCCTAGTAGCAGAGGGTTACGCAATGCACCTCACTTCTGTGAAGATGAGGAACAAAATGGACTACCGTTGGTCCACAGAGGCTACCTTTTTTACACAAAGACCATTATAGAATGTTAAGGAAGATAAGTCAACCTTCATGGTAAATAAAAAACGTTTTTATCTGCTCTTCTTTGAAGTGTCTATCCTTCAATATGGTAAAATAATAACAAGTCTAGTTTTGGTGGTACAGATGTTATAAGCAGTGTCGCTATTAAGAAATGGGAGGGGTTTAGAAATGAACAGTTATCAAAAAGAAGTGGTGAAGATTACACATCGCGGGAGGGATATTCATGGTGTCTCTTATATGCCTGATAGTAAAGAAAAATGTCCTGTCGTCATCTTCAGCCACGGTTTTAATGGTACAAATGCTGATTTTACGATGAATAGTGACTATTTAGCGAAAAATGGCATCGGAGGATTTTGCTTTGACTTTTGTGGTGGCTCCGTACATACAAAGAGTGACCTTATGACGGATGAAATGACGATTTTTACAGAAAAAGAAGATCTCTGTGCTGTTATTGAAACGATAAAAAAATGGAACAATGTTGATTCTGAGCGTATCTTTTTATTTGGCGAAAGTATGGGCGGATTAGTGTCAGCATTAGTTGCCGATGAATATGTAGCAGATATTAAAGGACTCTTATTGCTATTTCCGGCGCTAGGGATTGCAGATGACTGGAATAAACGGTTCCCCACACTTGTTAGTATCCCTGACACATATGAATTATGGGGAGTGCGTTTGGGAAGAAAATTCTTTGAATCCATTCATGAATATAATGTATTCGACCATATTGGTACATTCAATAAAAATGTTCTTATTTTTCATGGAGATCAGGACGAAGTGGTGCCCCTTGAATATGGGAAGAAGGCAGAGATGTCATATCCTCATGCTAGCATCGAAGTATTCCAAGGAGAAGGTCACGGTTTTTCAGAAGCTGGTAATAAAAGAGTTGCTGAGATGACATATGAGTTTGTAAAAGCAAATAAGTGAAATGTTCATATGTTTTAGGTGAAAAAATAACCACCCCCCCAAAACTTGTGAAGTGGTTATTTTTTAATCTTTACTTTTCAGAGCTGCAAGCGTTTAGATATATTTTTCTAGCACGTGAACAAATTGTTCAAGATAGTGCTGATCTGTCTTGTCAAAATTGTTTTTGCTCGGACTATCGATATCGAGTACACCAAATACCTTGTCATCTTTCATCATCGGTACAACAATTTCTGATTGACTAGCGGCATCACATGCAATATGCCCTGGAAATTGATTGACATCAGCAACTAATTGGGTTTGGCATTCACTAACGGCTGTGCCACAAACACCATTTCCACTTTTGATTCGTACGCATGCTGGTAGTCCTTGAAATGGTCCAAGTACCAATTGATCTTCTTTCCATAAGTAAAATCCTACCCAATTTACATTATCTAAGAACTGATTTAATAAAGCAGCTGCGTTGGATAGATTTGCTAGTTGGTCAGGCTCCTCCTCGATTAAAGCTTCTAATTGTTTGATAACAGTAGGATACGATTTTTCTTTTTCTTGATGATATGAAATAGCTTCAAACATGGTATCTCCTCCAATGATAATAAACTGCTCAAAAACAAACATTCTCGAGCAAGTTAGCATGATTCTTTCAGTATTTATATATCATACAACATTCCCTTTCAACGTGACAAATAAAGGATTTCATGGATCGAAAATAAGTGAAAAATAAAAAAATATACAAGAAAATCTTAAAAATTTAGCAAAAATACCGAAGAACATGGTATCATAACAAATAAATGATAGAATTTTTTGTATGTAAATGAAAAAATAATGAGTAATTTGTCGATATAACATTCGTTGACAATAGATGGGAAAACGATAGTCGATAAGGAGGATATGTTGAAGATGGAATTTGTGATCGGAGGACTTCTTGTTATCATCGCTTTATTTATCGTGGGATTTATTTTGCGAAAAAGGGTATATGATAACGTGGATCGACTAGAAAATTGGAAAATGGATATTATGAATCGTAATGTGACATCTGAATTATCAAAAGTAAAAAACTTGAACTTATCAGGAGAAACGCAAGAAAAGTTTGAAGCTTGGAAAGAGAATTGGGACTTGATTCTTACACGTGATCTTCCAGATATGGAGGAATTTTTACTCGATGCAGAAGAAGCAGCAGATAAGTTTCGTTTTAAACTGGCTAAAAAACAAATTCAGACTGTAGAAACAACGCTTGCATCCATTGAGGATAACATAAATCAAATGTATAATGAATTGGATCATTTGTTAGATTCTGAGCGTTATGCACGTGATGAATTAGAGGAATTACATCCGAAGCTTAAAGAACTCAAAACGTATTTATTACATAACCGAACATTTTATGGTAAAGCTGAAGGTACTTTTGAATCTGAGTTATTAAAAGTCGATAAACGATTACAAGAATCGGAAACGCTCATGGAAGAAGGGAATTATCTGGAGGCCCAACAACAGACCGAAGCTATGAAAGACACACTTATCGACATTGAAGAGCGAATGATGCAATTTCCGGAAATGTATAAGAAATGTAAACAAGATTTACCGGAGCAAATGAACGAATTGCTCAATGGAATGGAAGAGATGAAAGAGGATGGCTATCGTGTCGAACAATTTGGTTTTGAAAAAGAATTGAAACAATATGAGCAGCTGTTGAAAAATAGTCTTCAGCAGTTGGAAAGTGGCGAAATTGAAAATATTGCTGATACTTTTACCGAAATGGAAGACCGATTAACAGAAATGTATCAGTTGTTAGAAAAAGAAGCTAAATCAAAATCTATTGTGGAAAGTCAAATGCCACTTACCCGTCAACAATTAACATCGATTAATGAGAATTTAGAAGCCACAAAGCAAGAAATGGACGAATTGCAGCAGTCGTATTATTTAGAAGAAACGGAACTTCAATTGTTTTTAAGTTTAGAAAAATGGCTTGAAAAACTCAACAAACAATATGAACAACTTCTGTTTGAATATGAACAAGGAGATCAAAGTCATCTCGATGTAAAGGATCGCCTTGACCAATTATCGGAGGAATTAGAGAACTTGGAATCATCACATGCTGAATTCCAAGAACAGATTCGAGATATTCGAAAAGATGAAATTGAAGCAAAAGAAAAAATCAAAAGGTTAAAACATGATTTGCTCCAAACGAATAAAAAATTAGAGAAAAGTAATATACCAGGTGTTCCATCAGCAGTTGTTAATGCTTTAGATGAAGCGACCGATAAGTGTGAGCATGTCTTAGCATTGTTTCAGCAACAACCACTAGATATGGGAAAGGTACAGCATGCTTTAACTGATGCAGAAAAGTCGGTAACTAATTTTGTGGAACAAACGAATTTGTTGTTAGAACAAGCACGTCTTGTTGAACGATTGATTCAGTACGGAAATCGATACCGTCGCAGTTATCCGGTTCTGTCATCACAGTTATCCGAAGCTGAACAATTATTTCGCAATTACCAATATGAACAGGCATTAGAAGTAGCAACTAAGGCGTTAGAAAATGTAGATCCCAGAGCCATTACGAAGATTGAACAACTTGAAGAGGAATATCAACAAATGGTACATTAAAGGTGGGTACATCAATGAGAATGAAATGGGTTCTTTCCTCACTTAGTGCGTTGGCGGTTTTGATATGGGGGATCGTTGCGTGGTTATATTTCACGCAAATGAATCAAGATATACTTTTAAGTCGTTCGCATCAGGCCGCAACGATTGAACTTGAATCGAAATCATTTGATCAACCTGACGAACGAACAGAAACAAAGGTTGAGGAAACGTCAGACTCAAGTAACATCGAACAAGTAGCGAAAGCCTATACAACTGGTGAAGCCATTTCCATCGATACGGTGTTAAAAGAATTAGAAATTCAATAAATGTACGAAGAAAGATATTCCTTTTTCTTTTTGGAATATCTTTTCTATGTGGTTTCTTGATTTACATGATTATAGTGAGAAATGTGAATCATATCAATGGAAAGAAAGAGATCGACAATGAGAGGGATGAACATGATTTATTTAGATAACAGCGCTACAACTAAGCCTCATCCAGAAGTAATGGATAGCTTTTACCAAGCGGCGACGACATTCTTTGGAAACCCATCTTCTGTCCATCGTTTAGGAATGGATACAGAACGTCTGCTCCGTAAAGCACGTCACCAAGCAGCTAGTCTATTACAAGTGAAGGATGAGGAAGTTTTCTTTACATCAGGAGGAACAGAAGGGAATAATCTCGCCATTAAAGGAATTGCCCTGCAACATCAAACACGCGGGAAACACTTGATCACAACAACGATAGAACATCCATCAGTATTGGAAGCGTTCCGCAGTTTGGAAGAGCTTGGTTTTTCCGTAACATACATCCAAGTTGATAAGAACGGTACAATTAATATTGACCAGCTGAAGCAGGCATTATCACAAGAGACGATCCTTGTTTCTGTTATGCATGTCAATAATGAAATAGGCACCATACAGCCTATAGAAGAGATTGCTTCTATTGTTTCTGCGTATCCCAAAGCGTTTTTACATGTAGACCATGTACAAGGGTTTGGAAAAGTTCATTTACCACTGAATCAGTTGGCTATTGACCTGTGTACTATTTCGGGCCATAAAATTCACGGCTTAAAAGGAACTGGGATTATGTATAAACGCAAGGGTGTGACGCTGTTTCCACTCTCGCATGGAGGTGGTCAAGAACAGAGCATTCGTTCAGGAACAGAAAATGTTCCGGCCAATGTAGCCTTGGTGAAAGCGATGCGACTGATACATGAACAAATGGAGCAAAATAAACAACGGCTTGAAGCATTGAAAGGGCGTATCATCCAAAAGCTACAGACGATGGATCAAGTCGTGGTGAATACGCCATCTCCTGCAGCACCACATATTGTGAACTTCTCGTTGCCAGGGATCAAACCTGAAGTCATGATTCATGCCTTAGAGGAAGATGATATTTATATTTCAACTAAATCTGCTTGTTCTTCTAAAAGCGCCGATGAAAGTGCTGTGCTAGCTGCATGTGGTCACCGTCGCAAGATTACCGAATCCGGATTGCGTATTAGTATGTCCTATGAAACAACCGAAGCGGATATTGACTATTTTTTAGTGAAATTAGCAGAAGCATATGATAAATTAAGTAAAGTAATGAGGTAGATAAAACATGCAATATGATCATATTTTGATTCGTTATGGTGAATTAACGTTAAAAGGAAAAAATCGCAAGGAATTTATTGCAAAGTTACATGATAATGTACGTCAAGCACTACACAACTATCCAGCTATTGAAGTAGTGAAAAGAAGAGATATTATGTATATCTCCTTACATGGTGAAGATCCAGAACCGATTATTGAACGTTGTCAGCAAATCTTTGGCATCCAAAATATGAGTGTTGCCTTACGGGTAGAAAATGATGAACAAGAAATTAAAGAACACGCCTTAGCTCTTGTTCAAGATCAACCAAATATTCAAACATTTAAAGTGACGACGAAGCGGTCAAATAAACAATTTCCCATACGCTCACAAGAATTTAATCATGTGCTTGGGAGCTATTTGTTAAAAAACAGCCAATCATTATCGGTTGATGTACACCAACCTGATTTAGAAATATTAGTTGATATTCGTATGGACGCAACATATATCACATCGAAAAAAATACCGGGCGCTGCTGGATTGCCGGTCGGTTCATCGGGTAAATCATTATTGATGTTGTCTGGCGGTATCGATAGTCCTGTGGCAGGCTATTTAACGATGAAACGCGGAGTGGAGTTAGAAGCGATTCATTTTCATTCACCGCCATATACGAGTGAAAGAGCCAAAGAAAAAGTCTTGGACTTAGCGGAGAAACTTTCATACTACGGTTATCGAATGAAGGTTCATGTTGTTCCGTTTACGAATCTACAACAAAAAATTCATCGTGAAATCCCACATGGTTATTCGATGACTGTGATGCGACGAATGATGATGCGTATCAGTGAAGCGATCGCTGAAAGACAAAATATTCTTTCGATTGTTACGGGAGAGAGTTTAGGACAAGTAGCAAGTCAAACGATGGAAAGTATGCATGCGATTCATGCGGTAACCAATTACCCAGTGATACAACCGCTTGTCACAATGGATAAAGAAGAAATCATTCGTCTATCCAAACAAATTGGAATGTATGAAGTGTCCATACGACCTTTTGAAGATTGTTGTACCGTATTTGTCCCAACGTCTCCAAAAACGAAACCAAGGTTGGAGAAAGTAGAGGAATTTGAGAACCAATTAGATATTGAACAAGATATTCAAGATACGGTTGATGCAACGGAAATCATTGAAGTGATGGAAAAGTCAGATGCTGAAGAAGCTATTGATGATTTATTGTAGCCTCAATTGGTTATCACACCAACATATACCATGATATATCATGCATGATCCACCTCTCTCGCGTACATCCTACTAGTACAAAGAGGAGGTGAAAAACATCATGGCAAACAGCAACAGTTCCAATCAATTAGTCGTACCTGGAGTAGACCAGGCACTTGATCAAATGAAAACTGAAATTGCACAAGAATTTGGCGTATCACTAGGTGCTGATACGACATCTCGTGCGAATGGTTCAGTTGGTGGTGAGATTACGAAGCGTCTTGTCCAAATGGCCGAACAACAAATGGGTGGACAATCACAACAACAATAATTACTATGTGTAGATAAAGAAGGGTAGTGCAAAAGCGCACTACCCTTTTCTTTTGATCTGACTTTTGCTATCGTAGAGAACAATAAAAACGTACGAGCATGAAGAGATGAAAAGGTGATAAAAATGGGTAAGTTATGGTTTGGTGGAACGATTTATACAATGGAGAATGAACAGTCGAGCGTAGAAGCAGTCTATACCGATCAAGGAATCATTATAGATACAGGAAATTTTACGGAACTGAAGCACCGATACGCAGCAGATATTACCGAATACCAAGATATTCAAGGTTCTGTCATGTATCCAGGTTTTGTTGATAGTCATTTACATATCGTCGGGCACGGAGAAAAAATCATGCAACTAGACCTTTCTTCTATGCAATCTGCTCAACAAGTGCTTCAAGCAGTGAAGGAAAAAGCGAGTGTTATGACAAACGATGAGTGGTTAATTGGCGAAGGTTGGAATGAAAATCAGTGGGACACCCCTTCGTTACTAACAAGAGAAGATCTTGATCAAATTTGTCCACAACAACCCGTTGTATTAAAGCGGGTGTGTAGACATGCTATTATTGCTAATTCAAAAGCATTAGAAATCGCTGGAATCACGCAAGATACAGCAGATCCATTTGGCGGGAAAATTGTTCGAGATACGAATCAAGAACCGACTGGTTATTTATTAGACAGTGCACAGGACGATGTATTCAATGTGATGCCAACTATCTCACAACAACAACTAGAAAAGACCATTCGCATGGCTGTACATGATCTATTAAGCAAAGGATTGGTTGGAGGGCATACGGAAGATTTATTTTATTACGGCGGTTTTTTAAAAACGTTGCATGCTTTTCAACAAGTGATTCCACGCGAATATCGTTTTCGATCGCATCTTCTTGTCCATCACCAAGTGTTTGATGACATGCTCACCAATCGATTACATTACGGTGATGGCGGTGAATATACAACGTTAGGTGCGATGAAAATTTTTGCTGATGGTGCATTAGGTGGGCGTACGGCTTGGTTATCGACGTCGTATGCCGATGACCCAAAGAATAAAGGGATTCATATCCATTCTGTCGAAGACCTTGAAGAACTGATTCAACATGCACGTTTATATCAACATCCAGTAGCTGTTCATGCCATTGGTGATGAAGCTGTAAAAACGGTAGCTACCTTATTAAAGAAATATCCGCTGAAAAATGGGCGAAAAGATCGTATCATTCACGCGCAAGTGATGAACGAAGACGTATTGCAATTGTTAGAAGAAATAGATGTTGTTTTGGACATTCAACCATCTTTTGTAGCTTCAGATTTTCCATGGGTGATGGAGCGTTTGGGGGAAGAGAGAACCTATGCGTCATATCCTTGGAAAACATATCTAAATAGAGGAATTGCCTGTGCAGCAGGTTCGGATGCGCCCATTGAAGATGTTCATCCGTTATCAGGGATTAAGGCGGCTGTCACTCGACAATCGTCCATTGATCAACAAATATATAATCGTTCGGAACAGTTGTCAGTTTACGATGCAATTGCCTTGTACACGAAAGGGAGTGCAAATGTCATTAACCATGCACATGATCGTGGAATGATTAGACCAGGATTTGTTGCAGATTTTACGGTGGTTGAACAAGACTTATATCATGTTTCGCCAGATGATATTGACAAAGTACAGAACAAAATGACAGTCGTCAATGAAGAAGTTATGTATGACAATCGATAAGACTTTAAGGGATATTCGATTAAGCTACAAAAAAAGTCGGTTTAAATATGAAGACACCTAGGAAACAGTGCACACAAGGTCTGTGTTCACTCGCTTTCCCTAGGTGTCACACTTTTTCATATCTTCTTTTTGTCCCGTCACAAATTATAAAAAGGTTCGCTGGACACGATCCCAAAACGTATTATCTTTTAACTTAACGGTCTTAATTCGTTTTTCGCTTAATTGAATATTGACATTCTGAATGTTTCGAATCGAATATGCCTCATTATCTAAACCAATAATTGGATAGTCATTTCCATCCTGTATCACTTCAAGTTCTAATGTACGCTCTTGATCGAGAATAAACGAAGAGCCTAATGTACGATATTGATTATTATTTAAAGAAGCGAGCTCAGATACTTGAAAGCACGGTAGTTTCGGATCAACAACAGCTCCGAGAGTTGATTTATTATATCCTGTACTACCCGTCGGAGTGGAAACGATGAGCCCATCTCCACGAAAACGTTCAAACTGTTTTCCGTCTATATGTACATCCATAACGATTGTCTTAATTACAGCTGAGCGAATGGCAGCTTCGTTTAAACATTGAAACGTTGCTTCACCATTTATCGTGACATCAATGACTGGAAAACGACGAACCTCCAATGCTTCGCCATTCATTGCTGCTACTACTTGTTCATAATTGTCCAAATGGAAATCACAATATAGAGCGGATTCATTCGCACGCGCAATGCCGACATACAAACAGTCTTGACGGAAACCAGTGTGGCGAACAGCTTGTAGGAATTCACCATCTCCGCCTATACTAACGACAATATTGGCGTCATCAGGGTCTTCTACCATTTCAAAAAGATTCTCTTCTAAACGTTGAACTAATGGCTCAAGTTGCTTTTCAATCTTATCATTTCCTTTGTAGTAAAAATAAATGTTCGTCCGTTGCTCCATTCCTTAGCCTCCTACAACGATGAGTTACTTTTATCATATCATGGTTTATTTTCTCTTCCTATTGATAAGTATTCCGTTTGGTATGGAAAGATGATGATTAATGTATGTGAGGAAAGTCAACAATAAGGCTATGGAGGTGAAAGAGTGCTTTTACTAGCGATTGTTCTTATACTTATTGTTATTTTATGCGTTGCTTTACCATTGATTCGTATTTATGTGCGTTTGGAATGGGAAATAACAGATGAAAAACGCGTGATCTATATCAAAGTATATATGTTGGGCCTTAGAGTGTGGCGAAACACATATGACATGGATCAATTTCTCGACGACAATCATCCTTCGTCCTCACTTACTATAAAGCAACGTCTCCAATTATTTCAATACATAAAACAAATCGGTATAGAACGTGTTCGTTTTGAACAATTTGAAGCAGAGGCAGTGATTGGGACAGGTGAACCTGATACGACTTCTATCATATATGGTATATTACAGTCGTTGTTCGAGGTCATTAAGCATCAATTCTTATCAAAGGTTTTCGAAGAACATAAGCAACCCTTACTTTTATTAGCAGCTGATTTTGAGCATGAGGTCTACCAATCCGAAGGAATATGCATGATATCACTAAAATTGAGTAACACTATGATCGTCATTAAAAAGTGGAAACGCCAAAAAAGAATGATGTTGAAAGAAATGAAAGGAGCGATGAAACATGATGAGAAATAGTAATGATAATAATCAAGATACGAATCAAGAAAGCAACCAATCGAATCAAAATAGTGATATGCATCCAATGGAAGGGTTTATGCAATTAACCATGGAAAATCTGAAGAAAATGATTGATGTCGATACTGTGATTGGCAATCCGTTAGAAGCACCAGATGGTAGTATGATTATTCCGTTGTCAAAGGTGAAATTTGGTTTTGCTGCAGGTGGTAGCGAGTTTGTCGGTCAATCCGATCAGTCACAGTCATCGGATTCAAATCAAGAGACAATGATCCCATTTGGTGGAGGTAGCGGTGGTGGTGTTTCGATTACACCAAGAGCTTTCTTAATCGCCAATAAAGATGGTGTCGAAATAAAAACATTAGATGAACATACCCGTGTTTATGAGAAATTATTGGACAAAGGACCACAATTGGTTGATCAAGCGATGGAAATGTTAAAACAACGAAACGGTCAAAAGGAACAAAGTGGCGAAAGGAATCAATAACATCTAGTCCCTCTATCTATTTTAAAAAGCTTGACAGTAGACTTCTTGTTTATATATCTTCATAATGGACAGAGAGTAGTTTAGATGGAGGGACATATATTGGATGTAGAACATGTATTTCATCAAGTGGATCAAACGACTGAGCAATTACAAAATGAGTTAGAAGAAACGTACTTAGATAGTTTGATACTTGTTTTACAATATTTAAATAATAGCGAAGATTTATCTCAAGTACCTCAAGGTAGCCAAAGCAAGTTGGAAGACTTAGCGAACGTATTTGATCAAGAGAACATGGAAAATGAAGATGTACGAAAAATTATTCAATTAGCCATTTTGAAAGCCATGAAAGGAAGCACGCAACATCAACATATGATCACACCCGATTCTGTTGCAATGTTTATTGGGTATTTTATTGAAAAATTAACAAGCAAGCAAAAGCAACTTACATTATTTGATCCAGCAATAGGTACAGGAAACTTATTAACTGCTACGATGCATCAATTACAAGCAGATGTAACTGCATATGGCAGTGAAGTGGATCAGACGTTAATTCGTTTGGCTGTCGAGAGTGCGAATTTGCAACAGACACCGATTGAATTGTTTCATCAAGATAGCCTAACCCCTTTTCTATTGGATCCAGTTGACGTTGTTGTAAGTGATCTACCAGTAGGCTATTATCCGAATGATCAGCAGGCTCGTCAGTATGAATTGCAAGCACCTGAAGGACATTCCTATGCCCATCATTTATTTATTGAACAAAGCTTAACGTATACGAAACCCGGCGGTTATGCGATCTTTTTAGTACCTAATTTCCTATTCACTAGTGATCAAAGTGACCAATTGAAACGATATATTACCAAACATGCTCATATTTTATCCTTTTTGCAATTGCCTTTATCATTGTTTACATCTGAGAAACAAGCGAAAAGTATTTTTATCGTTCAAAAGCAAGGAGATCAAACAAAAGCACCGAAACAAACATTAATGGCACAACTTCCTTCATTTAAGGAAGTACAGGCTACGCAAAAAGTACTAGCACAAATTGATCAGTGGTTTCATGAGTACATGACAGAATAGTTTGAAAATTAGAATTTTTGCAAGGAAACGGTACCATTTGCTTATCCCTGTTGCAAACTTATTCTGACGGTGTTTAAATGGAATTAGGATGAAAAGAAACGAGGAAATGAAGGGATTGAAACTATTGCAAAACATTTTAGCGATTAATGCAGGAAGTTCTTCGTTAAAGTTTCAGCTAATTCAAATGCCTGCTGAGACAGTCAAAGCCAAAGGGTTAATTGAACGAATTGGGATTAGTGATTCTGTTTTTACATTAGAATATAATGATAATGAACAAGAATGGCAGCAAGATATTCCTGATCATGAACAGGCTGTTAAACTCCTGTTAGATAAATTGACATCTGTTGGTGTGATTGATTCACTCGATGAAATTGATGGAATCGGTCATCGTGTGGTTCACGGTGGAGAGAAATTTAGTGATTCTGTCCTAATTACTGAAGAGGTCATACAACAGATTGAAGAAGTATCTGAATTGGCACCATTACACAATCCAGCAAACTTAACAGGTATTCGAGCGTTTCGTGAAATTTTGCCAAATGTTCCATCAGTAGCTGTGTTTGATACAGCCTTTCACCAGACAATGCCTGAACAAGCTTATTTATACAGCTTACCTTATGAATATTATGAGAAATATGGTATCCGTAAATACGGATTTCATGGCACATCACATAAATATGTATCACAGCGTGCATCTGAGTTAATGGGTGTTCCGCAAGATCAATTGCGATTACTTTCTTGTCACTTAGGAAACGGAGCGAGTATTGCAGCCATTGAGAATGGAAAATCGATCGATACATCCATGGGCTTTACTCCATTAGCTGGTGTGACGATGGGTACGCGTTCTGGTAATATTGACCCTGCATTAATTCCATATATTATGGATAAAACTGGTCAATCTGCACAAGAAGTTATGAATATCCTTAATAAGAAAAGCGGTATGCTTGCTTTATCTGGTTTCTCCAGTGACCTTCGCGATATTGAAGAAAAATCGAAAGAAGGAGATGAGCGTGCTGAACTCGCTTTGCAAGTGTTTGCTGAGCGGATTCACAAATATGTTGGATCATACGCAGCTAGAATGCATGGTGTAGATGCGATTGTCTTTACAGCTGGTGTAGGTGAGAATAGTGTAGCCATTCGTGAACGCGTGTTAAAAGGTTTAGAATTTATGGGCGTTTATTGGGATCCAAAATTAAATGAAGTTCGAGGGAAAGAACGTTTTGTGAATTATCCACATTCTCCTGTGAAAGTGATTATTATTCCAACGAACGAAGAAGTCATGCTAGCAAGAGATACGGTACGTTTATCCCAAAGCGTTGAAGCGTAAAAGTCAACTTGCTTAAAAAACCGGGCACTGTTTATAGCCCGGTTTTTTACATTTAAGTTAACTCCGAACGACTAACACATCACAATTTGCATAGCGGGTAATGTTCTCTGATACACTTCCAATGAGAAAGCGTTCAACTGCATTCATACCGGTTGCTCCGCAAATAATTAAATCAGCTTCAAATTTTTTCGCTAAGTCTTTTGGAATTTTAATTTTTGGTGAACCAATTTCTACATGTGTTGTAATATCATAAATGCCTTTATGGTTTGCTTTCTCAATATATTCATCTAATAGAGACTGAGCGTAATTTTCAGAGCGAGCGGCTAATGTTTGATCGTAAACTTCAGGTGCTACTGTTGTAATGGTTCGCGTATCTATAACATGTGCTAAAAACATTTTTGCGTCATTACGTTTTACGATATCGACAGCTTTAGTAAACGCTAGTTCAGAAGCATCAGATCCGTCAACTGCAACTAAAATACGGTGATATTCAAATGCCATCTTACCCTCTCCCTTCAACTTACATCTTATTATATCATGTATTCGCTTACAAAATAGAAACAAAAAGAACTTTTCCGACATTCTCAATCGATTCTATTTATTATATTCATTCCACAAATGATTGTTCCTTAAACGTACTATAACAAAGCCTTGATATTAGAAAAAAATCGATATTTCATGTAAGATAGACATACTGGGAATAGAAAAAACGATTTGTATAAATAAGAAATCAGTGAATATCATTGAAGGAGGATATGTAATGGGGCATGCCTTCATAAGCGCAGGAACAAAAGGATTAGGAATGCAAGTGGTAAAAGCTTTCCTAGATGCTGGTCATCGAGTGACGACGACATATTTTCGTGATGAGCAGAGGGCAAAAGAAATTAAAGAGCAATATGCTGACAAACAACTATTGGTTCTTCAAGCGGATGTCTGTAATAAACATGATTTACATAATGCCGTTCAACAAGCAAAAACACACTTTGGTACGATAGATTATCTCATTAATAACGCAGGACCATTTATTTTTGAAAGAAAAAAGTTGCTGGACCATTCGGAAAAGGAATGGGACCAAATGGTTCGTGGGAATTTAGACAGTGTTTATCATTTACTTACATTAACCGTTCCAGAGATGCGACAACAACAATTTGGCCGAATTGTTACTTATGGTTTTCAAGGAGCGAATACTGCTGCTGGATGGGTGAATCGATCAGCTTTTTCCGCAGCCAAAGTTGGTCTTGTTTCATTAACGAAAACTATTGCCTATGAAGAAGCCGAGAACGGTATTACCTCGAATATGGTTTGTCCAGGAGATATCGTTGGTGAGATGAAAGAAGCAACGATATCTGAAAGTCGGCAATTCGAAGACGCAAAGACACCAATCGGACGTTCAGGTACCGGTGAAGACATAGCCCGTACCGTATTATTTTTGTGCCATGAAGATTCAGATATGATAACCGGAAATGTCATGGATATAACTGGTGGAATGGATGTCATTCATCAAAATCGATAAAAATTTGAGTAACATTGAAACTTTTTTGTTCATTGGTCGTATAAAAGGGTAGGAACCCTGCATAGTGAAAAGTGAGGTGCACCGAAATGGGTTTTTTTTCAAAATTATTTTCAAAGAAAGAAGAAAAGCCAGAAGTTCAAAAACGTGATATACTAAGTATACAAGTAGGTGATATCATTGAGTATGATTTAGAAGATTACGAAGTTGTGGGTAAAATTACGTATCGTCAAAGTAGTTATGAATGGATCAGTTATCAGTTGTTAAGCGCAGAACAAAACATCCTATGGTTGGCAGCTGAAATGGATGATGAACTGGAGCTGGGTATCTATAAAAAAATCCAATTACCAGATGCTACTAAATTCCCGCAAGAGTTAACGTATGATGGTATCACGTATTACCAGGAGGAATCTGGTATAGCAAATGTCACTGGCGAAGGACGTAGTAAACGTTTAAATGGAGAAGAAGTGCAGTATGCTGATTATAATGATGAGACAAGTGAGCATATGATAAGTCTTGAGGACTGGGGTGGAGACGTAGAAGCAAGCTACGGATACCCAATTGAGGAATACGAGATCAAAATTATCGCTGGATCATATTAATATATAGGAGGAATGAAAGATGTTTAAGTTTTTTAAACGCGTCAAGACGGTTGTAGGTTCAGAATTAAATTCACTGTTGGATAAAGCAGAAGACCCGGTGAAAATGTTAGACCAGTACATGCGAGACATGGAATCTGATATTCGTGAAGTCGAATCAGCGGTAGCTAAGCAAATTGCAAATGAAAAAATGTTAAAGCGTAAGTATGATGATGCTCAAGCGCTTGTTGAAAAAAGACAAGGTCAAGCTGAAAAAGCCATTGAGTCAGGGAATGAAGATCTAGCTCGTCGTGCGTTGGAAGATAAGAAAGACCAAGAGACACAAACCGAAACGTTAAAAGAATCTTGGGAGCGAGCAAAAGCGGATTCGGAACAATTGCGTAAAAAATTAGATGAAATGAAAAAAGAATATCAGCAAATGCAGTTGAAGAAAGATTCGTTAAAAGCAAGAGCTGAATCTGCGAAAACGAGAACTAAGATGAATCATGCCATGTCCTCTATTGGTAATGATGAATCAAAACAAGGCTTTGAGCGAATGGAAGAAAAAGTCCTACAGTATGAAGCAGAGGCTGATACAAGTGATGATATGTCAGAGAGCAGTAAATCATTAGACGATGAATTTGAAGAACTTGAGCGAAGTGACGTAGACGATGAATTGGACGCATTAAAGAAAAAAATGAACAAAGAGTAAAAAGAGTATATGGGAAGGAAAGGACCGCTTACTTACAGGTTCTTTCTTTCTTTTTGATCATTGTAGCTTCTTCCAAGAGACTATATGTGAGGAGGTGAAAAAAGGTGAAACGAACCCTACTATTTGCAACGATCATTTTCTGTTTCCTTTTATTGTCTGGTTGTGGATCAGAACAATTTCAATCAATTTTTAACGAATCGGATAATGTAGCAAAAGAAGATGTACAAGTTGATGTCTCTAAAGACAGACTGATACAACAACTGAAGAATGAGGACACATCGAATATGGAAGTATTAATTTCGAATCATTTGCCATTTGTTGAAGCTGTCGCAGGTGAAGACACGAGAGCAAATGTTTACGGAACCGATTTATTTGACGTTCAGGAATTAGCTGATCTGTTCGCTTCATTAAAACAACCTGATGAAATCAGTGAATACAAAGATAAAAAGCAGGTTTTGGTGTACAACGATAAGTTTATTGTGCTAAAAGAAAGTGAAGAATTAGAAGGTGTAACTTTTATTGAAGTAGCAAGCGATCGATTTGTTCGAAACAACTATTCACCGAACTTTTTAACTACATACTTTTCAATTCGATTAATTGACAGCTTGCTAGGAACGAATAATTGGGTCAATAGTCGCAGGACATATTGTAATTCCAATGATTGTTATGGTGGTTACTCAAGAGGACAGCAATACAATAAAGGCGGCGTTTCTTCCAATCGTGGAATGGGAATGTTCCGCGGTGGTGGTCCAGGATCAGGAAAATAATAAATTTAATTGAAGGAGGTCTTTTACATTGGAAACGTTGATTCCGTATATTTCGACATTTGTATATTTTATAGCAGCTATTGTCATTGTATTAATTGGACTTATGATTTTCGAATGGTTAACAGCACAATATAAAGATTGGAACGAGGTGAAACAAGGCAATCAAGCAGTTGCACTCTCGATTGCAGGGAAAATTATAGGAATTTGTATCATTTTAGCGTTTGCTATTTACCATAGTGTGGCTGTTTGGGAAACACTGATTTGGGGTGCATATGGTGTTGTTTTACAAATGATCGCTTATTTACTGTTTGAAGGTGCAACACGTAAATTTTCGGTTGAAGAACAATTGAAACAAAATAATCTCGCAGTAGGAATTATTTCATTTGGTGTTTCGGTAGGACTGGCCTTTGTTATCGGTGCATCGATTACGTAATTACCTTAGAAACCTGACTGTTGCCTAAAATAGTCAGGTTTTCTCGTTTATGATGTTATGAGAGGGATTATTTGAGTCTAGCTTTACATTCATGAAAAAAACGGTCAGTCAGGGTGAATTGAATATGGAACAGGAACAGTTGAAGCTGAGACAGAGTTATTTTATTTATTGGGCATCAGGTATTGTATCAATTTGCGGAATTGTTTTTGAGGTGCTATTTGGGGCACTTGGTTCTTACATATTAGGAGATGGTGTGAAACAATATACTTTAACCATTTCTTTGTTTTTAACAGGGATGGGAATCGGTGCGAGTTTGAGTGAAAAAATTACAAAACATTTGATTCTTTCATTTATATATATTGAGTTTTTCGTCGCTTTTATTGGTGGTTTTTCAAGCTTTTTAATGTTTGCTATTACAGCCTATTCGTCGAGTGGAACGGATGCTTTTTTCCTATATGCAGTGACACTGATTGTTGGTGCATTAACAGGCATTGAATTACCTATTTTGATTCGAAAAGCAAATGAAATCGGTGTGACCTTGCAAAAAAGTACAGCACGGGTTCTATTTTCCGATTATGCAGGTGGCTTAATCGGAGGGTTATTATTTGTCTTCCTCTTACGCCCACAGCTCGGAATCGTGAAAACGGCCTTTTTTGTTGGATTAATCAATTTGACAGTTGCATTGGTTATTATTTGGTTGTTTCGTAAAGAAATCCATAAGAAATGGATCCATGCTATGATGGGTGGTTTTATTGGTTTGTTACTATTGTTAGGATTGTTTTTTGGTCAGTCATTAGCTCAATCATTTGAGCAGAAACTTTATAAAGATCCAATCATTCATATGGAAGAAAGTGAATATCAAAAAATTGTACTGACGAAGGATCGAGAGGATATACGATTATATCTCGATGGTTCGTTACAATTAAGTTCGATCGATGAGTATCGTTATCATGAAGTATTAGTTCATCCGACGATGTCTGCTGCAAAAGAACCAGAAACAGCTCTTGTACTCGGTGGAGGAGATGGGATGGCTGTGCGCGAGTTATTAAAATATGATAGTTTACAAGACATCACACTTGTTGATTTAGATCCAGCAGTCGTCGAACTAGCAACATCTAATGATCATTTATTAAACTTGAATCAAGGTTCATTGACAGATGAACCCCTCACGATAAAGCATCGCGATGCATTTGAATTTTTGGAGGATACAGATGCTTGGTATGATGTTATTATCGTTGATTTACCAGATCCTAATGATGAGAGCTTAAATAAATTATATACGAAAGAGTTTTACTCACTTGTTCGCAATCACCTGAAACCAGACGGGGCAGCGATGGTTCAAGCAACAAGTCCAGTATTTGCGCGAGAAGTGTATTGGACGATATCAAATACGATTGCATCAACTGGACTTCATACAAATAATTTTCATGTTGATGTTCCGAGTTTCGGTAATTGGGGATTTGTCATGGCTTCGAGACAACCAATTGACACCAACGCACTATCTGTTGATGTTCCATCCCATTTTTTAACGACAGATATGATTTCTCGTTTAACTGAGTTTGGAAAAGATGAAGATGGAACGTTAGAAACGAATAATAGCAGCAAGGAATGGGGAGTGAATACATTAATTGACCCGATATTGATTCCGATATATGAAGATGCATGGGATCATTATTAATGGTTTAAACATCCATTCATTAGGGTAAAACGATAGAAGAGGATATTATAAAAAATGAAACTATTCATAAAAAGGAGCGGTTTTGAAATGAAGGTCTCTTTCCACGGTCAATCTGTTGTTAAGGTGCAAACAGAACAACATGAAATTTTATTTGATCCATTTATCACAGGTAATGATACGTGTGACCTTGATGCTTCCAGTGAGAACCCTGATGTTATTTTACTGACGCACGGGCATAATGATCATGTCGGTGATACCATTGATATTGCGAAACGTACGAATTGTCTAGTCGTTGCTCCGAATGAATTAGCCGTTTACCTAGAGTCAAGAGGGTTGAAGACGCATCCAATGCATATCGGTGCTCGTACACGTTTGATTTTGGCAAAGTTAAATTCACACCAGCCTTTCATGGTTCAATGTTTGTTGATGAAGATGGAAATAAAATCTATGGCGGTATGCCTGGTGGAATTTTGTTAACGACTGAGGAGAAAACCATCTATCATGTCGGTGATACGGGCTTGTTTTCGGATTTAAAACTGATTGGTGATATGAATGATATTGATATCGCCTTTGTACCTATTGGAGATAATTTCACAATGGGACCTGATGATGCTTTGATTGCGGCGGATTGGATTCAAGCGAAGAAGATTGTGCCCATTCACTATAATACCTTCCCGCTCATCGAACAGGACGGTGAAGCATTTGCTCAGCAAGTGAAGACAGGTGAAGGAATTGCCCTTCAACCTGGAGAATCAATTGATTTATAAAAATATGACCCTGCCCATCATAAGTCTATGAATGGGCAGTTTTTTTGTACATATCATTTCATCGAGCTATAAATGTCTGAGCTATAATCATCTTGTTTGGACTAATACAGATATTTATTCACGTATAAAACAGTCATATTCTTGGAAATGATCTAACAAATTACCAAGAATAAATTGATTGATACAGCAGATAACTGTATAATAACAAATGAGGAAAATTTATTAGTACAGATGAAAGTATGGTGAGCAAAGGTTGGCTACGAAACATGAACAAATTCTGTCATTTATTGAATCATTAAAGGTCGGTAATAAAATATCTGTCCGACAAATTGCGAAGGAATTGAATGTAAGTGAAGGGACCGCTTACCGTGCCATTAAGGAAGCTGAAAATAATGGTCTTGTTAGTACTATAGAGCGTGTAGGAACGATTCGAATTGAGAGGAAACAAAAGGAAAACTTTGAGCATTTAACCTTTGCTGAAATTATTAGTATCGTTGATGGACAAGTTTTAGGTGGACGCGAAGGTTTATATAAAACGTTAAATAAATTTGTCATTGGTGCCATGAAATTAGATGCAATGATGCGTTATACGGAGAAAGATTCGCTTCTCATCGTCGGAAATCGTACAGAAGCTCATCAATTAGCATTACAAGAAGGTGCGGCGGTCTTGATCACGGGCGGTTTTGATACGGATGAAGAAACGAAGCAATTAGCAGACGAAAAGAAATTACCGATTATTTCAACTAGCTATGATACTTTTACGGTAGCTGCTATGATTAATCGAGCCATTTATGACCAACTAATCAAAAAAGAAATTGTAGTCGTCGGCGATATTTATAACCACTTAGAAGATACATATTATCTCCACGCGAAAGATATGGTGAACCAGTGGTATCACTTAGAAGAAAAAACCACCCATAGCCGTTACCCTGTTGTCGATGAAAAACATAAAGTGGTCGGGATTGTAACATCCAAAGACGTTATCGGTAAAAATTCACAAACGCCTATTGATAGAGTGATGACGAAACATCCATTGACGGTATCAAAAGAAACGTCATTAGCCTACGCTGCGCATATGATGGTGTGGGAAGGTATTGAAATTATGCCAGTTGTCGATACTCACCATCATTTAGAAGGAATTATTTCAAGGCAAGATGTATTGAAAGCCTTGCAACATATTCAGCGGCAACCACAAGTTGGGGATACGATTGATGATATTATATCCAATTATTTTGATCAGGACGAAAATGATACCGAGTCTACGTATCAAGCACAAATCACGCCACAAATGACGAACCAATTAGGAACATTGTCACATGGTGTGTTTGTATCATTTGTGATTGAATCGGCTCGAAGGATCTTACGTCAACAGAAAAAAGGCGATTTAGTTGTTGAAATATATCCGTATATTTTATTAAACCGATCCAATTGGAGACATCGATCACCTTTGAACCCAAAATTATAGATGTGGGAAGAAAGTCAGCCAAAATTGATGTGGAAGTATTTCATGATAAAAAGATTGTAGGAAAAGCAATGTTAATGGCGCAATTAATTGATCGATAAAAAAACCGGCTGACACTGTTTTGATGTGTCGAGCCGGTAATGATTAGTTCGTATATGGTTGTTCGCGTTTTTTCCATTCCTTGCGGTAATGTTTATATCGTTTATATCCAGCATTCCCTTGTAAGATACCAAAAAAGAGAAAGATGATCGTAACAAATAATGCAATCCTCGTTTCGTAATATAAGTATTGGTTGATCCCAAACGCACTGATAAGAACACCGAGGGATATTCGCGCTTTGGCATTCAATAATTCTTGTTGTAAGGGATCTTGTTCACGATTAATCATCACTTTATAATACACATATAAAATAAACGTTGCAATAATGACAATGGGTAAAATAATCATCAAAAGGCCTCCTAAAACTACTTATCTCATAGCATCTATTGTAGCGGTTCAATGGAAGAAATGCTAGTACAAAATGATTTATGAGGCAAAAGGAGCGAAAAATATGAAACAAACGATTATTGATACAATCAAACATTATGACAAGATTGCGATTCATCGTCATGTTCGTCCAGATCCTGATGCATATGGTTCTCAAAAGGGCTTAGCTACGATCATTCAATCTTCTTTTCCAAACAAAGAAGTCGTAGTTGTCGGTGAAGAAGATCCTTCTTTAGCATTTTTAGCAACGATGGATCAAGTGTCTGATCATTTTTATGAGAATACGTTAGCTATTATATGTGACACGGCGAATCAAGACCGCATTTCAGATCAACGATTTCGACATGCCCAATCGATCATTAAGATTGATCATCATCCTGTGGTTGATTCTTATGGAGAAATTGAATGGGTTGATACTAAGGCTAGTTCAACGAGTGAAATGATCTATGAGTTATTTTTAGCAGGTGAAGAACAAGGATTACGTTGTACGGACGCAGCAGCTGCTTTACTTTATGCAGGGATTGTTGGAGATACGGGACGATTTTTATTTCCGAGTGCGACAGATAAAACCTTCCGTTATGCCTCAGAGCTCGTTCGTTATTCGTTTGACCGATCTTATTTATATGATGAAATGTATAAAACAAGTGTCAATATTGCCAGACTGAAAGGATATATTTTATCGAATATTACGATTTCTCCAGCAGGGGTTAGTTATGTGAAATTAACGAAAGATGTGATGGAAGAATTCGATGTGACAGCCAAAGAGACAAGCGCTGTCGTTGGTGTATTCGGTGATATTGAAGGAATAAATGCTTGGGTGATGTTTGTCGAAGAAGATGATGTGATACGTGTACGGATGCGATCTAAAGGACCAGAAATTCATCAAGTAGCAGCAAAGTTTGAAGGTGGTGGGCATCCATTAGCCGCTGGTGCCAAAATACATGTTTGGGAACAAGTATCCGATGTACTAGCTGAATTAGAGAAAACGTGTCAGCAACAATCGTAATCACCACCACAAGAGTCCAAGGTATGCAAGAAAAAGCTTTATCATGGGCTCTTTATTCGTATGTTTAGTCACCGAGGCTTAATGTAATCGCTAGTTGTAACTGTTCGCTTACAATAATACGACGAACAGTGGCTTCAAAGGCAAAATCATCAATTTTAATCGTTTTATTTTCAATTGAGGAAATAAATAAATCAATTGATTCTGAAAAAGAGTCGATATTTTTACCGACGGCATGGCTTGCTTCCTCACGTACAGCTTCTTCTAATTGATGAATCATTAATCGATCATTATCTAATTTCAATTCTTTTAAATTGAGAAAATCAATTGAAACTTCTTCAATTTGAATTCCTTCTTGTCTTTGTTTACTTAATTCTTCGTGATTTTCTAAAAGTGTTTCGTAACTTTTATTTAAATCTTGTAATTTGCTTCGTAAAGATAAGTTTTCTTCTATCCATTTTTCATGTAACTGACCGTACATAAAGACAAATACGAGGTAACCAATAATGCATCCAACACAAATGCCAGCAAAAAAGCGTTGCCACGAAGGTTTTTTATAGTATGGGGGAATATGCATTACTCAATCTCCTCTTGGATGAGCCATTCAATGATTAACAAGGAAGTTTGTGCACCAGCCATTGCTGTCACAATTAAAAAGATTTGTTTTACCATATCAATTGTCGAACCTTCAAAGATACTTCGTTCAAAGTTAGAAATGGCATCAAATGTGCCGCCAATGGCTGCTACAATCGCCCATATACGTAAGCTTTTCGCAATACGATTCATATGTGTGAACGGGGGTTCACCTGCTGCATAGGCACCAATACTACCAATAATGGAACCTCCCATCATAACACCAAAAGCGATAAAGTAGCATTGCAGCAACGTTGGGATAAAACGTTCTTCCATCTTCATCACTCCTACGTCATTCTGTCCCTAAAGGAACCTCTTATTATAAATATATGTGGCCAAGCTTATCGTATGTTTTATGATTTGATAAAAGTAGGCATAAGGATAGCGTAAATGAGTGATTTATTTTATACTAAATATAGGAACGTATTTTCGATAGTAGGTGACCGTTATGCAACAAACCCAACTACAAATAAGAACAGGGTACAGTTTCATGAAAAGTACCCTTCAAATTGATACATTTGTAAATGAAGCGGCTCGACTAGGGTACGGTAGCCTTGCTATTACGGATGAATTTGTGATGCATGGTGCCATTCATTTCTACCAAGCTTGTAAAAAAGCGGGGATCAAGCCGATTATTGGTTTATCTGGAACAGTGAGTGTAGATGGCACAAGTGTTCCGATGCTGTTTTTAGCTCGTAACTTCGCTGGTTATCAAGTCCTTTTACAATGGAGTTCTAACTACCAAAATAGTGAAGATGTTACGCTCGAAATGTTAGCGGATCAAAAACATCATCTTACGTATATATTACCTGTAGATCAGGCATATCTATGGCAAAGTGATTCGTTTATTGGCCATCTGGATCAGCAACTTCAATTCATTCAGGATATTCCTGTCACATTAGGTGTCAGTACAGCTACTATAGATGTATGGCAACAATTAAAAAGCTATACGGAACAAACCTCTCGTTTCGCTGTTGCTCTTTCAGATATCCGTTATCTCTATAAGAAAGATCGTCAAGCTTATCATTGTTATCGAGCGATAGCCACGGGAGATTATTGGCAATCTTATCAACTTCCTGAAAATGAAGGCATGCATTTACCGACAGTCGAAGAATTACAAGAAGGGTTTTACCAATGGCCAGCGTTAGTTGATAATGCCAATCAAATCGCTGATCAATGTCATGTAAATGTGCCATTAAATCAGCGCTTGCTACCAAAATATCCTTTAGATAATGGACAAACTGCTGATGATTATCTTGAACAATTATGTTTGCAGGCACTTAAACGTCATGAAAGACATTTGAATACTACTTATACAGAGCGTTTGTATCATGAATTAGATGTCATTCGATCAATGGGTTTTAGCGATTATTTTTTAATTGTTTGGGATTTTATCCAATATGCTAGGAATCAAGAGATTATGGTAGGACCTGGTCGTGGTTCGGCAGCAGGATCGCTCGTGGCTTATTTATTAAATATAACTGATGTCGACCCTATTCGATACCAATTATTGTTTGAACGTTTTTTGAATCCTGAAAGAGTATCGATGCCTGATATTGATATTGATTTTGCTGATGATCGTAGAGATGAAGTGATACAATATGTCGTCGATACATACGGAAAAAAACATGTAGCTCAAATCGCTACATTCGGTACATTTGCAGCTCGCTCACTATTAAGAGAGTTATTTAAAACAATGGAAGTTAGTGACGATGATGCAAGATATATTTTAAAATATTTGCCAAAAGAATCGAACATAACCATTGCTGCGATGCTTAAACAGACGCCAGAACTCGTGGATTACATTAAGCAATCGCATCACTTGCAACAAGTCTTTAAGATCGCCCATCGTCTGGAAGGTTTACCAAGACATGTATCGACACACGCAGCGGGCGTTATTATAAGTGATCAACCACTTACGAACTATACAGCGTTAATGATACCTTCTAATCAGGATCATTATTTAACACAGTTTGCGATGAAGGACTTGGAAACAGTTGGCTTATTGAAAATGGACTTTCTTGGATTACGTAATTTGACGTTACTAGATAAAGTGAGAAAGCAAATCGAATATCGTCATCAAGAAGTGTTTCCCATTGAAGCCATTCCATTTGATAATCAAAAGACGTTTGAATTGCTAAGAAAAGGACGAACCAATGGTATTTTCCAATTAGAATCACAAGGAATGAAAAGCGTTTTGCAACGGCTGGTTCCGAATCACTTCGAGGATATTGTGGCAGTTAATGCATTGTATCGGCCGGGGCCGATGGATTTTATTCCAACCTACATCGCACGTAAACATGGACAGGAATCCGTCACTTATATTCATCCCGATTTAGCAGAAATTTTAGAACCAACGTTTGGCGTCCTTGTCTATCAAGAACAAATTATGCAAGTTGCTAATAAAATGGCTGGGTATCATTATGGAGATGCGGATATTTTGCGTCGAGCGGTAAGCAAAAAGGAAAAAGCGGCCATGGAAAGACAACGAGAGCTATTCATCGCAGGATGTAAGAGAAATGGCTATTCGATGGATGTGGCAGAAGAATTATTTGATTGGATTGTTCGCTTTTCGAATTATGGTTTTAATCGAAGTCACGCGGTCGCTTATAGCGTCATTGCCTATCAATTAGCGTATGTTAAGGCGAATTATCCAGTCAGTTTCTTTACCGAAATGCTCAGTCTGCAAATTGGAAATCCAGAAAAGCTGCAATTGTATTTTCGTGAAGCCAAACAATTCGGCATAGAAATGCTACCGCCTTCCATTAATAAGAGTATTGGCAAATTTCGTGCAGAACATCAATCGATTCGTATTGGTTTAAGCATCATTAAGGGATTTGGTTTCCAAGCGGTTAAAGAAGTGATGAACGCACGAAAAAAAGATGGTCCATTCCGAAGTTTGTTTGACTTTTGTTTGCGTGTGTCAACGAGAGTATTGAATCGTAAGATGATTGAAGCTCTTATATTGGCGGGGGCTTTTGATGAAATACACTCGAATCGTGCCACATTACTGGCAAACTTAGATGAAGCATTAGAACAAGGAGAATTGTTTCATGAGTTTGATGATCAAGTGACATTTCTTCATGATCTAGCAATAGATGCCTCCTATGATGAAATGGACCCATTCCCGGTCATGAAGCAGCTGATGATGGAAAAAGAAGTGATTGGCTTCTTTGTATCTACACATCCCTTGTTAAAAATGAGAGATGAGTTGCGTGAATCTGGTTATATATCCGTGGAAGATGCTAAGCATGCAAAACGAAGGTATGTCTCAATGGTGGCTGCTGTTCAATCGCTAAAAGTCATTCGAACAAAAAAAGGAGAGTCAATGGCTTTTGCGACTTTATCCGATGAAACGGGAGAAATTGAATCGGTATTATTCCCTCACGCATATCGAGAAGTGAATCATTGGATCGAAGAAGATCTTTTTGTCACTACAAAAGGAAGAGTAGACGAGAGACGAGGAAACACACAATATATTGTGGAACAACTTCAGCCATTTGATATCGAATCAGAGCAAATGAGGCAAGCTCGTATTTATATACAAATCAATGCTGATGAAGAAGCTACGACTATCGATTATTTACGATCGCTTGCGAATCAATATCCGGGTCGTGCAGTCGTTTATGTATATCATCAAGATCAAAAGCAATTATTTAAATTATCCAAAGAGTATTGGTTAGAAAATCATGCCGATATCATTCAACAATTAAGAAGTAGGTTTGGAAATGATAATGTTGCGGTACAATAAGTTAATGGAGTACCGCTTCGCTAACGTTTCTTTACATGTGTGTTCGATTTGATATAATGTAGGAGTTACTGGTCTGACCAGCGAGCGGTTGTTCGAAAATGATGCTAACAAAAGGAGTGGAAGCCTTGACCAACTTAAAAAAAGAAGCACTGCAAATGCATGAAGAATGTAAAGGAAAATTGACGATAAAATCGAAAGTACCCATTCGTAATGCGCAGGATTTAAGTTTGGCATATTCACCTGGTGTAGCAGAACCGTGTCGAAAAATTAGTACGTCGAAGGACACGATTTATGATTATACGATGAAAAGTAATATGATCGGTATCGTGTCGAATGGGTCGGCAGTATTAGGTCTTGGGGATATTGGAGCAAATGCAGCATTACCTGTAATGGAAGGTAAAGCCGTCCTTTTTAAACAGTTTGCAGATGTTGATGCCTTTCCACTCTGTTTAGAAACCAGTAATACAGAAGAAATGATTCGTACCATCCAACTAGCTGCCCCGAATTTTGGTGGAATCAACTTAGAAGATATCAAAGCACCTGAATGTTTTATGATAGAAGAGAAGTTAAAAGATGTAATCGATATCCCCGTATTTCATGATGATCAACATGGGACAGCTATTGTGACAGTAGCTGGATTATTAAATGCGTTGAAATTGGTTAAAAAAGATATAACAAATGTGAAAGTTGTCTTAAATGGGGCTGGAGCAGCAGGGATAGCTATCGTCAAGCTACTTTATCACTTTGGGGTTAGAGAAATGATTATGTGTGATTCTAAGGGGGCGATTTACAAGGATCGCCAACATGGAATGAATGAATTGAAAGAAGAAGTAGCTACTTTTACGAATCAAAAGCAACAATCAGGCGCATTAGAAGAAGTGATAACCGATGCAGACATATTTATCGGTGTATCCGTAGGTGGTTTGTTATCTGAAGATATGGTTAAACGGATGGCGTCTGATGCAATTATTTTTGCTATGGCGAATCCAGAACCAGAAATTATGCCTGATCAAGCAAAGAAAGCTGGGGCGAAAGTTATTGGAACGGGAAGATCAGATTTTCCGAATCAAGTAAATAACGTACTTGCGTTTCCTGGTATTTTTAGAGGCGCATTAGATGTACGTGCGAGCGATATTAATGAGCAAATGAAGGTGAAAGCTGCAGAGGCCATTGCATCCTTGATCAAGGAAAAAGACGTAGCTGAAGACTATGTCATTCCGAATCCTTTTGATGAACGAGTAGCGTCAGTAGTTGCTAAAAGTGTAGCCCAAGCAGCCATTGATACGGATGTAGCACGCTTAAAACTAACAACCTCAGAAATAGAGAAAAAGATCAATCAGCGTTTTTCTAACTTGTAGTTGCAGGGGGAGCAGCCTATGCTGGAACATCGAAAAGTATATCAAGAGGTCCTAGATGAAATTCAACGGTTAATGAAAGTAGAAGGCTGGAGGTCTGGAGACAAGTTACCTTCCGAACGTGCGCTAGCTGAACAATTTAATGCAGCACGCTCATCGATTCGTGAAGCATTACGCGCGATTGAATTGTTAGGTATTATTGAAACAAGAAAAGGCGAAGGGACCTTTCTAAGAGAATATCAATCCTATCATATGGTAAATTTATTAGCCTCATTTGTGTTAACAGAGCAGCATACGGCTGGAGAAGTACAAGAGGTGAAGACGGTCTTAGAACAATATGTGGTCTGTGAAAATCGGCCGCATATTGATGCTGAAACGATCAAATTTTTAGAAGATCTATTAGCCGATTCTGAACGATCAATGGCAGATAAACATCATCAATTTTTTTCTATCTTTTTTATTGCTTCACGAAATCAATTATTATTCAAAATTTGGCGATTGCTTCAGGACTTTTCTGAAGACAATGAGAATAATTGGTATGAAATAAAAGTATATTATGATATTGTAAATAAATATAAGCACGATCAAGCCATAATGGATAAAACGTATTAAAATCATTAAAGAACTGGCACTATACATAAAGGAGGAATCTTCCTTGCTGTTTGGCAAAAAGAAAAAATATGCTTCTGTACCAGGGGAAAAAGCGAAGAAAGATATACCTGAAGGTTTAATGCAGAAGTGTAGTGGTTGTAATAAAATTTTCTATCAAAAAGAGCTAAAAAATCATTTGAATGTTTGCCCAGAATGTGGGCATCATCACCAATTACCAGCAATCGATCGGATTACAAGTCTAGTGGATGAAGATACATTTGAAGAATGGGATAAAGACATGAAATCACAGAATCCGTTAGATTTTCCTCAATATGAAGAAAAGATAGAAAAAGATCAAATCAAAACGGGATTGAATGAAGCCATTATAACCGGTAAAGCTGATATCCAGGGAGTAACAACAGCATTAGCCGTTATGGATGCCCGCTTTCGAATGGGAAGTATGGGGTCAGTTGTTGGGGAAAAAATCGCTAGGGCTGTAGAAGAAGCACGCAAACGACAGATCCCAATGATTATTTTCACAGCTTCCGGTGGGGCACGTATGCAGGAAGGTGTTCTCAGTTTAATGCAAATGGCGAAGACTTCTGTAGCGATTCAACGTTTCCATGCAGAAAAAGGTCTGTTTATTTCCGTTATGACCAATCCAACGACAGGCGGTGTTTCAGCTAGTTTTGCATCGATTGGTGATTATAACTTTGCTGAGCCTGGTGCGTTAATTGGGTTTGCCGGAAGACGAATCATTGAGCAGACGATTCGCGAAAAGTTACCGAATGATTTTCAAACGGCCGAATTTCAACAAAAGCATGGACAAGTGGACAAAGTCATTGACCGTCATTCCATGAGAGGTACACTAGGAACTATTTTAGCATTGCATCAGACTGGAGGTGAAAAAAATGACACAAGTACTGGAGTTTGAAAAACCCATTGTTGAATTACGAGACAAAATTGAAGAATTAAAAGAAATGACAAAAGACAGTGAAATTGATCTGTCTGAGGAAATTAGCAAAATGGAAGCTCGACTCGCTAAATTAGAAGATGATATCTATGGTCAACTTCAGCCTTGGGATCGTGTACAAATTGCTCGCCATACAGATCGCCCGACGAGTCTAGACTATATTGACGTACTATTTACTGATTTTATTGAATTTTATGGGGATCGAAGGTTTGGCGATGATGAATCTGTTGTCACTGGAATTGGGAGATTTCATGGTGAGCCTGTTACGATTATCGGTCAACAACGAGGAAAAAATACGAAAGAAAATCTCCAGCGAAATTTCGGCATGTCTCACCCTGAAGGTTATCGAAAAGCTCTAAGACATATGAAGCAAGCGGAGAAATTTAATCGTCCGGTTATTACTTTTATTGATACAAAAGGTGCTTATCCTGGAAGAGCAGCTGAAGAACGTGGTCAAAGTGAAGCGATCGCTCGTAATTTAATGGAAATGGCAGGCCTGCAAGTACCCGTTATAAGTATTGTCATTGGTGAAGGTGGAAGTGGAGGCGCCTTAGGTCTAGGCGTTACAGATCATATCCATATGCTAGAAAACTCTACGTATTCCGTCATTTCACCAGAAGGTGCAGCTGCTTTATTGTGGAAAGATGCTGGACAAGCAGAAAAAGCAGCAAAATCGTTAAAGATCACAGCGCCTGACTTAAAAGAACTAGGTATCATTGATCAAGTGATTTCTGAACCTTTAGGGGGCGCTCATCGTGATATAGAGACACAAGTTAAAGAAATGGATCAAGTGATTCATGAGTCACTTCATCAATTACAAACGCTAGATACAGAAGCATTATTGGAAAATCGTTGGGATAAATTTAAACAAATGGGCGAAGTGCAATCATTAATAGAAGTATAATATACGAGCCATAAGGACATGAATCGTTTCATGCATGTCTTTATGGCTTTCTTGATGTATGAATGATATTGCCGTATTTATGCCGCACGATTTGTTTTCACTTTGCTCATTAAGCGAAATCTTATATAATAACATCGTTAGGGATGTGTTCTCTTGTCAATTGATGTATAATCGAAATGGGCGAATACTTCGGTATAACGAAACCGATGCATGGAAAGAAATGAGTACAAAGAACGATTACAACAAAAAGAGGTGAAAGATATGAAAAAAATTGGCGTACTAACGAGTGGCGGCGATGCACCAGGTATGAATGCTGCTGTTCGCGCAGTCGTTCGTAATGCCATGTATCAAGGCATCGAAGTCTTTGGTGTATATAATGGCTATGAAGGTTTGATCCAAGGAAATATTAAAAAAATGGAACTAGGTTCTGTTGGTGATATTATTCAAAGAGGCGGAACGATTTTATATTCTGCACGCTCACCTGAATTTAAAACAGATGAAGGTCAAAATAAAGCAATTGAAAATATGAAAAGTTTCGGTATTGAAGGTCTTATCGTGATTGGAGGAGACGGTTCATTTCAGGGAGCTTCTAAATTAACGGAAAAAGGATTTCCATGTATTGGTGTTCCTGGAACGATTGATAATGATATACCAGGAACGGATTATACAATTGGTTTTGATACGGCTTTAAATACGGTCGTTACTGCTGTTGATAAGATACGTGATACGGCGACTTCACATGAACGTACATATGTTGTAGAAGTTATGGGACGAGATGCAGGTGACTTGGCATTATGGGCAGGCCTTGCTAATGGAGCTGAAAGTATTATTATCCCCGAACGAGCAGAGGGATTTGAAAGTGTGATTAATAAACTAAAACGCGGACAAGCACGCGGAAAGAAACATTCAATTATCATTTTAGCTGAAGGTGTCGGCAGTGGTGTCGAATACGGTAAAAAGATCGAAGAGGAAACGCAAATGGATACACGTGTGACCGTGTTAGGACACATCCAGCGTGGAGGTTCTCCGTCTGGTTATGATCGAGTCCTTGCTAGTCGTTTAGGTGCCAAAGCGGTAGATTTACTAATTGAAGGAAACGGCGGTAGAATGACAGGGATTGAGAACAATGTGGTTGTTGATCATGACTTATTAGATATACTAAATAAAAAGCATTATGTTAATATGAACATGTATGAATTATCGAATCAATTATCGATATAATTTTTGTAACAAACAAAAGGTTGACACGGTAAGTAGCATTAAGGGAGGAACGTAAACTAATGAGAAGAACAAAAATTGTTTGTACGATTGGTCCAGCTTCTGAATCTATTGATAAGCTAGAAGAATTAATTCAAGCAGGAATGAATGTCGCTCGATTAAATTTTTCCCATGGTGACTATGAAGAACATGGTACACGAATTCAAAATATTCGCAAAGCGGCGCGAAAACTTGGGAAAACAGTAGCCATTTTATTAGATACAAAAGGTCCTGAAATACGGACAGGGGAACTGAAAGATGGTGCTGCGACGATTACGAAAGGAAGTACTGTCTATGTTTCTATGGAAGATATCCAGGGGGATGCTGAACGCATTTCTGTTACATATCCAGAATTAATCCATGATGTAGAACCAGGTGCTAAGCTTTTATTAGATGATGGCCTAATTGCGTTAGAAGTAACTGAGGTTGATAAAGACCGTAATGAATTGAAGACAGTCGCACGTAACACAGGCGTTTTGAAAAATAAAAAAGGTGTTAATGTACCAAATGTTAGTGTCAATTTACCAGGTATGACAGATAAAGATGCAGCTGATATCACTTTCGGTATTGAACAAGGTGTCGATTTCATTGCAGCCTCTTTTGTAAGAAGGGCATCCGATGTATTGGAAATTAGAGGCCTACTTGAAGAACATGAAGCAACCAACATTCAAATTGTCCCTAAAATCGAAAATCAAGAAGGTGTCGACAATCTTAATGACATTCTACAAGTCAGTGATGGCTTAATGGTGGCGCGTGGTGACCTAGGTGTCGAAATTCCTCCTGAAGAGGTACCACTTGTGCAAAAGGATATGATCCAAAAATGTAATAATGCTGGAAAACCAGTGATTACAGCTACACAAATGCTAGACTCCATGCAGAACAACCCGAGACCTACACGTGCAGAAGCATCCGATGTGGCCAATGCCATTTTTGATGGTACGGATGCGATTATGCTATCAGGTGAAACAGCTGCGGGGGATTATCCAATTGAGACGGTACAAACGATGAGCAATATTGCACACAAAGCAGAAACGGGCATCAATCATAAAGCCGTACTAGACGTACGATCCAAAGAAACAGAAATGACGATAACGGATGCCATCAGTCAATCTGTGAATCATTCGGCGATGAACTTAAATGTGGATGCCATTTTGACCCCAACCGTAAGTGGATTTACCGCACGGATGATTTCGAAGTATCGCCCTGAAGCGCCAATTGTTGCTGTCACATTTAACGAAGAAGTGAGTAGACGGTTAGCGTTAGTCTGGGGAGTAGAAACAATTGTCGGTAAATTAGGATATACAACGGATGATGTATTAGAAGAAGCAATTGAAGGTGGATTACAAACGAATTACTTTAAGCGTGGTGATCGTGTCATTATTACGGCCGGGGTACCTGTCGGTGAAAGTGGCACCACTAACTTGATGAAAATTCATGTTATTGGTGATGTATTGGCAAAAGGTAGTGGCGTTGGTCAAGGAAGTGCCTATGGACGAGCAATTGTAGTCAAAGACGCTGAAGACGCTAAAATGAAAGTAAAACAAGATGATATCATTATTACACAGTCAACGGATAAAGATATGATGTCGGCTATTGAAAAAGCTGGAGGAATTATCACCGAAGAAGGTGGCTTAACTTCACATGCAGCTGTTGTTGGTCTTAGTTTAGGCATTCCAGTCATTGTTGGTGTTGAAAATGCACTTGATATCATATCAAGTGGACAAGATATTACGATTGACGCTAGCAAAGGTGACATTTATGCTGGACATGCTAGTGTCCTGTAAAAAGCATAAAGATTAGGATAAAAGAAAATTCTTCAAATATTGCCCGAATGTTAGCTGGTTTTGGGAGCAGTTAACATTCGGGTATTCATAACTCAAGTTCTTTTGTGCTAGCTTCTTCTTATTCGTAAGAAGAAATGATGTTTAATATGTCCAACCAAAGAGGAGTGACAACATGTTTCGATGGTTTTTGTTAGCAGTATTACTCTTACCTGCTTTGGAAATCGGTGTGTTTATTTGGGCTGGTGGTAAAATTGGTCCTTGGTGGGTGGTACTACTAATTATGTTGACAGGTGCAGCGGGTGCTTGGTTAGCCAAATATCAAGGTTTAGAGACTTTATACAAAACGAGACAGTCAATGAACATGGGACAAGTCCCACGCGAAGAAATATTTGATGGCATATGCATCTTGATTGGCGGTGTGGTCTTACTCACCCCAGGTTTTATTACAGATGCGATTGGTTTCATCCTTCTTTTCCCGGTAACTCGAACACCAGTGAAACGTTGGTTACAAAGAACGTTTCGAAGAATGATTGATCGTGGAAATATTACCGTTTTTAGAAGATGAAGGATGTCCTTTGATGAATTGTATCATGTGTTGAAATACAGAAGCATCCATACATGCTTTCATAAGAAATAAGCAGGCGGGTCCTACCCATAACCCAGTAAATCCGATGAGTTGAAAGCCAACATAAATGGATAAAATCGTTAAGATAGGATGGATACCAATGGCTTCAGAGACCATCTTTGGCTCGAGTAACTGTCTTTGCAAAATGACGAGTAAATAAATAACTGCAATACCAATTGCAAGAGGTATTTGTCCACTAAAGAATAAATAAGCGATCCAAGGAACAAAAACAAGGCCCGTACCTAAAATCGGTAACAAATCGATCAAACATAGTAAAAAAGAAATGGTTAAAGCATGTTTGATTTGTAAGATGATAAAACCAATGAAAATAATGAGACCACTAATCGATATCAACATCAGTTGAGCTTTGAAGTATCGAAAAAGTGTGACACGAATTTGTTGATACATATCCGAACATATCTCTACTAATTTTGTGGGGCTATGATGTATCATGCTACGGTAAAATTTGTCCCAATCCTTACAAAGAAAAAATGTACATAAAAGTGAAAAAACAATCATGGTAAGTGAACCGGGAAGAGTGGCTAATTGATTCCCCGTAAAGCGCAATGTTGTTTCTAATAAACTGGCCATTTGATCGGCAATGCTTATACTAAACTCCTCCAATTGCTCTTGAAGTAACAATTGCTGTTCAGACGTTAATCCATTGATAATCTCCATTACCTTCTCAAAAATGGGTAGTATGATTTGGTTAAATTGCTCACTTATGCCTAAAATAAATGAATGGGTATGTTCAGGTATCCATTTCGTTAAATAAACGACGC
>NZ_APML01000027.1 GCF_000359605.1 Gracilibacillus halophilus YIM-C55.5
ACTTTAACGATTCGTCCCCCCTACTTCACGATCGTATTCGGTACCGATCATTTTAAACCGTCTTCGTTGTTTATTCACATTCACACCACCCTTGCTTTGTGATCATTGTATATTTCGACAGTTTTAGTTAAATTCCTTCCATAAAATACAATTTGCACAACTTAACATTTCGAACTATACCAGGAACAAATGTTCTTTTTATGAGGAGTGAGTACATTGCGCTACCTAAAAGATCATGAAGCAAACACATTATCACGCTACCTATTTTTATCGATGACCATTCTGACGATTGATCAAGATATAAATACACTGCAGCAAGATTAGCTATTTGTTTATGGCATTTAAACAATGTAGGTTTCGACAGTATGTTTATAGCATTTTATGTATAATTAAATATGAAGAGATTGTATAACGAGGAATGTTTATTCAACGAACTTCTAAGTGGCTTGTTCAAACTAATGGGCAGAATAGTTTAACAAACAAATGGTTAAAATACCCGATAATTATGCATTATCGGGAGGGATAGTAAGTGAAGGGAGAACAATTAAAACACTTAAATAAAATCAGGTCTATGACTGAAGAGGTAACTCAATTTGAAAAAGAGTATTGGACATCATTTTCGAACTTTGATGTATGGCAATTTTGGGTAATCACTCTATTATTAATCGTACCCCTAATAGTGTTATTCATTTTAATTGATAAAAATAAAATGTTACTTCTTGGTTTTTTTGGACTTAATTATCATGTATGGTTTTCTTACGCTACTTCTATCGCTGTTAGTCTGGGTCTGTGGGAATACCCTTATCAAATTACCCCCTTTTTACCGGGATTTTCCTTTAGCGCTTCATTGATACCAGTGTGTTTTATGTTGTTATATCAATGGACGTTAAATCATAAAAAGAATATCTATCTATACGCTGTAATATTATCAGCAATAATTGCCTTTGTATTAGAACCAATTATGGTAAAACTCCACTTGCTCCATATATTTAAGGGAGTAAATTATGTTCATTTATTTCTATTATTTGTGGCACTTTCCATTGTATCTAAACTTATTACAAACCTGTTTCTATGGCTACAAGAAAAGGAAAATAAATAAATTGTTCTTTAACAAACGGGTGAGGAAGTATATAAAATTACTTTTAATAACTTTCTGCAATACATGTATGCTACAGATGGACTACCCTTATTTGTTAAACACTCGAAGTTAGGAGAGGTAGAAATGGAAGATGAAAATATTGGTAGCTTATTAAAAGAAATGTGAAGCAAATCTGGAATGACGGGTAAAGAATTTAGCAGCAAAAACTACAAATGTTTTTATCAAATAAGAGTGAGTTATTTACGGAATACATTTTTATACGCGATAAAATAGAAGAGAAACGGAATTATTTTAATCCGGCTATTCGGAAGAAAGTGTTGGAGATACTTGAGGGGTTATTTGACAAAAAGAAGTAATAAAGCGCATCGTAGAGATTGCCACTAGATGCGCTTAAAAATTTAAACATTCATAACCTCTTATTACATCCTTTTTTATAAATTGCACCCTTTGTTTATCTTGTTTTATAACAAAAAATTCAGCATCCTCAGCTATTAAATATCCTTTGAATGAAATTCCATCGTATGTAACAAATCTATATTTTTCGAATTTATAAGTAATCGCATATACCATCATGTTGCTGAGTGAATATAATATAATTATTAATCCATAGATTAAAAATATAGAAACCAAAATATTTTGAAAAGATAGAGGCGATTCTATTTGTATAAAAAGAGGTGCTATTAGACCATGTAAAGTACCACAAGTAATTAATAACTTATGTGCCCTATTCATCCATTTGTAATATTTTACTTCATCTCGATCATATATATTTTTTTCATAAAAGATACTTCTAATACGTTTTTTTACTCTATGCTTAAAGTGAAAAATGTGTCCCAAAAAAGGTGAAATCCATGTGATGACTAATACTAACGAAATGGTGATTCGGAAAAATTTACTTAAAGTATCCATAGAAATATTACATTTGTTATATAAAAGCAGACTTAAAAATGCAGTGATTAGAAATGGTATCAAGTAGATACTTATATTTAAAAAGGTAAATGATTTTCTAGTTGCATTATCTATTTCAGTCTTTGAATATTCTTTTATTGATTTTATGTTATGCGAAGAAAAGAAATACAGCACAGTTGTTATTCCTGTGATTAAAATTAAAACATCAGTAAATTTAATTTCCAATATAATCCCCTCCAAATCTATGTATCGACATTCTAAATGATTATTTAAATTCAAAAAAGAAAATTCTTGTAATAGGGAGAAAAAAGTATGAATTTGAAGGAATTCTGTTGGCTGGTGTAGAAATATGTTGAGATAGAGAAGAAAAAATGTTGCTTAAATAAATTAGCTTTATAAGAAGGAGAATGTGTATGCCAAGTACATCTATGCTAGATAGTAAAATTAGTCGCTTGCAAAGAGAACTCAAACAATTTGAATCTCAGCATGCAAAAGAATTAAAAGAAGAGAGTGACGCACTAAGTAAAATAAATAAAGCGCAAGCCTCGATTAATAGAACCAAAAGTACTTCTACAATGAAAAATAAAAGGAATGAAATTCAAAGAGAAAACAAAAAGAGTTCCTCAGCTAAAGAAAAACAATCAAAATTGGCTACTAAAATTTCTAAAAAGAGAACCGAACTTCAAAAAGCACAAGCTGATTTGCAATCATTAAAACAAAAGGAGCAGGATAAACTTTTTAAACAGCAAGAACGAAAACTAAAAGAATTTAAATATAAACAGTCTGTTATAACATCAGATGATAACTTTTCAGATGATGAATCACAAGTTCAAAAGGAATATGACGTATTTATTTCTCACTCAAGTGACGATAAGGACGGTTTTGTTAACGATTTAGCAAAGGCTATTAAAGAAGCTGATATCAGTATTTGGTATGATAGCGATAGTATTGGCTGGGGGAAAAGTATTCGTCAAGAAATTGACAAAGGACTTCGGCATTCACGATACGGGATTGTAGTAATATCGCCTAGCTTCATCGATAAATATTGGACGAACTATGAACTGGATGGAATTCTTAACAAAGAAAGTAGTTCCAACCAGCAAATGCTTTTACCGATTTGGCATAATGTAACAGCAGATCAAGTTAATAAATACAGTTACTCATTATCTGATAAACTTGCATTAAATAGCGGTATTAACACTATTAATGAAATAGTTGAAAATATTAAAAACCTTCTCAAATAAGTTTGTTTTTATCAAGTAATGTGATTATTTGATAGTAATCATAACTACAAAAAGTATTTAGTTTAATAAATGAAACAAAGACATATCGCCTTACCGCTTGATATTTAATGTGACTGTTCAGCCCATTTAGGTACTTTTGCAATAAAATATCTTTTAATGTCTTTATTAATTTTCATTTCTAGCTCTTTCTCTTTACTTTCTAATTTAATCAGTTTTTGATCAAAATTCATTTAATAACAACTCCTTAAAGTAAGCCCCCACATTGTGAGGGCCTATTTTTTACAAATTACCTGCATTAAGTGCACGTTGCAATGCTTTTACCACAAGTGATGGATCGCTAATTACACCATCTACTACAGTGCCAAGATACTCTTGTAATGCGCTTACCGTGTTAGGTCCAAGTAATCCATCATCTGTGGATCCAATTTTACGTTGCAATGTCTCGATTACTAAGCTACCACCTCCCCCAAAGGTTATACCAGATACAACCGCATCAGTTGCTTGATTGTGGACCTGGCCACTAATCACGCCATCTACAACTGTGTCCAGCGATTTTTGTAATGCAGTGGTGGTCTTGGTACCCCAGTATCCGTCAACCGTTAGGTTTGCACCGTTATTATCATCCGTTGCTGATTTTACTTTGTGTTCAGGTGCATCAATAGATTTACCTTGCACCATCAGTAAAAAGTCATCCCAGCTGATACCTTTCTTCCTAGCTCGTAATTGAGCTGGGCAATTTTTAGGATACCAATCGTGGTGTTGCTTTACATCATTAATAGACAGGTTATGCTTATCTAGCAAATGCTTAACTAATTTAACGCCGTTTTCGACGGTTCTTTGATAATCACCGTCAGAGTTAACGCATAGCTCCACAGCGATTGCATCTAAGTTACCTGGTCCATGCCCATCTGTTGCGTGCCAGCACTGCGCATCATTCTCAAAGGGCTGGATAACCTGTAAATCATCAACTTGATAATGCCAGGAAGCTTTACGAGAGTTACCACCTAACTGTATTTTGGCATGAGCGACAGCGTTCTCACCTTCATTCGTATTCCCTGTTTGGTGGACGGTAATGGTCTTTTTACCATTCGATCACCGTACGTTATTTCCTTTGCTACTTCATCCGATACAATCCATTTTTTAATGTTGACCATTATTTATCCTCTCCTTTTGTTGGTTGATCTTTAAAAATTTCAATCGCTTTTTTAAGCGGGCTTGGGACTGGCATGCCCAATCTTCCAAGATTTTTACTGATACTAATAAACTCGTTAACCATGGTTGCGCTCATTACGCTTAACTCATATCCACCAATATTGATAGACTCGCCGACTAAATCAACGTAAACTTTATCAACCATTCCAGCCATCGCAACTAAACCAAAGATTAATATCTTTTTGGGAATCCCCCAAAATCCAACTTGGCTTTTTATCTTGCCTTCTGTCCCTACTGCAACTAACCCTGTGATGTAATCAAATGTTACAAAAACCACCAATGCGATTAACAAATGCGACCATCCCCCAAACAAATAACTAAAACAAAAAGCAACCACCCCTATGATTGCTTTAGGACTATTGATTGCCATATCCATTTTTAGCCTCCTATAATTTTCGATATAAAAAAAGCACCTCATTATTGAGATGCTTATATATCATTAATTTTTGATATACTACACCTTAAAAGTAGAAAGGTGAGTTGTTTTTTATTTCTATTATATTTTTAGCCCTCTCGTTAATTTCTTTATTATTCTTAACGTCGTCTAACCATTCCTTTATCCCTTCTATTATGTCTTTACAAAAAATATCCACTTGCAATTGCAATGTGTCATTCACCTTGTTATTATGCACTATACTATTTGCAAGTGGTGCAACAAACACATAATCATTTAATACCTTTCTAGCCTTTTGTTCTTCGATGTTAGTTTCCCCTTGATGTAAAAAGGAACATCTCAATGCATACGCGTCATTACCAGTTAAGAAAGTATTTATTTTCGAATTTCTGTGATAAACAGTGTAATATTTTGATACATATTTATCGAACCATTTAGGATATCTATCATTGGGTGAGTTCTTAGGCTTTTCAATTTTAGAACATATATCTGGTAATGTAAGTGATATAGACAGAGCCGCATACCAATTTTCATTCTCTATAGCGCTCATAATAGAAATAATGAAATTATTGATTCTTGTTTCTATTTCCAACTAAATCCCTCCTCTTCATCATTTATTCGACAAAAAGGAAGAAATTCCTGCATAAAAAAATACGCCCGGTTAGGTGCTTGATTATTCCTGTCTCAATTGTTAATTTCCTTGCTTTAATAATCGATTTTCCTCCACCAATACAGCAATTTTTCTTTTAGTATTACATAAATCCTGCGCCCACTCATTACTTACTGTATCTATGATTTTATTAACATCTTGTTTCATACTACTTCCTCCTCGTTATTTTTTACTTGTTCCATATATACACCTTCATATCCTTTACGTAACCCATTCACTTCAAATACAACTTCGGCTTTATGCTTGGTTACGGAAACCCTGAATCTATCATCCGATCTCTGGATGATAGTCACGTCTGCACCGTTTTGAATATGCGGTACTACAAAATATTGAGAGATCGTTTATAAAAACATAGGTTCAATAATGATTTCATGCTCACTCTCTTCAAGCACATGCTCCGTGTAAGCAACAAATCGATTGTCGGGGGATTCAACGGCATACATTTTTCGAGTACCATAATATACAGTATCAACAATAGCTGACTTTGAACCCGAAACTGTGAAATCTTCGTTAACGTGTAAATCAGCTCTTATTTCAACTGCACCTGCTACATCGTTACTAATGTAAAACACATTATCGTTCGGGCTTACCGAAGCCGAAGTAACCTAAACGGTCACCATTAGTATTTTGGAAATCGACATATGTTGCTGCAAAATTACCATCAGATAACGATCTTAATATAAGTGAACGTCCTGACGATCTGACCAAAACGCCATTTCCATCTACTCGCAAGCCTCCATCAATCTGTGTGCCCAAATCTGAAACTGAGCTTAAACCATCAATACCAACCCCTAGATCTCAACCTATAATAGATACATTTGATTTTCCTTCTAATATCAAATCAGTATAGTAATAGGATAATCCACCCAAAAACGAATCATCAGGTCTTTGGAAGTAAACACCATAATTCCCACCATGGTTTCCACCGCTGTTTGTTATACCAATGAATATTTTTTCATCATAAGTGTTATCCAAAAGCTCAAAGCCATTATTATCTAAGGTAATAGTGCCATCGGTACTGTCTTGTGTAAAAGTAGAACCATTTATATTGACACCATTAATGTCACCTGCAGTTATACTGCCTAAATTACCAGTAAAACAAATTATAATAACAAGAATTAAAATAATATAGAAATAATGACCAACTTTAATATTTCTTTCAAACCATTTCATATTCCCATCCCCTTCTACCTACTAATTCGACACAAAATTAAAAATTCCTGCCAAAAATTACAGCAACCGCATAAGCGATTGCTGCATAGGAATGAAGGGAGAATCATCTTTATGGTTTTCTTCCACACTATCATAATAACACGGTTTTAGGTGCCAAAACGGACATCTTTCGGACATTTTTGTGCTATATTCTTATTAATTAAACAGAGGCTTAATAATCAATAGATTGTCACCTTTAACCCATTGCCCAGCACCTAGATTGTAATATCCGTTTCTGTATTCATAAACATTAAATACATCGTTACCAGAAACCTTCTTAATAAAATCTCCATTAGAACTAGGAGCATCATAGACGTTTACACCATATCTATGATCATAATTCACGTATGCTCTAAATCTTTTAAAGTTGACACTACCTTCTTTTACCCATTGATTCCCGCCTAGATTATAATATCCATCTTCTTTAGCATATACACCATATACTGATTGTCCAGGTACTCTTTTCACAAAATCACCATTGGGTGCATCATAGACATTAACACCATATTCAGGAGATGTATCGATCTGAACATATCCATAAGAACCATTAGTAGGATTGAATTCTGTACCATCCAATACCCCTGCTCTACTACCTAAATAATCTCGTGGATTTGTTGAATTTCTCCATGAAGGTTTATGAACTTCAAAATGCAAGTGTTGACCAGATGAATCACCAGTATTACCCATCCATCCAATAAAATCACCTATATCTACATAATCTCCAACGGATACAGCTTTGCTTCTAAGATGTGCATAAGCAGTTTCATAAGTATCTCCACCAATTTTATGTCGAATAGTTATAATATTTCCATACCCATTCATCTCAGTTGATCTTGTAACATATCCGGAATACGCTGCAGTAACAGGAACATCACCTTTTTTCGCAATGTCTATACCTTCATGCATATCCCCCCAGCGCATGCCGTATTCTGATGTTACTGTTCCCTCAGCAGGCCACCTGAAGTATTCTGTAGAAGCATCGGCATAAACTGGCGCTACAACTAAGACACTTAAGACGACAGTAACTAAGGACAATACTAATTTTTTCATAATATACTCCTCCTTGTAATTTTTAGTTCAATTAATAGATTCGACAAAAAAGACTTAAATTCCTTCTTTTAACTTAATTTTTTTTTATTTACATAAAAGGAATTTAATGTTTAATACCGAATGTATTATCTCCACCCCAATTGTTCTGCAGTTATCTTCACAATCTCGTTTCGCCAACGACGCGCTTGGCGTTCACTTATACCTATTTTCATTGCGATTAAATCACATGTATATTTTTGTTTGGACCAATACCTTAATTCCGTCATTTTTTGATAATCTTCCGGCAATGCATCATATACCTGTCCAATGACATCAGTAATTTCAGTTAAATATTTTAATTGTTTATTAGTTGATAACCTTGTAACAATTTGACCTGTAGGATCTCCAGGTTGCCAAACAGAATTTGCTCCCTTTACAATATCAATATCCTTTGTATTGCTTGGCGTATTCACTGGATAGTATCCCAATCAACGTTAATTGCTTGGAGAGTAGATTTATTCTTGATACTTTATCAATATCCGGTAAATTGTTTATTTGCTTTTGATACTTCTTAATCTCGTCTATGTATAAATCGATCTTCTTTTCATTCATCCGATCACCTTTTTAAGAACCGCTTCTTGATACCTTGTTGGTGTATCTAGCCCATCTATGTATCTACCAATTTGGGCTAATACATAGGCATCTCTTACGTTGTCCGAATCATGCTCGTATTTAAACTTCTTATACAGCGGTAGGATAAGATTATCTTTTGATGCATTCCCGTCACCAGTAATAAACTTTTTCAATGATCCTGGTGTTACCTCTGTATGTCTGCTTCCCAAAATAAATCGTTTAAGGTACACCCGAATACAGTTGCCAACATCACCATTTCTGTTTGTGTAAAGGGTGTAATCCCCTTTTCCTTTCAATAGTAAGTTTGCTTAGAAATACATATTTCTCGGCAATATCAGCTTGTTTTATCCGATGTTCACGTCTAACAATGTAAAGTTTTGTGTTAGACATAAGACTCCCTCCACTAGCTGAATCTTTATAATTTCGATGTAGAAGATGAAGAGAACATCACTTTTGGTAAAATTGCTGACATGTACCTGAATTGGTATAAGAAACGCAGAAAAGAATCATCTTACATGAAAATCGAGAGTGTTATTCGAATTCATTTAAAACCTCAATTTGAACATAAAAAAATCAAGGATATATTAAAACGTGACATTGTTCGTTTTCATGATGATCTGCTGGATATTTTATCTATAGGCAGTGTTAAAAAAGTGCATACGGTATTATCAGCTGTTTTCAATTACGCAATTAAGCTTGAATACTTAAAATTGAATGTTGCGAGAGAAGTTGGAAATGTTGATATAAAAGAAAATAAACAAGTCCAGTTTTGGACAATTGAAGAGTTTAAGCAGTTTGTCCAAGTAATAAAAGAACCTATGTTCCAAACCTTTTTCATGGTTCTTTTCTATGGAGGATTACGAAAAGGTGAAGCACTAGCTTTAACCTGGAAGGATATTAATTTTGAAAGTAATACAATTAATATTGATAAGACTGTTTATCATGGACGAGTGACATCACCGAAGAATGAATCGTCTATTCGAAAAATAAAAATGCCCCAACACACCATGAATCTATTAGGCGAATTGAAGCTAATGAATAAAAACAAACCTGATTATGTAGTTTTTGGTGAATTTTACGACCATATAGCACACACAACAGTTGACCGTTATTTTTTTTATTACATTAAGGAGGCCGAAGTAAAACGAATCAGAATACACGATTTAAGACACTCTCATGCATCTTATCTAATAAATCAAGGCAATGACATTCAAATTGTTAGCAAACGTCTAGGACATGCTAATACATCCACGACATATGATATATACGCACATTTATATCCCAATAAAGAAGATGAAGCAATTGCAAAAATGGAAGATGATTTTAAGCCTGCTCAAGTCGTAAATATGAGTGATTTCAAGTGAAAGTGTATCACAAAGTGTATCACGATAATAAAAAAACCACCATATCAACGTTTATAGTTAATTGGTGGAGACGGTGGGAGTCGAACCCACGTCCAGAGATATCGCCTCTCAGGCTTCTACACGCTTAGTTGGTATATTCGCGATTTCGCCAGCTCTTCTGCCTACCAACTGGCGTCCGAGTGGCTAGTCTGATTGATCTCTTCTGCCGATCCACAGACGGAGGATGACAGCGTAGCCCACTAATGAGTGAGACCCTTCAATCTACCACATGGGCGATGGTAGGAAGGATCCTTCAGCAGTGCTTATGCAGCTGCTAAAGCGTAATTGTTTTCTTTGCCAGTTATTATTGGCGTAACGGTTTACGAGTCGTAACCTCGACGTGCAGCCTGAGCTCGATCTATCCCTGTCGAATCCGTAACGTCCCCATGAAGAGAATGCGTTAACGGAAAAGATAATCTTACTCATGTTTATATAAAATTGTGATATCTTCCGTAACGACAAGTATTATTATAACATAATCAATGCCATGTTCAAGACATTTGAACTGGTAATTACTGCTGGAAACTTTCTTTGATGGCTCGATCCATATCACGTTTGGCTTGCTTTCGCTTCATGTCTTCTCGTTTATCATATTTCTTTTTCCCTTTTCCTAAACCGATTAAAAGTTTCGCAACACCATTTTTAATATACACTTTAAGTGGCACAAGCGAATAGCCAGCTTGCTGAATATCACCTACGAGCTTATCGATCTCTTTACGATGAAGCAATAATTTCCTTGCTCGCGTCGGCTCATGATTAAATTGGTTTCCTTGTTCATACGGAGAAATGTGCATGTTGTGCAAGTAAGCTTCTCCCTTACGAATCGTAGCGAAACTATCCTTTAAATTCACTCGCCCAGCTCGAATCGATTTAATTTCTGTTCCTTTTAAAACAAGGCCAGCTTCAAAGGTTTCTTCAATAAAAAAATCATGGTTTGCTTTTTTGTTCTGTGCAATTACTCGTCCTTTATTTCTTGCCATCCTCGGTTCCTCCTCATGTCACGTAATCTTTATTGTAACAAAAAAAGAAAGCACGCGCTAATATCCTAACATTGGTTTATCCTGAAGAGGAAAAAGGAAAGTAAAGCATGCATTACTTTCCTTTCTTTTTATTACCGTTCTTTTTCTTTTTTCCCTTTGCTTTTTGGGCGTTTTTGGCCTTCTTTTTTAAGCCATGATTGTTCCGTTTCGCCTCGATTACCTTATCGGTTTTGGCCTTTGATTTTTTCTTACTAGGCTTCATTCCGACGACTTCAAAGTCAACCGATCGCTCTTCCAAACTAACTTCTGCTACTTTCACTGTAATCGCATCGCCAACTTGAAATACATTGCCTGTTCGTTCGCCAATCATTGCATAAGCTTTTTCATCATAATGGTAATAATCATCCGTTAGATAACTGACATGCACAAGACCTTCCACTGTATTTGGAAGTTCAACAAATAAGCCAAAATTCGTAACCGAACTGATAACCCCTTCAAATTCTTCACCAATTTTGTCTTGCATGAATTCAGCTTTCTTCAAGTCATCCACTTCACGTTCTGCATCAACCGCTGCCCGTTCCTTCATAGATGAATGCTTGGCGATTTCCGGTAGCTCATCGTTCCAATAGTTCCTCGTATTAGGATCTAAATGACCTTGAATCAAATACGTACGAATTAATCGATGAACAATTAGATCCGGATAACGGCGAATCGGTGAAGTGAAGTGAGTATAGAAATCCGTTGCAAGGCCAAAGTGACCAATACTTTGCGGGTCATATTTAGCCTGTTGCATCGAACGAAGCATCAGCTTAGAAATAATCATTTCCTCATCTTTACCTTCAACTTCATCTAAGACTTTTTGTAATGCAGACGGATGAATGTCATTTGAAGTTCCTTTGACGACATAACCGAAACGTGCGATAAATTCAAAAAAGTTTTGCAGTTTCCCTGGTTCTGGGTCTTCATGAATACGGTATATAAATGGTACATCCATCCAGTGGAAATGCTCAGCAACCGTTTCGTTGGCACACAACATAAATTCTTCAATTAAACGCTCACCAACAGAACGCTCACGAATGACGACATCTTCTGCCTTTCCATTATGGTCTACAGCCACTTGTGCTTCTTTAAAGTCAAAGTCAATAGCTCCACGACCGAACCGCTTTTTACGCAACATTTCGGCTAGATCACGCATATCTTCAAACATCGGCACTAAGGAATGATAACGCTGTTTGACTTCCTCGTCATCATCAACAAGGATTTGATTTACCGCTTGATAGGTCATCCGTTCCGTTGTATTAATCACTGCTTGAAAAATTTCGTGATTAACGACATCACCATTTCCGTTAACTTCCATTTCACAGCCTAACACGAGGCGGTCAACTTGTGGATTCAATGAACAAATGCCATTCGATAAACGGTGTGGAATCATTGGGATCACGCGATCAACTAAATACACACTTGTTGCTCTTTCAAAAGCTTCTTTGTCAATCGGTGAATTTTCCTCAACATAATAAGTGACATCTGCAATATAAACGCCTAATTTGTAGTTTCCATTCTCTAATTTTTTCACTGACACCGCGTCATCTAAATCTTTCGCATCCGCACCGTCAATGGTTACAATCGTCTCATCTCGTAGATCTCTTCGGTTCTGCAATTCATTTTCCGAAATCTGTTCAGGTGTGTTTTCTGCTTGTTGCAATACCTCATCAGAGAAATCGATCGTAATGTTATTTTTGTAGATAATCGATAAAATGTCGATGCCTGGATCATTTTTATGACCAAGTATATCCAGCACACGACCTTCTGCACTCATACGTCCTTCAGGATATTTGGTCATCTCTACAATAACTTTATGTCCATCGATGGCACCTTTTGACTCATCTTTTGGTACAAAAATATCATTTGGAATGCGCTTATCATCGGCAATAACAAAACCAAAGGCACCATTATCCTCATACGTTCCAATGACTTGATCCGTCGCTCGTTCGATGATTCGAACAACGACACCTTCTGGTTTTTTTGAATGGCTATCTTCATGCCGGTCAACACGAACAAATACTGTATCTCCATTCATTGCAGCGTTTAAATCTGCATGGTTGATATACACATCGTCCTCAGCCTCAGATTCTGGCAATAGAAAAGCAAATCCTTTTTGATGCATTTGAATTGTGCCGCGAATCAAGTTCATTTTTTCCGGTAATCCATAACGATTTTTTCTCGTTCTGATTAGTTCCCCTGATTCTTCTAATGCATTTAATGCTTTCACTAAATGTTTGAACGCTTCGGCATCTTTTACACCCAATTCCTCTTCTAATTCCTGAACAGATAATGGCTTTGTAGCATTTTCTTGAAAATAATCCACGATCGATTGTTGGAGTGATTCATCCATTGGATCACCTCTTCTTTTTCATTTAGTATGGCAAATTAAGTAACGTTTGATTCGAGAAATTGTTCAATGTCTTGATGCAACTGATCTTTCTCAGGACCAAATGTAATCGCATGACCAGATTTTTCATACCATTTCATCTCTTTTTCATCTGCTTCTACATTTTCATAAATGTAATTCGCACTTTCGACATTAATCATTTGATCTTGTGCGGCTTGTACGACAAAAGTAGGCGTATATAGCATATCTACATTATCTTTCACATCTTGAATCGTCTGTGCTAATTCTTGGAATAAAGTACGTGCATCATCAATTAAATGCTCAACTTCTGATTCTACAGTCGCTTCATCTTTTTGCTCGAGTTGTTTATATTCCTTAGCAAAATGGCGGAATCCTTTCGTCAGTTGCTCTTCATTGTCGAAAAACATTGGAGAACACATCGTAACAGCTGCTTCTAACGGATAGTTGCAGGCAAGCTTTAATCCAAGAACTCCACCGAGTGATAATCCGACGACGGCAATTTTCTCATAACCTTTATCCCGTAATGACTGATACGCTTCTTGCACGTCTTCCCACCAGTCTTCAGCAGTAGCTTGTACTAATTCTTCTGGTGACTTTCCGTGACCACGATAAATTGGTGCTAAACATGTATAACCTTTTCCGTTCAAATAACGCCCTAGCATTCTTACATCTGCTGAGTGACCTGTGAATCCGTGTAATAATAATACCGCACGTTCGTCTCCTTCAAACATAAATGGTTCTGGTTGTTTCACTTTCATTGTTCGTCCACTCCTTTATGTCGCATCACATGATATGTAATTACATATAGTCTTAATAAAACATCCTTTGCGTTATGCAAAGGATGTTCCTGCTTTTCGTTATGTGTGTGTCTCGTTTATAGAAGATAAGCAATCGCAAACGTGAGCACAAACAGTAATACACCTGTTACAATTGTACCCCGATGAAGAAACAAATCAAGTCCTCTTGCTTTTTGCTTACCAAATAGTTGCTCAGCACCACCAGAAATCGCGCCAGAAAGTCCTGCACTCTTTCCAGATTGTAATAAAACAAAGGTAATGAGAACTATTGCATCAATAATTAATAACGTCATTGCAACCGACAACATGTTGCAGACACCTCCTAGACGTACAAATACATAATATTAATGTAGCATAGAAAAGGTTTTAATAGCAAGCAAATTCTGTGATTGTCGATGGATTTCAATAAAACATGATATCATGAAGATAAACATAACGTTAAGGATGTGAGGTATGTGGACATTCAAGAAACATGGATGACCATGTCAGATCAAGAACAAATTTTTCTTAAACAATGGTCCAGTCATCAAACGAAACCTAAAGCTATCATACTGTTGATTCACGGCATGACTGAACATATTGAACGTTATTATCACTTTGCCGAGCATCTCATATCTCATGGGTTCGTCGTATATGGATATGATCAAAGAGGACATGGCAAAACAGCGAATGACCAACAGCTTACATTCGGTTACCTTGCTAACACCAAAGGATTTGAGCGTTTAACAAATGATGCGATTGAGGTGACGGATAACCTTCGCGAAAAACATCCTTCCCTTCCTGTTTTTGTGATCGCCCATAGTATGGGATCATTTGTCGCTAGACATTATATGACGCATCCAGAAGCAGCGATGTTAAGTGGCGTGATTTTATTAGGGACCGGAATGCAACCAAAACCGTTACTTATCATTGGCAAATGGCTAGCAAAAATGTTGGGGAAATGGAAAGGAAAAGCCACCCCGTCCCCTTTCATGAATCAATTAACATTTCTCGGCTACAATAAAAAGGTAGAAAACAACACTTCATTTGACTGGTTAACGCGCGATCAAGAAACGATTCAAGCATACATCGAAGACCCGCTATGTGGTTTCATCCCGACACATCAGTTTTTTTACGATTTATATAAAGGGTTACAGCTGATTCAACAAAAAGATCGAGCCAAACACATACCAAAGGATTTACCCATTTACTTTTTAAGCGGTGATGCTGATCCTGTTGGGCAATTGGGAAAGGGGATCAAAAAGACGTATCATTTCTATCAATCAGTCGGCCTTTCCAATCTTGACCTAACCATTTATCCAGAAGCAAGGCATGAGTTATTCAATGAATCAAATCGATTTGAAGTTTATCAACATGTTTTATCTTGGCTAGATAAGCAAATGATTTGTGCTCAAAAGACACATTCCGTATAATTGCCATGCTCGCTAGATGTGTCTTCTTGGTGAAAATTTTTCATTATTTCTTGAAATATCACCCGGAAAAAGAGTAAAATTAAGGGGAAGCATGACCTTATTTAAAATCATAATAGGAGGTTTTTTACTATGGCAGTAGAAAAAACAGTGACAATCACAGACGAAACAGGAGTTCACGCTCGTCCAGCAACCGTACTTGTGAACAAAGCAGGTAGTTTCACAGCGGAAATGACGTTAGAATACAATAGCAAGTCGATCAATTTAAAATCAATTATGGGTGTTATGTCTCTTGGAATTCCTCAAGGAGCTGAAATCAAAATCACTGCTGACGGTTCAGATGAACAAGAAGCTATCGATGCCGTTTATGACGTCATTAAATCAGAAGGATTGGGAGAGTAAGTTTCATGAGCAAACTTAGCGGGATAGCTGCATCAAATGGAATAGCGATTGCAAAAGTATATACACTCGCTGTTCCAGACCTTTCTTTTGAGAAGAAGAAAGTTGAAGATACAACAAGCGAGATCGACCGCTTAACAAAAGCGTTAGAAGTTTCAACTGAGGAATTAGAAAAAATTAAATCACATGCGAAACAAACCTTAGGTGAAGAGCATGCTGAGATTTTTTCAGCTCATTTATTAGTACTTAGTGACCCTGAATTAATTGACCCGATAAAAGATAAAATTAAAAACGAACAAGTCAATGCTGAACATGCATTAGATGAAACGGCTCAAATGTTTATTCAAATGTTTGAGAGTATGGACAATGAATATATGCGTGAGCGCGCGGCGGATATTAAAGATGTCACTAAGCGTGTCATGGCTCACTTATTAAACGTATCATTTCCAAACCCTGCATTAATTGACGAAGAAGTGGTTGTTGTTGCTGAAGACTTAACTCCTTCGGATACTGCTCAATTAAACAAACAATTTGTACAAGGTTTCACCACGAACATTGGAGGAAGAACTTCACACTCTGCCATCATGCTCGGTCATTAGAAATTCCAGCCGTTGTCGGTACCAAAGATATTACCGAACAAGCTAGCGATGGCGATATCCTCATCGTTGATGGTATTGATGGTGAAGTCATTATCAATCCTACTGATGATCAAATCGAAACCTATCAGCAAAAGCAAGAAGAATTTGAAAAGAAAAAACAAGAATGGGCAAAATTAAAGGACGAGCCTTCTGTAACCTCTGATAACCATCAAGTCGAACTGGTTGCTAACATTGGTACGCCAGATGATATTGATGGTGTCATTCGCAACGGTGGTGAAGGTGTCGGACTTTATCGTACAGAGTTTTTATACATGGGGAAAAATGAACTTCCTACCGAAGAAGAGCAATTTGAAGCTTACAAATCGGTACTCGAACAAATGGAAGATCAACCTGTCGTTGTCCGAACGCTCGATATTGGGGGCGATAAAGAACTTCCATATCTCGATTTACCTGACGAAATGAACCCATTCTTAGGTTATCGTGCGATTCGCTTATGTCTTGAACGCGATGACATATTCCGTACTCAACTTCGAGCGTTATTGCGCGCTAGTGTTTATGGTAACTTGAAGATCATGTTCCCAATGATTGCTACCTTGGAAGAATTCCGCCAAGCGAAGGCGATTTTAATAGAAGAAAAAGACAATTTAGCAAACGAAGGAATCGATGTATCTGACTCGATTGAAGTCGGTATTATGGTTGAGATTCCTGCAACAGCAGTTATTGCAAAACAGTTTGCTAAAGAGGTTGACTTCTTCAGTATCGGAACCAATGATCTTATTCAATATACGTTAGCAGCTGACCGCATGAACGAACGTGTTAGCTATCTATATCAACCATATCATCCAGCTATCCTCAATCTCATTCATAATGTCATTGAGGCAGCACATGCAGAAGGTAAGTGGGCTGGTATGTGTGGTGAGATGGCTGGTGATTCCATCGCACTTCCGATTCTGTTAGGTCTTGGATTAGATGAGTTCAGTATGAGTGCGACTTCCATTCTGCCAGCACGTACACAATTGAGAGACTTATCGAAAGAAGAGATCACTTCTTATAAGAATCAGTTGCTTAATATGGATACGGCAGAAGAAGTTGAGCAATTCATTCGCGAAAAAACAAACCAGTAATATTAAAAAGAGACTGTCAAAGCATATGCTAGACAGTCTCTTTTAACATTTTGAACTTTTTTAATGGCTTCTAGGAATCGAAGTGGTTGATTGTCCAGTACACCATCAACCACTGGGAAATCGCCCATTGATGATGCGAAGATTTCCCAGAAAACGCGCAATACTCTATTTTTTTAGGCAAACAGATGCTTCCACTTCCTCTGTTTGATGCATATCCGCTTTTTCGAGGCTAACAGCTACTTCCGCTTCCTCTGTTTGACGCATATTTGCTTTTTCGAGGCTAACAGCTACTTCCGCATCCCCTGTTTGACGCATATCCTACCATATAACACCATTTGAATCTAATCTTAATACATTTTGTCTTCATACATAAAAATTCACCATTTCCTAGACAAAGAAAAAACCAGTACCACTTCATGTGATACTGGTTTAGCTGCACAAAAGCTTATTTATTTAAGTTATAGAAAGCTTTTACCCCTGCATACTTAGAGGTACTCACTAATTCATCTTCAATACGTAATAGCTGGTTATACTTCGCGACACGGTCAGTACGAGATGGCGCACCTGTCTTAATCTGACCTGCATTAGTCGCTACCGCAATATCCGCAATCGTTGCATCTTCTGTTTCACCTGAACGGTGGGAAATGACAGCTGTATAGCCTGCTGTTTTCGCCATTTCAATCGCTTCGAATGTTTCTGTTAATGTACCAATTTGATTCACTTTTACAAGGATTGAGTTGCCAACTCCCTGCTCAATTCCTTGCGCAAGACGTTTGGTATTGGTTACGAAAAGATCATCCCCAACTAATTGTACGCGATCACCGATACGATCAGTCAATAGCTTCGTACCTTCCCAATCATTTTCGTCAAGGCCATCTTCAATTGAAACGATCGGATATTTTTCGATTAATTGCTCATACCATTCAACCATTTCTTCAGAGTTACGTACAACGCCTTCACCTTTTAGATTGTACTTACCATCTTCATACACTTCTGAAGAAGCAACGTCCATTGCTAGTTTCACTTCTTCACCTGGTTTGTATCCAGCTGCTTCAATGGCTTCAATAATGGTTGATAAAGCTTCTTCATTTGACTTCAAGTCTGGGGCGAAACCACCTTCGTCACCCACACCAGTATTATAGCCCTTACCAGCTAGCACTTTCTTCAAGTTATGGAATACTTCTGCCCCAACACGTAGTGCTTCACGGAATGTTGGCGCACCAACTGGCATAATCATAAACTCTTGAATGTCTACGTTATTGTCTGCATGCTCTCCACCATTCAGAATATTCATCATCGGTACTGGTAGAGTTGTTGCATTGAATCCACCTAAATACGTGTAAAGTGGCACACCTAAGTAATCTGCTGCTGCTCGAGCTGCTGCCATGGAGACACCAAGAATCGCATTCGCACCTAATTTTCCTTTATTATCTGTTCCGTCAAGTTCTAATAAAAGTTGATCAATCACAACTTGGCGTGTCACATCCACTCCTAAAAGCTCTGGCGCGATGATTTCATTCACGTTTTCTACTGCTTTGGTAACACCTTTACCTAGATAGCGACTTTTATCACCATCACGTAATTCTACTGCTTCATGTTCACCAGTGGAAGCACCACTTGGTACAAGAGCAGAACCAAAAGCACCTGATTCGGTGAAAATTTCTACTTCTACTGTTGGATTTCCACGAGAGTCTAATACTTCGCGACCATACACATCTGTAATATAAGGCATTGTTTATTCGCTCCTTTATGTTTGGTTATTTTTTAATTAAAGAATTCCCTGTCATTTCTTTCGGTTTTTCTACATCTAATAAATCTAACAATGTTGGCGATAAATCGGCTAGGATTCCTTCATCTTGTAGGGTAATCCCTTCTCTTGTGACAACTACAGGTACCGGATTAGTCGTATGTGCTGTCATCGGTTCATCATCCAACGTAATCACTTCATCTGAGTTACCATGATCAGCAGTAATAATCGTATGACCACCTTTTTCATGGATTTTATCGACGATTTTACCTAAACATTCATCGACAGCTTCAATCGCTTGAATGGTTGGCTCTAACATGCCAGAATGACCCACCATATCTGGGTTAGCAAAGTTTAAAATAATGGCATTTTGTTCATCTTTATCTAACTCTTCCAATAAGGCGTCTGTTACTTCATAAACACTCATTTCTGGTTGTAAATCATACGTAGCCACTTTCGGTGAATCGATTAAGATGCGTTTTTCGCCATCAAATTCTTGTTCACGTCCACCACTCATAAAGAACGTGACGTGTGGATATTTTTCTGTCTCGGCAATACGTAATTGATTTAAGTTATTCTTGGATAACACTTCACCAACTGTATTATCGAGATTTACAGGTTCATAAGCAACGTAGCCATTCACTGTTTCGCTAAAGTTCGTTAAACACACAAAGTGTATATCTTTCGGTGCTTTTTCTCCACGATCAAAGTCATCAAAATCATTATTGGCAAATGTACGTGAAATTTGAATCGCTCGATCCGGACGGAAATTATAGAATATGACCGAATCTTCATCTTCAATCGTCGCTTTTGGATTTCCATCTTGATCCGTAATCACGGACGGAATCACGAATTCATCATAGATTTCATTCTCATAGGAGTCATCAACGACGGCTAGCGGATCCGTATAAGTTGGTCCCTCACCATAGACCATAGCGTCATATGATTTTTTCACACGATCCCAACGTTTATCCCGATCCATTGAATAATAACGACCAGAAATGGTTGCAAATTCCCCTACACCATACTCGTCCATTTTCTCTAATGCCTGCTTGATATAAATCTTAGCTGATTTCTGATCGACATCACGACCATCTAAAAATCCGTGCACATATACTTTGTCCAAGCCGTGATCAGCAGCCATTTTCAAGACGGCATACATATGGTCGATGTGGCTGTGAACACCACCATCAGATAATAAACCGAAAATGTGTAATGCTTTATCATTTTGTTTGGCGTGTTTTACCGCATTCACCATTATTTCATTGTCAAAGAAGTCGCCCTCTTTAATCGATACATTCACTCGAGTTAGACTTTGGTAAACAATTCGTCCAGCGCCAATGTTTAAATGTCCCACTTCGGAATTTCCCATTTGGCCTTCTGGTAAACCAACTGCCTCACCACAAGCTGTAAGTTGGGTTGTCGGGAATTGATTCCAATAGCGATCAAAATTCGGGGTGTTTGCCTGTTTCACAGCATTTCCCTTCTCTTCATCACGTAACGCAAAACCATCTAAAATAATTAACGCACCTAGTTGATTCTGACTCATTTTTTACCAGCCTCCACAAGCTGTAAGAATGAATCAGCTTCAAGGCTTGCACCACCTACAAGCGCACCATCAATATCAGATTGCGCCAATAATTCATCAACATTGGTTGGTTTTACACTTCCACCGTATTGAATACGAAGGGCTTCACCAGCTGCTTGTGATACGCTGTTGCTTACGACGTTACGGATATGTGTACATACTTCGTTCGCTTCTTCTGAAGTCGCTGTTTTACCCGTACCGATGGCCCAAATTGGTTCATAAGCAATAATGGTTTGTTTCACTTGCTCTTCTGTTAATCCTTCTAACGCAGCATTTACTTGATTTTCAACAATGTTCATTGTTTGATGCGATTCACGTTGTTCTAACGTTTCACCTACACAAACAATTGGAGTTAGATTGTGCTGAAAGGCTGCATGAGCTTTTTTATTGACGGTCTCATCTGTTTCAGCAAACATTTCGCGTCGTTCAGAGTGACCAAGTACAACATAAGTCACACCGATATCCGCTAACATTGCTGGACTCACTTCACCTGTAAATGCACCCTTATCTTCAAAGTGCATATTTTGGGCCGCTACTTCTAGATCGGTACCTTTTGCTTTTTCGACTAATGATGGTAAAAATGGAAATGGTGCACAAACCACGGATTCCACTTGTTCTTTTGAAGCCACTTTATCTTTCGTGTCTTCTACAAATTGAACAGCTTCACCTAACAGTTTGTTCATTTTCCAGTTACCTGCGATTACGTTTTTACGCATGTGAACACCTCTCCTTATTTATCAGATAATACACTAACGCCAGGGAGTTCTTTCCCTTCCATAAATCTAACGAAGCGCCACCGCCGGTAGAAATATGATCCATTTGATCAGCATAATTAAATTTCTCAACCGCTGCAGCAGAATCGCCGCCACCAATAACAGTATAACCTTTTGTTTGTCCTAATGCTTCAGCAACTGCTTTGGTACCATTCGCAAATACATCAAGTTCAAACACACCCATTGGGCCATTCCAAATGACTAATTGCGAATCAGCCACAATTTTAGCATATTTTTCACGCGTTTTTGGTCCAATATCTAATGCTTCTAAATCAGCTGGTATGTTTTCGATAGATACTTCTTGTGTATTTGCATCATTCGAGAAGTCATCTGCAACGATCACATCTTCTGGCATAATGAAGTTAACGTTATTTTCTTTGGCTTTTTGCATATATTCTTTCGCCAAGTCGATTTTATCTTCTTCTAATAACGACTTACCAATTTCATATCCTCTTGCTTTGACAAACGTATACGCTAGACCGCCACCGATGATCAAGTTATCCACTTTATCCAAGAGGTTATCAATAACGCCAATTTTATCTTTAACTTTCGCTCCACCAACAATCGCTGTGAATGGACGTTCTGGATTTGATAATGCACTACCTAGCACGTCTAGTTCTTTTTCTAATAAAAATCCGGCAACAGCTGGAATATGCTCTGCAATACCTGCTGTTGACGCATGTGCGCGGTGAGCAGCTCCAAACGCATCGTTGACGAAGTAATCAGCCAACTGAGCAAATTCTTTTGCTAATTCTGGATCATTTTTTGTTTCGCCTGGTTCAAAACGAACATTTTCAATCAATAGAATATCGCCGTCTGTTAAATTGCTGACAGCTTGATTGACTTCATCTCCGTAGACATCATCTGTTTTTACAACTTCTTTTCCTATTAAATCGCTAAGTCGCTTAGCCACTGCGTCCATACGAAGTTCGTCAACGGCTTCCCCTTTTGGTCGACCGAGGTGACTCGCTAAGATGACTTTGGCACCTTGCTCTGTTAAATACTCAATGGTTGGAATCGCAGCACGGATTCTCGTATCATCCGTTACTTCTCCATCGCTCATAGGTACGTTAAAATCAACGCGGCAAAATACTTTTTTACCAGTTGTGTTGATATCTTTAATGGTTTTTTTGTTCATCTTATATGAACCTCCTTGCAATACTTAGCTAGTATGTACGCTTTAGTCACGAGCACTACTAGTATGATTTTGAAAAATGGGAGGAGGACTGATCCCCCTCCCATATGACTTAACATTTATAGTCCTTGTTTTTTAAGGTAAGCTGCTAGGTCTACACAACGGCTAGAATAGCCCATTTCGTTGTCATACCAAGAAACAACTTTCACCATGTTATCTTCCATGACCATTGTAGAGATTCCATCAATGGTAGAAGAATTTGTGTTACCTACATAATCCGCAGATACAAGTGGTTCATCAGAATAGCCTAAGATTCCTTTTAATTCACCTTCTGCTGCATCTTTAAGTGCTGCATTTACTTCTTCTGCTGTTACGTTTTGATCAAGTTCAGCCACTAAGTCTACAAGTGAACCGTCTGAAGTTGGCACACGCATTGCCATACCATTTAATTTGCCTTCAAGTTCTGGTAATACGAGTGACACAGCTTTTGCTGCACCAGTCGTTGTTGGAATGATGTTTTCAGCTGCTGCACGTGCACGACGATAATCTTTATGTGGTAAGTCAAGAATTTGTTGATCGTTTGTGTAAGAGTGGATTGTTGTCATCAAACCACGGTTAATACCAAACTTCTCGTGTAATACTTTTGCATATGGTGCTAAACAGTTGGTCGTACAAGATGCATTCGAAATCACATGATGACTTGCTGGGTCATACTGATCTTCGTTTACACCCATTACAACTGTTAAGTCTTCATTCTTAGCAGGTGCAGAAATAACAACTTTTTTCGCGCCAGCATCAATATGTGCTTTTGCTTTTTCACCTTGCGTGAAAATACCAGTAGATTCGATAACGACTTCTACACCAAGGTCACCCCAAGGTAAGCTTGCTGGATCTTTTTCAGAAAGAACTTTTACTTCTTTTCCACCAACAACAAGCGCATCTCCGTTAACAGAAACATCTTCATCTAGCTTTCCATGAACAGAGTCATATTGCAATAAGTGTGCGAGCATGTTTGCATCTGTTAAGTCGTTAACAGCTACAACTTCTACTTCGTCATTTTTTAATGCCTGACGAAATACATTACGACCAATACGGCCAAAACCATTAATACCTACTTTTACTGCCATGATTTTTCCTCCTTGTATTTCACAAAGTTTATATTTAAAGGGAAGTTCCCTTTAACAACTCGTTCGCCACTGCCTCATCTGTAATCAACACATTACTTTTTCCCTGTTCAAAATACGACTTGATGGCTTCAACTTTAGACGTTCCACCGGCTACAGCAATCACATAATCAGCATGTTCTAAATCCTCTAATTGCATGCCAGCTGTACGGACTTTATAGACCACATTTCCTTCATGATCTAAGTAATAGCCAAATGCTTCACTAACCGCCTGACTCTTCGTTAAATGATCCAAAATGTCTTGTGACGTTTTCCGTCGTTTTGCCATCGTTAACGCATCACCAATGCCATGTAAAATAATATTTGCATCATGAATAAGTTCTAAAATTTCTTTAATAGCAGGCTCTTCAATGATGGTGTGATACGTATCTTCACTTAATGGATCAGGGACGTAAAGCATACGATAATTACCATTTGCCTTCTTCGCCATTTGAGCACAAATCGTGTTGGCTTGATTTTCTACTTGTTCACCTAAGCCTCCTCGTGCTGGTACAAATGTGCAGTTCATCGCTTCCGGTAAAGGATTCATCTCCTCGGCAACTTCCGCCATTGATGTTCCACCCGTAACCGCGATGGTTTGATCCGAAGTTATAATTTTACTGAGGAATTGAGCACAAGCTTTTCCTAAAGCTTTCTTTACAGATTGTTGCTCATCTGTATTTCCCGGTACGACGATAACATGGTCCAATTGTAATTTGTCCTTAATCTGTGATTCTAAAACACGAAATTCGGAAATTTCACTCATCATCAGATGTAACTTCTCAACCATGTCGCTCCCATCTTCTGTCAGACGCATGCCTTTTGCAGTCACTACAATAAAACCATGTGCACTCAAAAACTCGGTCTCACTTCGAACAATTCGTTCTTTGAGGTCGATCGAATCTGCTAAACTTCTACGACCAATGGGTTGCAGGTTTTTTATGTAATGTAGAATTTTATACCTGCGTTGCATAATCGTCACAACTTCAGGGAACAATTTTTCTTGAATCTCAATTAGATCTTTCAATCGGAAAACGCCCCTTTATACGTCGCGGGAAATATCTGTCCCTCCTAGTCATAAAACGTCCCACTTAGACGAAAAAAATAACTTCAATATTAATTGTATCAAAAGCGCCGACAGTACTCAACTATTTTCTATTTTTCTCGCTTTTAAAATATAATTCAACCGTTTCTAGATCAATATTTCCATAAGCAACTAGTTCACCGTCGACTTGTATCGCGGGAATGATCAAATGATAGGTCTCAAACATTTGATCACTTCCCTCATATATATCGTGTTCTCGTAACTGAAATCCATATTGTTGTTGCACCATTTCTAATATGATACGCGCTTCGTCACATAGTTCACAATTTGTTTTCGTGTAAAAATCTACAACCACGAGTTAATCACCTTTTCCATTTTCATTCATTGCACCTAAGGCTGTTTGGTTCATTTTTTTGATCACGTCCACAGATTGTTGGAACTGTTCTTGTTCTGCATCCGTTAAGTCTAATTCAATTACTTCGCGAATTCCATGTTCATTGACAACCGCTGGCACCCCAATATATACGTTATCCGCATTATATTCGCCATTTAATTGAGCTGATATCGTTACAATTGAATTTTCGTTATTTAATATCGCCTTCGTCAATCGAACCAGGCCAAGTCCAATCCCATAATAAGTGGCCCCTTTTCTTTCAATAATTTGATAAGCCGCATCACGCACATGATCAAAAATGTCTTTCATATCATCATCTTGGTCGACAGTCTCAATACCTGCATATTGATCGAGGGGGACACCACCAATTTGGACATGACTCCATACAGCAATTCGGTATCACCGTGTTCGCCAATAATATAAGCGTGCACATTTCTTGGGTCCACTTGAAAATAATCCCCTAATAAATAACGAAATCTTGCTGTATCCAAAATGGTACCTGAACCAATTACGCGTTCTTGAGGAAAACCACTCACTTCACGCGTGACATAAGTAAGAATATCGACAGGATTTGTGGCAACGACAAAAATCCCTTGAAAACCTGCATCTACTATTTTTCCAACGATGTCCTTAAAGATTTTTGCATTTTTTGTGACTAAGTCTAATCTTGTTTCACCTGGCTTTTGGTTAGCTCCTGCTGTTAACACGACTAAATCTGCATTATGACAATCACGGTAATCGCCTGCATGAATGTTCATCGGATTTCCAAACGGCATACCATGGTTTAAATCACGTGCTTCTCCTTCTGCTTTTTCTTGATCGATATCAATGAGCACGAGTTCATTCACAGTGCCTTGGTTCAATAAAGCATACGCATAACTCGTCCCTACTAAACCTGTCCCTACGACAACAACTTTTCGCAGCTTAGTTTTATCAACCATTACAATTCCCCTCATCTTTTTTGACATGTTGAATGTATATGCTCAATGTATCGCTAATCTATAATTACACTATATCTTAAACGCTTTACTATTTCAAAAATTGATTAATCAATGATTCTATACCTTCGTGACCTGAAGCCGTTAAGCTATAAATATATGGTTTTTGGATCGAAACTGCATCGGCACCGACATGAATCAAATGTTGCAATTCTTCAGCCGAGGTAATATCAGATTCAACAATTAAATCAAATGAATCGCCGACGATCGTTCGAATCGATGATAGTCTTGCGATGTTAAACGCCTTAAAACGCGTTAAAATAAATCCTTGAATTTTATATTCAAGAGCAACTCGAGCATCTTCAGCTGACAAGTTTCCATACAAATAAATAGGCAGATTCGTGTATTGTTGCAAATAATGAATATCATCCCAATAAATATTAGGATTATCATATTCTGACTGAATGAGTTCTTGATACTCATCTTTTGATACGTTATATGTTTTTTGGAGGAAAATTGGATCCACGACAAAATTCGCATTGCCTTTATCTAGTTGATCCGCATGTTCAACAATTGGGCGATTAGATGCAGCAATAACGATAGCCTGACATCCTGCCAATTCAGCACGCTGAACGAAATGCTTACTCAACTCTCGATCTTGAAACATATGTGTCAAAAACCAGGTTGAATGTTTCGGAATAGCATCCGCAATTTCTTCAATACTATATGACGCATTGGAGCCGACAATAAACGGTATTTTTTGTTGGGATGCAGCTAAAGCAGTCGCTAATTCTCCATCTTGATGAAAATACGTTTGCGCACCGACTGCCCCTAATAAAAGGGGAGAAAGCTTATCCGTATATGGTTTTTCTATATTTGTTTGAATCAATGGTTGAACATTTGTTGGTCGCGTATGTGATTCTAAATATTCGACAATATCTTCAGGCAATTTTTCTTTCGCTTCTTCTTCATACTGTTTTAATAATGATTTACTTTCTGTCATAACCATTCCAGTCCCTCCTCTTTGTGTCTAAAGGTTGCTGGGTTTCATAAGGCCAGTCCCTTCACCTCTCTCCATAAGAGTATGACAACAAGTGTTGTTTATTCATGTAGGAATTTTTGAACAATAAAAAACCTTCCTCAATAAGAAGAAGGCCGTTGTTGTGTAATACAGAACTTCCTCTTATCTTTCAGGTCATGATCTCCTGCAGGAATTAGCACCTTTTAAGTCGCTACTTAATGGTTGCCGGGCATCATTGGGCCTGGTCCCTCCGCCTCTCTTGATAAGAGTTCATATGGAGTTGTCATCAAAACAATGTACATTGTTTTGTGAATTCAATAATAATTTAGCATAATAGTCATATTCTGTCAACGAAAAGTGGAAAGATTTAAAATTCTTTACATATAGTTAATACACACTCAATAACGTTTCCCGTTAGTGCTTCAGAGAAGAATTTTCGTTATTGAATGAATGCATTTCAACAAATTATTTGATTGTTTTAGTCATGATAAAGTCCACTTGCTCTTCATCCCCCATAAAAAAGGAATGGGAACCAGTTTGTACAAAACCCATTTTTTTATAAAAAGCAATAGCACCTTCATTTTTTTCCCAAACACCTAGCCAAATTTGTGTTTTATTATGTTCCATCGCAATTTCTATAGCTTTATTTAGCAGATACTTACCAAGCCCGTGTTGTTGTAAACTATTCTTTATATAAATTCTCTCAATTTCAAGAGAATTATCACCCATTTCTTCAGATTGAGCATCATTCATATTAATTTTTAAATATCCAGCGATTTCATGTTGAAAATATACAAAAAAGAATTGCGAAAAATGATTGGATAATTCCTTTTTTAATTGTTTTAAATGAAATGCTCTTTCTAAGTATTCTTTCATATTTTCAGGTGAATTTTGCTCTTTAAATGTATCTTTGAATGTTTCAACACTTATTTCTTGAAGTAAATGTAAATCTTCATAGGTGCACTTTTTTATTTTTACAGTCATGTTAATGTCACTCCTCTACATATCTCAGAAGAAATTTGATATTTAAAACCATAATACACAGAAGTACTAGCTCCTTGCCGTTTTTCGTTCTACATAATTATGGTAAACTATTCATTGACAAATATCATTACTTTTAGTTATTTTTTTTGATTTGTTTGATAAAAATTAACTTTTATGGATGGTGAGATGATATGTCGAAGAGGACAACAGGCGCAATATTTATCTCTACAAGTTTTATCATTTACAGCCTAAAATACATGACCACCGCCATCTTCGCAGGTTCACATACAATGAGTGAAGAATGGTTCTCGAGTGTCTATTCCTTAATCGATCGTCAGATTCCACCCTTTGAGATAATTTTAATCATTTTAGGTGTCGGTTATCTGATTTGGGGTGAATTTGAGGAAGGAAAGAGGAAAATGAAGGATAAATAAATCCCCCTAGGTATAACTATTTTTTAAAAGTCTGGTGTTGATTATATTCGTCGTTTAGGAGGAACCTTGAGAATGAAAAAATGGATATTCATATTACCATTTATCATTATAATAATCGTTATATTATTTTTTAGTGGATATAGGTTTACTGCATTTAGTGCTGCTAAAAGTCATGACTTCCTTCCAGTAGATGCAGATGTAGTAGAACAACATGATATCGGTTCATCTGTTATTTACTTATTTAAGAGTGACGAAGAAGAAATGTATCATACGGTATTATCTGAAAAGAAGTGTTTTTTCTACCATAGTGATGTATCAACCTATACTCCTTTTAGGTCTGGTGACATTCAAACAATTGGAGGTATTCGTTATACAACAAAAGACGAAGAAGCCACAATGATGAGCGTAATATCCAACGATAAAGAAGTTGCATATATTGAAGCAGGTGCAGAGCCATACACGAAGAAAAAGAAAATAAAGATAGGCGAACCCATTACTTTCTTATTTTCCTATAGTAAACCTATTAACCAACTTAATGCAGTTGCCACCAATAAAGAAGGTGAAGAGCTTTATTATTATGGCTATCCTGAGAATGCAACACATATTAACATAAATGAAGATTTAAGATGGTATAAAATTGATGAACAGTAATTATAAACGGATAGCGTTAAAAATTAAAAGCGCACCTAGCGTTTCTAGTCTTGAAGCTCATACTAACGCTCCCCGTTAATGAAAAAGGTATACCACTTGATCTGTGATCGCCACAATGGCGACTGTCTCACCATCTATATGTTCTGTCACTTCTAATGCTGTTGTTCCCTCGTCTACGTCTGCGAATACTCTTTGGTGGATCAACGTTCTTGTATATGGCTAACTATTGTATTTTTGGCACTTTAACGATGATACATATTCGCATATGTTACCAAACATGCAAGATGCTGTTGCCCAAAAATTAGAAAGTGTTTTTAAGGCAAATAAGGATAGTGCAAAAATGATATTAAACGTTAATAACCATTTTGTCGATAGTTTCATTCAGAAAATCTCCACGTTGGAAAACCTGCTCAACGATTAGGATTGACCACAAATAAATCTGATTGGAATGACATTATCTATTTAAGATAACGAAAAAAAGCTTGGACGCACCAAGCTCTTAGTTATTGTAAATTCTTCTTCAACTAACGCAACCCGTTACTTTAATTAAGTTAAGGGTTTGAAACAAGGGCACTTAATGAACCACCAATATTGAAAGGTACCTTCTCATTCCCCTCAATAACATTGCCCTTAAAGTCAATCTCCAAGTCAACAACTTCAATACCCTCTTTAAGATTATGTGGAATTGAAATTTCTTTAGTATCATTCGATTTAATCTTAGTTTCTTCAATAAATTTAAGGACTTCTCTTTCAGCATTACTATTTTTTAATTTTTCATCATTCAAAGGATAGCTTATTTTCAAAGAAAGGTTGTCTAAGTCAAACCCAGATTGATTTGTTAGTTCAATCGTATCAGATTCAACTATAAAAATAATATTCTCATCATTAAACGCTTCTTTTTCTTCTGAACAACCTACCATCACACCAAGTGAAAATATAATACCCATTAAAACAGCATATTTCTTCATATTTTCCTCCTACGCCTTGTTAAATTATTCTGCCCCGTTAGCATTTACGAGTAATTTGGATCTAACTGAGGGAGTTGAATAACGTTCTTGAACTTATTTTATCATATAAACCAAACATCCTAAAATTCCTTCAATTATATCGACAAATTAGATTGCAGTTTCATATAACGTTGTATTAAAACTCTCTTGACGTATATCTTCTTATTATCGAAGTCAATGAATCCTTTTAAACTTAAAATTTCACCTTGTCTCATTCCGATGAAAGCAGCTACAAAAAGATGAGAATAGGTATATCATTATCTCAAAAATAACTCTAGTTATCGCTCTATTTCCATTTCAGAATCAGATGTGTTCCTGCTAAAAAGACATTATAAATATAACAAGCAAGATAAGTTGAAAGCAGGATCAGATTAGTGAAAGCAGTATGTAAAGCAATGTTACCACTATGTTACCAATTTTATAATTGTAACTATTAATAATTATATTAAAACATAAGAAAAACCCTTGTATATCAAGGGTTTAAAGAAGTACGCCCGGAGGATTCGAACCCCCGACACATGGTACCGGAAACCATTGCTCTATCCCCTGAGCTACGGGCGTATATGGTAATGAAGTAAGCCATGTGGAATTGGCGACAAGATATATTATAACGAAGGAAGCAATAAATTTCAATCCTTTCTTTACCTATCTTCAAACGAATTATTGGATATGTTCAAGAAAACATCCTAGAATAAAAAGAAACGTGTTTATATCTCCATACGTAAGGGTATGATGATGGTAGCGAAAAAAGGTTACTATATATGAATCATTTCTTTTGACCTTTTTTGACCATTAAGTTATCATAAACATAGTTCACATAGAATAAATGGAGTCGAGTTTTAAAGGAGGAATTGTAAATGAATTTAATCCCTACAGTCATTGAACAAACCAATCGCGGTGAACGTGCATATGACATTTATTCACGTTTATTGAAAGACCGCATTATTATGCTTGGAAGTGGCATTGACGATAATGTAGCAAACACAGTTGTCGCACAGCTACTATTTCTAGCAGCTGAAGATCCAGACAAAGACATTTCACTTTATATCAACTCACCAGGTGGTTCAATTTCAGCTGGTATGGCGATTTACGATACAATGCAATTTATTAAACCAAATGTTTCTACAATCTGTATCGGAATGGCTGCATCTATGGGTGCATTCCTATTATCAGCTGGTGAGCCTGGCAAACGTTATGCGCTGCCAAACAGTGAAGTGATGATTCATCAGCCATTAGGTGGTACACAAGGGCAAGCAAGTGATATTCAAATTCATGCCAACCGTATTCTAGAGATGCGCAAGAAATTAAACAAAATCCTTTCTGAACGAACTGGTCAACCACTCGAAGTCATTGAGCGCGATACGGATCGTGACAACTTCATGGATGCCGAAAAAGCAAAAGAGTATGGTTTAATTGACCAAGTAATGGAAAAGAAACCATCTGACGAATAATTGAGACATAAAACAGCCGAGCATTGACGCTCGGCTGTTTTTATTCTTGTGGCTTATAAATAAAATAATCAAAATCTGCATGCTTGTTCTGTCCTGACGTGTCTTGACATTGCATACCTACAAACGCGCCTGTGAAGAACCCACCGCTACGAACATAATCATCAGACAGCTTATAAGATTCAAACGTGACAGGTACTTCTGTCCAATTTTCTCCATCAAACGAATAAGAATACGTATAAGTTGATGTATTCACGTGGACACGTAAGTAAATAGATTCAACGTCAGTCGGTACAACAACTTCTTGTCCACTTATAGGTTGAGAAAAGTCGCCATTATCACAAGTAAACAACTCAATGATTTTCCCTTTCTCCTCATGCCAAGAAATCTGAAAGGATGTCCAATTTTCTGTATTATAGTAATTGACTAACCCAGCTGATTGTTGGAAATCATCTGGTTCAAAAGCCACTTTCGTTTCCGCTATAAAATGAAAATGTTGCCAGCGTCTTGCTACATATGCTTGTGTAAACTTGGATGACAATGATTCTTTTCCATATAGACGCAAATGACCTGGATGATCGGTTAATGATAATGTATTTTCATCAAGTGGAATACGTAACGTTTGAAAATGTAAATTCAGTGTTTCATGATCAAAGTCATCTTTCACGGGATAATCCGGTTCCCATTTCACTTCTTCGATATTCGGTCCTTCGATTTGCAGCGAAGGTTGATTTCCACCGATAACATATGGCCAATCATCTTTCCACTCTATACGCTGAATCGCCGTTTCTCTGCCAAGTGGGCAATAACCACGCGGCGCTAATAAGGGTTGTCCTTCTTTTGGCAAAATCCGTCCCGTTAAATGGACTAAAAACCATTCATCTGTATGCGTGTGAACAATCGAAGCGTGCCCTGCTTTTTGCAACCGATTATGAGGATATGGATATGACGTAATTAACGGATTTTCTGGATGAACATCATAAGGTCCACTGATATTTCTAGAACGGGCAATTGTAGCACAATGTTCAAAACGGGTACCACCTTCAGCAGTTAATAAGTAGTAATAACCATTCCATTTGTATAAATGTGGTGCTTCGGTTAATCTTATTTCAGTTCCTTTAAAAATAAGTTCTGGCTTTCCTACAAGTTTCTTTTGATTCGGATCATACTCTTGCAACACAATTCCGTAAAATTGATGATGATTCACACGTTGATCCCACTTCATATTGACTAAATATTTCTTACCATCATCATCATGGAATAAAGAGGGATCAAATCCTGAACTGTTGAGATATATCGGATCAGACCATTCCCCATCAATCGAGTCGCACGTCACTAAATAATTATGCGAATCTTTCCACTGGCCACCTGTTACCTTCACATCGGTAAAAATCAAATAGAATTGATTATCATGATATGATAATTGCGGCGCCCAAACACCACCAGAATCGGGATTACCTTTCATATTCAATTGATTCAAACGATTTAATGGCCTAGATACGAGTCGCCAATTTTTCAAATCTTTCGAATGATAGATTCCGACACCAGGAAACCACTCAAAAGTCGACACAGCAATATAATAATCTTCGCCTGCCTTGCAAATACTAGGATCTGGATTAAAACCTGTCAAAATCGGATTTTCAATAGTAGTCATTTTCTTTCACCTCGATACAAAATAGTATACATCGCTTTTAATATGTAATCTTTCATTAAAGCGTTATCATAATTATAACACAATAAGTTTATCGATTAAACAAAGTTTTTAAAAATAGGCAAACTTTTTTATAACGATTACCGGGACATATGTAAATTGATCAAGTGGTTTTCCTCTTAATCTATAAATTACTGGGAAATGGGGATCTATCGGCACAAAGATTTCCTGGTAAATCGCAAATTACTGGGAAATCCATACATCCCTCTAGCTAGATTTCCTTGTAAACCGCAAATTACCGGGAAATCCATACATCCCTCTAGCTAGATTTCCTTGTAAACCGCAAATTACCGGGAAATCCATACATCCTTCTAGTTAGATTTCCTTGTAAATCGCAAATTACCGGGAAATCCATACATCCCTCTAGCTAGATTTCCTTGTAAATCACAAATTACCGGGAAATCCATACATCCTTCTAACTAGATTTCCTTGTAAACCGCAAATTACCAGGAAATCCATACATCCCTCTAGCTAGATTTCCTTGTAAATCGCAAATTACTGGGAAATCCATACATCCCTCTAGCTAGATTTCCTTGTAAATCGGATTAAGTCCGTAAAATTGT
>NZ_APML01000028.1 GCF_000359605.1 Gracilibacillus halophilus YIM-C55.5
GAATGATGAATGAGTCGATCTTTGATAAGGAATTACTTATTGATTTTCCAAATTCCATATTAAAAAACTCATTCATATTTGAAACAGGTTTAACACTACCCTTATTACCAAACCTTCTTGTGGCTATTCCTCCAATATCACTGGCTTTATCCATCCCTGACGATTGGCCATCTCCTATCTCCAGTCATAAAAGGAAATAATATCAAGTTCATTCTACTATGTTCCTTCTGTTAGAAAAATAGGAAATAAAAAGCATTTTTTCTGGAGTTTATAAAGAGCCGGAAAGAGGGAAACTTTGGATTAAGTTAGCCACAGGGAGGAGGGAATAGATATTTTCAAAAAACAAATAATCAAAAAATATAGTTTGCTTCTTATTACCGCTTTATTTCTGTGGTTTGTTATTCATACTGCCGTCATCGTAATAGATGGACTAAATGATGATGTAGCGAATGTAGATGTAGCGGTTGTGCTAGGTAATAAAGTTGAATTAGATGGTCAACCTTCTAATAGATTACAAGCGAGATTAGACAAATCTATAGAACTTTATGAAGAAGGCTATTACAAGTACATTATAGTAAGTGGTGGTATAGGAAAAGAAGGTTTTGATGAAGCAAAAGTAATGAAAGATTACTTAGTAAACCATGGCATTCCCTCGGAGGTCGTTTTAGAAGATAGCGATGGTTACAACACATTTAAGACTGCCCAAAATACGAAAACCATAATGAAGGATATCAATGTAAAATCTGTCATGGTGATCACACAATACTTTCACATAACTCGCACGAAACTAGCATTTGATAAAGTAGGCTTTGACAATGTGTATTCGGCACATGCAGAAATTTTTCAATTGAGAGATTTATATTCAATCGTCCGAGAATTTCCTGCTTATTATAAATACCTCTTTGTTTTGTGAAGCTGTTATTGTTCAATAGAATTAGTTGATATTGTGGCAGGAAAAGTAAATAATGGACTACAAGGAGTGAGTGGTGAAATGAATGTTCTATTACTTATTGTTGCTATTGTTATTTTGTTGTTCATCTTGAGAAAACTCTCGATGATTGAATATTCTAACAGGCATTCTGCTTTAAAAGACGCGAAACAAAATGTAATTTCGTTGTTATGGGGAGTAGTAGTCATTTCAACAATTATATTTATTCCTTATCAAGTTTGGGTATTAACTGGAAAGTCTCTATATTGGGATGGCGTATACATTATAGGTGGAACCGCTCTTTTAACCATAGCTATCAGTTTTATTTTTTATTATAAAAGTAAGGTGAAACTAACAGATTCAGTCAAATGAAGGGTGAGCCACTCCCGATTTATACACCCCATATTTGAAAGCCCCTATCACAAATGTCTTTCTGTGATAGGGACTGGTTCACTTTTACACAGAATGACTTAATGTGCCAATCGCTTTGAAAAAACTCCAATTTGATCTATATTATCTCCTGATCTGCCAAAAAATCCCGCAATATAATGTTCAGAAGGTGCAGAAAGAGTAATGGCTTCCCCTGTTTTGGTACCACCTGATATCACTTTACCAGAGTTCGTTTGAAATTCCGCATAAAAAATTCGGTCATCTCCGTTATATTTATTTTTGTAAAAAGTAGCTTCAGTCAGATATTCATCATTTTCTAATACTAACGTTTCTACACCTCCGCCAGTGCCACCCTGTGATAAAACTGCCCCATTTTCATAAGTCATAGATATTCCATCTAAACGATCCCCTGCATTTATCGTTAATGCGGTTGGTCTATGGTTAATGGTAGCGTTATTTGATAAGAAATTAAAAGCAGTTCCTCCAGAACCACCCCAATAATTACTCATCGTAATATCTTGATTTTTCATATATTGGAATGTAACGGTTACAGGATAATGATCTGAGAGCTGTTCACCGTTCTCATCCACAAAAACAGAATCTTCTAATCGATAGGATAATGCTGTTAGTTCTAAAGAAGGACTACTTCTATAAAATATTTTATCTACGACCTCATAATGAATACCATTCTTATTATTACCATCCATCAAGCATCTCCGTTACTAGGTATCATTCCATTTCTTACAAGTTCAATCCAAGGATCTTGTAAATCATTAGCCTCAAGTAATTCTGTTTCAAAGTTATCAGCTTCTCTAGTATAACGGGAGTTTGTATCTCCTAGAACAATAACTGCATTACCCGAGGAATGGGTGTCAATATATTCTGAAAGTTGAATGATGTTATCTCTCCTCGCAGCATATGAATCACTGTCCCCACCTGCATCTGTATGCAAAGTATACACATCAATGTACACACCAGGTTCAATCGTGAGTTGAGAGTACATAAACCCTTTTGGTGTTAACTCATCATTCCCATTGCCTAACAAACCGTGTCTCTCTCTCCATGTGACTCTCTTCACATCTTTCATAGGGAAGTTTGATATAAAATTCATCCCATCACCAAATGGAACATTACCAGAATGAGAAGTTACATAAGGATGTGTCGTATGTTTTATCAAATCATTATGATATTCAAAATCTTCTTGAACAGCTATAAAGTCGTAGTTATTTAACAAGGGGCTGATTTTGACATTGTTTATCTGTGGATTTTCACTTGTTATTACATCTGGTAGACCTGCTACATTATAAGTCGAAACGGTGAATGTGTTTTCGCTTGCATTTACTGTCAAGGGCTCTTTGATGCCAACCACTAATACCAAAGACAATAGTACGAGTACCAACCTTACTTTATTAGAATTATACAAAAACAAATGAAACACTCCTTTATATAGTAGTTAATGGAATTATAACGTCTGAGTGTTACAAGAATTCTATGTATAAGTAAAATTTACGTTAACTTCTCGTTTAAAAGTTGTTTGATACCTAGTTAGCCAATATTGGATAAGCGCTTAATGTAGAATCGACTGATAAGCTTTTTGAATTGATATATATGATTAGCTCTAAAAACGCTGAATTTACAATAACTCAAGTCATATCATTTCCTGGATGTCTAGCATGAATCAATCAAGTTTTAGAGGAATGAACCTGCTATTTCAAACAAAACAAGTTAAACGGTTAACCAAATCTTAACAACACATTCATATTATGTTAATAGTTATCTTTTATAGTAGTAACTAGATATCAAATGATTCTTTATAGCTGTATTTTGAACCATCATCTTTATCAAACAGGGAGTGGTCATTCTGATTAATGTAGCTTTATTAAGTAGATGGCATGTGCATGCAGATAGTTATGCTAGACAAGCGAATCAAGATAACAATCTATCTATTCAATTAGTGTGGGATGAAGATACAGCAAGAGGGAGAGACTGGGCAGATGAACTTGGTGTACCTTTTGAATCGGAATTAGAAAGTGTACTACAGAATCCCAACATTGATGCAGTTATTGTATGTACGCCAACGAATTTACATAAAGAAGTGATTATGAAAGCAGCTAAGCACCAGAAACATATTTTTACTGAAAAGGTCTTAGCGTTTACTGTAGAGGATTGCCAAGAAATATATGATGTAGTTGAAGCGTTTAACGTTCATTTAATGGTCTCCTTACCGCATGTAATCAAGGCGAATTATTTATATGCTCAACAAATTGTGGATCAAGAGTTATTAGGAGAAATAACCATGTTACGGTGTCGGAAAGCTCATAATGGTGCTGTACCTCAAGAAGATCAATCAACTGGCTGGTTACCAGAACATTTTTTTGATCAAGAGACGTGTGGTGGCGGCTCCTTCATTGACTTGGGTGCACATCCCATTTATTTGACGAACCGACTTGCCGGTCCAGCCAAAAGTATATGTGCAAGATTACAAACACAAAGCGATAAGTATGAAGTCGATGATAACGCTGTAGCAATTATCGAATATACATCTGGCGCTATAGGTGTGGTTGAAGCTAGCTTTATGTCACATGGAAGTCCATTTCAATTAGAGTTGTATGGAACAGCAGGGACATTATTAATAGAAAACAATCACATACGATTGAAAACGAAGCAAACGGGAGACGATTGGATTGAACCAGAAGAACAAATCAATACATTACCAACGCCTTTGGAACAATGGGTAAACGCAATTACGCATAATCAGCAATCATCAATCACAAAAGAAGACATTGTGAACTTATCACGAATTAATCAAGCAGCAACTCTATCGAATCAACAGGAAAAGAAAGTATATATAGAAGAAATAATTGGAGGTAAGTCGCATGTCTGAAACGTTACGAATTGGCATTATAGGTGCGGGTGGCATTGCAACAGGTGAGCATATACCGAACTATTTAAACTGTGGAAATAAAATCAAAATTGTTGCAATAGCTGATGTTGTGGAGGAAAGAGTAAAACATGTTGCTGAAGAATACAATATTCCTCATTACTTTACCGATTATGAAGATATGTTTCAAAAGGTTGAGATTGATGCGGTCAGTGTGTGTACCCCCAATAAATTTCATGCACCAGCAACCATTGCGGCACTTCAAGCAGGTTGTCATGTGTTATGTGAAAAACCACCAGCCATGAAGATAGAAGAAGCGGAACAAATGGCAAGAGAAGCAGAAAAGGCAAAGAAAATATTGACTTATGGCTTCCATTTTCGCCACAAACCAGAAGTAGAGGTGCTCAAACGGTTTGTCGATGGTGGTGAGTTGGGAGAGATATATGCAGCTCGCGTCTTAGCCATTCGCCGACGTGGCATTCCAGGGTGGGGTGTATTTACTAACAAAGAACTACAAGGTGGCGGTCCCTTGATAGATATTGGAGTTCATATGTTAGATACAGCGCTTTATTTAATGGATTATCCAATACCAGATACTGTTTTTGGAGTAACGTATCAAAAGATAGGTAATCGAAAGGGTGTCGGTCTGTCAGGTGATTGGGACTGGGATAACTTCTCTGTCGAAGATATGGCCCGTGGCATGATTACGTTTAAAAACGGAGCTTCTATATTGTTAGAGACTGCTTTTGCTGCAAATGTAGAAAAACAGAAGGAAATGAATGTGAAGTTAATGGGAGATCATGGTGGAGCAGATGTTTTTCCATTAAATATATACCAAGAGAAGCATCATACATTGACGGATACAACACCAAAGTTTTTACCGAAGAAAGGTAATCATGAACTAGAAATTGAACGATTTGTTGATGCCTGTTTAACGGGTGGACAGCCTTTAAGTACACCTCATCAAGGTGTGATTGTACAACAAATCATAAATGCTATTTATCAATCAGCAGAAACGGGGAAACCGGTCCAACTGTAATATGCTATTAAACTATTAAAACAAATATCCTTATTTTCTGCACGAATGAATCATTAAGGCAAAAGTATATTTGTTTAGATAAATCAATCGATGAAAGGGGGATAGAGCAAATTTTAGTGAAGTCAATCCATCATCAAAAGTATATTTTCTAAGGAGGAACTTATTTTGAAAACCAAATTATTCAGTTTTCTTAGTATTCTTTTTCTCGTATTAGTATTAACTGCATGTATGGGTACTTCAGAAGAATTGGCATCTAACGAATCAGAACAAAGTGCAGAAGCGAAAGAAACAGAGTCTGTTAATAAGGTGAGCGCAGAAGAGATAACTTCCTATAGTCAAGCACCAGAATTAGAAGAGCTGGTAGAATCAGGAGAACTTGAACCGCTTGAAGAACGAATGCCAGTAGCAGAAGATATTATGGTGGAAGGGGTAGAAGAGGAAATTGGTGTTTATGGTGGAGCGCTGAGAATGCCTTGGAAAGGGCAGATGATGAGTGGACAGTCGGTAAACCAACAGAGGAGGCTCTCTTTCGGTTTTCGGAAAATGGAGACAAAGTCGTACCTAACGTTGCGAAGGGATACGACGTGAATGAAGATTCAACCGAATATACGATTTACTTAAGAGAAGGCATGAGATGGTCTGATGGTGTACCATTTAATGCTGACGATATTATGTTTTATTGGGAGCATATGTTAACGAAAGAGACATTTGGTAAGTCCATCTATGACGCTTATTATTCTGTTGATCCAGAGACAGGAGAAAGACATTTAGCGGAAGTAACGAAGATAGACGATTATACAGTTAAAGTCACGCATGCATTTCCTAGTCCAGATTTCTTGAAACGTGTTGCTATTGATAATAAATGGTTCTTTGCGCCTGAGCATTTCCATAAGACCATCTTACCGGAATTTGTAGGTGACGAGAAAGCAGCAGAAATCGCTTCAGAATGGGGTTACTCTGATGTGGGCTCCTTCTTAAAGGCTACCGGTTACTATTATTGGACAAATGAAGAAATTCCTACTTTAAGACCTTGGGTTGCCAGTAACGACCCTCATAGTGAAGAATTTGTAATGAAGCGAAACCCTTATTATTGGAAAGTCGATTCAGAAGGTAATCAACTACCATATCTTGATGAATTAGTGGCTACAAAAATTCAAGATCCAAGTCATGCTACGCTTGGAATGCTTGGCGGAGATTACAACATAGCTGGTTTTGCCACGCAAGATTACACAGTACTTAAGGAAAATGAAGAAAAGAGTGATTACCGCGTCTTGTTATGGCCAACTGTAAACCTTACGAGTGCAGCCATCGTGTTAAATCAGACGGCTCAAGAGGAGAACATTCGTAATGCTATCCAAGATATCCGTTTTAGAGAGGCTCTATCGGTAGCAGTAGATCGTAATGAAGTAACAGAAATCTATACGAATGGAATGGCAGAACCTATTCAAGCTTCTGTACCAGAAGGGTTAACTGGCTATCAAGAAGGTTGGAAGGATCAATGGGCAACGTATGATCCAGAGCGTGCCAATCAATTATTGGATGAGATGGGTCTAACAGAAATGAATAATGAAGGCTTCCGTTTATTTGAAGATGGTTCAGTTGTGACACTAACAATTACAAGTCAAAATCAAGAAACGGCAGATTTCTTAGAATTAATCAAAAACTATTATGAACAAGTTGGCGTGAAAGTTAATCTGAAAACAGTCGATCCTGGAACCTATTCAGATAGACTATATAATAATGATATTACGGCTACGACAGCAGTTCCTTCTGTGGTTGATGTAGCATTACGTCCAGACGTTCTTGTTCCATTGAGACTCGGTCAGGTGTGGCATAGTGGTTACGGTCAATACCGTGAGACTGACGGAGAATTAGGTACACAACCTGAGGGTGACATCGCAAAATTGGTAGAGAATTGGGATAAGTTAAGAGCCTCAGCAACAGAAGAAGAAGCTAGTCAGTGGTCAGATGAAATTTATAAACTCCATAAGGAAAACCAATGGCTATTAGGTTATGCTGGTCCAACGCCACACATTATTGTTGCAAGTAACTCTTTACGAAATGTACCAGAAGAGAGATTTTACGCTGATGAATTTCGTGAACTAGGACATGGTCATCCTGCACAGTTCTTTATTAAAGAATGAATCATGGAATGTAAGTTAGTGAGGTGCTTTCCTCACTAACTTATAACAATACGACATGAAAAGAGGGTAAAGAAGGTGCTTAAATACATCATTAAACGATTCTTGCTGGTTATTCCAGTTATTTTATTCGTTTCCGTTATTGTTTTTTTTGTGATTCAACTTCCCCCAGGAGATTATGTAACGCATTATGCGGCACAAATGGCAGCGCAAGGTGAAAAAATGACAGCCCAGGAGATTACAGAGATGAGGCAAAATTTAAACCTAGACCGACATTGGTTTATACAATATCTGTTGTGGATGCGGGATATTATTTTTTATTTTGACTTTGGTCATTCATTTAACTATAACGAGCCTGTTACGGCTGTAATCGAACGTTATATGGTATTAACGTTAGTTGTTTCTACGATAACCATGGCGTTCACTTATTTGGTTGCTATACCAATTGGGATTTATTCAGCTGTGAAACAATATTCAATTGGTGACTATATCGCTTCTGCAATTGGTTTTCTAGGTATGGCAACGCCCAATTTCTTACTAGCAATCATACTCATGTATTTCTCCTATGTAAATTTTGGAAATCCGTTATTAGGACTATTTTCAAGTGAATATGAAGATGCTGCGTGGTCATGGGGAAAGGTTTTAGATTTAGCGAAACATATGATTATACCTGTTATTGTTATTGGCACAGCTAGTACTGCTGGGCTCATTCGTATCATGAGAGCGCAAATGCTTGATGAGATCAACAAACCAAATGTGGTTACGGCTAGAGCCAAAGGTCTTTCAGAGCAAAAAATTTTATATAAATACCCAACGAGAGCTGCATTAAATCCAATTGTAAGTACATTAGGTTGGACAATATCTAGTATATTTACAGGCTCAACGATAACGGCCATTGTATTAAACCTACCTATCCAAGGACCGGTTATGTATGAAGCGTTGCTAGGACAAGATATGTATCTAGCAGGAACGTGGCTATTATTTATGGCCGTCTTAACCGTTCTCGGAACATTAATCTCAGATATTTTACTTGCATGGCTCGATCCAAAAATCAGAACAGAGATTAAGGGGGGTTAATGGGTGAAGCGTTCATCGTTATTAAAGAAGATATTCCATTCATTAAAAACGCATTCGAAAAGGAATGCAACAGGTGCAAGCGAGGAAAATACACAAGATTACTATGCTTCACAGTGGTCTTTAATGTGGAAAAAACTTAAAAAACATAGATTAGCTCGTTTTAGCTTACTATGTTTGATTGTTTTTTACATAATTGTGTTATTTGCAAATTTTATAGCCCCGCAGGATGCAACAGAATATGACAGTGATTATGCGAATGCCCCTCCTATGCAGTTACATTTTTTTGATGAAGAAGGTAATTTTCATTTGCGGCCTTTTGTCTATGGCATTGAAAGTACCCGACACCCAGAAACTTATCGGAAGGTGTTTGTGGAAGATCGCGAGGTGAAATATCCTGTTCAGTTTTTCACAGAAGGAAGTGAATACAAGTTCTTAGGCTTGTTTCCGACTAATATTCATCTGTTTGGAGTAGAAGATCCAGGAGAAATATTCATTTTAGGTACGGATGGGATGGGGCGAGACTTATTTTCTCGAATTGTTCTCGGCAGTCAAGTGTCTTTAAGTATTCCACTTGTTGGCGTGGCTATAAGTTTAATCATAGGCTTAATCATTGGTGGTATTTCAGGTTACTTCGGTGGTTGGACAGACGCGATCATTCAGCGGATTATTGAGATTTTTCGTTCATTTCCAACCTTACCTTTATGGATGGCATTATCTGCTGCTATTCCTGCGGGGATTGAAGTGGTAAAAATGTATTTTTATATCGTGATCATTATTTCTTTCATAGAATGGACGGGTTTAGCAAGAGTGGTTCGTGGTCAATTTATGTCTTTGAAAAAAGAAGAGTTTGTATTAGCTGCCAAGATTGCGGGTGTAAGTACCGGTAAAATCATCAGAAAACACCTCATGCCAGGTATTATGAGTTATTTAGTTGTTTCCATAACATTAGCCATTCCAGGTATGATTCTAGCAGAAACTGCGATGAGCTTTTTAGGACTTGGTATTCGCTCGCCAGCGACAAGTTGGGGTGTGTTGTTGCAAGAAGCGCAACAAATTGAAAATGTAGCCCTTTATCCTTGGAAGTTAATACCGTTATTTTTTGTTATTTTTTCTGTGCTTTGTTTCAATTTTTTTGGTGATGGATTGCGAGACGCGTCGGACCCGTATAAAAAATAATCAAATCTGTTTAAAAGTGAGGGGATAAAATGAAACAAATGCGCGCCAATAAGCGATCGACAGAACAGCCCCTTCTTTCCGTAGAAGATCTGAAGGTTACGATTCAAATGGATAATGCTGTATTGAAAGCTGTCGATGGCGTTAGTTTTACCATTGAAAAAGGAAAAACATTAGGTTTAGTTGGCGAATCTGGTTGCGGAAAGAGCTTAACCAGCCGATCCATTATGAGTCTTAACCCAAAAGAATGTGAGACAACAGGCGAAATTTTATTTAATTCTTCGTTAGATCAGAAGCTTAAGGGTTTAAATATTTTGGACTTGGATCCAACCGGTAAAAAAATTCGTTCTATTCGCGGGAAAAAAATATCAATGATCTTTCAAGAACCTATGACAGCACTTTCTCCACTATACACAATCGGAAATCAAATAATGGAAAACATTTTACTCCATCGTACGAAAAATAAAAAAGAAGCAAAGCAAATTGCCTTAGAAATGCTACGTAAAGTAGGTATATCTGATGAAGAAAAGAGATTTAATGACTACCCGCACGAATTTTCTGGCGGGATGCGTCAACGAGTGATGATTGCGATCGCTTTGGCTTGTAACCCAGAATTACTCATTGCTGATGAACCTACTACGGCATTAGATGTAACGATTCAAGCTCAAGTATTGGAGCTTATGAAAAGTTTACAAGATGAATTAGGTATGGCTATTTTGCTTGTCACTCATGACCTTGGAGTTATAGCAGAGATCTGTGATGAAGTGGCAGTGATGTACTTAGGTGAAATTGTGGAAAAGGCACCAGTTCATGAAATTTTTAATCAACCGAAGCATCCTTATACTAAGGGATTAATCAATTCTATGCCTATCTTAGGTACTGGAAAACAGCGTTTGGAACCTATTGAAGGAACTGTTCCGCTTGCCATTAATATGAGTCATAAGTGTGGTTTTTATGATCGCTGTACGCATCGAATCCAAGGTATATGTGATGTACAAGCTGTACCGGAAACCCAAGTATCCTCCAATCATTCTGTTCGATGCTTCCTATATAATGAGCACGAGGAGGATGAACAAAATGCCTGAACCCATTTTGCGTGTAAAAGATTTAAACAAGGAATTTAAAACAAAATCGACGAAACTATTTAGTAAATCAGTTCCTGTGAAGATATTAAAAGACATATCATTTGATTTGTTGGAAGGCGAAACATTGAGTGTTGTTGGAGAATCTGGTTCTGGAAAAACAACATTAGGTAGATGTGTTCTTAATGGTCTAGATGCAACTTCTGGTGAGGTTGTCTATGTAACGAACGATGAGAAGGCTGTTGACTACTTAAATTTAGGCAAAGCAGACTATAAAAAATATCGAAAAGACATACAGATGATTTTTCAGGATCCTTATTCATCTCTCAACCCTCGAATGACAGTGTTTGATATTATTTCTGAGCCGCTAGTCACGAATTATGATGTAAAGAAGAAAGAAGTAGAAGAACACGTCGCCGACATTGCGGAAAGAGTAGGGCTAAACCCTCATTTATTGAAAAGATATCCACATGCCTTTTCAGGTGGTCAAAGGCAGCGTATCGCAATCGCTCGTGCCTTAATTACACAACCACGAGTGATTGTATGTGATGAAGCGGTATCCGCTCTGGATGTATCAATACAAGCACAAATTATCAACCTTTTGGATGACCTTCAAACAGAAATGGGAATTACTTATATTTTTATTTCACATGATTTGTCAGTTGTTCAGACAATTTCTGATCGCGTGGCCGTCATGCATTTAGGTCGGATTGTTGAATTGGCTTCCGTCGATTCCTTTTTTGAAAATCCGAAACACCCTTATTCAGAAGCCCTTCTATCTTCCGTGCCTAAACCTGATCCAGATGTTAAAACGGATAGGATTATTTTGCAAGGTGAGGTACCTAACCCAGGCAATCCACCAAGCGGTTGTGAATTCCATCCTAGGTGTCCTTACGCTACAGAACTGTGTCGAACTGAAATACCAGAGCTAAAAGAAACAGGTCAAGGCAAAAGGCATTTATCAGCATGTCACTATGCCGATGAACTGGAATTGAGAGGTGTGTGGCATGCAAACCAAGCTAAATAAACAATCGAAAAAAAATCTGACGGTATTTTTAGATGTCGGAGATACGATTATTGATGAAAGAACGCAAGTACATGATGATCAAGGTATTGTTATAGCGGCCGATGTGATTCCTGGAGCAGATAGAATGGTGAAAGATCTAGCAGATAAAGGGTATACGCTAGCGGTTGTAGCAGATGGAAAAGCACAATCATTTAAAAATATATTAACTCAAAATGGCTTATATGATTATTTTGCCGCTATGATTTATTCAGAAAATATCAAAGAATTAAAACCAAGTCCACGTATGTTCAAAGCAGCGATTGGAGCGTTAGATCTAAGTATGCAAGATATTCCCCGTATCGTGATGGTTGGGAACAATCTGAGACGTGATATCCTTGGTGCCAATAAGTTGGGTATTACAAGTGTTCATTTAGATTGGTCAACAAGATATTCCACAGTGGCCCGGGTTGAAGATGAAAAGCCAGATTACACGATTCATCAACCAATGGAGTTCATTCATTTGATAGAGGTGTTAAATGCTCAGACAAAGGTGAAAACAAATCAGGGGTAACAGTTTTTATAATTTTGAATAACCAAAATGAAGTTAAAAGGATTGGAAAGAAGGTCATATGAAATGAAAGTCACGATTTATGATGTCGCAGAAAAAGCTGGTGTTTCCATAGCTACTGTTTCAAAGGTTATGAATCATACTGGTAATATGCGAGATTCAACTCGGTTAAAAGTGTTGAATGTGATGAATGAATTAAAATATTATCCAAGTCAAATGGCTTCAGCATTATCTGGTAAAAAAACAAAGACACTTGGACTACTTATTCCCGACATTTCCAATCCTTTTTTTTCTGAGATGGCCCGTATGATAGAAGACCGTGCGCATGAACGGGGAATGAGTGTTTTTATGTGTAGTACGGATGAAGATGAAGAAAAGGAAAAGAATTATTTGGAGCTTTTACTGAGAAAGCGAGTGGATGGTTTAATTATCGCTTCCACATTCCATGACAAAGACTTGTTAAAGGAATTAAAGGAAAGTCATGTGCCATTTGTATTGTTAACACAGACTGATCGTTCGTTGGGAGTTACATCTGTTTCTGTTGACGACTTTAATGGTGGTTTTGAGGCAACGATGCATTTATTATCTAAAGGTCATACCAATATAGCCATTATTGCTGAAAATACTCCTAGTAGTAAGATGAGAATTTATGGTTATCGAGAAGCTCATGAACGGTATAAGGTGGATTGTAAAGAGAATAACATCATTAGAACAACTTCCTCTATCAAAAATGGAATGGAATGTTTACAACAGATCGTTGAAAAAGAAGAGATGCCAACAGCTATTTTTGCATGTAATGATTTAATCGCTATAGGTGCCATACAAGGTGCTAAGGATAGAGGACTATCGATTCCAGATGACATCTCTATTATAGGATTTGATGATACGATCTTGGCTATGACCACTGTCCCGTCCCTTACGACAATTGCTCAACCGATAAAAGAAATGAGTGATAAAGTGATAGATGTCATTATAGATGAAATCGAAGGAAAGGTGTTATCAAGAGAAATAGTACTCTTTCAACCTACATTAACTGAAAGAGGAACAACTGCTGATGCGACATTTCATAATGATACGCTTATATAATGTTTCTAACTTTTAGAAGGTATAAAAAAAATAGGAAGCCAATAAATGTTTACAAGGAAAGACCCAGATAAGGAAATATACTAATAATCTAACGAACAAGAGCTAAAGGTAGTGATTGGATGAACATGTATCAACAATTGGTTATACAGAACGACAAAATAACGCAATCATTTTTAGATGGACAAATACTAGATAGTGGGAGCCGTTACCTTGGCGGGATTATTGATAACAAAACAGGTATACCTAGTCCGAGCCATACAGGAACAGCTAGAGTTATCGGGACTTGGGTAAGTTCATTCGTTAATAAGGACTCTACCTATTATCATACTTCTGAATTAAAGAGGCGCATTCGTTTAGCGTTAGATTATATGTTAGATCAACAACATGAGGATGGAACCATCTCTCCAGGCTGGACAAATTATCATTCTCCACCCGATACGGGGTTTATCATCACTGGTTTCGCACAAATCTATAACTTATTCGTTCATGATAGCGGTAGGGAATCAGATCCGTTAGCGGGCAAAGTATTAATGTTTCTAGAAAGAGCGGTACCCGCTATGTTAACTGGTGGTTGTCATACGCCTAATCATCGTTGGGTACTTACGTCAGCCTTAAGCCACATGTATCAGATATTTGGCGATCAAGCAATGGCTAATCGAGCAGAAGAGTGGTTAAATGAAGGTATAGATATGACAGAAGACGGTGAATGGACAGAAAGAAGTAATGGTATTTATAATGCCGTAAGCAATATTTCACTTTATCATACTGCTCAACTGTTACATAAGCCAAAACTATTAGACTATGTCAGAAAAAATTTAAATATGATGCTTTATTTCATTCATCCGAACGGAGAGGTGGTGACTGATTATTCCGGACGTCAGGACTATGGTTATTCCTATGACTTATCACCCTATCATTTGATATATCGTTTGATGGCTGTAGAGGACAGTAACCAATTGTATGGGGCTATGTCCGATCTTGCTGCTGAAAGTTTATATGATATGGGCCCAGTTAATAATCATGTTCTATTGGGTTACTTGTCATTTCCGTGGATAAAAGAGAAAAACTTTGACAAAATGGAGTTACCAAAAAGTTATGAAATCATGTTAAATGAAAAGTATCCTATGGAAGAAAATTTAAAGAAGATGGATCGTATGGGTCATCACTCTAACATAGAACATACTAGCATACACAAAGCGTTTGGATCCCGTATCGTTCGTTTTCGAGAGCAAGAACAAAGTGTAACGATCATGAGTAACCATACTTCGTTCTTTTCCTTGCGTAATGGCGAAGCAAAAATACGGGGGATTCAAATGTACTCCAGTTTCTCGCCTGGAATTATAGAATTTGATACTATTCATCGTATGAGTGGAGGATACCGGTTGGAGAAACGGATGGAAAAGGGCTATAAAGGTCCAATTCCTCAAGCTCATTCAACCAATGATCTAGAAACAAGTCCTTGGAGTTTACTTCCACATCAAAAGCGTGCCAAAACGCATAATCAAACCTTTGAAATGAAAGCTGATATTATTAGGTTCGATCATGGTTGGAATATTCATATTCACTCGGATAAAAGACAAGATGTATTTACTCAAATTGTATTTATACTAGATTCAGGTGCCATTCTTTCTGGACCAGGCATCGATCAAATAGAAGATACCACATCCTTCTGGAAACAGGCTGAATTAAACATAAGCACTGGTGAAGATATGATTACTATGGATTCCGGAAAGCATGAACACTGGAAGCCAAGCATAGGTGACTCCATTATAAATGATACAGGTGTACAAAAGGTGAAAGTGAATGTATTATCACCGATTGATCATACCTTTCGAATACGTCTTTGTTAAATAAATTTATGTAAGAAAGTAGGTATAGCGAATAGGGAGAATATCATCTTCCCTATTACGCTTCGGTCACTGATCTCTCTTACTTAAAAGACAGAAAAACTTTTTTCTTCTTGCACGCCGTCATTCTCTGTAAACTCATCAAGAAGAGCGCGTACTTCATCGGTGGATTCTGCGCTCATTAGTTGATTTCTCAACTCACTCGCTCCTCGAAATCCGCGGACGTAAATCTTAAAGAAGCGGCGAAGCGGTTTAAACAAGCGTGGCTCTAATTCCTCGGAATATTTATCGTGAAGATCGAGTTGCAGGCGAAGGAGGTCAAGAAGTTCTTCGCTCGTATGCTCTTTCTTCTCTGTTTCGAATGCGAACGGATTATGAAAAATTCCTCTTCCGATCATCACGCCATCTACGCCATACTTTTCTACGAGTTCGAGTCCTTTCTGGCGATCAGGAATATCTCCATTGATCGTCAGAAGCGTATCTGGAGCCACTTCGTCACGGAGTTTCTTAATCTCCGGAATCAACTCCCAATGAGCATCGACATTGCTCATTTCCTTTTTCGTTCGCAGGTGAATGGAAAGATTGGCAATATCTTGTTCCAAGAGATGCTTCAACCAGTGCCGCCACTCTTCTACTTCTGTATAACCGAGACGAGTCTTCACACTTACGGGCAGGCCTCCTGCTTTGGCTGCTTGGATGATGTCAGCTGCAACATCTGGCGACGGATAAGCCCACAACCTTTGCCTTTTGGTGCAACATTAGGCGCAGGACAACCCATATTAATATCGACACCTCGATATCCCATTTCTTTCATGCCGATACTCATTTCACGGAAGTGTTCAGGTTTATCTCCCCAAATATGGGCGACAATCGGTTGTTCATCTTCTGTAAAAGTCAGACGTCCGCGTACGCTGTCTCTTCCTTTTGGATGGCAGAAGCTTTCCGTATTTGTGAACTCTGTAAAAAACACGTCAGGCCTCGCCGCCTCACTTACGACATGACGAAATACGACATCCGTCACGGCTTCCATAGGTGCTAGAACAAAAAACGGCCGTGGCAACTCATGCCAAAAGTTATCTTTCATCATATATCTGAACCCTTTCCTTAAAGAGGAGACTTATCCTCCAAATTAAAAAGCGAAAATATTTTGTTCGGTTACATTTCAACCAATATATACTTTAATAGTATCGAAGGAAAAGTGCAAGGGGGCGAGGATAGAATTTACATTATCGATCAGGATTGGCATTGACCGTGGCCATTCCATAAAAAAGAGGGAGACCTTCATGTTGTCTCCCTTTTCTACATCCAATGATTCAATATGCTTACGGTTTTATTGAGACTTTAATCGCTTCAGGATCTTGAGCGGTTGCGATTGCTTGCGGAAAGTCGTCAATATCAAAGGTGTGTGTGACAATGCCTTCGGCGCTCACTAATCCTCTTTCAAATAAGTCAATGGCGATTGGGTACGTATATGGCCCTAAGTGTGAGCCGCGGATATCTAGTTCTTTTTTATCGCCGATGACACTCCAATCTGTTGTCGTTTCTTTACCAAACACGCTAAATTCAACGTATCTACCTAACTTTCGAACCATTTCTAGGCCTTGTGTTACCCCTTTTGGATTACCTGTCGCTTCAATATACACGTCACAGCCATAACCATTCGTTAAGTCTTTGACCTTCTGAATCACATCTTCTTTGGTTGGATTCATACAAATATCTGCTCCGTATTTCTTGGCAAGTTCTAATCGTCTATCATTGGCATCCAATACTACTAATGTCTTCGGTGTTTTCAGTTTAATCAACTGGATCATACATAAACCTAACGTTCCAGCACCAGCCATGACAACAAAGTCTTCAAACTCAATGGTAGCACGTTGAACCGCATGAACGGCACAAGCCATTGGTTCGAGTAAACTGGCTTCATAATCGTTTACCCCTTCAGGGACCTTGTAAATTTTGGATTGAGGACTAAATTTCATATATTCAGCCATTGCGCCTTCTGCGACCTCACGTTGGAAGCCATACATATTATGAACTTGGCACATCCAATACTTTCCGCTATTACAATACATACAGTTCCCGCATGGATTGATCTGATCCGTTGTAATTCGATCGCCGATTTGTAAATCATGTGTTTCTGCAGCACCTTCTCCTAGTTCTGCAACCTCTCCGTAAAACTCATGTCCAGGAATAACGGGCGCTTTTAACCAAGGGTCATCTCCCGCCCAATACATGTCAGCACCATGATATACTTTCAAATCGCTCCCGCAAATGCCACAAGCTTTTACTTTAATAACAATTTCCCCTGGTCCAGCTGTAGGCGTATTCACTTCCTCCACACGGTAATCTTCTGGTCCGTGGCAGACAACTGCTTTCATCGTTTCAGGTAATTGACTCATATCTAACCTCTCCTTTTGAATTTCATAAATTATTAGAGTAATAGACGCTTTTCATTATTTCTTCTGATCTTTATTTGTCTTTCATTTTACTACTGTAATAGATGGCGCCTACAATAATCACACCTTTTAAAACCCTCTGTAAGTAAGGGGACACGCCAATCAGATTCAATCCATTACTGAGTACGCCAAGTAGTAAAGCACCTAAGAATGTACCAAAAATATGACCGCGGCCACCTGATATCGCTGTGCCACCTAATACAACAGCGGCAATCGCATCCAATTCATAAGTAACACCAGCAGTAGGTTGGCCAGATGCTAAGCGTGAAGTCATAATAAGGCCACTGATACTTGCTGTAACACCACTGATTAAATAAACTAAGCTTTTAATACGCTTTACTTTAATGCCAGATAATCGAACGGCTTCTTCATTACCGCCAATCGCATAAATATATCTTCCCAATGGCAGGTGGTTTAACATGAGATATGCTATTAGGTAAACCGCAATCATGATGATGACGGGCATCGGTATTCCTAGCACATACCCTCTTCCAATAAAAGTGAATGAGTCCGGTACGCCAGATAATGGATAACCACCAGTGTATAAGAGAGCAAGACCTCTCGCTGTTTCCATCATAGCTAAGGTGACAATAATGGCAGGAATTTTTGCATAGGCAACAAAAGAACCGTTAATATATCCAAGTAGCGCACCTAAAAGGATTCCTGCTATAATAGCAAGGATAGGGGGTAAACCGTTATTAATCATTAACCCTGCCATTATCGTCCCTGTAAAGGCCATTACCGAACCGACCGATAAGTCGATGCCGCTTGTTAAAATAACAAATGTCATACCGACAGCAAGAATTCCGTTGATTGAAACTTGCCTTAGTATATTTGTAATGTTCGTAGCTGTTAGGAACTCACTGCTAATGATTGAAAAAATGAAACATAGTACTAAGAAGCCTAATAATGTTAAAATTTCTGGATTCTTAAATAAGTCTCTTCTGAATTTATTACTTATCATGTTCAACTTGTTTCACCACCTGTTGCAAAATACATGACCTTTTCTGATGTTGCTTGGTCACCTTCGATTTGAGATTTGATTTCACCATTATGCATGACCATGATTCGATCACTCATTCCTAATACTTCTGGCAGTTCAGAAGAAATCATAATGATCGAAATACCAGTATCAGCTAATGTACGCATCAATTTATAGATTTCTTCTTTTGCTCCAACATCAATACCGCGAGTTGGTTCATCAAATATAATTAAATGACAATCTGTATTTAACCATTTCGCTAAGACAATTTTTTGTTGGTTCCCGCCACTTAAATTCTTTGCTTGTTGATGTTCACTCGGTGTTTTAATCGTTAAATCATCAATCGATTTGGAGATGATTTGACTTTCTTTCGTTTTATTGATTAATCTCAGGTGATTCCTTAATTTATCAATGATCGGCAAACTGATATTATTTGCAACACTAGAATCAAGAATCAACCCTTGTGTTTTTCGATCTTCAGGTATGATGCATATGCCATGTTCTAATGCATCGGTTGGTGATTGAATATCGACTTTTTTGCCATTCAAATAGATCTCTTTATCATCTGCTCGGTCAGCGCCGATTAAAGCTCGAACGGTTTCAGTTCTCCTGAACCGACCAACCCTGCAATTCCTAAAATTTCGCCTTTTTTAATCGTAAACTGCACATTATTCACATAGTCATTGGAAAGCCTTTTCACTGCTAGCAATTGTTCGTTATTTTCAATCGATGTGTTTGATGCTGGGAAGTTGTTGTTAACATCTCTTCCGACCATCATTTTCACCATATCGTCCTTATTCGTTTCAGAAATGCTTTTACTATTGACCCATTCACCGTCTCTTAAACAAGTGATACGATCGCACATTCTCAAGATTTCTTCTAAATGATGCGAAATATAAATGATCGTGACACCTTCCGCTTTTAATGTGTCAATTAAACGGAATAAATCCTCTACTTCTTTTCCAGTTAAGCTGGCGGTTGGCTCATCAAAGATTAAAATTTTGCAGTCAATAGAAATCGCTTTGGCAATTTCGATAAATTGTTGCTCGGCAATACTAAGGTTTGCTACAGGTGTGTCTATATTTATATGAGCATTTAATTTGTGTAACGTTTCTTTTGTTCTCTCCTTCATTAATGCTTTATTCAACAAGCCGTTTCCTTTTCTAATTTCTCTGCCTAAATAGATATTATCAACGGCATTTAAGTAAGGGATTAAACTAAACTCTTGATGAATGATACTGACGCCCAGGTTCTGTGCTTGCTTCGGATTGGTAAAATTAACCTTATCACCTTCTAGGTAGATATCACCTGTAGTCGGTTGATAGACACCAGATAAAATTTTCATCAAAGTTGACTTGCCAGCACCATTTTCACCGACTAATCCGTGTACTTCGCCTTTTGTTATTTGAAAATTGACGTTCTGTAGTGCTTTTACACCTGGGAACTCTTTTGTAACGTTTTGAAACTCCAATATATCAGTCATCGTGATTCCTCCCAGTGGATGCAAGAGCGCTTACAAAGAAGCGCTCTTGTATTGATATTACCATTCAAAGCCTTCTGCGTTTTCTTCAGTCAGAAGTTTGACATCAATTGGCACTTGTTCAGGTACGACTTCTGCGCCCCAATGTTTTGATAATGCCATGCCCATACCGACTCTGATTTGGTCTCTTGGGAATTGAGCTACTGTTGCTTTAAAGATATCTCCGTTTACAATCGCTTCAACTGCTTCTGGGTGACCATCCACACTATATAGACCAACATCTTTGCCAGAAGATTCAATCGCTGCTAGAGAACCTAGTGCACCACCGTCATTCACACTAAATATGGCATCTAAATCGGAATTGGACTGTAACATATTTTCTGTAACGGACATAGCTTTCGATCGTTGTTGTTCACCATTTTGCGTATCAACAATCTCGATATCTGAGTTTTCTTGAATCGCATCCTTAAAACCTTCCACGCGTTCTAAGATTGGTACAACCGGAATACCGTCTAATATTGCCACATTTCCTTCGCCGCCTAAATCTTCAGCCATTTTTTCACCAGCTAAATAACCGGCATTATAGTTTTTGGATCCTACAAATGAGTCAATTGGACCTTCGGCTTGTGCGTCAATAGCGACTACAGTTATACCCGCATCTTTTGCTTGAATAACGGCTTCTTCTACACCTTCACTGTCCGTTGGATTAATTAATAAGATGTCAATATCCTGCTGGATCATATCGTTAATATCGTTAATCTGTTTTGTTACGTCGTGTTGAGCATCCGCAACAACCGTTTCTGCGCCCAACGATGATGCGATATCTTTAAACGATTCTTCCATCGAAATAAAATACGGATTATTCATTTCTTGAAAGGACATGCCAATTTTTAAATCTTCACCTTGAGTTGATGAATTCTCTCCTGATGACTGATTATTTTCACCGTTGGTCTCACCAGATTGCGAACAACCTATTAAGAACAGAAATAAAACAAATAATAAGACCGACATCCCTTTTTGCATTCTTTTCATTTTTTGCCTCCTCATAAGATGATTGGTTTCATTTGCTTAACGCTTACATTTAACCGCTTACATTTTCAACGGAACTGTACTGTGCTTATACAAAAGTTGCGATACCATTTCTTTTATCCATACACATCCCCCCTTTAATAAAGTAAAAAAGGGCACCTGTTACAATGCGGTTTCAAACATAGCAAACCGTCATTGTATACAGGCACCCTTGGCCTTCTCCATTCCTATACCACCCATAAGCATAAGAATAGAAAGCGTATTCAATTTGATCGATATTTCTTAATTATGAGAATAATTTATCATAGCGTATATGTCAACACTTTGTGAAATTTTTTATAAAATAGATTCTAATTCAATAATATCCTTAGCTACCTCAACCAGTTTCTTATTGCGATTTCGACTCATTTCTTGCAGTTTCTTCATGGCATCGGGCTCTTTTAGTTCTTTGTTTTCCATTAAAATGCCCTTTGCTTTTTCGATATACTTTCTTGCTTCTAATGCTTTCTTCGTATCATCTAATTCATACTGGATATTTTTAAATTCTTCATACCTGGCTAAACTTACTTCAATCGCTACTTTAAGATCTCGTTTGTCTACAGGCTTCACTAAATAATTCAGCACACCTTCCTCAGTGGCTCTTCTGATCAATTCTTCATTGTGATAGGCGCTAATAATAATGGACGGAATAAATAATTTCTGATTGATGATTTTTATTGCCTCAATACCGTCAATATTTGGCATGCTAATATCCATGACTAATAAATCCGGTTGTTCTTTTGTTGCTTTTTCTATGGCATCTTCACCATTGGTTGCTTCAATGACTTCATGACCCAATTCTTCCAAGTTAGATTTCAGACCCATTAATATGAGCATTTCATCTTCAGCAACCAGTACTTTTAGGCGCGTATTCATTTGCTTCACCCCATTGTTGTCATGATATAATGCGCTTACATACTGTTATGTCCATTTATAAAGTAATATTCATTATTCGTCAAATGTGTATTTTTTGTTGAAATGATAGTTTTTTCCTTTTGATCTAAGAAGTTATATGTATCGATTCAAGTAGTAGAGAGGAGATTTACGATGTCCCATTATCTATTTCATACGATCAACCTTGAAAATAGCAGTATTGATGGTCATATAAAAGATATAAATATAAAAGTGCATGATAATGAGATCCATACGCTGGTGATTAAAGATTCTTCAGAGCAGGCATTGTTTATTGAAGCGTTAAATCATATGCATCATTCTTCAGGAGAGGTTTTCTTTCAAGGGCAAAAGATAACAAACGATAGACATGACACGTCTTTGCTTGAAAATCCCCCGTTTTCGATTTTACATGAAGTACCACCTGTATTAAACAACTTAACCGTTGCTGAAAATATTCATCTAAAATCGCTGCCGAAATATAAATTTTTAGGTTTGATTAACTGGAGAAAGGTTCGAAAAGATTGTCGAAATGTCTTAAATGATCTCAAACTGGACTACCCTTTAAATCATAAGCTTCGCGAATTTTCAGACGAAGATAAGAAATTTATCTATGTGGCACAAGTATTTCTAGCAAATCCAAAGTTAATTATTATGCATGAGCCAATTGAAGGGTTATCGGCTAAAAATGCTTCAAAGATGTATGAGATCATTCAACAATTTAAAGAGGATGGAGGTAGTGTGCTTTATATCACCAAGCAATGGGAAGAGGCTTTAAAGATATCCGATCGTATATCGATCTTAACGAATGGAAAAATAACGGATGAAATGCTAGCGAAAGATGCAAAGGTCGATCCTCAACAATTTATTAAAAAAATAGAAGGCTATCATTATAAAGTTGACAGTTATTCAAGAGATGATCATGAAAGTTTGTTAAACACCGTCTTTAAAGCGGCTGAATTTCTCACATCAGAATATGAATTGAAAGATGTTCTATTATTATTGGTGAAAGAAGTATGTAGAATCATGCATGCTGATGGGTGTTCTATACAATTAATCGATGAAGATTCTTGGAATATTATTGATCAATTTGAATATCAGCAAAGACATTCGATTTATGCAGAATTGACAAAAGAAACCATGAAACATGTAGCTGAAAATAACGAAATTTTCTATATCAATGAGAAAGACAAAGAGTTTAATATGTTTTTTGAGAAAAACAATCATGTCAAAACGTATATCTGTGTACCCGTGTTTATTCGCTCTCAAGTAACCGGCGTCATTGGCATATTTTATGAGCATTTATATGTTTATTCGAAAGAGGAGTCTCAATATTTATCAGCTCTGGCAAAGCATGCGGCCTTAGCTATTGAGGACACACGACTCATGGGAAGGTCAACGCTTTTACAAGAAAGTCATCATCGTATTAAAAATAATCTGCAGTCGATTATAAGTTTAATTACGCTGCAAAAGAATATCTATAGTAAGAATCAAGATAAATCGATCGATGAATTATTGGACAATGTAATTCAGCGTATCAAAAGCATTGCTGCTGTTCATAATATTTTATCAAGCGATCAATTCGGAAGAAGCATTATCAATTTAAAGGATATTATTTCATCGGTTATTCATATTTCTAAAATTAATACGGATATTGACATTACGGTTGAATTAGATGACATCTTTATCCCTTATAATAAGGCGACTTCTATCGCATTAATTATTAATGAACTTGTTATTAATAGTCAAAAGCATGCATTTAAGGAGGGGCAAAGCGGTGTTATTCGTGTGAAAACTGTAAAATATGAAGAATATGTTCTCATCAGTGTACATGATAATGGTGTCGGTATAACAGATGAACATAAGATCGAAAAATCAAAAAATATAGGTTTAAATATATTGGAAAGCATTATTATCAACGAATTTAACGGCGAGATGTCGATGGATAACAATAATGGACTGGAAACGACGATTCAGATCCCTTCCAATCGATTATTTGTAAGTAACATGATTTGATTGGTAGGTGTTATCATATAAATATTAGTCAGTTAGAGAAGCAAGCTGTTGGATGAATATCCGACAGCTTGCTTCTTTTTATAAGGTAGAAAAGAAAAGGAGATTTAAGTAGCTAATTGTAGCAGAGAAAGAAAATCCTTGATTCATTTGAAATTCTCCTTTATGATAAACAATAGGTTAATCGTAATGATTACGAATAAGGTATTTTGTAATTAACGAAGATTCATAACGCTTTTCATAGTTAATGACAAGCCTCCGTTAACTATATGTATAAACGTCCGAAATAATTCGTAATGATTACTGTTTACTAAGGAGTGATAAAATGAGTGAACCTAAGATTGTCGAAGTAAAAAACGTCTCTTTCAGATATGAAAAAGAATGGGCCATTGAACATGTGAACTTTTCGATAGATAAGGGACAATTCCTGGGATTAGTCGGACCGAATGGTTCTGGAAAGTCTACCTTGATTTATTTGATTCTAGGACTTATAAAACCGAATAAAGGAAGTATCAGAGTGTTCGATGAATCAATTACCCACTTTAATAAATGGAAGGAAATTGGGTATGTCCCACAAAAGGCCAACAGTTTCAATACGGGATTTCCAGCGAGTGTTTTGGAAGTGGTGAAATCTGGACTTGTATCCAGGTTAGGCATCTTTCGTTTTTTAAAGCGTAAGCATACGCAAAAAGCAATAGAGGCACTAAAAATCGTAGATATGGAGGATTTTGCAAAATCAAATATTGGAGAGCTTTCCGGTGGTCAACAGCAAAGAGTGTTCATTGCTCGTGCACTCGTTAGTGATCCTTCGTTATTAATTCTCGATGAGCCAACGGTGGGAGTTGATACGAAGCATGTTACGGATTTGTACGATTTATTGGGTAGATTAAATAAAAAGAATGGAATTACTCTTCTTATGATCACGCACGATATAGGAACCATTACCGAGCATGCAACTCATGTTGTTAGTATGAATAAAACGATAAACTTTTATGGAACATCCGAGGATTATAATCAATACAATGCTCAGGGATCGTTGCAGTGGTATAGAGAACAATCGGACCAAGCATTCGTTACCACCCACAAGGAGGTAACATCCGATGTTTGACGTCTTTTTTGAATATGAATTTTTGCAAAATGCAGCTATCACAGGAATATTAATTGGTCTGATTGCACCGCTTCTTGGCGTTTTTATTGTGGTTCGTAGGCTTTCTTTAATTGCTGATGCCCTTTCTCATATTACGTTAACAGGAATTGCGGCCAGCCTATTATTAGAAAAGAAAGTGTCTGGAATAAACAATTGGGACCCTGTATTCATGGGGATGATATTTTCAGTGATCGGAGCCGTATTAATTGAACGTTTGAGGAAAATGTACAAGAAATATGAGGAATTAGCCATTCCTATTATCCTTTCTGGGGGAATAGGGCTAGGTGTCATTTTAATTTCGCTAGCAGACGGTTTCAACACCGATTTATTCAGTTACCTGTTTGGAAGTGTAGCAGCTGTGAGTCGTTCCAATATGTGGACTATTTTGTTCATAACGATTTCTGTAATTATCCTTGTTCTCTTGTTTTATAAAGAATTATTTATTTTGTCGTTTGATGAAGAACATGCCAAGATATCAGGGGTTAAGGGACGGTGGATTCATCTATTATTCATTTTAATGGTAGCATTAGTTATTGCTGCTTCTATGCAGGTGGTAGGAATTTTACTCGTCTCAGCTTTGATGACATTGCCTGTAGCCGCGGCATTCAGGATTGCCAAAAGTTTTAAACAAACGATTCTTCTATCGGTCATATTTGGTGAACTTTCTGTTATTGTTGGTTTGTTCTCCGCTTATCATCTAAGTGTTCCCCCTGGTGGAACAATTGTAATGACAGCAATTGTTATTCTTATTTCAACCATTGTTTACAAAAAGGTAAGTACACTGTTCTGGATAAAGGAGGAAGCTTAATGAATGTAAACACCGCCATTCAAAAATTAAAAGAAAAAGGATATAAGCATACTAAACAAAGAGAACAGATATTAAATATTCTAGTTAACAAAGATCATTATATTGCCGCTAAAGAAATAATAGAAAGGATTAAACAACACTTTCCTAATGTAAGTTACGATACTATTTATCGAAATTTATATCTTTTAACCAATGAAGAACTATTAGAAATGACTGATCTACACGGGGAAAAGCATTTTCGGATTATGTGTCATTCTAAAGGGCATCATCATCATTTAATTTGTAACACATGCGGAAAAACCAAGACGATTGATTTCTGTCCTATGGATATCGTGGATGATAAGTTAGAAGGATATCAAATTGACACTCATAAATTTGAAATCTATGGGTTATGTCCACAATGTCTCTAAGCCAGCCCCAAAAGCTGGCTTAAATTTTTTGATTTAAATCGTAACAGTTACTATTTACAAATCGTAACTGTTACGATATAATGGTTTTAAAATAAGGGAGGATGAAGGAAATGGTAAAAAATATTTTAGGTGTTTTCGCTCTGCTAATTCTTATTTTTATGATGGTTGCATGTGGGAATGAATCTACGAATCATAACGGAGATGGAAACAATACTCAAAACTCAAATGAAGAGTTAAAGATATTTACGACAGTATATCCTATTCAGTATTTTACTGAACGAGTCGCAGGAGATGAAGCTTCTGTTGAGTCCATCTTGCCAGCGGGGTCAAATCCACATAACTATGAGCCTACATCTGAGGAAATAGTGAAAATTGCTGAATCCGATGCATTTATTTATAATGGAACAGGTTTAGAACCTTTTGCGAAACAAATTTCAGATTCTATTCAATCCGAAGATGTGAAAATTACAGAAGCGGCAAAAGGGATTGAATTAAAAGACCATGTACATAGTCATGAAGAAGGCGATGAGCGTGAGCATGAGGAAGGAGAAAGTAGCGATCATAATCATGGAGACAGTGATCCACACGTTTGGTTAGATCCAATTCGTTCTATAGATTTAGCCGAGAATATTAAGGACGCTCTTATAGAACTCCGACCGGATCAAGAGGAAGCTTTCAATAAAAATTTTGAACAACTAAAAGGAGAACTCGAGAATCTGGATCAAGAGTTTCATACACAAATTGAGAGTTTACCTGAGAATAAAATCATTGTTTCGCATGAAGCGTATGGGTATTGGGAACAGTCTTATGGAATTGAACAAATTGCTCTTTCGGGGTTAAGCCCTACCAATGAACCTTCTCAAAAAGAGATTCAAAATATCATAGATACTGCTGAAACGCATGGTTTAAATTATGTATTTTTTGAGCAAAATGTAACGCCTAAAGTTGCCGATGTCGTCAGAAAGGAAATTGATGCAGAGACTTTGCGTATTCACAATTTATCTGTCTTAACAGAGGAAGATATTAACAACGATGAAGATTATTTTTCTCTTATGGAACGTAACCTAGAAGTCTTAACGGAGGGATTATCCGAATCTGCCTCCGTTTCAGATGACTCTTCTGAAACAACAGAGGAATCCAATAATAGTGAACATGATCACGAGCATAGTCATTCCCATGAATGAAGAAACTGAAAAAAGGTATTTTGAGGATAGTCAAGTGAAGGATCGTTCTCTTTCTGATTGGGAAGGCGACTGGCAATCTGTTTACCCACTCCTTCAAGATGGAACACTTGACGAGGTCTTTGCTCTTGGCCAACCTACTATCCGTCAGAATTGATGGACATGATATCGCGCATGAAATGATGGCGCATTAGTATTACAACGATAAGGCTCGGGCAGCAAGCTGTTGGATCTACCCAGCAGCTTGCTTTTTTCTTCCTTATCGTTTCGCTCATGAATGAGTCACATGTAAAGCCAGTTAATTACTCTGCAAAAAAATTAATGCATCCAATCGAACCATTTATTCAGATCTAGAAAAAATAGACGAACATGTTCAAAATATGGTTATGCTACGTTATCATTTAGTCCATAAATATCTCTCTTAGAACACATGTAATTGTGTTTTTTTAATGACTAAATTTAAGATAAGCTACCTTGTAATTACTCATAAGCCC
>NZ_APML01000029.1 GCF_000359605.1 Gracilibacillus halophilus YIM-C55.5
CGAGATACATGCTTCTGGATCATCGGCATTCACATGGATAATCGGAACTTCGAAACCTTTCGCTAAATCACTAGCATATCGAGTGGAGCGTCCTTGATTTTGACCGGTTGTAAACCCGACAAGGTTATTGGCAATGATGTGCAATGTGCCACCTGTACGGTAACCAGGTAGTGCGCTCAAATTAAACGTTTCGGCAACAATTCCTTCCCCAATAAACGCGGCATCACCGTGAATCAGTATACTGAACGCTTTGTTTACATTTTGTTCAGTGTTTCCTCGCTTAAAACGAAAATCTTGTGCTGCTCGTGTAAAGCCTTCCACAACTGGATTAACAAATTCTAAATGAGAAGGATTATGAGCAAGCGTTATCTTCGTTGGTGATGGCTTTTCCTCACCGACATCACGTTTCGCACCAAAGTGGTATTTTACATCACCCGTCCAGCCATACGTGATCGCTCTTGAACCTGGCGAAGATGGGACTAATTCTTTATCAGCAGATGGATGAAATTCTGAGAATAATTTATCAAAAGGTTTTCCCAAAATATGCGTTAATACGCTTAATCTACCGCGATGTGCCATTCCCATTAAAATCTCTTCGGTTTCATCATAAAATGAACTTTGCACCATGCGATCTAGCATGGGCACCATCATTTCAAGACCTTCAATAGAAAACCGTTTTTGAGCGACAAATGTTTTCGCCAAAAAATTCTCAAAACCTTCGACATCCACAATTTTACCTAATAATTGCTTCTTCTCCTCTGCATGGAAATTTGAACGATACGCCCCTGATTCAATGTTGTTTTGGAACCAGTGGCGTTCTTCGTCGTTATTCACATGATCATACTCAAATGAAATATTACCTGCATATTGTTCCATCAAGTATGTCACGACATCCTGTGCAGTCGTGATCCCGTCTACGTTACGATCCCAAACCCATTGTGCAGGAATCGCTTCCAATTCCTTTTTCGTTAAACCATAATGTTCAGGATCAACGAGTGACGTATCACTAATTTTCCCTGAACCGACCGGGTAAATACTTGCTTTTAAATGGCCGTAACGCCGAATAGCCTCAACAAGTTTGATTGCTGAGGGTAAGTGTTTGGCACTCGATTGTGCAAAAAAGCTACTGCCTGCCTCCGTTGCTGGCTCTTCCTCATTCACAAACTGTTGCGGAGCTCCGTATTGATCGAAAATGTCTCGCAGCGATTGATCAACCGCTTTCTTATCTTGCAAATAAAGCTCATATTGTTCTTCTACATATCCCATATTAGGACCGGTAAATTTTTTCCAGAATCTCTCACTGGATTCCTGCTGTGTCACGTCTTATACCCCCAATAGAAGTCACTTACTCCTGCTTCTTTGTTACTCCCATCCAACCAATTACTTATTATCCTTTACATCAATTAATATAACCTATTTTACCCATTGAAACAACATAAAAGCAGAGATAATTTACATCTTTTTTGAAAAAGTTCCTTTACAAATCATAAAGTGTGAAAAATGCTGATCATTAATACGTGATAAGGAACAATTTGATCGCCATGAAAAACACCGCTTACCTGTCATTAGGCGACAAGTAGCGGTGCATATGATTAACTGATAATTTCTTCGATCACTTCTAGTGAAGACATCGCATCTTTTCCCGTAACAACCGGTTCTTTGTCATGAATAATACAATCAACAAATTCGTCAATCACGCCTGTATTTGTCTGGTTATCATTCGTTTGAATGGCTTCTAGCTCATATTTTGCCACTTCACCATTTTTATATTCCACAATCAGTTGATGCGTCTGATCATGATAAATTTTCAGAATCCCTTCCTGACAGTAAATCGTTGTCGTATTATCTTCTGCGCCGTAATACGTCCATGAAAAAGAGGCTGTACCGATACGACCTTTCTCTGTTTTTAGCGCGCAAACCACATTGTCACAAACTTCGATCGGATCACCATTCTCATCAACTTTATCAAGTGCCCCATGAAAAGAATGAACATCAACAATTTTATCATCCAATAAGTAGTGGATCAGGTCAATTTTATGAATGCCTAAATCGCCAGCTACCCCTGAATGAGAACGATCTTTCTTAAAAAACCACGTCGCATTGGATGGATCAACGCCCCAACCTTCAGGGCCTTGGTGGCCAAAAGTTGTTTTAAATGTTAACACATCTCCAAGTTCCTTACTTTCAATCATTTCTTTTGTTTTCTGATGTACTCTTGTAAAACGTTGATTATGATCCACCATCAATTTTTTGCCTGATTGACGTTGCGCATCTAATATCTCTTCGGCATGTTGGACGGTATTTGCGATCGGTTTTTCACACAGCACGTGCTTCCCTTTTAATAAAGCATGGGACGAATTGATATGATGGGTTTCATTCGATGAACAATCACTAATCGCTACAATGGAAGGATCAGCTAATAACTCATCGATCGTTTCAGCCACACGTCCATTAAAGGCAGCTGCAAGTTCTTTTGACCGTTCGGGATTTCGATCATAGAATACGATCTCGTTCACATATGGATTTTCCTTATATTCCGGTGCATGGCGAAATTTCGTTATCGATCCACATCCTATAATGCCTACATTAATTGGTTCCACATAAAGCCCTCCTTAATCTCTTTTTTGGAAAAATACTGCAATGATAATAATTAATCCTTTGACAAGTCCTTGTAAATGAGGAGAAATATTTAATAGATTCATCATATTATTTAACACACCTAATAATAAAACACCGAAAAATGTGCCTATCACTTTCCCTTTGCCACCAGTCATTCGTGTACCACCGATGATGACTGCAGCAATGGCATCAAGTTCGTATAAATTCCCAGAGCTTGAAGATGAAATCGAATTCAAACGTGATGTTTCTATAATCGCCGCAACCCCAACTAATAAGCTACAAAACGTGTACACACCTATCTTGATACGATCTACACGAATCGCTGATAATAACGCTGCTTTTTCATTACTACCTAATGCGTAGACATAACGCCCAAAACGTGTTTTCTGCATGAGTACATACACAAGAGCGGTTAACGCAAGGAAAATAATAATAGGTATATCAACCATGCCAATTTCCGTATTTGATATGGCTGTAAACCCTTCGACTTCACCTGACATGCTACCACCATCAGCGTAGTATAGTGCAATCGACCGAGCAGCCGCCATCATTCCGAGGGTGGCAATAAATGATGCGATTTTTCCTTTCGAAACGAGCAAACCATTAATAACACCTGTGAGTGCGCCAACAGATAATGCCGTTAAAACACCGACAAATATACTACCTGATGCATTCATCGCCATAACGGAAAATACACCAACCATGGCTAAGACAGAACCAACTGATAAATCAATCCCTCCAGACAACATAACCACTGTCATTCCTAACGCTATAATCCCAATGGTGGACACTTGCATGAGTATATTGATCTGGTTGTCTAAATAAAGAAATCGATCATTCATAATGGTTGCCACAATAAAAATAATAATAAAAGCAATCACAACACTATATTCGCCCCAAAGCCACTGCAATGATCGTAAGCCTCGGTTTGTTTGTTTTTTTTCATTCATTCTTAGCTCAGCCAATGGACGCCGCCTCCTTTTTGGAACCTGTCGCATATTCCATAATTTTCTCTTCCGTTAATTCATCACGCGTAAATTTGCCGGTAATTTCCCCATGAAACATAATATTCACGCGATCGCATACTCTTAATATTTCTGGGGCTTCTGAAGATAAAATAATAATGGCTTTCCCCATCTCAGCTAGATTCATAATATGTTGATAAATCTCGTTTTTAGCGCCGACATCGATGCCTTGTGTCGGATTATCAAAAATGATGAGATCTCCATCTACCTCAAGCCACTTCGCGATCACCACTTTTTGCTGATTACCACCACTTAAAGAATCAATCGTTACCTTCGGATCATGCACTTTTATATTTAATTGATCCTTGTATTCTTGAAATCTCTTCTGTTCCCTTTTGGAACGAATCAATCCATTTGCCTCAAAGTGGCCTAATGATGACAAACTCATATTTTCAATGACGCTTAAATCCTTAACAATCGCATTTTCTTTTCTGTTTTTCGGGACAAGCCCGATACCACCTTGTACAGCTTTGCGAGGATGATTTATTTTTAATGGTTGCCCATTTACTTCAATGACACCACCATATTTTTTTCGAAATCCAAATATACTCTCAAATAATTCTGTTCGTCCATCTCCAGCTAACCCTGTAAAGCCGACGACTTCTCCTTTTGATACCGAGAAATTAATATCGTTAAATAAACCTTCACTCGTTAAATGTTTGACCGTTAAAACTGGTTCACCCTTTGTTGCCTTATGATAAAATGCGTTGGTAGAAACGGACTTTCCTACCATTTGTTGAGTAATAGCGCTTAAATCCGTACCTTTGACTTCACCTGTACCTACAAGATGACCATCGCGTAAAACCGTATATCGATCACAAACTGTTTGAATTTCTTTTAACTTATGAGAAATATAAATAATCGAGACACCAGATGCTTGTAAGGATCGCATAAATGCAAACAATCGCTCGACTTCATTTTCTGTTAATGCGGTGGTTGGCTCATCCATAATAATCATGTTGGAATTGTGTAATAAAGACTTAGCAATTTCGATCATTTGCTTATATGATGTTTCAATATCTCGGACATATGTTTTTGGATCAATCTGAACCCCTAATCTCGATAAGACTTCTTCGGTTTGTTTACACATTTCTTTTACATCGAGAAACCCAAATCTTGTTCTGATCTCAGATCCGAGAAACATATTTTCATAGACCGTTAAGTCAGTGACGACATTAAGTTCTTGGTGAATGAAACTGATTCCATTTTCTTGAGAAACACGAGGACTTTCCATCACAATGGGTGCACCGCTCAGTTTAATCTCTCCATCATTTGGCTGATAAACGCCACCAAGTATGTTCATCAACGTTGACTTGCCTGCACCATTTTCTCCTAATAAGGCATGAATTTCTCCTTTTTTTACTTCGAGATCTACACCGTGCAACACTTCATTCCCGTTAAACGATTTTTTTATCCCGCTCATCTGCAAAACTGGTGTTTCCGCCACGTCCATTACCCCCTTTTTCATAAAAATATTTACATCGAATTGCGACCACTTAGTCATATTCCATCAGCGGAAATGATTCCGCTGATGGTGAGATATGTTATGTTCAATCATTAGAATTCTGCATCTGGATCATAATGTTCATCTACATTCTCTTCTGTAACAGGAGTAGCTGGAATAATCACTTCTTCTCTTTCTGGTTCTTCACCATTTGCTAGCTTTGCCCCAATATCAACACCGTCAACTACCATAAGAGGTGAATATAAGAACGTGGCACTAATGAGACCATCATCTCGAATATTTTCATAGACTTCTTTACTACCACCAGCACCTGTAACAAATTGGATGTCATTTCGTTCTGCTTCTTTAATCGCTTGAATGACACCTAAGGCCATGCCATCATCCTGTGTGTAAACCGCGTCAATTTCTGCTTCGGCTGTCAAGATGTTTTCCATTACTTGTAGTGAGGTTTCGGTTGAAAATTCACCATTTTGTGATGCAATAATTTCAATATCAGTGCCTTCAATCGACTCGCGGAATCCTTCGCTACGTTGATTTGTCACCGAACTAGATGGACCCGCAATTTCGACAACCTTTCCATTGCCATCTAGTTGCTCCACAATATATTCACCTGCATTCACACCAATTCCTGTGTTATCCCCTTTGACAACAACGGAAGCCGCATCATTCGTTAACTCCCGGTCAACAATGACAAGAGGTATCCCTTCATCTTTAACCTCTGCTCCTATTGGTGATAGCGCTTCCGATTCAATGGGTAACATGACAATAGCGTCTACGCCTTGTGCGATCAAATCCTCTACGTTACTGGTTTGATCTGCTGGATTATCTGCCGTTGTAAATTCATAATCATCAATCGTACCTTCATCTACTAGTGCTTGTGCTTGCTCTTCAGCATTTTGAATGAGCGCGCCCATCCAGCCATGTGAAGCTGATGGTAAAGCTAAACCTAAAACAACTTCATCATTATCACCTGAACTACTACTTGAACAACCTATTAATCCAATAACGACAACCAAAATTGCGAATAAACTCGAGAAACGCTTCATGATTTTCCTCCCCTTTGCTTCCATTATTTTTTCGTAGCCCCTTTAAGTAATCGATTACATTTTTGAGGCTAACTGACCGATACTAAATAAATATTTAGTATCGGATGATTAGTCTCAAAGAAATGTTTACCCCAATGTCGAATCACGAATAACTAACTCATGATCTAACAAAATACTTTCCACTTTCTTGCCCATAATGTTGTTAATCAACATCATGGCAGCTGTAGACCCCATTTTGTACATGGGTTGTGAAATCGTTGTCAACGTTGGATTCGTCATGTTGGTAAAGCTTATTTTATCAAAACCGACGACTGCTATATCTTCAGGCACTTGAAATCCAGATTCATTCAGTTCTTTCAGCGCACCGATCGCTAACGTATCAGATACAGCAAATACAGCCGTTGGTTTTTTCTCTAGCTGTAATAAATGACGCATCGCTTGAATCCCGTAATCAAAATCTAATTGATCAGTATGGTAAATCAAGTCTTCATCAATGGGAAGTTGATATTCCTTTAATGCTCGATTATACCCTTGTCTCCGTTGACGAGCGTATAAAAATTTCTCGTCTGAATTAATCAGTGCAATTCGTTCATGTCCGATTTTAATTAAGTGTTTCATCGCATGATATGCAGCTAACTCATTGTTAATGCTCACATAAGGAATCACACCACCTTCTTCATACTCACTGCATTGAATAACGGGATACTGACGAGCGAGATCATTCAGTTTATTTACATTGATAGCTGGATCCATCGTGATCACACCATCTACCACCTTATTTTTCACCATATTCAAGTAAATGTTTTCCCTTTGTACACTTGAATCTGTTTCACAAAGGAGAATGTTGTAACCATTTTGGATCGCCGTTTCTTCAATCCCATTAATGATTTCTGTGTAAAAAGGATTAGAAATTGTCGGTATCAACACAAGTAACAATCGACTCTCCGAATTTCTCAGATTTCGTCCCAATACACTCGGCTCATATTTTAGTTCCTCGATCGCATGTTCAACCTTCAACCTTGTAGCTGATGTAACCGATGTGTTTCCATTCATGACTCTAGATACGGTCGCAACGGAAACACCAGCCTTTTTTGCAACTTCTTGAATATTTGCCATGACGCGCCTTCTCCCTACATGTTAATTTCTAATTTGTAATCGATTACATTTTTATTGTAAAACGGTTTATCTTTTTTGTCAATCATACTTTGTGTAAACGCTTATTTATTTGTTATATCGAGGATTCATTTTACATGATGAGTTACGTATGCTATGATGTAATGGATTACATTAAGCGTTTTCATAAAAGGAGGAGATTCTATGAAATTAGGTGTATTCACCGTACCTTTTTCAGAAAAGAATGTAGATGAAATGTTAGATTATGTGGCTGACAAAGGGATTGAAGCTGTAGAACTAGGGACTGGTGGTTATCCTGGGAATGCTCACTGTAACGTGGATGAATTATTAGATGATACCAATAAGCAAAATGAATTTTTGAATAAATGTAAACAAAGAGGCATTATTATTAGTGCTTTAAGCTGTCACGCAAATCCACTCCATCCACAAAAGCAAATATCGGAAGAAGCCGATCAGTTATTTGACAAAACAATAAAATTAGCGAGTCAACTCGATGTCCCTGTCGTCAATACTTTTTCAGGATGTCCTGGAGATCATGAACATGCAAAATACCCGAACTGGCCAGTTGCACCATGGCCTAACGACTTTCAAGAGATTCTCACATGGCAATGGGAAGAAAAAATCATTCCTTACTGGAAGAAGAAAGCTGAATTAGCTGACACCCTTCAAGTAAAAATTGCATTGGAATTACACGGTGGTTTTTCTGTGCACACACCACAGAATCTTCTTCGCTTACGAGAGGCATGCGGGCCAGCTATCGGCGCAAATTTAGATCCTAGCCATATGTGGTGGCAAGGAATCGATCCAGTCGAGTCCATTAAGATATTAGGTCGAGAAAATGCCATTCATCATTTTCATGCAAAAGATACGACGATCGATCAAGGGAATATGAACCGGAATGGCCTTACTGATATGACATCTTATGCAGACATGCAAAACCGAGCTTGGTACTTTCGAACAGTAGGGTTTGGCCATGAAACAAAAGATTGGGCTGACATGATCAGTGCCTTGCGACTGTATGGCTATGATTACGTTGTGAGTATCGAGCACGAGGACGGTCTGATGTCCATCGATGAAGGCTTTTCAAAGGCGGTAGAACATTTAAAACCAGTGATGGTAAAAGAATCAGTCGGTGACATGTGGTGGGTGTAATGTCATTTTTGTCAAATTGCAATTTACTTTATAAATTACGTATCCATGCGCTAATATCAAGAAATAACTGCAAAATCAGAATTAAACGATACATGGAATCGCTCACAGAACTATAATGGCTTGTTAACTAATTTTCTACACTTTAAAAACAACCCGAAATTTACTTGATTATCACGTGGTCAGGTAAATTTCGGGTTTTCCATTATCTAATTTATTAAGACTACTAAATAAAATTCCGATATGACGAAATTTATGTTTCAGAGTCATTCGATTACTCGATTATGTATGATAAAATCAATCAATCATATAAAAGAAAAGACGATAAGACAACACTTTTCCTTTGGATATGGCAAAAGTTTATGTGTAATTATAATGAAAGCGTTATTACAATATAAACAACAAAATTTTTCACTAGGAAAGGAGGTTACAGATGAACAAGAGGATACAAACATTACTCAAACAACTTATTGGAAGAAAAGAAGCCGTAACCAGCAAACAACTGGCCTCGATGTTATTCGTTAGTTCGAGAACAATAAGAAATGATATAAAAATCCTTGACCAAACTTTACAACAAAATGGCGCAAACATTTTAGGTTCACGTGGGTATGGCTATCGATTACAGGTTTTCAATGATGAGAAATTTAAGACTTTTATTGAGGGATTAATGTTCGATCAAGATAGAGTACCAGTCGAACCTGAGGATCGAGTTAAGTTTCTAGTTGATAAGTTTTTATTATCAACTAATTACTTAAAAATCGAGGATATAACAGAAGAACTATTCGTAAGTAGATCAACCTTACAGAATGACCTGAGAGACGTGAAAGTCATTCTTAATAAATACGGTTTACATTTAGACAAACGACCTAATTATGGACTCAAAATAACCGGCGATGAAAAAGACATTCGTTTTGCGATATCTGAAGAAATATACAAACGTGATTTTGCAAAACCAACACAGAATAAGTATTCCGAGTCGATGTTTTTGTCAACTGAACAAATTGATATAATTCATCAAATTGTTCTATCCCACATGCGAGAAACCGATATTAATTTATCAGATATTGCTCTTTCTAACTTAGTGATTCATATTGCGATTGCATGTAAGCGCATTGAACAAGATCATTATGTCAGTTCAAATTCTATTAGCATAAATGAAATTATTGACTCTACAGAATACAGTATTGCCATTCAATTATTGAAAGAAGTTGAAAAAGAATTAGATCTCTCATTTCCAGACGAAGAAATTTACTATGTTACGATGCACTTATTAGGTACAAAAATATTTTCATCTCAACATTGGCAAGCTGTAACAAGTCAAATGGATGCTTCAATTGTGGAAACAGTTCGACTCATGATCCAGCAAGTAAGCCATCACTTAAAGCTTGACCTAGAAAATGATCATGAACTATTTGCCGGAATTGCCGTTCATTTAAAACCGACCATTCATCGTTACCGTTATGGTATGAATATAAGAAATCCTATTCTTGATGCTATAAAAGAGAACTATCCCCTTGCATTTGAAGCTGGTGTGATAGCTGGAAAAGTTATTGAGGATCATCAAAACATTACAGTTAATGAAAATGAAATTGGTTATCTTGCTTTACATTTTGGAGCGGCGATGGAAAGAACAAAATTAGATAACAAACGAAAAAAGTGCTTAATTGTATGTACAACAGGCATTGGTAGTTCTCAGCTATTATTATATAAGTTACGTACGAATTTCTCTAACAAATTGGATATTATCAGGACAACTGAATTGCATAATTTAAATCTATATATCGATGAAGTAGATTTTATTATCAGTACAGTTCCATTACCTTCGGATATACACATGCCGCATGTTGTGGTTAGCACCATATTAGGGGAACAAGATATTCATTCAATTGAACAACATATTGATAATAAACGAAACAATGTTGTCGAAAAGTATCTAGAATCTAGTAACATATTTATGAATCAACCATTGACCTCCCCTACAGAAGTTATACAATTTTTGGGTGAACAATTAATAGATAAAGGAATAGTCAGAAGCAATTTTATCGAGTCTGTACTAGAAAGAGAACGGGCAGCACCAACAAGCTATGGTAATTTAGTTGCTATTCCGCATCCGCTTGAACCACAATCGAACCAGACATTTTGGTCTTTTTGTATTCTTAATGAACCATTCAATGGGGAAAAAACTCAGTTCAAATAGTTTGCTTATTAAATGTGGGTGAAAACAATCAAGAAGAATTAGAGCCGATGTATCAACACTTGATTCAGTTAGTAGACGATAAAAATACAATTCAAAAAATACTTACCGCCAAAACGTCGTTACAAGTTTATCAAATTCTTCTTAATGAAACTTAGCTCTTTCTACTTAGATATGTTGAGCATTTTAATAACCGACACATTCATCCAATGTAATAAATTACGTTTTATGAAATCATCATTATATAATTTTATATATCATCATTAATCATTTATACAATCAGATAGTAAGGGAGAGTGTGAAGTAAACATGGAGGAACACAATTTAAGTTGTTGTCATGTAAGTAGAGCTGATTTTTTGTCTAGTAGTAAAAAAGAAGAGAATTTCATTATCCAATCAGAAAGTTCCAGTATAAAAGACATGGTGTTGTTAAATGGCGGAAAGTATATGATGGGAACCAATGATGATGAAGGCATCAAAGCAGATGGAGAAAGTCCAATACAAGAGGTCACAGTGTCTCCTTTTTATATAGATATTCATACAGTAACCAATCAAGAGTTTCAAAACTTTGTAGAAGATACTGGGTATAAAACAGAAGCTGAACAATATGGCTGGTCTTTTGTATTTTATCAATTTATAGAAAAAAATTCTCCTCATAAAGTACAGCAAGTACCTCATACACCGTGGTGGCTCGCTGTCGAATCAGCTTACTGGTACCAACCAGAGGGGAAAGGATCTACCATTGAGAATCGTATGGATCATCCGGTTGTTCATATATCATGGAATGACGCTCATGCATATAGCAAGTGGGCAGGAAAAAGACTCCCTACAGAAAAAGAATGGGAATATGCAGCAAGAGGTGGATTGAATCAAAAAAAGTATCCATGGGGAGATGAGTTAACACCAAATGAAGAACATTACTGTAATATTTGGCAAGGTGAATTTCCACAACATAATACCAAGAAAGATGGGTATATTGGAACAGCACCAGCAACTGAATTTCCCGCAAATGGTTTTGGTTTATACAATGTATCAGGGAATGTGTGGGAATGGTGTGCCGATACTTTTCAAATCAATCGGAATGGAAAAGTTGACAATGAAAAAGTGGATGGTAATATTCCAAAAGTAATACGAGGTGGATCTTATTTATGCCATCATTCATATTGTAACCGATATCGAGTAGCAGCTAGGAGTTCGAATACAGCTGATAGTTCTTCAGGGAATATTGGTTTTAGATGTGTAAAAGATGTATAAGTAAATGACATTACTAAGATGAAATGTCACAAATCGAAAATGAAGAGTATAAACCCGCAAGTTTGGCTGATCAATATCAGCTAACATGCGGGTTTTCATCACTGGCAATTTTTTGTCCTACCCTTGTATTTTATGAAGCAAATGATCCTTAGAATCTACTATCTCTCTTATGAGGTACAACATCACCTGTTTCAAAGAAATGTCGCAACATACGACTCTGAAACGTTTGGATTTTGTTTTGATATTTCTTCTCGTTAATTAAATTTTTTCTTTCGTAAGGGTCATTAGCGACACAGTAAAACTCGTCCTCTTCATATAACCGATAAACATATTTATATTCATCGTCTCTGATCATCATCGCTTTAGTGTGATGTGGCATTTTTTCCTGCTCTGTTGTTCGCGCCCAATATACTGTATCTGGGGAGTGACCTGCATCCATTGCATGTGTTTCTCCTTCTAACCTCCCTCCTTCAGAAAATACAACATCTCGATGATCATCTTCTCCATTTAAAACATGTCTTAGCGATTTACCAAAATGAGTATGGTCAGGTTGAATGTCTAACAAATCGTACAATGTTGCTTGAATATCAATCAACTCTACCAGAGCATCTGTCTTACGAGGTTCAAATGTCATATCTTGCGAAGGTTTTATAACTAACGGAACACGTGTAAGCATATCTTCAAATGTATTTTGATTTTTTTCAGCAATTTCATAATCTCCTGTATAATCCCCATGATCACTGAAGAAGACGATTATCGTGTCATCATATAGATCTTTTGCTTTTAATGTATCTAATAACTCCCCAATATATTGATCTAACTTCGTGCCCATTGCATAGTAAACATGCTTCATTTTCTTCAGTTGTTCATCTGACCAATTATATAACTTTTGATTTTCACGAATACCTTGAAGTATGCTTGGTTTCTGTTCTAATTCTTCTGGTGTAAGTCGAATAGATTCAGGAATGTCCTCAGCATTTATTTGATCAAACCATTCTTGTTCAATTTCATATGGGGGATGTGGTAATGATAATGCTAAATAAACACAGAAAGGATCATCACCATAAGCATCACCATTAATAAAATCTATCGCACTATGAATTTGCTGTCCATCTATATTATTAATATCCTCTGTGACACCTCCATAGTGGGAATAATCTACTTCTTTCACTTCTCGTTTAGGCTGATCTGTTTTTTTATTTTGCTTCATTTCTTCCATATATTTTTTAAAGAATTCGGAATACTTGTCCTCTCTTGTACTGCAATATTTATAATCATCACCTTCGACTTTCAAGAAATCCGATCTCCCACCCCAGTACACGTGATAACCCGATTGTTTCATCGTTTTTAAAATATTTGGTTGTTCATCATCCATCAAATAATGCATTGTACGAAAACCTTTAGTATGAGGATACCAACCCGTTAAGAACGAGTTTCTACTCGGTACACAAACAGGATTTTGGCAATAAGCATTTGAAAATCCAACACCTTCTTCTGCAAGTTGATCAATATTTGGTGTCTTTACAGAACTGTTCCCTGTATAACCTATTGAATCAGACCTCCATTGATCAGCAACAATCATTACTACATTTGGTTTTTCACTCATATTTGTATAAGGAGATAATACTCCATAAGCATTATCTCCTCTTTCCTCCTCTCTAATTTAAAGATTAGTTTTGGTCCTGATTTTCTTCATCTGTTATGGCTTGTTTATCAAGCAGTCGAAAGAATGGAAAATAAATTGCAATCGACATGACAATGCTTACTAGTTGCCACAGCGCCAACATGATTCCACCTTGAACAAAACCACCTATAAATAAAGGTGAACCTACTGGCATCGGTGTTCCATTAGCAATTGGTAGAATACCAGTACTCATTAACAAGTATGTTGTCAAACCAATGATGACAGGAGCTCCAATAAAAGGAATCACCATTAATGGGTTAAACATGATTGGTGTACCAAATATAAGTGGTTCATTGATACTAAAGAAGGATGCAGGTAGTGCTAATTTCCCTAATGTTTTGTATCGTTGGCTTTTTGCTCTAAAAGCCATTAAAATACATAACCCAATGGTTGCACCACCACCACCTAGTGAAATGAATTCTGTATACAGACCCATCGAAACAATATTAGTGGGCTCTTCACCAGCTGCTATCTGATCTAAGTTCTCTAAACCTAACGGCATCCACACAGTAAGTAAAACAGGAGATAATACCAATCCACCATGAATCCCCAATAACCACAAAAGGTTAATCATTAATACAACAATAATTAAAGACCAGAATCCACTGCCTAAGTTTTGTAAAGGTATTTGAATGATAGAATAAATGGCATTCGGCATACTATCATATGATGTTGTTTTAAATATTCCGGCAATAATTAGAAAAATGACTGGAACGACAATACCAGGAATTAAATTTGAAAAACTCTTAGAAACAGTCGGAGGGACACCACTTGGCATTTTTATGGTCCAACCTTTTTTTACGATATACACATAAATACGGGTAGCAAGCAGTGCAACAAAAATGGCTGTAAATAAACCTTGTGCACCTAAGAATTCAAATGGTAGAAAGTCTGCTTCCTCCATCGTTGAAATCGGTATCAATATAAAGAAACTAACTAAGGCAATTAAACCTGCACCCTGTCCATCTTCTTCAAATAAGGATGCTAGTTTGGATGAGATAAAGAAAACAGCAAAAATAGAAATTAATCCGATTGTCATGGAATACGGGATTCCCACAACACTTTTTAAACCGGTATTTTCTAGAAATTGTTGATAACTATCTATACTAATATTGTTCAATAAATTTGCGAATGCGCCAAGAATGATAATGGGCAAGATGGATGAAAGACCTTGGGAAATGGCTTTCATATAAAAATTTTCATTTAATTTTCCTGAGAATGACTGAAGTCTTGATTGAAAACTCTGCATTTTCGCCCCCATGTTTCCACTCCTTTATGATTATTTTTCGATTAAATTTAATGCCCAATCCAATACTTTCTGACCATTCATTGTACCGTAGTCAACACTATTAATGACTTCAACGGGAATATTGGCATACTTGTCTTTATAATCATTTAATAAATATGAAACTTGTGGTCCAAGTAAAAGAACATCAGCATCTTCAACGTACTTTTCTAACTCTCCCCCTGAAGTAGCATTAATCCTAATTTCATCCTCTTTATTTTTTGCTGCTTCCTCCATTTTGTTCACTAACATACTTGTGGACATACCTGCTGCACAAACTAATAAAATATTTTTCATTTTTATACTTCCTCCTGCTTTATGTTTTGGTATAATTCAATCATTTCTTGAGCTAAATCTCTTACAGTCATAGCATTCATTAAGTGATCCTGTGCATGGACCATAAGAAGAGTAATCTCTGATCCTTCTCCTCTTGTCTCAGCTTGAATCAAATCAGTTTGCACCCGATGCGCTTGCGATAATTCTTCATTGGCATCGTCAATCAATCTTTCTGCTTCTTGAAAATCACCTTCCTTTGCTTTTTTAATAGAAGAAAGTGCATTACTTCTTGCATTTCCTCCATGGACGATAATCCCCATGATAATCTCTTGATAATCCAACCGAGAGCCCCCCTTTGCATTTAATTTTTTCTATAGCTAAATTATATATAGTAACCGTTTTCAACTACAGAGATTATTTTTCCGTTTTGTGCGGAACATTATTATTTCATTACAGAAAAAATTCAAGCCATTCTCCAAAGAATTGCCACTCAAACTGGATGACTTACAAGACATTGATTGAAATAACATCATCTATTTAAGATAACAATAAAAAAAGCTTGGAATGATCCAAGCTTTGATTTATGGTATCTCTTTTAAAGTAACGTCACTCGATTGTTTTGTATTGGGATATATCTTTGTTACCGATTCAACAAACTACCAACATACCGCAACAAATCATTTGCGGATTGTGTCGTATATCCATATTCTTCAACAAGCGTTGCCACCACTTCATTCATTTTCTTCAATTGCTGTTCATCTGGTGTCTTCGTAGACGTGGTAATTTTGACGACATCTTTTAAATCGGCAAATAATTTCTTTTGAATCGCTTCCCGCAATCGCTCATGAGATTGGTAATCAAACTTCTTCCCTTTTCGCGCATATGCCGAAATACGAATCAGAATTTCCTCGCGAAACGCTTTTTTGGCATTTTCAGAGATACCAATCTGTTCCTCAATGGATCGCATTAATTTTTCATCTGGATGCATTTCTTCTCCTGTTAATGGATCCTCCAACTTCGTTTTATTACAAAATGCTTCAACATTATCTAAATAATTATCCATCAGCGTTTTTGCCGACTCGTCATATGAATAGACAAAGGCTTTTTGCACTTCTTTTTTAGCCATATCATCGTATTCTTTGCGCACAACCGAAATAAAATTCAAATAATCTTCTTTCTGTTCTTTCGTAATCGATGGATGATCATCCAATCCATCTTTTAATGATCGGAGTACATCTAACGCATGAATCGATTGCATTTCTTTGCGAATAATCGTTGAAGAAATCCGGTTAATCACATAACGAGGATCAATGCCGGTCATTCCTTCATCAGAATATTCTTTTTTCAATGAATCCACATCTTGTTCACTAAACCCTTCAACATCTTGCCCATTATACAAATATAGTTTTTTGAGTAAACTGATGTTACTCTGTTTCGATTCCTTCAAACGAGTTAAAATCGTAAACATCGCGGCAATTTTTAAAGTATGTGGCGCAATATGAACATCTTTGATATCACTTTCTTCAATCATCTTTTGATAAATGCGTTCTTCCTGATCTACTTTTAAATTATACGGAATGGGCATAACGATCATTCGCGAATGCAAGGCTTCATTTTTCTTATTCGAAATAAATGACCGATATTCTGACTCATTGGTATGGGCAACGATCATTTCATCTGCTGATATTAAGGCGAATCGACCGGCTTTAAAATTCCCTTCCTGTGTTAATGAAAGCAAATGCCACAAAAATTTCTCATCACACTTCAACATTTCTTGAAATTCCATAACCCCTCGATTGGCTTTATTCAATTCGCCATCGAATCGATAGGCACGCGGATCCGATTCAGAACCATACGTGGCGATCGTTGAAAAATCAATCGACCCTGTCAAATCAGCAATATCCTGTGACTTCGGATCGGACGGGCTAAAGGTACCAATCCCCACGCGTTCATCTTCTGAGAAAAAAATGCGCTCAACCATCACATCTTCAATTTTGCCATTATAATCTTCCTCCAACCGCAAGCGATTGAGCGGCGAAAGACTGCCTTCAATTCGGATGCCGTACTCCTTTTCAAATTCGGCGCGTAAATGCTGTGGGATTAAATGCAACGGATTCTCATGCATCGGACAGCCTTTAATGGCATACACTGCTCCGCGATCGGTTAACGTATATTGTTCAAGCCCGCGTTTCAGCATCGTCACGAGGGTTGATTTTCCACCACTAACAGGACCCATGAGTAACAAAATCCGTTTTTTTACATCTAAACGTTTCGCTGCTGGATGGAAATATTCCTCAACGAGCTTCTCTAACGCTTCTTCTAACCCAAATAATTCGTCGCTAAAAAAATTGTATTTGCGAACGCCATCTTCTTCAACGACGCCTTGATCTTTAATCATTTCATAAATTCGTGAATGGGCAGATTGAGCTAAATATGGCTTTTCCTTTAACAATTCCAAATATTCGGCGAATGTTCCTTCCCATTTCAATTCATTTTGCGTTATTCGATGTGCTTGAATTTTCTTTAATATATTCATGAAACGACCTCCTTAGAAAAAAACTCCTCCATCGACATTTCCGTTCTCAAGTGACGACACCTTCTTCGCCACTACCAGAAACATTCATTAAAATACGCACCATCTTGATGATGGGTTTATCTACATAATATGATGGAGAGACGAGAAAAATGAGTTTCTAGGCAAAAGAAGCCCGCACCCATTTTCACTTCACAAAATCATATAGGTTCGGTATAATACAAATGTATATGTATATACTGCAATTAACGTTCACATAAACAAGGAGGATTCAAATGGGATTAGCATTAGTATTAGGTGTTAGTGTTACTTTCATCGTAGCGATTTTTGCCGCAGGGTATGAAGCGAAGCAATAATATCATGATCATGTTAGATGGAAGTCGGTGAATTCATATGGCAAGCACAATCAAAGATGTGGCAAAAAAAGCAGGGGTTGCCCCTTCTACTGTATCTCGTGTGATCGCAGACAATTCAAGAATCAGTCTGAGCACTAAAAAACGCGTAAGAAAAGCAATGAAGCAATTAGGATATCACCCGAACATTAATGCGCGAAATCTTGCTGTCCGTTCCACACAAGCGATAGGTGTAGTCATGCCATCATCTGCAGATACAGCATTGCAAAATCCATTTTTTCCAGAAGTATTACGGGGCATTGGTTCATTTGCCCATGAAACAGAATATTCGCTCTATGTCTCTACAGGTGGAGACGATGATGATATATTTGAAGAAGTGCAACGAATGGTTCACGGCAACCGTGTAGATGGCATTATTCTTTTATATTCACGCATTTCCGACTCTGTGCAACAATTTCTTATGGAAGAGGAATTTCCTTTTGTCATTATTGGTAAACCTTCTGAACAAGAAAATGAAATCACCCATGTCGATAATGATAACTATAAGGCAAGCCTGGAATTAACCAATCATTTGATCGATATCGGGCATCAAAACATCGCCTTTATTGGTGGGTCCGATGAATTAACCGTTACCATTGATCGCCTGCAAGGTTATCGTCAAGCGATCCAAGAAGCCGGCCTGCCATTACCAGAAGAATATATCGTACATGTGGAATTCCTGAAATCTGGTGGTCGTGAAGCCGTTGAACAGCTGTTTTCACTTCAAACGCCTCCTACTGGCTTAGTAGTCGCCGATGACTTAATGTCACTAGGGGTGATCAATATGTTAGAGGAAATTGGTTTAAATTGTCCTGAAGACGTTTCCATTACAAGTTTTAACAATTTATATTTAGCTGAAATCACGACACCCCCATTAACGACGGTAGATATTCAAATCTATATGCTTGGTGTACATGCGGCTCGGTGTTTAATTGAAAAAGCCCAAAACAAAGATGAACCCGCTAAACGGATTATTGTACCCCATGAAGTAAAATACCGTCAATCCACGAAAGAAATTGATCCAACCAAATAGTAACGGCGCCTATTTAGAAACGTAGCGACTCTTCGGATGAACCGATGATGATTCATCTAAGAACTGATCCGTGAAGTCGCCTCGTTTCAGCAGCTACTTTTCTATATGCGCCATTTTCTGATATCTGTAATTTGTTGATCAAAAAACTGAAACACATCGTCCATTTCTTTTCTTAAAAGCGATAAATCTGTCGATAACCAACGGATTAAAATCCCTTGACCATCTAAATCCGTCATTCCTGCTCGGTGATGCTTGGCTTGGGATAATCGCTGTTGCACGTCCCATTCATCAAACGGCGGATGAGGCGTAATATACCACATGGATGCCACATACGGAAAGGTCTCCGTCATCCCATAATGATGATTCACTTCACTTTTCGGAAAAAACTGAAAGGGATCAAACACAAGACATTCTTCATCGACCCAAATTTCCATCGAAGAAGAAAGTGACGTGAAGGTATCGTGATCAAAATGATAAATCTCACCCCAAATCAACTCTGCGTCTTGATGTAATTGTATTTTTGATGTCTGTTGATACTGACTCCCTTTTGCTGGGATGATCTCTTGTTTATTCCATATCAATAACGCTTCCTCTTCAACCTCAACAAACATATCAAGTTGATGCGATTGTTCTGGCTGTAATTGAAGTACATCTTCGGGGCCAACGACAATATTTGTTCCTTTCTTCACCAATAAATCTGCTCGATTCGATTGTTCATGATCTTCTAACCCGGAGATTTGGTAATTGGAAAATACGCGGTGTGATTTATCGGTTTTTTGTAGTTTCAGAGGCGCTTCATCTTCGTAATCGTGAACATTAACTTTCTGAAAGCGCGCCTTTATTGTTCGTTCCGTCATGAAAAAACCCCCTCTCATTACGACAGAAATAGTTTTGATAATAAATATTTATGCTGCATCGCGGATATCTCTAATCCGATGGCGCTATTCCCCATTTGTTTCATCGTTAAATGAATCGCGGTCTCTGCTGCTTCATCTATTTTATCAAGCATTTGGAAAATGACTTGTTCAGCATCTTTTGGCGCTAGCGGGATAGCACGCACTGCATGTTGGACCACATTTGTTAAGGAAAAATAAAAGTATGTCTGAATCGTATCAAATAAGTCAAAACCTTGTTCAAAAGCATACAAACTATATACAAAAATGTAATGATTCAACTGTTCTTTCTCCTGAATGACCTCGGACCATTCTTCTAATATCGGCGATTCCTCAATTGAACACAAGCGATCGAACAACCGCTTCCCAGCTTGCCGGCTGGTTCGCTTTAATTCTAATACATTTTTGCTGGCATTATATACCTTCGCCAAGTACAGCAATTGTTCCCAGTCCTGACGTTTCATCGATCGATAAATTTCTTTCATCATAATCGCGTCATTATGTAATAAATAACCATGAATATAACTATAACAGAAAGAGGCTAAATCTTCTTTCGTCTGAATCTGCTTCGACCGAACGTACATCTCCATTCCAATCGCATGCGCGACTTGACTCTTTAAAAACGTCGAGTGATGCAAATGAATTAAATGCAACTGTTTCTGCGTGTCACGTGCACCCATCCTATCCCTCCATTTCATTGTCATTATATCACAAAGAAAAACCCCATATAAAAAACGGGAAGCAAATCTTACCATCGCTTCCCGAATGCATCTAGTATTTATACAACGTGTTCCTGTTTTTGTTGTAAATATTTTTTCATATATTTTTTAATCAAAGTAGCAGAGCGAACTTTCAATGAAACATCATCAGAAACTTGAACGCGGTGTTTGCGGTTTTGAACAGCTTCTCTCAACTGATCGTGATTCAAATAGGTTTGATCGAACTGATTCATGATACTTCCATATTGGATAAATTGATGCGTGTCACTGCCACCGACGATAGGTAACCCCGTTTCTTTTGCTAATTGTTCTAATTCCTTTTGACACGTGATGACCCCTTTCTTATATAAATCCTTTCCATTCAAATCAAGGGCGTCTAACTGCTTCAATTGTTTCATAGATACATGTTTGGCTAAAGGCGTACTTTCACGATAAGGATGTGCACCAATCGTAAATAAATCCGATGCCCGTGCCAGCTCCATTAATCGATCAAATCCAATGAAATGACTTGATTCCAGGTGACCGGTTAATTGGTGTCTCACATGTAAAATTTCTTCTCTTGAGCCAATCAGTAATATGTGTCCCCCTTCTTGTACATCCACTTCCATGCCAGGGAATAATTGCATCCCTTCAACCGAATAATAACCGTTCATATACGAGTAATGCTCATCCAAATAATCATAAATATCAAAAAAACGAATGGTATTAAAGTGTTCAGTCATCGCAATCGCTGTTAAACCAGCCGCTTTAGCCTCTTCCATCATTTCTTGAAAATATGCCGGATGAAACATCGATTGCTTTGAAATCTTTACATGACTATGAAAATCAATTTTCATCAGAAACCCTCCTAAAATATAATAAATAAACTCGCGACATAGATAGCTGAACCAATCAAAAAGCCATAATCCATTCCTTGCATTCGCAAAGATGCTAGTTTTAACTCTTTCACTTTTGTATGGTTGAACCCATATTTACTGCCTTTCGTTTCAAGTGCTTCTACTGTCGTTCTAGCCCGTTTGGCAGTCGACAACAACAATGGATAGAAAGAACGCATGGCAATCTGAATAAAATAGTAAATGGTCCGCCAATATAAAATTCCGCGCTTTTCTGGAGCTTTTCCTCGTAGTCTAAACGATTGAAACACATGGTGATATTCTTCCAACAATGTCGGGAGCATGCGATAACCATAAGCAATACTGAATGAAACTTGACCGGGCACACCAATTTTTAATAAACCATTACTTAACTTATCTGGATTCATCGAACAAAAAACCGTAATACTCGCTAATGAGATGACTGAAAGTTTAGCTGTCAGTTTTAACAAAGGAAGCATTGCCGAAAAATCACCGCCAAAAAACAACGATATCACCAATAAATAGCCTCCCTGCCCTAACAAGCCGAGACATAAAATAAAAATGATTAATGGACTGACACGTGCGATAACTGTTGTCACAATCATAAAACCGAGCATCCCTAATAATATGCGCGTCTCATGCAAAAACCACGGAACAATGCCAAAGAATGCATACCAAAGAAAAAGTGTTCGTGGATCTAATTTTGCTAAAAAAGTATGTCCATTACCATAGGCTGTATGTAGCAATTCAATCTTCATTTGTTCTACAGATAGTTTTTCTGTGAATCTACGCGTATACTCCATCGGCGCCCTCCTTCTTTCGATACATAGCCACAAAATCTTCCACCGTATATACTGGCGATGTCCATCCTAATTGATGACTGAGGGAATAGATTTGCGGCGGGACAAGTCCTGCTTTCTGCATTAATACAGGATTTTGAAACAGCCCTGCTCGATCACCATCGTATATAACTTCACCTTGATTCATGACAATAAAACGATTGGCAAAAGCTGTAGCTAGTTGCATATCATGTGTAGCCATAATCACCGACGATAATTGTTCCTTCAACTGATCTAATAACCGTGTGATATGCTTTCTTGTAGCTATATCCAAGTTAGCCGTCGGTTCATCCAATAACATAATGGCTGGATCCATACCAACACCAATTGCCAGTGATGTTTTCCGCTGCTGGCCACCACTTAATAAACGACTATCTCGATCGGCTAAATCTTGTAACTCAAATTGATCTAATAAACGGTTCACTAATTCTTGATCATTTTCGATTTTACGTGCTCGCATATAGAATCCGACATCTTTTTCTACTGAATCATCAATAAACATTTGTTCTGGATTTTGGTGAATATATGTGACCATTTCCGCCAAATGTTCCGGTGAGGTATGTTCAACATTATAACCATTAACAGAAACCTCGCCCGAACCCGGCTTGTGTAATCCTGTCACGAGACGCATCAATGATGATTTTCCCGCTCCGTTATTGCCAACAAGTGCGACATAATCTCCTTTATAGATTTGGAGATGAACATCATATAACACTTGTTTCTTTTTGCGTGTAATCGTTTGGTAGGAAAAGTTCACATTTTGAAACTGAATAAGCGGTTCCTTATTCATTGGCATTTCGATTGAACTGTCGTCAAAGGTTGTATGAAGGGATGGTCGAAATACGCTCTCACCTTCCGCTAATGTAATTGGAAGTGGCGCATCAAAACCTAACTGTGCTGCAGCTTGCGTCACTTGTGGTGGATAAATCTGATGTTTCAACAATGTACCCACTTGATTTAAGGCATCTGTGACAGGCTTTTTAAAGGAAACTTGCCCGTCTTCAAGCAAAACAACTTGATCAGCGTATTGCGCTACAAATTCCGTATGATGTTCAATGACAATGATGGTTTTTTCCCATTGATCATGGATTTTTCGTAAAATATGATAGATATCATTGGCATGTTGTGGGTCAAGCTGAGCCACTGGTTCATCGATCACGATAACTTCTGGTTGAAGCGACAGCACACTAGCGAGCGCTAACAAATGTTTCTGTCCACCGCTTAATTGCCAGACAAACGAATGGCTATATGCTTCCAAACCGACAAATTCTAAAGCACGCTCCGCTCGTTCTTGATAATCAGAATAGCCATAATGTAATGGTGCAAAACTCGCATCTTCCAACACACGAGGGCTAACAATTTGATTTTCAAAATCTTGATAAACATATCCCACATGTTCTGACAGGCTCGCTACAGAGTGAGTAAAAGTATCAAGTCCGTTCACCTTCACTTCACCTGTGATATCACCGACATAATAATTTGGAATTAATCCATTAAACAACTTACACAATGTCGATTTTCCACTACCATTACCGCCAAGAATCGCAAGAAACTCTCCTTTTTCAACCGTTAAAGAAACATTTTGTAATACAGGGTGATGGGCACCTGGATATTGAAAAGTGACATCATTGACATGAATCATTGGTTCCATTATGAAACATTCCTTTTCTCATTCGTCATGCCAGTTGCTTTCGACTTATTTTTTGTCATCACTAGAATGCTGATCAATGCAATCAATCCTGCTATACCTAAACTTAACCAGATGACCCATTGCCCATAGTTTTCGACAAAATCAGCTTCCCAATCGATAATATTTATGCCTGACTCTGACAAAAATTCAAACAAAAAGGCTGCCCCAGCTAGAAAGATGCCTCCTGCAATTACTCGTGCACCAATGATTTCCGTCAGACTGAAATGATCATCACGCGTACGAGGTTTCATACCTAATAATGGCTCGATCTTTCCGTATAATCGCGGAACTAAATAGATGGTCGGTAGTAGAGCAAATAAAATACCTGAGAAGAGAAGATCATTCACAAAAGCGAACCCTTCTACAACAACGACACTTTCTGCTAAACCAGGAACCGCTTCTAATTCTTCAACCCCTACCCATACTTTTAACATATCAACCATCACACTAATCGCTTGATGAATACTGACACCTAGCATGGCAGCAATACCTACCTGGCGTAAATTCTTCGGATCACGTACATAAGTACCAGCGACATACATCGCTAACGAAAACGCGATAAATTTTTCCAATTCACCAAAGCCACCGAATTGACCGAGCATAATTTCGCCGAAAATGACCTCACCGAGCGAAGCACCAATGGCTGCGTATAACGGGTGAAACAAGATACAAAGTGTTAACGGGATAAAAGCAAAGTATTCAATCGAAAACTCAATTGGGCCGAGGTAAGCACTTGGAACGAGCTCCGTAATCATATTCGACAATCCGTATAACGACATCGATAGAATAAACACCATCATCTTTTGCGACTGCGTTAATTTGTAACGTTGTTTCGTGACATCCTGCATAATAAAAAGCCTCCTTTAATTTGGTTACTTTTATTCTATCGAAGCTTTATTAATAAACCTTTGTATCAACGTTAAAGCTATGTAAATTCATTAACTTTTTTTATCATTCTGTAAATTTTCTTTCATATGCAACGAGAACTCGCCTAGATCTGATAACCTATCAGTCAAAAGGAGGAAGAAAACATGTTTCGTCTGTCACTCGATCAAATGAATCTCACTGAAAGTCAAACGATCATTGCTAATTATTTATCCAAGCATTGGCAAGAAGTTCTTGTGTCCACTGAGAAGGATATTGCAGAAGCGACAGGAATAAGCATAGCTACCGTATCACGCTTCTGGTCTGTAGCTGGATATAAGAATTTAAAAGATTTCAAAAACCACATGAAACACGAATTAGAAGTGTCTCCAGCTAGAAAAATTCAAAGTGTTCAACCTAAAAAGAACCAACTGACACCTTACATTACGATTGAAAAAAGTCTATCTTTACTACAAGATACGATCGACAACACAGATCACGCATCATTTCAACAAGCCATTGAATTACTCCATCGATCAAACCGAATATACGTTCTCGCCAATGGTCCTTCCAAAGGATTAGGCGAGTTATTTGTCTATCGTGTAAAACGATTAGGAAAACCCATTCACTTTATAAACAATCAAGGGAATGAATTATTTGAAGACATGATTCATATGAATCAAGATGATGCACTCTTTGCCTTTGCCTTCGGACGCTTATTACCTGAGACGAAAGTTTTGTTAGATTATCAACGGGACATCCATTACCAATCCATCGTAGTCACTGATCAGTACATTTCTAATATTTCGACAATGGCTACCATTCGTTTATTTGCCAGTCGTGGAAAAACAAATGAGTTTCATTCTATGATGGCACCAACTTTACTAATCGAGAACATCATCCTCGGTTTGACAATGAAAGACAAGGAATCTCACATTCAAAGATTACAACAATTATCTTACCTAAGAAAAAAGTATCATGATCAATTACCCCGATAAGCACACTGATTCTGTGGTTAATTGTATGATTTTGTCGAATATATTGAATCTTTGTAACTATTTGTATATACTTCAAGTATTGTAAAAAGATAACTCGTTTGACTAAAGGGGGATACATCATGGAAGCTATTGAATCATTACGATACAAAGACGTGAGACAAAAAAATACACTCATGCTTTTTACAATGGGGATTTCGATACTACTTGGGGCAATCTTTGCATTTCTTACAGATAAAGCGACAGCAGGCATGGTTTATAGTAGTGAACTTGCCGTTGTTATCGCTCTGTATATTATTTTCCAGAAGGTCATGAATAAAATCTATCTTCTTCCCTATTTATTTGTGATCATCTTTTATTTCATGCTTTATCTATTTATCAGTCTTCAAGGGGCGAGCATACCGTCTTTTATTATCGTGATCTTTTTAAGTATATTTTCAGCGATCCATATGAATTACAAAGTTTTCTATACAGGCACAGTGTTGGGCATAGGTGTCATTATTTATAACTACATCATGATCGGTGCCAACAATGACATAATGGTAGAATTAGCTCAATACTCCTTGCAATGCTTCTTACTCGGCACGCTAGCATTACACTTTGTTATTCGGTTCTCGAACAATCAAATGAAACAGTTAGCTGAGTATTTAGAAGAGTCAGAGATTCATAACACGAATCAAGAAAAGCAAAAGCAAGTCGTCGAACAATCCGTTCAAAAAATGTTAGAAAATATCGATCATGTGAATCAAAAATTGCATGAAAATGTACAAACCCAAAATCAGCTGAATGCTACAATTGATGAAATTTCACAAGCCAGCCAAACACAAACATCACAGATTACAGACATTTCAAATGCCACCAATGACACACGACAAAATATCGATACCGTCGAAAAAACATCTCAACAACTTTATGAAGAAGCCAATCAAGCGAACGAATTAACGCGTACTGGAAAAGAGAAAATGGATTCATTAAACGAACACAATCAAACACTTGAAGCAACAATTAGTGAACTTAGTAAAACATTTGCTGATTTAACCGACAAAATAAAAGAAACCAATGGATTCGCCGATACGATTAAAGAAATTACCGAGCAAACGAACTTACTCGCCTTAAACGCATCCATTGAGGCAGCAAGAGCTGGCGAGGCTGGCAAAGGATTTGCAGTCGTTGCTGATGAAATCCGTAAATTAGCTGATCTCACAGGGGAAACGACAGAGAAGATTACGAACAATTTGGCTTCACTTAACGAAACCAATGAATCTGCAGTCGCGCAAATGGACAAAAGTATGACGAGTTTTGTGACAGGTATGGAAACATCTCAAGAAGTCACAGGATATTTTGAAGAGCTAACATCAACCATTACGAAATTAAATGACGCACTTCAAAACTTTACTACATTAGCAAAAGACGTCCAGGACCAATCCAATGGTGTCGAATCGTCGACCAATGATTTAGCGGCCATTATTGAAGAAACTTCCGCTAGTTTGCAAGAAATGAGCTCAACGGTTACGACACTGACAGAAAGCAATCAAGAACTGGCGCAACTACTTGACCAAGCCGTCGAAAGCTCAAAAGAATTGAAACAACAATTTTAATGCTAAAATTACCAGACTCACGCTAGAATTATCAAAAAATCAGCAGGTAGAAAAGCACAAACTTTCCTTACCTGCTGATCATTACCATATAAAGAATAAAGATAGCCGTTAAATAGACGAGCGAACTCCGAAATAATTCCTCTGCCCAACGTTCTATCGAAGAAACAAAGAAAGCCCGCATCGCAATTGCGAACCAACCACACGTGATCAAACAAAATACAACGATAAATAGATATCCAAACTGATGTGTGAGAAATAATGTCGCAAATAACAGCACAATATACATCCATGTACGATGGATCGTCACGCGATACCCTTTCACTACAGGAAGCATCTGTAACCCCGCACGATGATAATCTTCATACTTCCGAATCGCAATCGCATACGTATGTGGCATTTGCCATAAAAACATAATAAAAACTAATGATAATGGAACGTGATGTATCGCCGTATCAACAACCGACCAGCCCATGAGTGGCGTGACAGCACCGGATAGACTACCGATATGGGTGTTCCAAGTAAATTTTCTTTTTGTCCACATCGTATATAACACAACATAAGTGAACCAACCAATCAATCCATAGAGAGCCACATATCCATTGATGAGAAAAAGTAATATCAGACCAGTGACACTTAGTAAAACACCAATCATAAATACCGTAGATAATGACAACGATCCGGTCACAGTTGGCCGATTTCTTGTTCGTTCCATCACTGCGTCTACATCTGCTTCCAGCCAATTGTTCAAAGCTAAAGCGCCAGCAACAATACTCACACTGCCAAACAGTAACAAAAGAAACTCGCTCTCTATCGGCATCGCATAATATTGTAAAGCCATGAAATATGTCAATAACGTCGCATCACATTCGCCACTAACACAAATCGTTTAAAAAGATGCTTGATATCAGATAAAAAACTAGCAACCATTTCTATTCCTCGCTTCTCACTTACACCCTCGGCATTACCTAATGTATCACTAGTTTTTCATCAAGTCACATGCTTTGTTTTTCTCATGATACAGAAATGTCAATGCGCCAATTTTCACCAGATCCAATTTGGTAAGTTTTCGCAAATGACCCTTGATTCATCGCAATCGCCAAATAACCTAACGAATTGATATAAACGACTGGCTCACCGACTGGAATCGCCGCAAAGGATCGGGCAAATGTGATCGACTGACGATATATGTTTCTATCGCCATGTTGAATCGTTACTTGTACTTGATCGCCACATTCGACATATAATGCTGAAAACAGCTCTCTGCTAATATTTGTCCATACATTACCGAATCGTACATCGTGAATGTCAATCATACCCGTAATTTTGTCGCTTTCTATAACTGGCTTTTGAAAAGGAATCGTAACGATCTCATCTAGATTTTGCCGCTCGCCCACTTCATGAAATGAAATCACTCCTGAAGCGAGCTTCGCACCTGTATATGCATAAACGTCTCTGCCATGGAATGTATCTGACGCGTGCGATTGCGGCAAACGATTGTGATTCTCATCAATTTCCCGAACTTCGCTAATCCCTACTTTTTCATGTATGAGAGTGAGCGTACCATTATCCGGTGTGACGATATAACGATTATGATGGGTTCGCGCAACCACGCTTTTTCGATTCGAACCAACGCCAGGATCCACGACCGATACAAAAACAGTTTCTTCTGGCCAATACGATATGGTTTGCCATAACCGATAAGACGCTTCCCATATATGAAAAGGCGGGATTCCGTGCGTATTGTCATAGATAGGGATGATTTTGCTCACGCTATAAGCGACACCTTTCATTGCACTGACGGCCCCATCTTCTAGGCCAAAATCAGACTGTAACACGAGTGCATTCATCATCTCCATTCCCCCTTCCTCTCAATCTAAGAAGTATAGCACTACCTATATTTTTTCCTATTGTAAAAGTTTCATTCCGTTACAAACACCCGCACGTTAATAAAAACTGGATTCACATTTATATTTTATACCCTTTTTCAAACGATGTGTAACATTTGAAAAGCCTCGTCTGATAGTAAAATGATTCTCCTCTTTCGGTGCTAAAAATGTCGCCGTCATTCCGATAAAACCATAAACAATAAATAACGTCGTGTAACTTGTAGCTTCAATTACACCACCGGCCAGTATCGAACCGATCACTTGCCCTAATGCAAGCACTAAAAACGGAACACCAATCCCTAAAGACGCATTACGTATAAACACACGAATGCCCCATACTAACAGAACGCCAGTGATAAATATATACGAACAACCAAAAATCGCTGCCGCTAGATAAGCCATCACCATTTCCTCAGGAGAAATCGCTAAAATAAGCGAAGATGAAGCAATACATACCGCTCCAATTTTATAAGAGAATGACAGTCCACCTTTTTCAACGAGAGATCCTGAGAAACCACCGAGCACACCAAAGATACCGATCACAATCCAGAACCCAGCAAGTTGCCAATCACTATAGTCACCAGCGACTTGGATAAAGGTTCTTGAAAATGTCCAAAAAGCAGCAGTAGAAATCCCTAGCATGAGTGACGCTAACACCAGCGTCGTAGCTCCTTTCACACCACGGATAGATAAATTCCCTTTTTCAAACCGAATCGATCGGTTCTCACCTTTAGGAATCGCACGATAGTTCCATATTAATATCAATAATGTTAAAAACGCATAAATCAAATAAGTGAATCGCCAATCAGAAGTAAGAAAATAAGCGCCTAATCCCGATAAAGCAATACCAAAACTTGTTCCTGAATTAATCCACGTATTGGCTTTTCCTTGCTGATCACCTCTCATCCAAAGCGAGATCGCTGCACCATATGGCGGTGAAACAAGTCCCGTACTACCACCGGCAAACAATACCCCAAGCGCTAGTATCCATACATTAGGCGTCACCCCCATCAAGAATAAGCCAATAAAAGCTGATAATCCTGCTAATAGAATCATCCGCCTCGGCCCATCTTTTGTCGTCATCACTGTCGATAAGATGATCGTAAAGCAATAAGCAAAATAAAATAAGGAAGAGATCATGCCTGATACGAACTCAGACATCTCGAGTGACGCGTTCACTTCTGGAAGCAACAAACCAAAACTAAATCTCGCCAAACCATATGTGACTGCAATCATACTCACACCTGGTAATACTAACTGTAAGAAACGCATCATATCGTCCCCCTTTACAAATTTTTTAGATAGAACGACCTTTCTATTTTATTCGTAAAAAAAATTACGATGTATGCTGGACAAGTGTCCTCGCCATCGTAATGGAATATTCAGTTGCTTGATCTGCACCAATCAATGTCGTCATCGAAGTCGTGCCTTCAAGGAGCAATGTGAATTGATTGGCAAGATCCCGTTTATTATCTTTGCCTTTTTTTTGTGCCAATTGTTGAAAATATTCAAGCAAACGCGATTTATGACCGCGGGCAATGTTTTCAATCTCATTATCTTCTCCTGCATAATCCTCAATAGCCCGTAAAAACATATCGCCTTGATACGATTGTTCTTTTAACCAATGACCATGAGCTTCCACAGCAAGAATAAAAGGAGAATCAGAGTCCGTTTCGACATATGAATCCAAATAAGACCAATAACGCGCTTCACGTTGCTTCAAGACTTCTTCCACTAAATTGTCTTTCGAAGGAAAATGATTGTAAAGCGTCATCGTCGCCACATTGGCTTCATGAATAATTTGTTTCAAACCAACTCCTCGAAATCCATGCTGATAAAACAAACGCTCAGCTACATTTAACAGTGTATCCCTTTTTATTGACCGACTCATAAAAGACGTCTCCTTTATTTAGATAGAACATTCATTCTATCATTAAAGTATCAAACTTATTGATCATTCGTCAACTTTTTTATTTCAAAATCAAGACGATATGATTTGTTTCTCATAGGCTCCTCTGATACGATTTAATTATATCAACCGATTTTAGGTTAGAAGGGTGTTAACTATGCAGTTACAAATTGATCACGCTTCCCTGCCAGTCTATGAAGCACTCGCAAGTGAAGTACGTATACATATCATACAATTGTTATCAAAGAAAAAAATGAACATCAAAGAGCTGTCCGAAGCACTATCTTTAAGCAGCCCGATTGTGACCAAACATGTGAAAAAACTTGAAGAAGCTGGCTTAATTCGGACAGAAAAAGTACCAGGTAAATCCGGACAACAGCGCATCTCCATATTAAAAGTCGATCATATTGAAGTGAATTTTCCGAAAAAGATTTATCATTCGTTTGCTACGCATGAAACGTCCATTCCGGTAGGTCACTATAGTGATTATCAAATTATGCCAACGTGCGGTCTCGCAACAGAACATGATTTTGTCGGGCCAGTGGATCAAACAAAATATTTTATGGCGCCTGAGCGAATGAATGCCCAAATTTTATGGTTCACGCAAGGATTTATCGAGTACAAAACGCCAAACTTCCTACAAGAAGATGAACAATTACAACAATTGGATATCAGTATGGAAATTTCATCAGAGTTCCCATTTTCCAATGAAGTATGGCCGTCTGATATTACATTTACTTTAGATGGCATTGAGTTAGGAAAGTGGGAAAGCCCTGGCGATTTCGCAGATACACGTGGGAAATTCACACCTGATTGGTGGCCAGATAATATTAATCAGTATGGGTTATTAAAAACGATACGTATTACATCACACGGAACCTATATGGATGGTGAGCCAATGTCTGACGTGACCATTGACGATTTAGATACGACGAAGGATGGTTGGACCCTTCGGATTGAAGTAAAAGAAGACGCTGAACATGTAGGGGGCGTCACTTTATTCGGTCGTCATTTTGGTAACCATGACCAAGACATCTCATTCAAACTCTATTATATTTAAATCGACTTCATGAAAAATGAGACGCGGAAACTAACGTGCAAAAACAGCATTCATAAAAAACGTATGCTGTGGTTTTGCGTTTCTTTCCGCGTCCATCTTCATTTTAATAGAGTTGATAAAAGCTTTCTTGACCGAGGTGTTGCACATATTTTTCTACTAGTTTCGTTAAATCGGTCGATTGATCAAGCGTCATCCACTCGTCTTCTTTTTCCCCTTGATAAAACTTTCTTTCAACCTGAAATTCTCGTTCTTCTCGATCAATGAGTGTAAAGCAGAGCTGTACGTCATACGTTTTATACTTCGGATCACTCAATGCCTCAACAATAGCTGGCTTCTCATCAATAGGCACTGGATTTTCATAAGTATAGACATATACGCTCTCTTTTTTTACATCTAGTTTAAAGTCTCGAATCGGGCTGTATTCTTCCAATCCTTGCTCAATGATCGTAATTTCATCTTTATTTATTTTTTTATTCGTTTTTTTCGTTAAAAACACGCGGCCATTCGGGTGTTCATAGATTTCATACCCCTCTGGAATCGCTTTTACTTCTGTGTTCGGATCATCTTTTTTAAAGTAATAGCGGTAATTCCCTTTCTTTGTCGTACGCGCATGCAAATAGTACTCGTCCCCTCGGAAATTCGTATATGTTACCGCCATCTCCTTCACCACCTTTTGATTAGTATCCTGCTAGCTTTCTTTCATACGTTTTTTCTCACCTTTTCATAGTATAACAAAAATTTATTTAAATATCTTCCCATGTTGTTGTAAAATTCATCTGCATGTGTGAATAAACCTAATATTGGGAATCATATAAAAAAGGGTGTACGATATATACTGTACAATACTTTATGAATTGATATGTTCATAGAAGGAGTGATTACGATGGATATTCAAATTTCCGACGAAGCACTACAATGGTTTAAAAACGAAGTCGATTTAGAAGAAGGAAGTACTGTAAAATTCCAAGCTAAATATGGAGGATATAGTCCGATTCATGAAGGATTTTCCCTTGCGTTTCAAATAAATGAACCTCAAGAAGACGTCATTGCCTCTACGGAGAAAGAAGGGATTACGTTCTTTATTGACACAACCGATGCCTGGTACTTTGAAGGCTACCGCTTACACGTCAAATATGATGAAGAACTAGATGAAGTCGCTTATGAATACGAAAAGCTGTAACAACAGAAAATTTTGAATCTATTGGTGTCG
>NZ_APML01000030.1 GCF_000359605.1 Gracilibacillus halophilus YIM-C55.5
TAGATAAATATGAGGTATGAGAGTAATAAATGACAGTTCAATGCGAAAAGCACCTAGCATATAAGTAGGTGCTTTTCGTGATACAGAAAATGATACAGTTCGAGTAAAATTATATGTTTACCATAAAATTACCAAGTAACGATAAACGTTGATTTATCAACGAATTTAGCTACTAATAGCCAAATTTAAAATGCTATTAGGCGTTTCCCACCGTCTCCACCATACATAACAAAATGGTGGTACTTTTTATCAATAGAATGAATGTAGATGCAAGCCATATTCCATTGGGAGTATGGTTTTTTAATGATTTGAGTCAAACAGAAGAAATGGCAGTAGCTGTTTGAATGGAAAATGAAGATATGCTTCAAATAGAAAACGAACTAACATCTGTTTGCATCGTAAATGATTATATCCTGCAAATAGAAGATTTGGGTTCAATTGTTTGCATCATAAAATGACTCCATTGAATGGTTCTGTTTGACACAAAACCATATAATGAGATAATTAGAAATAATAACTAAAAATATGACAAAAATCGGATTTTATACTACGGTATTAGATTGAAAGCGTTTTATGATAGGAGTGGGCTATTGTGACAAATGAAGAATCAATAAAATATACCTATGTTGGTTTATTCGCTTTCCTATTATTATTTATACTTTCTACAGGAACGATCATTTATATGGTTCTATTCTCACGAGATGCAGTATTGGTCTATGTATCCATGAGTTTAATAGTTCTTAATTCAAGTATAAGAATCATCTACAGCATTCGAAAAATTCAAAAAAACAGAAATAAAAAATAATTAGAACGAGATATGTATCACTATTAGATAAGCGCTATATATTTGACGTTAGTAGTACCCATCATTTATTATACCTATATGGGTAATAAATCCCTCTCTTTTTTTGCTTTCCTAAATACCCGTATGGGTAGTTGTGTGTATATTCTGTATATACTGGATAACCTAAATCATGAGGTGGTGCGACGAATTGAAACACAACGTGAAATATGGAGTCAAAGAGAATTTATTACAATTCTCTTTATTAGTGGTCATTAATTTATTTGTTGGATCCATGGTAGGGCTTGAGAGAACTATTCTTCCCATTATTGGTGAAGAGCAATTCGGTCTAAAATCTATGAGTGCGGCACTTTCTTTCATTGTTAGCTTCGGTTTTTCCAAAGCTTGCATAAATTTTATTGCTGGACATTTAGCTGATCGAATCGGACGAAAACAAGTGCTTATCGTTGGCTGGATGATTGGTCTATTTGTGCCATTGATCGTCATTTTTGCTGGATCATGGTGGCAAATCGTTTTAGCTAATATTTTATTAGGTGTGAATCAAGGGCTGACTTGGTCAATGACCGTTAATATGAAAGTGGATCTGGCCAAATCAACGCAAAGAGGATTAGCGGTTGGATGTAACGAATTTGCTGGGTATATAGGTGTAGCGTTGCTGGCGATTCTTTCAGGTTATGTCGCATCGACGTATTCACTGCGACCAGAACCATTTTTAATCGGGATTGTCATTGTAGTAATTGGCATGATTTTATCGTTTTTTGTTAAAGATACAAGTGATTATATCCAAAAACAATCGCAAACAGAAAATGAATCATTGGATACCAAAACCGTCTTTCATGTAACGACATGGAAGGATCACAATTTATCGAGCATAAGTTTTGCAGGTCTTACGACAAACGTAAAAGATGGGATGGCATGGGGACTCTTTCCTTTATTTTTCGCTGCTCAAGGTTTATCTGTGGGACAAATTGGAGTGATTACAGCAGTGTATCCAGCAGCTTGGGGCATTTTTCAGTTAGTCACTGGAACAATAAGCGATCAAGTGGGACGAAAATGGTTGATTGCAACGGGGATGATGTTACAAGCATTATCTCTATGGGGGATTTTATTCGTTCACCATTATTCGCTATGGATAGTCGGAGCGATTTTATTAGGCATTGGAACTGCGATGGTTTATCCAACACTGATTGCATCGATTAGTGACGTTGCACAACCAGAATGGCGAGCTTCTTCGATGGGCGTTTATCGATTTTGGCGCGACAGTGGGTATGCCTTTGGAGCATTATTAGCAGGAATCATAGCTGACATGCTTCAGGTCGGCTGGGCAATTGGTTTGGTAGCCTTCCTCCCCCTAATAGCAGGGTTACTCGCTATCTTTCGTATGAATGAAACATTACAACGATAAGAATACGAATTTCGTTATATACAAATGAGGTGATATTGATGGGACAAGTGGATACAATGTTTCATTATACTGTTGAAACGACAAAATCAATTGAAGAGGCAATGAACTCACTTGAAGAACGTTTGATGGAAGAGGAGTTTGGCGTTTTATGGAAATTTGATATCAAAGATACATTACAACAAAAAGGTTTTACATTTGAGCAACCTTATCATGTATTAGAAGTATGTAATCCGAAAGAAGCTCAGCGTGTTTTATCACAAAATCAAATGGTCGGTTATTTTTTACCTTGTAAAATGGTTGTTTATCAAGATAATCAAAAAACAAAAATGGGTATGCCTCGACCGACAGCATTAATCGATATGGTTAATGATGCAACTGTGAAAGAACTGGCAGAAGACATTGAAAAACGTCTGATAACATGTATGGATAAAAGTATTTCTTAAGTGGAAACGAAAAATTGTGACTAAAAAAATGAGATCGAGTATTCATATATTGTGTGAATTGGGAAAAGATATGAGGTGAAACGGTCGAAAGGAGGCTCTTGAATGGGCGTATTATCTACTTCACCTAGTCATATGGATACTTGTATTACATCCTGTGTACAATGTCAAAGAGCATGTGAGGAATGTTTTACTGCTTGTTTGCAAGAACCTGATGTACAAGCAAGGGTGACATGCATTCAAACGTTAAATGATTGTTCAGAGATTTGTGGTCAAGCGGTGCAATATATGTCACGAAACAGTGCGTTTGCTGTGCAGTTATGTGGCCTATGTGCTCAGGTATGTGAACAATGTGCAACTGAGTGTGAGAATATGCAAGATGACCACTGTAAAGAGTGCGCTGCAATTTGTCGCCAATGTGCACAGAACTGTCGGAATATGGCCGGTTAGTAAAAGAGGTTTGGGTGTTAATAGCCTGAACCTCTTTTAACGCGTGTAAGTAAGTTGGTTAGAGTACTTTCATGTCATTTGCCGTGAGTCAAACATTTGACCATTTAGGGAATTCATTTTTACAATAAATAGTAGAAAACATATGAAGGAGGAATGCATGATGTCAAAAAACGTATTAATGGTCGTGACCAATCATACGACGATTACCGATGATCATAAGACAGGACTATGGCTAGAGGAATTTGCTGTTCCGTATATAGTGTTTAAAGATCAAGGATATCATATAAAAGTAACTAGTATTGAGGGGGGAGAAGTTGCTTTAGACCCGAACAGTATTGAAGATAAAGCGGAATGGAAAGAAGCTGAACAGGAATTAAAAGATACAGAAAAATTATCGAAACAAGATGCGAATGGTTTTGATGCCATTTTCCTTCCTGGTGGACATGGAACGATGTTTGATTTTCCTGATAATGATACGCTACAATATGTTCTTCAACAGTTTGCCGAAGAAAATAAAGTCATTGGTTCAGTCTGTCACGGTCCAGCAGGTATTGTGAATGTAACTTATGAAGATGGGACACCGCTTGTTAAGGACAAGAAAGTAACAGCATTTACCGATTCTGAAGAAAAAGAAATGCAATTGGACTTGCATATGCCGTTCTTATTAGAATCTAAAATTCGTGAAAAGGGAGCAGACTTTCAAACAGATGAAAACTGGTCCGATCACTCTGTTCGAGATGGCAACTTAGTGACAGGACAAAACCCGCAATCCAGTCAAAGTACAGCGAAAAAAGTCGTCGAAGCATTAGAAGCATAATGTAATAAACAGTTGACTGCCTATAATGAGAGAAGGCAGTCAACTGTTTTTATTCATCGTCTATTTTTGATAAAACCCCTTCTAAGTCTATAATGGCACGATATAGTGTTGTTTTTTCCTCGTCGTTTAGTTTTCCTAATTGTTGCTTGACACATTTTTGTAAATACGCTTTTTTTTCTGCCAAGAATGTTTCCCCTTCATCTGATAACTGAATATAAGTGACACGACGATCTTCTTCAGATTTTTTACGCACAATGAAATTTCTTTCTGTTAGCTTATGAATCAATGGTGTCACATTTGATTTCTTTATTGATAGCTTTTGGGCAATTTCATTCATCCGTAAAGATCCGTTGTTTTCAATTAGATGCAAAATATGAAAGTGAGTAGGGTGCAATTCCTCATCTTTGATTTCAGGTGGTCTCCCAATCAGTTTTTTGGGTAGTAGTGGCATAATAAATAACAACTTGGCGACCAATTCATTTATATCTTGTTCAGAATGATTCATGTTCTAACCTCCATTAAAAGTTGACATTCGGTGCGTAAACCATGATAATAGTTATTATAACATAACTAATCGGATTTGTGGGGGAATGGAGATGGAGTCCATCATATCTGTTAGAAAACTAACGAAAAGTTATAAAAATGTCAAAGCCGTCAAAGCGATCGATTTTGAAGTGGAAAAGGGAGAGATATTCGGTTTTTTAGGTCCGAATGGCGCAGGAAAAAGCACAACGATTAATATGATTTGTACGATGTTAAAGCCAACTTCTGGTGATATTGTTATTAACGGATATGATGCAACTGAGGAAAAGGACGCGGTACGTGCGAGTATAGGAATTATTTTTCAAGAAAATACATTAGATGAGAAGCTAACAGCCAACGAAAATTTGTTACTTCATTGCCGTTTTTATCATGTACCGAAAGAGCAAAGAGAAAAGCGAATTCATGAAGTATTAGAAATTGTTGACTTAGTTGATGAAAGATACCGGCGTGTTGAAACATTTTCTGGTGGCATGAAGCGTCGATTAGAAATTGCTCGTGGATTGTTGCATTATCCGAAAGTATTATTTTTAGATGAGCCGACGGTTGGGCTAGATCCACAGACGAGGGCACACCTCTGGGAATATATTTTAAAATTAAAAGAAAAAGAAGGAATTACGATGTTTCTGACCACTCATTATTTAGATGAGGCAGAAATTAGCGACCGAGTGGCAATTATGGATCAAGGTGAAATCATTGCCATTGATTCACCGACAGCGTTAAAAGATCAGCTCGGTGGTGATATGATTGAATTGAAGACGGAAGATAATGAACAAACTCTAAAAGAAATCGAAGAAAAAATAGAAGAAGCAGAAGTAACTGTTGATGGAGATACGATTCACTTAAAGGTAGCAAGTAGTGATGCGTTTATTTCAACATTTATGCAAAACTTTACAATACCGATTACAACGTTAAACATTCGCAAACCTTCATTAAATGATGTGTTCTTAGCGTTTACTGGACGAAAAATTGCTGAGGCAGCGAAAGAATAGGGGGGAGTAAGATGGAAGGTATTTTCGCCATTTGGCAGCGAGATTTGTTAAAGTTTTTCCGTGATCGCGCACGGTTGTTTGGTTCTTTTACGATGCCGATTCTATTTTTGCTCATTTTTGGTGGTGGCATGAGCGGATCGATGGAAACGATGATGGCTAGCAATATGCCTGAGGGTGGTGAAGGCTTCAATTATGTTGAATTCGTGTTTCCGGGCATTGTTTCAATGACGTTATTGATGACATCTATTTTCTCAGCCATGTCGGTTATTGAAGATAAAGATTTTGGCTATATGAAAGAAATTCTTGTTTCTCCTATTTCTCGGGTACATATTGCTGTTGGGAAGATGTTCGGTGCAGCTACTGTTGCTACCATTCAAGGGATGATCTTATTTTTGTTAATTCCTTTATTAGGATTATCCTACCAACTGACTGCTTTGATTCAAGTGATTCCATTTATGTTTTTACTTGCTTGTGCGTTGTCGGCATTAGGTTTATTATTTGCAAGTTTTATACGGTCAACACAAGGTTTTCAGTTAACCGTACAAATTCTTGTGATGCCAATGATCTTTTTGTCGGGCGCTTTATTTCCTGTGAATAATATGCCAACATGGATGGATATTATCGTAAAAATCAACCCAGTCACATATGGAGTTGATGTGATGAAAAAAATCATGATTGATATTGAAAATGCGCAAGCTGCAGTGTTGGATGCGATGGGGTTGAATATTACTGTATGGGGAAGAGAAGTAACGATTGTTGAAGAGATCCTTTTCATCGCCGGTTTTGCTACTATATTAGTCTTATTTGCTACACTTAGCTTTAAACGAGCAAATGCATAAGAGCTTTCATGGTATTACACAAAAAGTATTAACATAAAATTGGGGAAATCGTAATGGGAATTAATGATATCATTGTTTTTATCGTCATAGGCTTCTTTTGTCTAGGAGCACTTGATAAATGTATAGGGAATAAATGGGGATTAGGAAAGCATTTTGATGATGGATTTATGACAATGGGATCTATTACGCTTGCAATAGTTGGAATTATTTCTTTAGCACCAGTACTTGCTTCTATACTTACACCACTTATTTCACCTATTTACGGACTAGTAGGAGCAGACCCTGCATCTTTTGCCAATACAATATTAGCTCTCGATACAGGAGGATATGCATTAGCGACAGAAATGTCTCAAAATGCGGATGCTGAGTTGTTTGCATGGGTATTTTTAGGAACGATGATGGGCCCGACCATCGTCCTCACGATTCCTGTAGGAGTAGGTATGATTGACAAGAAGGATCACCCTTTTTTTGCTAAGGGGATTTTATTAGGTATTATTACTGTGCCTATTGGTTCTTTGATTGGTGGAATTATTGCAAATATACCTCTATTGGTGATTATTAAAAATCTTATTCCGCCGATTGTATTGTCTATAGTGATCTCTGTAGGGTTATGGAAATATACAAATAAAATGATTTTGGGATTTTCGGTCTTCGCAAAAGGAATAAACATTATGGCGACGATTGGTTTAACAGCTATATCTATTGAAACATTTACAGGTGTTACAGTTATTCCTAACATGACACCGTTAATGGAAGGAATGGAAGTTGTTACAATGATTGCTGTTTTTCTAGCAGGGGCTTTTCCATTCGTTGCATTTATATCATTTGTGTGTAAGAAACCCTTGAAGACATTCGGTCGTTTATTAGGGATAAATGAAAGATCTACAGCAGGATTAATGGCATCTTTAGCACATAACATACCTATGTTCTCTATTTTTAAGGAGATGGATGATAGAGGAAAAGTCATTAATGTAGCATTCGCTGTGAGTGGTGCTTTTGTTTTTGGTGCGCATCTGGGATTTGTTGCAGGTGTGAATAAAGATGTTGTTTTTGCTATGATCATAGGAAAACTATTTGGAGGAATAAGTGCTATTTTATTAGCTATAATGACAACACGCCAAAAAAGCAAGGTAAATGAAAGTGACATCGATCCGCATGAACAGTCATCTATGCATGGTAAGGAAAGTGCGGCTAGTCACTGATCAGCTATAGATGTAATGAATGATTTACTTAATTGTCTTCCATAAACTTTTCCTTTAAAACAACGGCTCGTTCCAGACGATTTAATGATTTGCAATACTGTTTTTGAATATTGTTTTTAATCTTTTTCTTATAAGGCTTGAGATAGTGGATGATGTTGGTATCTGTAAACCAATCTCCTTGTTCAGCTGGTTTTGCTTTGACTTTATCCCATGCCTTAGAAAGCGTTGGACTATATAATCGCGGTGCTTGTTGAATAATTTTTCCTCTTTTTAATTTTCGTTGAAACGATTGATTTTGATTCACTTCAACGGTAGTGGAAAATAGTTCGGGCCAAAAATCATGACGTGATCCGGTATGCGGGTGAGCAAATGCCCAATCATGGATGAAACGGGAATAATTTTGAGAAAACAGTAGTGCCAACAAACGTTTTCCTAAAAGAATACGTTGATGTAATGAAGCGAAGTGATGCACGTTTTGACCTACCATACTAATCGATTGGCATTTGTGTAACGGAAAAATCATTTGGTTTAAATGGAGTAAGTCTTGTAATCGGAAATCGAGTGTCTCTAGTAAAGATTGTTGATAATTTCGGTGTTGAATCACTCGCTTCTCTATATAGCATTGTTCATTAATAATCAAGCCTGTGGTTATGAAAGGTTCAATCTTCTCTAAGTAAAAATGATTCCATAGCACTTCCATAAATAACGACACACCGAAGTAAGGCAAAAGATAAAAAAAGTTAGATCGTCGTTTGATACTTTCTTCGTATAGTAGTAACTGCGGATAAGCATCTTGAAAAATCAACCAATTCCCTCTCTCTAAAAATTGAAAATAGGATGCTTGTTCATTTTGTGACAAAAGGCGAGAATGTAAGCTTCCTTTCAAATCCGTCATATTCCAACCAGTATTTCTAGATACCATATGTGCAAGAAAAGCCCATCGAATGTCAGGATGTTTTCGATAAAATTTGAGATAAGCATTTGTTCGTGTGATATTTGTTTGATTATGTTTTCTCGTTAAATGGTGGATTCGCTGGACTAATTCCTGCTCATCAGTTGATAGTCTTTCTGTTTTGACAGGTGTTCTCCGATAATGTTGCAAGTCATATGTCAATTCCTTTACGTATACATAAAATTTGTTCGAATTCATGGATGTTCCACCTTCTTTCATACTTTCATGATTTGATGCTATTTACCCGTTGAAAATGGTGTTTTGATTATTATGACTAATTTTTGGGTAAGCTATAAGTGAAATCTAGAGACGGGGTGATTCGACGTGTTTGAAAAACGGACAGGGAATATTTTGGTAGACCAGTTGGTGGAAGCCGGTGTTGATCATATTTATGGTATGCCTGGAAATTCGATTAATCAATTTATTGAAGATTTACGTCGTAAGGAAGATGAAATGGATTTTATTCAAGTGAGACATGAGGAGATCGGCGCACTCGCAGCATCCTCATATGCCAAGTTAACGGGGAAACTAGGTGTGTGCTTATCCATTGCTGGACCTGGAGCAACACACTTAATTAACGGCTTATATGATGCCAAGAAAGATTTTGCCCCCGTGTTGGCTATCGTTGGACAAGTACCGAGTACAGAAGTTGGTACTGATTCGCATCAAGAAATTAATTTGGAGCGTATGTTTGACGGAGTTGCCGTGTTCAATAAGCGAGCAGAATCAGCCGAACAATTGCCCGATATGTTACATATGGCGATTCGAGAGGCGTATATCTATAAAGGGGTATCCGTGTTAATCGTTCCAGACGATTTATTTACTGTTAAGCAAGATAGAGAAGTGATGACCACTAGTAAAACAATTGCTGAGCCAGTGATTACGCCAAATCAAGAAACCATTGATCAAGCCGCACAATTACTCAATCAGGCAGAGAAACCAGTCATTCTCGCTGGTAAAGGGGCACGCCATGCAAGAACAGAATTAATTGAATTCGCTGAAAAACTCCAAGCCCCTGTTGTCTTAAGTTTGTTAGGTAAGGGAACCATTCCTGATTATCATGAGTTAAATTTAGGCCAACATGGACAAATTGGTACAAAGCCTGCTTTTGAGGCTGTGATGGAAACGGATCTTCTGATTATCATTGGGACGACGTTTCCATATCGAGATTATTTACCTGATCACGTCCATGCGATTCAAATCGAAATAAAGCAAGATCATCTCGGCAAATTTTATCCGATAACTGCAGGTTTATGCGGTGATTCAAAGGAGGTCCTTCCGATATTAACCAAAGCCGTGAAATCCGGTCGATCGGACGCATTTCTCAATCAATATAAAGAAAAAATGAAGCAATGGCATATTCACGCGCAAGAAATCAAACAAGATGATTCGGACCCGATTCATGGTCCACAAATTATGTATGCGTTAGAAAAATGCGTTGAAAAGGATGCGATTATATCGTGTGACGTTGGGAATGTCACGGTGTGGACATCTCGCTTTTTCCCTTTCACCAATCAACATTTTATTATTTCTGGCGGTTTGGCATCGATGGGCTCAGGCTTACCAGGTGCGATCGCTGCTCAGAAAGCATATCCCGATAGGCAAGTGGTCGGAATATGTGGAGATGGTGGTTTCACGATGGTGATGCAAGATTTTATCACAGCGGTTAAATATCAGATGCCTGTCAAAATGGTTGTGTTAAATAACAGTATGATAGGCATGATCAAGTATGAACAGCAAACGAAAGGAAACTTAAATTATGAAACCGAATTAGAAGGCATTGATTTTGCAGAATTTGCACGAGCTTGTGGTGGTGAAGGATTTCGCATTGAAAAATATAGTGAAATGGAAGATAAAATGAAGCAAGCTTTCTTATCAGATCAACCAGCAGTGATCGATGTAGTTATGGAAGATATGGCGCCACTTCCTGGCAAGATTACTTATGACCAAGCCGTTAAATATGGAGAATATTTGATTAAAGAATTTTTCTCAAACGGCAATATTGAATTTCCTGATGTCGGGAAAACAATGAAACGACTGTTTTAAACAATAGTAGGATATAAAATGAAAGAAATCTGCAAATTTATAGTCCTTATCGAATGTAAGGGTGTATGTTAGAGAAAAATAGAGCATTTGGACAAACATAAGAAATGTTTGCGTTTTCCTGTCGTTTTGAAAGATGTTTCATATATGGTATGATTCGTTTTGTCTAAATCGGTGATGAATAAGACAAACAAACGAAAGGAAAAGAGGTGCTCTATTGAACGTAGGACAATATTTACAACAGCAGTGGTTCGGTAATTTACGTGGCGATGTGCTTTCTGGCATCGTAGTCGCATTAGCATTGATTCCGGAAGCCATCGCTTTTTCCATCATTGCAGGTGTCGATCCAATGGTAGGATTGTACGCTTCTTTCTGCATTGCAGTTGTGATTGCTTTTATAGGCGGAAGACCTGGAATGATATCTGGTGCAACTGGTGCCATGGCGTTATTAATGGTTACTTTAGTTGCTGATCATGGATTGGAGTATTTATTTGCTGCAACGATTTTAACAGGCATCATACAAATTTTATTTGGTGTTTTTAAATTAGCGCGAGTGATGAAATTCGTACCACGTTCGGTGATGGTCGGTTTCGTCAACGCGTTAGCGATACTCATTTTCACGTCGCAATTGCAACACTTTGAAGGACAAGGTTGGTTAATGTATGGTTTAGTTGCATTAACATTAGCGATTATTTATTTGTTACCACGTGTAACGAATGCTGTCCCATCGACGTTAGTAGCAATTATCGTAGTGACGGCCGTAGTTATTTTTGCTGATATCGGTACGCGAACGGTTGGCGACTTAGGCAGTATTACACAACAATTACCAGTCTTTTTGATTCCATCCATCCCATTTAATTTGGAAACATTAATGATTATTTTTCCATATTCATTAGCACTAGCTATTGTTGGTTTATTGGAATCACTTTTGACTGCTAATATCGTTGATGATATGACAGATACGGAAAGTGATAAAAATCGTGAAAGTCGTGGACAAGGAATAGCTAATATTGTGACCGGGTTTTTCGGTGGAATGGCTGGTTGTGCATGATTGGCCAATCTGTGATAAATGTGAAGTCAGGTGGAAGTGGCCGATTATCTTCACTTGTCGCCGGGGTATTTCTCATGTTTTTAATTATTGCACTTGGCGATCTGGTGGTACAAATCCCAATGGCAGCCCTTGTCGGGGTTATGATTATGGTGTCAATCGGGACTTTTGACTGGTCATCGGTAAGAAATCTTCACCGGATTCCGAAAACAGATGCAGCAGTCATGTTAATAACTGTGGCTACCGTTGTCGTTACGCATGATTTATCTAAAGGTGTACTTGCTGGTGTGCTGTTAAGTGCGATTTTCTTTGCAGCTAAGATTTCAAAAGTGAAAGTGCATCAAATCGTAGCCGTAGAAGGAACGAAGAAGGTATATAAAATTCACGGGCAAATATTTTTTGCTTCTGTGAATGATTTATTGGATCAAATCAACTTTGATGATTCCGTCAAGGAAGTGGAATTAGACTTGTCGAATGCTCATTTATGGGATGATTCTGCGATTGGTGCTTTAGACAAAATCGAGATGAAGTTTGAACAAAATGATATTCATGTGATGTATACTGGTTTAAATCAAGAAAGTAATGAATTAAAAGAACAAATTGGTGGTCTATCGAAGGCCAGTGGACATTAAACATTAGCCAATTACTGGCTAATGTTTTTTCTTTTCACAATGGGTTATTTGTGATACCTTTATTAAACAAAACAATTCTATTCTTGAAGGTGGCTATAACATGTATCAAAAAATATTACTCGCAACGGATGGGTCGGAACATTCTCAACGTGCTGCTGAAAACGCTGTCCATATAACGAAAACAAATGAAGACGCCGAACTAGAAATTGTGTATGTGATCGATGCCAAAAAAGCGAAAACGGATGTATTAAATCATTGGAATTCTTCTGATGTCAATGATATTCGAAAGCAACAGATGAAAATTGCACGTAAGTTAGCAGAAGAAGCGAATGTTACTTATCATGTGAACATTTTACATGGGGAACCTGGACCTACGATCGTTGATTATGCCAATCAACATGACTTTGATATGGTCATTATCGGTAGTAGAGGGTTAAATAGTTTACAAGAGTTTGTACTTGGAAGTGTCAGCCATAAAGTAGCCAAGCGAGTGGATTGCCCAGTTTTGATCGTAAAATAAGAGAAGATTCGTTTCGTTCAATAGAAAATAACGTTCTATTTTAACGATTACTCGGAAATATTTTTATAGAAACGAGCGATTTCCCAGTAATCCACGAATTACTGGGAAATCTGTCATTGATCAAGAAGGGATTTCCGGGTAAAACGCAAATTACTGGGAAATCGATATATGATTTTTGCTAGATTTCCTTGTAAATTGAAAATTACCGGGAAATCAGCAGGACGCATGGCATCGTTTTCCCGGTAAAACTTGAATTACAAGGAAAACAATACGTGATCGGAATGTGATTTCCCAGTAAAATATATACAACATTTTATTTCATTGAAGCATATTCTGTTGAAACACACGCTATATAACAAGCCATTACGATTCCATACAAAAACCGAGCGTAAATGACGCTCGGTTTTCTTTTACTCTTCAATAAATTGTGTGTCAATCAAGTCAGAGAAGTCAGGTTCTTCTTTAAGGAATTCCAAGTCATAAGAACTGTCTCCAAATGCTTGGATGGTCTCTGCATCCACTTTATAAGTGAAGCCAATATTATCCCATGCTAAATCCATAACTTCTTTACTTAATTCTTGTCCCGTTACTTCTGCAATCTCATTAATCGCGAGTGTTTTGGCTTCTTCTGGATTTTCATTGATATAAGTTGTTGCTTGTTTATGAGCATCCACGATACTTTGGACTAATTCAGGGTTTTCTTCAATTAAATCTCCTGAAGTAGCCAGTACAGAAGCAGGCAATGTTGTACCAAAGGATACTTCTGTCTCATCAATGATTGGTTCTGCATCTGCTTCTAATTGAAGGACAGATGCCCAAGGTTCTGGTGCTACAGCTACATCAACCTTTCCTGATTCAAACATAGATTCATAGGTAGCCGGTTTACCAGTTGTATGAACCATTTCACCACCGATACGTTCAGAAGTAATGCCATTTTCTTTCATATACGTTTCAAACTGTACGTCATGGGTGCATCCAACACGTGGTGTAATAAACGTTTTTCCTTTGATATCTTCTAGATTTTCGATGTTACTGCCGTTTCGTGCCATAATAACCGTACCACCAGTAGAACCAGCTCCAATAATTTTTACGTCAGTACCATTGGAATAATGATTCATAGCTGGTCCTGGTCCAACAAGTCCAGCTTCAATTTCTCCAGTTTTAAGAGCATTCATGAACGCTCCACCATCAGCGAACGTTTGATATTTAATTGTAATGTCATCACCTAGTTGTTCCTGATAAAATCCTTCTGCTTTTGCTACCATTGCTGGCACGTGATTAATGTTTGGAAAATAGCCAATTCGAACGGTTTGACCCGTCTCAGCTGAAGAAGAATTGTTTCCGCAAGCGGTCAATAATCCCAAAGTTAATGATAATACAAATAATATAATTGCTTTTTTCATCTTTATCCCTCCAAATTTATAATTCTAATCCCCAACGTTTAGCAACTGATTTCTCGATTCGTTGGAAAATAACTTGATCAACAATCAAACCAATAACACCAATTATAATCATCACACCGATGACTAATTCCATTTCTCCAAAGTCAGAAGCATAGCTCAATGTGTATCCGAGTCCAGGTCCCGTACTTAGTAATTCCCCAGCGATTAACGCACGCCAAGCAAATGCCCAAGCCAGTCGACTTCCAGTAACAAAATAAGGGATGGAAGCAGGGAAGATGACCCGAATAAATAAATCAAATCCTTTTGCTCCCATCGTTCGGGCAGCCCGAATAAAATCAGGTGATACGTTTTTGATTCCAGAGCGTACATTCATTGCCATTACAAATGTACCACCTAAGACAACAACAAAAATCACTGCCTTGTCATTGAGACCAAACCACATCATGGCTAGTGGTAACCAAACAATACTCGGTACGCTTTGAAAGGCAAGTAACATTGAACCTATGGTGTCATCAGCTGTTTTAGATTTAGCGATGAGCAAACCTATGCTTGTGCCAATGAATAAGGCGATCGCCAAACCGATGATTAAACGACGGAAACTTGCGACAAAGTCATAGACTAATGTCATGTTGGCAAAACCTTCGTATAAAGCAACTCCTACACTAGAAGGCGCCGGTAGTATTAATTCCGACCAAATCTGTAACTGTGAGCCTAATTCCCAAAGACCTAGTACAACAACGATAAAGATGATACGTTTAATGAGTGGATTCATTGTTGAGTTCCTCCTGAACAACTTTATCAATCTCTGATTTCAAATATTGCATAATTTCATCTTCAATTCGTAACATTTGTTCTTTATAGTTGGTACGTGGTCTTGGTAAATCAACTTTTATATCGGTTAATATCCTTCCTGGTTGTGTGCCCATTACCAATATTCGGTCCGATAGTTTAATAGATTCATTAATACTATGAGTGACAAATAGGACGGTTTTCTTTGTATCAATCCAAATCTGTTCCAACTGATCATGTAATAACGTGCGAGTTTGTTCATCCAATGCACCAAATGGTTCATCCATCAATAAAATCTCTGGATTCATTGCAAGTGCTCTGGCAATCGCGACTCGTTGTTGCATACCACCAGATAATTCATGTGTATAATGATCGAGATAAGAACTGAGTTGAACTTTTTGTATATACTTTTTCGCTTGATCCGACGCTTTTTGTTTTGACATTTCCTTTTTTAACGGAAATTTGACATTTTCTAAAACATTTAACCATGGAAACAATGATGCTTGTTGAAAGACCATTCCTCGATCTTTTCCGGGACCGTTAACGATATAGTCATTATCAATTACAATTTCTCCATCTGTAGCTTGCGTTAATCCAGCAACCATCGAAAGTAGCGTAGATTTTCCGCATCCAGAGGGTCCCAAAATGGAAACAAATTCTCCTTTTTCAATAGAGACATTTATATTATCAAGTACCGTATGTGGTTGATTATTTTTATCAAAAAATTGCTTTTGTATGGAATCAAGCGTTATAAAAGTCATTTTTATTATTCAACCTACCCTCTAAATCATAGTTGTTTAATCGGAATTAAATATAAGATATCGAATTATTCTTCATCTGTCAAGCACTATTAGCGATTTTATTGCCTAAATTAATTTTCACATGATGAATAGCATTTCTGTTTATCTAATAAAATTATAGGAATAGGTATGTACGGAGGTGATCTGCGCTGGTAACGAAAATTCGTTCCTTGTTTTTAAATATCCGATTAAAGTATAAAATGGTGATTTTGACCTCCCTAGTTCTGCTTGCCTTTAGTATTGGTGGTTTATCTGCCTTATACTATGCTTACCAATTGTACAATCAAGAAATCTACAGACAATCTGCCCAGTCGATTCAAGTATCCTCCAATTCCATTGATGCAGAATTGAAGAAAATGGAAAGTTTATCTTATCAAGTAGCGACAGATGCTTACGTTCAATCCTATTTAAAACAACTGCAACACATCAACAATGGGTATAAACAATATATCACCGGTATGGAATTACGCAATCGTTTATTGCAAATTGGCGCTTTGAATAAATATGTCTCATCGATTCACGTTTATGATGGGAACATGCGAGAATATGCGAGTGGCAATCATACAATTAATCTACTGCCTAGTCGTCTAGAGACGATTCAAACAATGACGAATGAACAAGGTGGTGGCATTAGTTGGGTGCCTCCTTCTAACGAAGACACATCACTCATTGCCGCAAGAGAGGTGCGAGATTACTTAGATTTTTCCTTAGAGAAGTTAGGCTTTATCGTTATTCGTATTCATATTGATGACATCATCCACGATCTAACCCACAATCTAGCGAAAGAAGACACGACATTCATGATTTATAATAATCAACAAAAACAAATGTTTATCAATGATCCACAAAAAAATCGCATAATTGGAACAGATTTACACATGAATGAAAAAGGCTATCAAATGATAAAAAACGCTGGAGAACGATATTTTGTCACATATTCTGAAGCTTCTTTCCTTGAATGGACTTATATGATTGTCACACCGTACAGCAATCTTTTTACAGTGATTACACAGGCACGAACGGCCGTTGTAGTGACGTATTTCGGACTTTTTTTATTCATGATTTATCTCGGATCGAAATTCACAGGAACGATTGTAGATCCGATCGAAAGTTTGAACCGAAAAATGCAAAACGTCCAAATTGGAGATATGGATAATTACAATAAAGGTGTGAATGAAAAATATCCTACTGATGAAGCGGGCGAAATGCATAGAAATTTTAATAAAATGATGCAACATATCAACGATTTAATTGATGAAAATTATAAAAAACAATTAATAATGAAAGAATCGGAATTTCAAACGTTGCAGGCACAAGTAAATCCGCACTTTCTTTACAATACGTTAGAGTCGATGAACTGGTCAGCTAAAATCGCAGGGCAACAAAGAATCTCGCAAATGGCAGAATCTCTTGGCTATGTGTTACGAGCTTCAATTAATATGAAAGAAACATATATATCACTAAAAGAAGAAGTGGCCATTGTCGATCATTATATTAATATTCAGCGGTATCGTTTTGAAGAGCGGCTTCAATTTCAAAAACTAATCCCTTCACACTTGTTAGTAAGCACAGTCCCGAAATTTATCATTCAACCGATCATTGAAAATGCGATACGTTATGGACTACAAGAAATGATAGAACCTTGTATGATCTGTTTACAGGTAAAAGAAACCCAAGAGCGAATTCAAATCATGGTTTCCGATAATGGTCCTGGGATTGATCCTAACATCCGTTCCCAATTGGCTACAGGAACATTTCGGTCAAAAGGAACTGGTATTGGTTTACGCAACATTCATGAACGACTCAACATGCTTTATGGCCCTCCGTTCGGTATAGATATCGTTAATGGAAAACATCGCGGAGTCACTGTAACGATTACTTTACCTATAGAAAGGAGAGACGAAGGTGTACAAAGCGCTGTTAGTAGATGATGAACGAATGATTTTAGATGGAATAGCAGCGATTGTCGATTGGGATAAACATGGTATTACGTTGATTGGCAAAGCAATGAACGGGATCGAAGCCTGTTCGATGATTGAATCGAATCCACCCGATATCGTCATTACTGATATAACAATGCCAGGAATGGATGGCATTTCGTTAGTGAGAAAATGTAACGCCGTATATCCATTTCTGAAGTGGATCGTACTATCAGGATATAATGAATTTGAATATGCTCAACAAGCGATGCGCTACGGTGTCCGTCATTACTTGTTGAAGCCGTGCAATGAAGAACAAATATCGGAAGCTTTAATAGAAGTAATTGATGACAGAAAAAAAGAGGGATGGGACGAAATGTCTAAAATGCGTGCCTCTTTACCTGAAGTTTCCTCCATTGTAAGAGATATATTGATATTGATTGATAAACATATGGCGAATCCAGACTTATCATTACAATGGATTGCTAGTCATTGGTTGTATATGAATCCCGATTATCTAGGCAAGTTATTTAAAAAAGAAATGGGTCAACGGTTTTCTACTTATGTTATGGAAGTAAGGACACAGCGAGCGATTGAAATGATCAAAACGCAAGACGATATCCGTGTATTTGAATTGGCTGAAAACTTAGGTTTTGGCAATAACCCGCAATATTTTAGCCAAATATTTAAACGAATTCATGGCATCACACCATCTGAAATGATCAAGAATGATCTCTAGTTTTTGAACATTTATCACTGTTTTTTCTATCATGGTCAATCACCAACGTTTGCTATACTAATGATTGTAATCGCTTCCATTAACTTAAAAAGGAGGAAAAGGTATGAGAAAAGGATGGATTATATTACTGGGAATTGTGTTTGTATTTTGGTTGAGTGCCTGTGGAAATGATGAACCATCTGATCAATCTGATGATAGCGATGATTCAAGTGAAACGAATCAAGAAGCTACTGATGAAAATGATGAGGCGAGTAGTGATACAACGCTTCGGATTGCGTGGTGGGGGTCACAACCACGACATGACTATACACTTGAAGTGATTGACATGTATGAGGAACAGTCAGGGATCACCATCGAGCCCGAATACGCTAGCTGGGAAGATTATTGGCAGAAACTCGCTCCTCAAGCAGCGGCCAATGAGTTACCCGATATTATCGCAATGGATTTATCTTATTTATCTCAATACGCAGAAAATAATCAATTAGCCGATTTAACACCTTATCTGGAAAATCAAATTGATGTATCCAAGATTTCAGAGGATATCATCAGTGGTGGTGAAGTCGGGGATGGTTTATACGGATTTAACTTAGGTGTAAACGCAGTCGGTTTTCATTATAATCCTGAGATGTTAACTGAAATCGGGATTGATGCTGAACAATTACAAGATTGGACATGGGAAGATTATCAAGAAATTTCCCAACAAGCAGTTGACGCTGGATACTATTTTGATAATGGACTGCAAGCGGATGTGTTTTTTAATTACTATCTACGCACACAAGGGAAGCGACTATATGCTGAAGACGGGAATGGATTAGGATATGAAGATGATCAACTATTTGTCGATTTCTTTACAATCGTGAAAGAACAAGTTGAAACGGAAGCGACACCAACTCCAGACTTTATGGCGCAATTAGCTGGCCCAGAAGACGATCCAGTGGTAAAAGGGGAAGGAGTTGGCATCTTCCAATGGTCCAACCAATTCGTTGGTCTTGAAGATATTTCAGGCTTGGAATTTGATATGGCTCCGATGCCAGGACCAAATGTAGCAGATGGTCTGTTTTTAAAACCAAGTATGTTCTTTTCAATCTCTGAAAATTCCGAAGCAAAAGAAGAGGCAGCTAAATTTATTAGTTATTTTGTGAATGATATCGAGGCCAACAAATTAATTTTAGGTGATCGTGGTGTGCCAGTGAATTCAGACGTTAAAGAAGCATTAAAGAGTGAAGTATCCGCTTCACAAGCCGAAGTATTTGAGTATATTGAATGGGTAGAAAATAACAGTACACCAATGGGGGCTGCAGATCCAGCAGGTGCTGGTGAAATTATAGCAGAGTTAGAAAATTTATCAGAGCAAATCTCTTATGGCGAAATTACGCCAGAAGAAGCGGCTCAACATTTCCGTACACAAGCTGAAAGTATGTTAGGCAATTAATGATCTTAACCAATGGAAATATTCATACGGTCCTCTAGCCGTCATGAATATTTCCATTGATTGCACCGTTGACAAATCGGAGGTGATATTATGCAATCCAATCTAAAACAAAATTTATGGGGATATTTTTTTATTGGACCGTTTATCATCGGTTTTCTCGCCTTTACCATTATCCCCATTTTGGCTTCTTTTTATTTTTCGTTTACGTCCTATGATTTATTTACAACACCGCAGTGGATTGGCTTGGAGAATTTTAAGAAAATGTTTACAGAAGATCCAAGATATCTCCATTCATTACGAATTACGTTTATTTATGTTTTTGTCGGTGTGCCGTTACGATTAGGTTTTGCGTTATTAGTAGCTATGCTATTAAATACAGCTTCACGGGCTGTTGGTCTCTATCGGACGCTTTATTATTTGCCGTCGTTAATTGGTGGCAGTGTAGCAGTAGCTATTATGTGGCGCAATATTTTTGGTGATGAAGGTATTGTGAATCTCGCATTAATGACTATCGGTATCGATGCTGTCCGATGGTTTGGTAATCCAACAGCTGCATTATGGATGTTAATTTTTCTTTCCGTCTGGCAATTCGGTTCTTCTATGTTAATTTTCTTGGCAGGGTTAAAGTCGATCCCTCACAGTTATTATGAAGCAGCCAGTGTGGATGGCGCGAGTTTTTTACAAAAGTTCACTCGTATTACGATCCCCATGCTCAGTCCAGTCATTTTATTTAATGCGATTATGCAAACGATCGCTGCGTTTATGACATTTGTTCCAGCTTTCATTATTTCAAAAGGTACAGGTGGTCCGTTAGACGGAACATTGCTCTACTCTCTTTATTTATTTAAACAAGGGTTTGAATTTTTCCATATGGGATATGCTTCGGCAATGGCTTGGGTGATGTTAATTATTATCGCCATCTTAACGTCGCTTATCTTTTTCTCTTCAAGATTCTGGGTTCATTACGAGTCAGAAGGGGGGCGATAACAGATGAAAGCACAATATCCAAAGAAGATCATCTATCATTTGATGGTTGGTGGATTGGCCGTCTTGCTGCTGTATCCAGTGATTTGGTTACTGATGAGTTCCTTTAAAGTAAGTGAACAAATATTTATCACCGCAGACTCCCTTATTCCGAATCCGTTTGTTTTCAGTAATTATGTTCAAGGTTGGGAAGGATTCGGAGATTATGGCTTTGGTGTATTTATAAAAAATACCATGATATTTGTCCTTCTCGTATTACTAGGTCATTTGTTGTCATGCTCACTGATCGCCTTTGGGTTTGCTCGGTTACAGTTTGTTGGGCGGAGATTTTGGTTTGCAATTATGATTATGACATTAATGTTACCTTATGAAGTTGTCATGATCCCACAATACATTATTTTCGCACAATTGGATTGGTTAAACTCATTAAAGCCTCTTGTTGTTCCAGCTTATTTTGGTCATCCATTTTTTATCTTTTTGCTTGTTCAATTTATTCGAACGATTCCACGTGAGCTAGACGAAGCGGCCATTATTGATGGGTGTAATATTTTTAGTGTGTATACGCGAATTATTCTGCCGTTGATTGTCCCAGCGTTAGCGACTACTGCGATTTTCACTTTTTATTGGACATGGGATAATTTGTTAGGTCCGGTTTTGTATTTGAATAGTCCATCGAAATATACGGTATCGATGGCGTTAAATATGTTCTTAAGCAATGAAACGGTATCAAATTGGGGCGCGATGTTTGCGATGTCGATCGTATCTTTAATTCCGGTGTTTGTCATATTCTTTATCTTTCAGCGATATGTGGTTGAAGGAATTAGTACCAGTGGTCTGAAGGGATAAAGAAAGGAGGCCATTAGCATGAGTGCCATATATCGACTGTTGGAATGGGTAACGAAACTAGCTTATCTGAATTTGCTATGGATAGTGTTTAGTATGCTCGGTTTTGTTGTAGCTGGCTTGTTTCCAGCTACAGCTGCAACCTTTACCGTTTCAAGAGATTGGGTAATGGGAAAAGGTGACATTAAAATTTGGCCAGTGTTTTGGAACGCATACAAGCAATCATTTGTAAGCTCAAATATTTTGGGTTATTTTATAGCCCTTGTCGCCTATATTCTGTATTTAGACTTTTTCTTTCTTACGGTTACTTCTTCGCAATATGCTTTATTATTAACGATTCCATTTCTTTCTTTCAGCCTATTATTTCTGTTAACAACTTGCTATGCATTTCCAGTGTACGTATATTATCAGATGACTGTGTGGCAAGTCATTAAAAGTGCTTTTGTCATCATGATTGTCAATCCATTAACGACTTTAATGATCGTATTTGGACAGATAGGTATTTTGACCATTTTGTGGCATTTTCAAGGATTGATGATATTCTTTAGTATGAGTGTATCATCCATTAGTTTCATGATACCGGCCAAACGCGCATTTCAACATGTTCATGCAAGACATGATAAGAAAGTCGCCATTGATTCACAGTAAAAAATGCCCCTCTGCCTATTCTATAAAAAAACTATATCGAATTTGAAATAATATTGTAATATTTCTATTACATGATTGAAATCATCGTATGTTATACTGCTAACGGAATCAAAATTAAAGTACCCAACATAGATTAATAGATAAAAGAATTGATTAATTTTATTAGAAGGCAGGGGAGTTACGTGATCAGTCTTAATCAGATCTCAAAGAAGTTAACCGTTAGTGCAGTTATTTTTGGAAGTGTTTTCGTCATACATAATCAAGTTCAAGCAGAAACACAAGAAGAGATCCAGTCCCAACGTGAAGAAGTTCAATCAGAAATTGATGATAAAGAAGCCGAATTACAATCATTGAAAGATGAATTGGTAGCGTTGAATGAAGACATTGCGAGAATAAATGAAGCAATCGAAAGTAATGAGCAAAAAATAACTGATACTAAAGATCAGATTGCTCAAGTCGAAGAACAGATTGAGCCTCTAAATGAAGAAATTGCGCAACTGGAAGAGAAAATTGCCAAACGTAACAAAATTTTAGAAGAACGTGTCTCTACCTTACAAGAAAAAGGCGGTTCACAAAGTTATTTGGAAGTTATATTTGGTGCAACAGATTTTCTTGATTTCGTTGATCGTATGACCCTCGTAAACAAAATCACTAAGTCAGATCAAGAATTACTTAATAGTCAAAAAGAAGATAAAGAAGCGGTCGAGGATAAAAAAGAAGAATTAGACCAAAAATTATCTGATTTAAAAGACATGAAAGCAGAGTACGAAGCGATGCAAACACAAGTGAAAGAACAAAAAGAGCAAAGTGAAGCATATAAAGAAGAATTAGAAGCGAAAGAAGAAGCAAATCAGGACGTATTAGATGACTTAAATGTCGAAGAACAAGTTTTAGCGAACAAAGAAGCAGCACTTGAAGATGCTCAAAACCAAATGAATAGTCATTCGAATGATATTGAGCAATTTTCAAGTAATTCAAACAATCATCAAGTAGCTAGTGGAGATGTGCAAACAGTCATTAATGTTGGGAAAAAATATATTGGTAATTCTTCGTATGGATTTAGTCGCGGAAGATCTGCTAAAGACATTGCTAACGGGATCTTTGACTGCTCTGCCTTTGTTAGCTGGGCATTTAGGCAAGCAGGTGTAAGTCTGCCAGCTAGTACAGCGGGTTTATCTAGTACTGGATCTAGAGTTTCACCAAGTGATATGCAACCAGGAGATCTCGTTTTCTTTAATACGTATAAAACCAACGGTCACGTAGGTATATATGTTGGAAATAACGAATTTATTGGTTCACAAAGTTCAACTGGTGTAGCAATTGCTGATATGAGTAGTGGCTACTGGAATGATAAATTCGCTGGTCACGTACGCCGTGTGATGAATTAATAAGCATAAAAAATCCGAACGATTTCGAATCCTTTTGGCCGATTCGAAAAACAGTTCGGATTTTTTATTGAATCTTGTGTGGAATTTTACTGCATTAGCAATAGGTTTGATAAGCTTGTGTCAATTGATTCACAATTTCCTCGACTTCGTGATCTTCAATATTTTCACGAGGAATAAAATGTTGCAACTGTCCATTCTTTACAATCGCCATTGATGGTGAAGATGGTTCTACGTCAAAATATTCTCTCATAGCTGCTGTTGCTTCACGATCTTGGCCAGCAAAAACGGTTACTAATTGATTTGGCCGTTGTGGACTTTCTAATGAAGCAACAATCGCTGGACGAGCTAAACCTGCCGCACATCCGCAAATTGAATTGACTACAACTAACGCCGGTTCTTCATTTTGGCTCATAAATTCTGACACTTCCTCAGGTGTCGTTAATTCTTGAAACCCTGCTTCTGTTAATTCGTCACGCATCGGTTGCGTAATTTCTTTCATGTATTCTTCATATGCATTCATTTTTTGCCTCCTTATGGTTTGCATTGTAACAAATCGACGAAAATGTGACGAGAAAAATGCCTCATATATTGAGTTCCACTGGTAACCATCCTCTTACACTATTAATAAACCATATTCGGTCATATGCAGCTAGTTGATCAATAGGAATACTCTTTTCGATCACTCGTTTTTCACGCAGTAAGTGCTTTCGATAAATACCAGGAAGTAAACCATCTGTAATCGGTGGTGTAAAGAATGCACCATCCTTTTCAACGACTAGGTTTCCGATCGTGAATTCAGTCGCCATACCTTGTGTGTTCCATAATAAACTGGTGAAAGTGTGATTCGGTCGATCGTTATCAACTTGGTTAATATAATCGCGATGCGTCGTTTTATGATAGATGAACACATTGTCTTCATCGACTGGCTGTTTTGCTAACTGGGCCGTTATAATACTTCGAATCGGCTCAATTTTAGATATGGACGTTTCGATGGCACCATTTTCATATAACAACAATCGTACTTTCCATTCACTCGTTACATGTTTTCGCGCCAAATTTATGAGTTGATCTTTCACACGGCTGATTTGTAAATGAAATTGAAAATATCGAGCGGAATCACTCAGACGTTGTAAGTGCTCATCAAGGAGAGGGTAGGAACCTTCATGTAATAACATGGACTCCAATAAACAAAAGGTTGGTCGTTTTTGGTCCAAGATAGCCGCTTTTTGATATAATTCCTGTTGTTCGCTATAAGATGATGAATCCCAAGTAACTCCGCCACCAGTACCATAAGTTGCGGTTTGATTCTCTTGATCAATCGTTACTGTTCGGATCGGAACATTAAATATGGCCTCGCGATTCGGTGAAATCCAACCAATAGCGCCACAATACACATTGCGTGGAGTGGTTTCTAGAGCTTGAATATATTCCATGGTTTTTGCCTTGGGTGCACCCGTAATGGACCCGCATGGAAACAATGCTTGAAACCAATCATAAATGGTTAGCTGCGACTTTAATGTAGCGTGAATGGTCGAAGTCATTTGATGGACGGTCGGATAGGTTTCAATATCAAAAAGTTTTTCGACTTGAACAGACCCCCAATTTGCGATTTTCCCTACATCATTTCGTAATAAATCAACGATCATCACATTTTCAGCCCGTTCTTTTTCAGAATGATAGAGTTTTTGTTTCTGATATTCATCTTCTTCTAATGTCTTGCCACGTTTACTTGTACCTTTCATCGGTTTTGTCATCAGCTGCCCATCTTTCACTTGAAAGAATAGTTCAGGTGAAGCTGAAAGAATATGATATCCTCCAATTTGTAAATACGCGCCATAATGAGCTTTTTGATTTTGCATGAGTTGTTGATATAAGGAATAACTATTCCCGGAGAAGTTGGCGTGTAACCGTGTCGTAAAGTTCACCTGGTATGTATCACCAAGTTGTATGGCTTGGTGAATACGACTGATCTTCTCGTTATATTCTTCATCTGACATCGTGTTTTGCCAATTACTCATTTCATAATCATTCGACTGTGGGTATGCTACTTGAGAACTGGGCTTGTCAAACACACCAAACCATACTAATGGAAATTGGGATGAAGGATGCGCCTTATAATGGTTATGAAAAGCAGGTGCGGCCTCATATGACACAAAGCCAGCTACATAATAACCACGATTGAGAGCTTGTTCGATTTCTTGAAAAATGGTTGTAACATCTGTTAGATCATTTGTTTGAAACACTTCTTGCGCATGAGAAAAACAAAGGGGAGCATTCGTATCTTCATTGAAAGAAAAATCAAATTGTAAATATGTCTCTTTCATTTTTGGCCTCCTGTAAAATACCTCTCTCGTTATTATACGGCTTTTGCCATAAATATCAACGTCATTGAGAAAAATTTTCAATTAGATAGTTGACAGATTAACAAAATCTGCTATGATAATGTATATAGTAATTGATAATGATTTTCATTATTGATAATTTCATGAACTAGAAAGGCATAGGGTTAGGATATGAAGTTTTGGTACTTAATGGTACTGCTCATCCTATTATCAATCACTTCATTGTTTATTGGTGTGATTGATGTTGATATTCTTGACATTTTTCATTTAACGGATAGTCAATTAGACATTTTGTGGGTGAGTCGACTACCAAGGTTACTTAGTATAATTATTGCAGGTATGAGTATGAGTATTTGCGGTTTAATTATGCAGCAGTTAAGTAGAAATAAATTTGTTTCACCTACGACGGCTGGGACGATGGATTCCGCTCGATTGGGGATATTAGTAGCGTTGTTAGTATTTCCGACTGCTGGACCTGTTGAAAAAATGATGGTTGCTTTTGTATTTGCTTTACTAGGAACCTTCGTTTTTATGAAAATACTTGACAAGGTCAAATTCAAAGATCCGATTTTTATTCCTTTAGTGGGGTTAATGTTTGGTAATATTGTGAGCTCGATAACGACATTTTTTGCTTATCAAAATGATTTAATTCAAAACATGTCTTCATGCTACAAGGAAACTTTGCCCTCATTATGCAAGGAAGATATGAAATGCTCTTTATTAGTGTGCCGCTTATTATTATTGCTTATCTATATGCCAATAAATTTACGATAGCAGGCATGGGAGAAGACTTTGCAACGAACTTAGGGCTACATCATCGTCGGGTCGTAAATATTGGTTTAGTGATTGTAGCGATTATCACTGCTGTTGTCATTTTAACAGTCGGTATGATTCCATTTTTAGGGTTAATTATTCCGAATATCGTTACGATTTATCAAGGCGATCATTTAAAACATAGTTTGCCACATACAGCCATGCTTGGTGCTGTTTTTGTATTAGCTTGTGACATTTTAGGTAGAATCATTATATTCCCATATGAAATAGCAATCGGTGTAACGGTAGGCGTAATCGGTAGTGGTATTTTCCTTTATTTAATTATGAGGAGATCTGCCTATGCATAACCGTACGAAGTTACTACTTCTTGCAGTTATAGCTATGATTTTAATTGCCGTTTACGTGTTTGTAGGAATACCAGGGAATTGGGAATATATTTTACCGAGAAGAATGACAAGAGTGTTAGCTATCATCGTTACTGGCGCAGTTATTGCCATAGCTACTGTCGTCTTCCAAACGATTACGAATAATCGAATTTTAACACCGAGTGTCGTTGGGCTAGATTCTTTATATATGCTATTACAGACATTCGTTATCTTTGTGTTTGGTTCAACAAGTTTGATTGCGACGAATCCGAATTATAATTTTGCTTTATCTGTTGGATTAATGGTTGTATTTGCTTTTCTACTGTACCAATTATTATTTCGCAAACAACAAAATATTTATTTTCTACTATTAGTAGGTTTAGTGTTTGGGACATTTTTTGGTAGTTTATCGTCATTTATGCAAGTGTTAATTGACCCTAACGAATTTATGGTCGTTCAAAACCGAATGTTTGCGAGTTTTAACAATGTCAATACCGATATTTTATGGGTTTCGATTGGGTTAATTGTAGCAGTACTTGTTTATTTTCAACGATTCATGAAATATTTAGATGTCCTATCGTTAGGTAAAGAACATGCAATCAATCTAGGAGTTCATTACGATTGGGTGGTCAAACGGCTATTGATTGTAATTGCTGTATTGATCTCGGTTGCTACAGCTATGGTCGGGCCAATCATGTTTTTAGGCTTAATCGTTGCCAATGTTACATATGAGTTTATTCGAACATACCGACATACTTATCTATTGCTTGGCGCTTCAATTATTAGTGTGATTGCTCTAGTTGGAGGTCAGATCATTGTCGATCGGATTTTCTCTTTTGCAACAACACTCAGTGTGATTATTAATTTCATTGGTGGTATCTATTTCCTATACTTGATTTTAAAGGAGAATAAACAATGGTAGAAGCTAAAGAAATAACGAAAAAATATGGTGATACAGCAGTTGTTGATCAAGTATCGGTGTCCATTCCTAAAGGAAAGATCACTTCTTTCATTGGGCCTAATGGTGCAGGGAAAAGTACGCTGTTATCGATCGTTAGTCGGCTCATATCAAAAGATGAAGGCGAAGTAGAAATCGATGGGGAAGAAATTTCTACTGTAAAAAGTAATTCACTGGCGAAAAAAGTATCAATTCTTCGCCAGTCGAATCATTTAAACGTACGTCTTACCGTACGAGAGCTCGTTGGCTTTGGTCGATTTCCGTATTCGCAAGGACGATTAACGAAAGAAGATGAGAAATTTGTTCAACAGGCCATCGAATATATGGAATTAACCGAGATGGAAGATAAGTTTCTTGATCAATTAAGTGGCGGGCAAAAACAACGGGCATTTATTGCCATGGTGATTGCTCAGGATACCGATTATATTTTGTTAGATGAACCATTGAATAATTTGGATATGAAACATGCGGTACAAATTATGAAAGTATTACACCGCCTTGTTCGAGAGTTAGGTAAAACAGTTGTGATCGTGATCCACGATGTGAATTTTGCTTCTGTTTATTCTGACTATATCGTGGCATTAAAAGAAGGAAAAATTGTTCATCAAGGTGCAAAAGATGACATGATTAGTAAGGAAGTATTGCGAGATGTATATGATATGGATATTAATATCCATGATATTGACCAATGTAAGATTTGTTTATATTTTAAATAATTTTTGTTACATTGATGGATTTTCCTACATAAGCCTATTGGGCCCTTGTGAATAAATAGGTGCAAATGGAAGACCATCTTGTAAATAGATTTCACTACATTTTTAAAGGGGGAAGAATCATGAAAAAAATATATAGTTTGATCCTATTGTTAGCGATCAGTATGTTTGTCGTTGCTTGTGGTAATGACTCTGGAGGAGATTCAGAAGCGAATGCAGAAGCTGAAGGAAATGAAACAGAAAATCAAGAACAACAGGAGGAAGAAACGCCTGCAGAAATAGAGGTGGAACATGAGTTAGACACGACAACCGTACCTACGAATCCAGAGAATGTAGTCGTGTTTGATATGGGTACATTAGAAACGTTAGATGAACTAGGTGTTGATGTTGCTGCAGTACCAAAAGAAAACTTACCACCACATTTAAGTCAATATGATAGTGATGAATACAAAAATGCTGGTACTTTATTTGAACCAGACTTCGAAACATTAGCGACAGTAGACCCTGATTTAATTATTATTTCTGGTCGTACTTCAGAAGTATATGAAGATTTGGCTGAATTAGCACCGACGATTTATATGGGTGTTGATACAGAGAATTATATGGAGTCATTTGAATCCAATGTGACAACACTTGGACAAATTTTCACAAAAGAAGATGAAGCAGAACAGGCATTAACCGAAATTAACGATTCCATTACAGCATTACAAGAAAAGGCAGATGCAATGGAAGGTAATGGATTGGTGATTTTAACAAATGAAGGAGGCGTCAGCGCTTTTGGTGCTGGATCTCGATTTGGTATTATTCACGATGTATTCGGCGTACCAGAAGCTGATGAAAGTATTGATGTATCGACCCATGGTCAGAATGTGAGTTTTGAATATTTAGCTGAAACGAACCCAGATTATCTATTTGTTATTGATCGTAATACTGTTGTTGGCGGTGAAGCTAGTGCAGAGAAAACACTAGATAATGAGTTAGTAAATGAAACCACTGCTGCTCAAAATGATCAAATTACCTATTTAGACCCATATTACTGGTATGTATCAGGCGGTGGCTTAACATCTGTTAAAGAAATGGTCAATGAAGTGTCAGAAGGACTTGAATAAAAAGTAAAGCTAAATGGGGGTAACATGTTTAAAATAGACATGTTATCCCCATTATTTTTATTTAGAGAGTGATACGCAAACGAATGAAATAGATTGCGTATCATCGTTAAACAACTAAACTTATAAGATAGTCTTCGACAAAAAATGAATAAAATACCTGATTAGTATTGTGTTTATTCAATCTATTCGGTAATATGAGTTATAAGGACTAATTATATATTACTAATTTACCAAATAGAGATAGGAGAATAGACATGACGACATCAGAAGTGAGTATGAATGAAATCATTAAGGAACTTTATAATGGCTCGGTTCAGTCGATAAAAAGTGTAGTACCTGTTGAACATGAATTTGACGCTCCCAAAATGACAACAAATCCATTACAAGTAGAGTACGGCGTTTTAATTGGCTATAGTGGTAGTTTTAAAGGTGACCTTTTAATTGAAGCTAGTCACGATGTATTTAGTAAGATTGGCGAGGCACTTTATGGGATGCAGATTTCTGATGATATGCTCGATTCGTTTTCTGGTGAGCTAGGTAACATGCTAGCTGGGGGATTATCGACTCATTTGGCTGACAAAGGAATTGACACTGATATTACACATCCAACAGTGATTAGTGGGGACGCGAAATTAACAGGATTCAAACGAGTATTAGAAGTAGAAATTCGCTATCAAAATATCGGTGCAATGAAAATGTCATTACTCTTAAATCAATAAATGAAACCGAAAAGGGTAGGTGAACAAAAATGGAAGAAGTATTAACAAAGACGATTATTTTTAAATTGAATGGACAAGAATATGGGGCAAATATTGACCAAATCAGAGCGATTGAGCGTCTAGATGAGATCGTCAATATTCCACAATCATCTGATTTTATTAAAGGAATTATGAACCTTCGAGGTAGTGTGACACCAATTATTGATTTACGAACTCGCTTAGGAATGAATGAAGCAGAACCGACTGAACAAACGCGAATATTAATTGCCCATGTCCAAGAAGTGCAAGTTGGATTTATTGTTGATGAAGCGACAGATGTGATTGATATTCCGCCTGAGGTTGTTGAAGATGCACCTGAATTGGTAACAGGTGTCGATTATCATTACATAAAAGGTGTGGCTAAGTTAGAAGATCGCGGGATGTTGTTGTTATTAAATTTAGATCATGTTTTGAATTTAGATGAAATTGACGAAGTAAAACAAGTAGCCAAAGAGTAAATAATTGGAGGTAAGTGACATGGCACAAGTATTAATTGTAGATGATGCAGCATTTATGCGCATGCAATTAAAAAATATTTTTACAAATTTAGGTCATGAAGTTGTCGGTGAAGCAGAAAATGGCCAACAAGCTGCAGAAATGTATGAAGAATTACAACCAGATTTAGTATCAATGGATATTACGATGCCTGAGATGAATGGTGTCGATGCGACAAAGGAAATTAAGGGAAAAGATAGTAATGCAACGATTGTGATGTGTTCAGCGATGGGACAACAACAAATGGTACTCGATGCGATTAAAGCAGGTGCCACTGATTTTATTGTAAAACCATTCACAGAAGAGCGCGTAAAAGAAACCATTGAAAAAATCTTTTAATTAACCGGGACGTGACCTTCCATAGGTATCACGTCCCTATTAGTTTTTGCTTGTTTCAAACGATTTATTTGTGGATGGTTTTGTTTTGATTGCGACGATATAAGGCCTAAACCACTGAATAATCACACCTGAAAATAAAGCATTAATCAATGTTCCAACACCAACTGCCCCATTAAAAGCAAGCGCAATGATAACTAAAATAATACTTATTAAGGCACGTGATATACTTAAGGACCATGATGTTTTATCAGACAGAATCACCATTGTACGATCCATTGGGTTGGGAGCAAAATTCGATTCAAGATATACGGCAACACCAACGCCTGTAAGTATAATGCCGAATAGTAATAGAATCCATTGTTCGATGATTAGAGTAGGTGTGAGCCAGTTCCCTTGGATCCACAACCAACTGTCAATCCCAATCCCAGTAAAAACAGAAGTCAGTAATGCGAATAATTCAGGTTTCGTTCGACTGGTTATGGCGTTAATGAGAACAAATGTAAAACCGACAATGATTTCCCAGCTGCCAATTGATAAACCAATTGTCCGATAAAGTCCAACTAATAACGCATCAAAAGGAGAAGTCCCTAACATGGATTGAATCGTTAATGATATTCCAAGTGTAAGAATAATGATCCCTACTATATAATAATGAAATCCTTTATGCAGTAATTTTATCATCCGTTTCCCTCTCTCTAGTAGACACTCACTTGCTATACTATAACAAAAAATGGAGCAGCTTGGAATAGATTATTCTTCGGTTATATTGGATTGTTCCAGATTGATAGTGATGTTCGCTTTGATGTCTGTATCAGGATAACGCTCTTTCCAAGTTTTTGCACGCCAATCACGAAAAGTTGCCTTGGCAGAAGTGCCCATCATTAAGGGGTCAATTTCTAGTTCTTGAAATAACGTGATCAATTGTGCAGCTTCTTCTTTTAGTTTTTTGGAGATCGCTTGTTCAAGCCTATTTTTTTCTTTGATCGTATTCAATTTGACTTTATTGGTTTCTGTTAGTATTCCTGTAACATTTACCTCAATCTCTCCTTTATCTTTTGTTATCCATCGTTTTTGTTCTTTTGAGTTGATGGAACTAATGGTAATAAATGTGTCTTTTTCTTCCCAAAAGAATTGATAAGTGTTGTCTTTTGTAGGTTGATACAAAATGGTAAATAAAAAGAATTGATCATAATGGATTTGATCAACCATTTTATCATCTTTAAATAAAGCAATTCCTGTAATATTCAGTGAAGATTCATCGGGATCATATTGTACAATCGGTAAGAACGGATCCATCCCCTCACCAGTCAATCGGTAATTAAAGTCATGCAAGTTGATGCGTGGTATGTTCTTTTTTGTGTTGCTTTTAATTAATCGATCAAGATAGCGAGGTAAGGTTTGTTCCACATTGATTTGTTGCTTCAATAGAGACTGAGCCTCACCTTGAGCGATTGCTAAATGAAGCCCGCGTCCAATCACAGGATTTTCGTTAATGCCATATAAGATATCTTGTACCCCTTTTTTTGCTAATTCTTCACCAAATAAAATGTTTAATAGTGTTCCTTGTTCAACTGGTTTCGGTGTTTTCGTTTCAATTTTGGAACGAATGCTCTCAACAGTTTTCCCCTCAGCACTGTAACTAACATGTTGTCGCATATTTTTTTCTTCGCTACTCCCATATAAAGGGGCAACGGCTGTACCCATATATTGTTGATTAGTTGAATCCCAATCATAACCAGCGCTCATGACAAGTTCAATATCATCGATAATTTCTGTTTGGATACACCCACTTAAAATCGTGATTAATCCCATGGAAGCTATCAACACGCATCGGAAGTTAATGGTTTTCATTGGATCGTTTCACTCCTGAAATAATGAGTCGCCATACAAATAACAAGGGAATATAGATAACCATCACAATGACACCGATTTTTGACATCACAGTAATGGAACGCTCAATAATTATAAAATTATCGATCAAAAAAATGCTCCCCATACCGAAAGTTGCTAAAATGAAGGCAATGTTTCGAAATGAGTGATTCGTCATCCGGTGCCATGTTTGGACAGTAGACCAAAAATACATACAACTCGTTGCAATAATAGAAAAGAAATGTAATGAAATCCCTAAGTATTCAAATCGCTGAATAAATGGATAATCAATAATTTTCCATAAATGAAGGGTTGGCCAGGCTATTTTTTGAATTTGTGTTTCATTAAAATAAACGAAAATCGAGATACAAGAAATGAAATAAACCAAAGTGGTAATAATGTTTCCCCATATGGCCCATTTCTTACTTCGTTGGAAATTTTTTATAAATGGTGCATACAGTAAAATCAATTCAATGCCTAAAAAACTGAACATCATCGGTTCAACCGCACGAATAATGTTCGATATCTCCGTATTCATCATGGGGAATAGGTTCTCCATATAACCGTTCGTAAATGCAGCATACTTAAATATGGCTAAAAAGAATGTGATGAACACACTAAAAAAAGCAAATCCAACAACAACTCGAAAGCCACCTAAAATAATATAAAGCATCAAGATATATATCACTAGTGTGAAGAACCAAATCGACAAATCAGGAAAAAACCAAATTTGAAATACTTCGATGTAAGAACGTAAAATGGATACAGCCACGATAAAAAAATAACTTGCAAGAAGTATTGAGCATAAATTTCCGATCCATTTTCCGAATAACTGGTGATGGACATCAATGATATCTTCCTCATTGTTACGAATGATTTGCCAAATCAACCAGATCACAATGGTAGTTAATATACCGGTCAAAATAATACTCATCCATGCGTCATAACCAGCAAGCTTTGCAATCTTACGCTCAAAACTTAATATTCCTTCACCGACTTGTGTGGCATGCAATATGTACAAAAGAAGAAAAGGTGAAACCATTTGCGTGATATCCGGTTTTTGATGTTGTTTCATCTTTGTCCTACTTTCTTTTATCTTTCGGTGGAATGGTTCGCTTCAAGTTCATTCGTTTCTTGTCATTAGGCGAGGTGAATATCGGGCGATTGCCTTGAAACTCAAATGGAAACCGAATGAAAGCATCTTTTAAATCACGCCAGCGAGGTGGGAAAAATGGTTCGGTAAAAGGTCTGCCAATGGAGGTTAGTCTTAGTAAATGACACATCGTAAACATCAAACCAACGATGACACCAACCATCCCCCACATTTGCGCAAAAATGATGAACGGAAAACGTAACAAGCGGATCGTATTCCCGATTCGATAAATGGGTGTCGTAAACGAAGCTAGAGCAGCGAGTGCAACTAAAATTAATAACACATTACTCGTTAATCCTGCTTCAACTGCGGCCGTTCCAATAACAATACCACCAACGATACCAATGGTTTGTCCAATTTTTGTTGGTAACCGGGCTCCAGCTTCACGGAGTAATTCGATCGTTAATTCTAAAATAATCACTTCGATAACGGGGGGAAAAGGAATATCTCGCCTTGACGAGATTAATGTTCCTAACAAATCGATAGGAACAATTTGATAGTGATACGTTAAAACGGCTACGTACATGGGCGTAATGAGTACCGAAAATAATACGGCAAAAATTCGAATCAACCGAAAGGCGGTCGCAATATATGAATTTAAAAAATAATCTTCATAGGAGGCAAAGAACTCGACTAAGGTTGTCGGTGCACTAATGACGTGCGGGGAACCATCACAAATGATGGCAACTTTTCCTTCGATTAAAGCACTGCTTATTCGGTCAGGTCGCTCGGTATCCATTAACTGTGGAAATGGTGATTGAGAATTGTCGGTTATCATTTGTGCAATAAATGAGCTATCAATGATTTGATCATATTCAATATCTTTAATTCGTTGTTTGACTGTATCAACATTTTCTTTATTGGCAATCCCATCAATATAAACCACGGCTACTTTTGTTTTTGTCACTTTTCCTACTTCGATTGTTTTTACTTGTAGTTGAGGAAGTTTCACTCTACGACGAATAAGATTCACATTGGTTTGTAAATTTTCGATGAAAGCAAGTTTTGGCCCAATTACACTGAATTCAATTTCGGGTTGAGTAATATTTCGATCTGAATTAAACTTCGCTGGTATTAGCAATACTTGGTTTGTTCTTGTTCCGAGTGTAACACCAATATGACTGTCTAATAGTTTACTTTCAATCGTTTGAAGATCAGAAGTGATTTCTGTTTCATCAAAAGGTAACACATTCTTTAACTCTTCCAATTTTTTAAATTTAATATTATTGGTATACGGAAGTAAGTGTGTCTGTAGTTTCTCGGTATCAATTAAAGAATGATAATAATAAACGCTAAGTTGTTGACTGTTCCCAAATTGTAAGGTTTGAAAATCATCGCTTTCTCGCATGACATTGATTAAGTCTTGAAAGGATTGGATCGATGGTGTGTGATTGTTTTGTTTACGCATTCGTCGCAACATAGAAAACAAGACTCCTCAATATAGAATCACTTGACTGACTCCTAGTATGGATCAAAGAGAATAATCTATACATCACGGCTCAGACTAGTTTTAAAGAATGGGTCATCCATTGTGGAACAGCATGTGAGTAAATGGTTGGCAAAAATGCTTGACGTTCGATATCATCAATTTAGAAGTAAAAAAGGAGTGCATGATCAATGCAAATGGACCAAAATATTATTCAAACGGATCGACAACAACGTTTATATGAAAAAGCAGAAAGAGTAGCAGAAAAAATAAAACAACGGAGAAAGCAAGCGGATGAACAAGCAAAGTTACCTATAGAAAATTTAGCTGATCTTCGTGATGAGCAATATTTATCCTTAACCTTGCCAAAAGAATATAGTGGAGAAGCAGTAAGTCTATATGAAATGTTAGTCATGCAAGAAAAACTGGCAGAAGGTGATGGAGCCACAGCACTATCGATTGGCTGGCATCTTGGGGTTGTGAAAGAATTAAGCGAAGAAAAACTTTGGGAAGAAAAAATGTTTGATCAAATAGCAACTGAGATTGGAAATCAGCAGAAGCTGATTAATCGTGCAGCAACTGAACCAGCAACAGGAAGTCCGACAAGAGGTGGAATGCCAGAAACTACGGCTGTACGCCACGCTGATCATTATGTGATTAATGGGCGAAAGTCATTTACGACAATGGCAGAAGTGTTGGATTATTATGTGATTACAGCTACCATTGAAGATCGAAACGTCGTAGGTTCCTTTTTATTACCAAAAGAACTTGAGGGAATTAAAGTCGAGAAAACATGGGATACATTAGGCATGCGCGGTACGGGTAGTGATGATTTGATTTTGCAAGACGTACAAGTACCTGCTGAGAACTTAGTCGAAGTTGCTGATCAACCAAAGAAACCAGCTCCTAAAGGGTGGTTATTACATATTCCAGCATGTTATCTAGGTGTGGCAAAGGCAGCGAGAGATGATGTGATTGAATTTGCCAAAAACTTTCAGCCTAATAGTTTAAATCATCCTATTTCTGAAGTTGAACATGTGCGCCAAAAGATTGGTGAAATCGACTTAAAATTGATTCATGCTCGTTATTTTATGTATAGTATCGCAGAGAAATGGGATTTGTATCCAGAACAACGAAACCATCTAATGAACGAGCTAGCTACTGTGAAAATTGTGGCGACAAATAGTGCCAATGAAATTGTTGATCTAGCGATGCGTATCGTCGGTGGGCGAGGTTTATCTAAGACGATGCCTTTTGAACAATATTACCGTGATGTTCGCGCTGGTCTCCATAATCCACCGATGGATGATATGGTGACACAAATGTTAGCTAAACATGCACTTTCGTGATAATAATGCCTTTGCTTGGGAAAAATCAACTTATGCGTCAAACAGAAGGTATAGGAATGCTTATTTGCCTCGAATATGAATATATGCTTCAAACAGCAAATGCTAGACTAGTTGTTTGCCTCGAATATGAATATATGCGTCAAAAAAGGAATAGAAGAGCTTTTGTTTGCATTGAAAATCAATTTATCCTGCAAATCGATGATTGAAATGACTCTGTTTGCAGAATAAACGAATAAAATACACTAAGCATGTAATAGGCGTTTTTTTTCTATCACTTCTTGATAGGCTGTAAGTAATTCTTCACATCTATGTTGCCATCCGAGTAATTCGGTGTAGCGAACCGAGCGATCACTCAGTTGACTGAGCCATTCCGGGTGATGGAATAATTCAATGATCGCTCGTACATATTCTGTTGGCTTGCCCTTGGAACACAAAATACCGGTTAATCGATGTTGAATGAGATGTTTTACGCCGCCTGCATTAGCACCGATTACCGGTGTGCCACAAGCCAATGCTTCCAACACCACATTGCCAAACGTCTCAGTTTCAGACGGAAATATCATAAGGTCACTGACGCTATAAACTTCAGCCAATTGATCATGAGGAAGAAAGCCTGTAAATGTAGCATGTGGTGGCGCATGTTTTTTTAGTAATGGCATATCAGGACCATCTCCTGCGATCAGCCAGTGAATGTCTTCTTGCCATTCTGTCGGTATATTTTGAAACAAATAGGCTAGAATGGTGGTATTTTTTTCAGGGGCTAAACGACCGGCATAGCATAGGACGAATTTTTCTTTAATTTGATATTTATTTCGAATAGGCTGCTTGTGATCATTAGGGTAAAATATGCTTTGGTCAATACCTCGTTTCCAAATTTTTAGATGATGAAATTGATGTTGCGATAACTCTTCCCATGTACTCTCAGATGGAACGAAAATCTTCTCCATTGATTGGTGAAACCATTCCATATAACGCCAAATAGGCTTAGATAACCAGGAAAGATGATAATAAGATAGATATTGATCGAAATTCGTATGATAAGAAGCAATCATGGGTATATCGAAACGCTTCGCATAGAAAAGGCCTGTAATCCCAATTGTAAATGGGGTAGCGATATGGATGATGTCAGGTTGAAAATTATGAAGGAGCTGGCGGATTTTTCTCATACTGGGTAGGGATAAACGACAATCGCGATATAACGGGAAGGGGAAACTGGACTGAGGATAAATCGGTGGTTCGTGTTTTGATCGACCCATGGCAAACTTGGGCGTAATGACAATATATTGATGATCACTTGCATCTAGATAGCGTGTGAGTTGCGATAAAGTTTGCGCAACACCATTGACTTCAGGAGTATACGTATCTGTAAAGAGAGCAATTTTCACATGTGTCACTCCTTCGCTTGTTGTTAGTAAACTATATGATAAGCGAAGGAAAACCAAAACGTAATCACTGTTAAATTTATGTAAAAATAAATAGCATGAGACCAACAACAAACAAGCTTATGCCAATGGAAGTTCCTGCATAGATCAAAGCTACTTTCCACTTTCCTTTGTCAATGAATTCATATAATTCTAAGCTGAACGTTGAGAAGGTGGTAAATGCACCACAAAATCCAATGCCTAAAAAACTCCAGCCGAGCGTTGTTAGCCATTGGTGTTGATAAGCGATATAGACGATACTTAACATGATACTTCCTAGTACATTCACAACCCATGTACCAATTGGAATCGCTCTTTCATTCGTATTCCATTGTAAACTTGCCCCATAACGAGCCATCGCGCCAATACATCCACCGATACAGACCATCACACTGTTCATGTTTCGTTTTCCTTTCTTCGAGCAATTTGGACACCTAACATAATCATGAGACTTGCGCCTAAGATGTGTAACAAGGTATAGAATAGCATTTTTATTACACTCTGTGATAAAAGCTGATTCCACTCCATCACCATAGTCGAAAAAGTCGTCAGCGATCCGATCATACCTGTTCCTAAAACAAAAAGCATCGATTTTGAAAATTTCTGCTGGATGGTTGGGTGAAAACGAATCAACGCCAACAGAAAACATCCGAATATGTTTGCCATCAATGTCGCAATTGGAAAAGGTATCACCGCTGTTACTTCAGCAATTCTAAACCGTAAAAAAGATCCGATTGCCCCGCCAATACCGACGAGAATAAATGGATATAACGTTTGCTTCTTTATTGACATGATGGACAAAATCCGTAAATTTCGAATTTATGATCCTCAATTATAAATGGTTGTAATTCTTCGTGAAGCTGATCCATTGGGCAGTGATGGATTTCTTTTGTGACGCCACAATTCTTACAGATGAAATGATGATGGTGGTGATGGTCACATTTGAGACGGAAATGCTTCTCACCATTCAATTCTGTTGATTCTAAAATATCTAATTCATGAAACAGGTGAAGGTTACGATAAATCGTGTCAAAGCTGATCCCTTTATAATCGGGTTCTAAATATTCCAACAAGTCCTTAGCTGTACAATAACGATTTTCATCTGCAAAAAAATCGATCATGCGCTTTCGTTTGTCTGTGTATTTATATCCTTTTTCCTTCAACACGCGAAGTGCATCTTTTGCATTCATACTGCCACCCCATTTATGAGTATGTGTTTATGTTTTCTTTAGGCGATGCCATCCATTTTTAACGAATGTAATGGTGAGTAAAATTAGAATAAGAAGAACAACAATCGTTCCATCAGGCGGTATTTCTAAATAATAGCCTGAAATTAAGCCAAGAATAACAAAAGTTTCACCAAATATTATCGCATAAATAATGGTTTGTTTAAATCCTTTTGCTATTTGGATGCTGCTTGCAACTGGCAATGTCATCAGTGCTGAAACTAAAAGTACGCCAACAAGATGTTGCGATGACAAGTGCTGTGACAACAATAAATAAAAAGTGAATACGTTTAGCATGTATACCGGAAACAGATGCAGAATTATATGTGGATTTTAATGGAGATGAGCGGATGGAAGCGTCGAATAAAAATGCGAAAAACTTGCTATAAAATAGGTGTTTCCGATACACTAAACATAATTCATGAGTAATGGAGGAAGATGTATGGGACGAACATTTTATTGGTATCCTAAATGTGGAACGTGTCGAAAAGCAAAAGCATGGTTAGATGAGCACCAAATTTCTTATGAGCCAGTTCATCTTGTGGAACATCCACCAAGTAAAGAAGAGTTAAAACAAATTATTGATAAGAGTGGATTGCCAATAAAAAAGTTTTTCAATACGAGTGGCAAAAAGTACAGAGAACTAGGGTTGAAAGATCAGTTACCGCAATTATCTGATGATGAGAAATTGGATTATTTAGCTTCAGATGGGATGTTGATCAAACGGCCCATCACTGTAGATGACGAACATGTTACAGTTGGTTTTCATGAAAAAACTTTTGAAGAAACGTGGAAGTAAACACAAGTAATACATAGTATCCAAGTTGAGTGGGAGGACGTAAATCATGAGTATTCCAAATACACTATTATATTCAAATGAACATGAGTGGGTGAAAAAAGAAGGCGATACGGTAACAATAGGAATTACGGAGCATGCGCAATCCGAGTTAGGTGATATTGTCTTTATTGAACTACCAGAAGTAGGTGATACGATTCAAGTGGACGAGCCGTTTGGAAGTGCAGAATCGGTCAAAACGGTATCCGAATTATATGCTCCGATCACTGGTAAAGTTGTAGATGTGAATCAAGAATTAATCGATAATCCAGAATACGTGAATGAATCTCCGTATGAAAAAGCGTGGATGATTGTAGTCGAACCATCAGATCAGAATCAAGTTGAGGCGTTAATGTCTGCAGATGAATATGATCAAATGATTCATGGAGAATAAAACATACATTGTAGCATTCGTACCTTATCTAAGTGCGAATGCTCTCTTTTTAGCCGAACGAATTCAATAATGGTAAGTCAAGTAAAGAGTTAACTGATGATAGCATATCCAGCGATTGAGCTCCCATAGAATGTGTAATATGAGATGAACAATAATGAAGTAGGTGAGCCCATGTCAGTAGCGAGTGAAAAAGTGATTATTGTTGAAGGCCGTTCTGATAAAGAAAAGATCAAGAAGCTAATTGAAGAAGATGTTGAAATCATTTGTACAAATGGTACATTAGGAGTTGAACGATTAGAATATTTAATCGAAGACTTTGAACTTGATGATCGAGATGTATTCATTTTAGTCGATGAAGACAATGCGGGGAAAAAACTACGTAAACAGTTGTCCACAGAACTCCCGCATGCCGTTCATATTTATATTGACAAGGCGTTTCGTGAGGTTGCTGCAACGCCTGAATCGGAATTAGCAGTAGCGTTAGTAGCATCTCATATTTCAATTTATCCAAATTATTTATAAATAGGTGAGTGTCATGGAAAAAATAACAACAGAGAATTGGTCCACGATTCAACAACTAGATGAACCTTATGTTATCTTTGTTCATACGCCATTTTGCGCCACATGCCAACTTGCTGAAAAAATGCTTTATGTATTAGAGGAAACGGACAACCAATTGTCGTTTTATCGTATGGATGCTTCTTACTTCCCTTCTTTCATGGAAGACCAAGCCATTACGAGCGTACCAGCATTACTTCTAGTGGAAAAAAACCAAGTACAAAAGAGACTGTATGCTTTTGAGTCAGTCCCAAAAGTATATGAGACGCTGACGAACTGGAAACAAATTCAGAGTATTTAGATCGTAACTCGTGTATGTCGAGAAAAATGGCCGTGTCATACTGGTAACTTGAACATAATCATGCAATCTCTAGACATATCGTCTCTCATTATGATGATTGATTATTGAAGCATGGATTTGATGGATGATACAATGAATCTGTCAATATAAAGAAGGGATGATTTATTATTAGTTTACATCTCAATTACACACCAGAGATGGAAAAAGCGATGCATCAGTCTCATGGAGTTGGCTACGCTGAGTATGGTAGAAAGTTATCACATCGAATGAAAGTAGAACATGAGCGCTGGAATAACTATTTGAAAAGTCAAAGTATCGTGCGTGATGTTGATCGTTTAGTACATCGCTAGGAGTCGAGATGGTTGGCGAACAAATGATGACAAAATCCTAGAGACGAGATATCACTACCTCCTCAGTCGTTATAAACGGACTAAGGAGGTAGTTTTTTGATACCGGTGATTCTAGAATGATTTACGTCAAACAGAAGAGATGGAAGTGGCTGTTTGCATCAATAATCGATTTACCCTTCAAACAGATCGTTTCATTGGCCCTGTTTGCATCGATAATGAATATATGCGTCAAATAAAGCATTGAAGAGCATCTGTTTGCATTGAAAATGAATGTATCCTGCAAATCGTTAACTTGTATGAAGCTGTTTGCAGAATAAAAAGAATATTTAAGTGGATATTGAACTTACGAGTCAGTAGATTGCGATATATTTTATTTGCTGTAAAAAGTGTGTCTAATGAAGACCTAACTAGAAAAGCTGATAAATCGCGAGAAAGTGTGTTATAATAACGATCGTTGGGTAGTTTCATTAGCGAAATGGTTGATTATAGATTCGAAATAGTTTAAGATTATAATGAGAATAAACTGAGAATGGTTTTTATCCATTTTCAAAAAATGATAAAACATAAGTTTTTGGAGGTATGAAGAATGGCAGGTTCAACTTTAGAAATTAAAGATCTTCATGTTGAAATCGAAGGTCAGGAAATATTAAAAGGGGTAAACCTTACAATTAAAGGTGGCGAGTTCCATGCGTGATGGGGCCAAACGGTACAGGTAAATCGACATTGGCTTCTGCATCATGGGTCATCCACAATATGAAGTGACGCAAGGACAAGTGCTTTTAGACGGTGAAGACGTTCTTGAAATGGAAGTAGATGAGCGCGCACAAGCTGGACTATTCCTTGCCATGCAATATCCAAGTGAAATCAGTGGTGTTACAACATCTGACTTCTTACGTTCTTCTATTAATTCTCGTCGCGAAGAAGGAGACGAAATTTCTTTAATGAAATTCATTAAGGAAATGGATGAAGCGTTAGATTATCTAGAAATTGATAAAAATATGGCACAACGTTACTTGAATGAAGGTTTCTCTGGCGGGGAAAAGAAACGTAACGAGATCTTACAATTAATGATGCTTCAACCTGAGATTGCCATATTAGACGAAATTGATTCAGGACTTGATATCGACGCATTAAAAGTTGTATCAAAAGGAATTAATAAGTTGCGCAATGACAATTTCGGTTGCTTGATTATTACGCACTATCAACGCTTGTTAGACTATATTACACCGGATCAAGTTCATGTCATGATGCAAGGACGTGTTGTAAAATCTGGTGGTCCAGAATTAGCGCAACGCCTTGAAGCAGAAGGTTATGACTGGATTAAGCAAGAACTTGGTATTGAAGACGAAACTGTAGGACAAAACGCGTAAGTGTTAGGAGGAGTTGTATGACAGTGGAAACAAAGCTTCCATATGATCAAGAATATATACGTTCATTCTCTGAGAATCAGAATGAACCGAATTGGATGACAGATTTACGAATTCAATCATTACAACTGGCAGACAATTTAGAAATGCCAAAGCCAGACAAAACAAGTATTAAGCGTTGGAATTTCCACGATTTCAAACATGATGTGGAAGGTGGAGAGATTTCGTCGCTCGAAGAATTGCCAGAAGATATTCAAGTATTCTTGGATATGAAAGCAAAGAACGAGAATTTATTAATTCAACGCAATCAGTCGGTTGCCTATCAATCGATTGCTTCTCATTTAGAGGAACAAGGTGTTATTTTTACAGATATCGAATCAGCACTGCGTGATCATAGTGAATTAGTGCAACGTTACTATATGAAGGATGCTGTACAGATTGATGAGCACAAACTTACCGCCCTTCACACCGCATTAATGAATGGTGGATCATTCGTTTATGTACCGAAAAATGTACAGGTCGAAGAACCGTTGCAAGCTATTTTCTGGCAGGAAGATCCAGAGGCTGCTTCTTTTAATCATGTCATCGTTGTGGCAGAAGAGAACAGTTCACTAACGTATGTTGAGAATTATGTATCAAGCAATACGGAAGAACATGCAGTTGCGAATATCGTGACAGAGGTTATTGCGCATGATAACGCAAAAATTAACTTCGGTTCTGTTGATAATTTTGCTTCAGGTACAACTGTATACGTGAATCGTCGTGGTGTAGCTTATCGTGATGCTCATATTGAGTGGAATCTTGGTCAAATGAATGACGGAAACACTGTATCTGAAAATATCACGAATTTAATTGGCGATAATTCTTATTCTTATGCGAAGACCGTTTCAGTTGGCCGTGGGAACCAATCGCAAAACTATACCGCCAACATTAAACACTACGGGAAACAATCAGAAGGTTTCATCTTACAACATGGTGTCATGAAAGATGATGCATCATCAATCTTTAACGGTATTGGGAAGATTGAACACGGAGCGACAAAATCAAATGCAGAGCAAGAATCACGTGTGCTTATGCTGAGCAAAGGAGCACGTGGAGATGCAAACCCAATTCTTCTGATTGATGAAGACGATGTTACTGCTGGTCACGCTGCATCTGTTGGCCGTGTTGACCCGATTCAATTATACTATTTAATGAGTCGTGGAATCTCTCAACAAGAAGCTGAACGCTTAATTATTCATGGCTTCTTAGCGCCAGTTGTAAAAGAAATTCCAATTGAAGCTGTTCAAAATCAATTAACTGAAGTGATTGAAAGGAAAGTATATTAATGGATATTCAAGCGATTCGTGAGCAATTTCCAATCTTAGATCAAGAAGTCAATGGTCATCCTTTAGTATATTTGGATTCAGCAGCGACGTCGCAAAAACCATTACCAGTGATTGAAGCACTTGAATCTTATTATCGTCAAAATAATTCCAATGTTCACCGCGGCGTTCATACGCTTGGCTCTAGAGCAACTGATCAATATGAAGGTGCTCGTGAACGGGTGAAAGATTTTATTGGCGCACGTTCCACTGAAGAAGTTATTTTTACTCGTGGAACAACAACTGCTATTAATACCGTTGCCTATGGTTACGCTCGTCACGTGTTGCAAGAAGGTGATGAAATTGTCGTCACCGAAATGGAGCATCATAGTAATTTGATTCCTTGGCAACAAGCGGCCAAATATACGGGAGCTACATTGAAATATGTTCCAATGGAAGAAGACGGGACGATCACATTAGAATCTTTCCGTTCAACCATTACGAATGCGACTAAAATTGTTGCTGTCACACATGTTTCCAATGTGCTAGGTACAGTGAATCCAATCAAGGAAATTGCAGCGATAGCTCATGAACATGATGCATTGATCGTTGTCGATGGGGCACAAAGCGTGCCACATATGAAAGTGGATGTGGCTAACTTGGATTGTGATTTTTATGCCTTTTCTGGACATAAAATGTGCGGGCCAACAGGTATTGGTGTATTGTACGGAAAGAAAGAGTGGCTCGAAAAAATGGAACCTGTAGAATTTGGTGGTGAAATGATCGATTTTGTTGGTTTATATGAATCAACATGGAAAGATCTCCCGTGGAAATTTGAAGGCGGGACACCAATTATTGCAGGTGCAATTGGTTTACATGCTGCTATTGATTTCCTTGAAGAGATTGGTATGGATCAGATAGAGGCACATGAACGTGATTTGGCAGCTTATGCCCAAACGAAGCTAAAGGAAATTGATGGATTAACGATTTATGGCCCGAAACAACGTAGTGGTCTTGTGACGTTTAATATTGATGGCGTACATCCACATGATACGGCAACTGTTTTAGATGCAGAAGGGACTGCGGTTCGTGCTGGTCATCACTGTGCACAGCCTTTAATGAAATGGCTTGATACAGCAGCTACAGCTCGTGCAAGTTTCTATCTGTATAATACGAAAGAAGATATCGATCGTTTGGCAGAAGGACTAAACAGAGCGAAGGAGTATTTCGGTGATGTCTTTTAATAACTTAGATACGTTATATCGACAAGTGATCATGGATCATTATAAAAATCCGAGAAACCGTGGAAGTCTGGACGATGAATCTGTTACAATAGATATGAACAACCCTACTTGTGGTGATCGTATAGAACTACATCTACAAGTTGAAGATGGTGTTGTTCAAGATGCGAAGTTTGAAGGTGAAGGATGTTCCATTAGCATGTCATCCGCATCAATGATGACTCAAGCAGTCAAAGGTAAAGATGTTGAGCAAGCGTTAAAAATGTCTTCTATGTTCTCTGATATGATGCTAGGCAATGAAATAGATAATGAAGACATTGACTTAGGGGACATTGAAGCATTACAAGGAGTTTCGAAGTTTCCAGCTCGGATTAAATGTGCGACGCTTGCGTGGAAGGCAATGGAAAAAGGTGTAGCAAGTGACGAAGAACAGTCGTAACTTGTAATTGAATCCTAAAATAGGAGGTATGAAAACATGGCGAAAAATGTACCTGAAATAGAAGAATACAAATATGGATTCCATGATCGTGACGTCTCGATTTTCCGTACAGAAAAAGGGCTTACGAAAAATGTTGTGGAAGAAATCTCTCGTATGAAAGAAGAACCACAATGGATGTTGGACTTCCGTTTGAAAGCATTGGAGCAGTTTTATAAAAAACCAATGCCTCAATGGGGGGAGATTTATCAGAACTCGATTTTGATGAAATCACGTATTATGTAAAACCATCTGAACGTTCTGAACGTTCTTGGGATGAAGTGCCAGATGAAATTAAGCAAACATTTGACAAATTAGGTATTCCAGAAGCAGAACAAAAATATCTAGCGGGTGTTTCGGCACAGTATGAATCAGAAGTGGTCTATCACAATATGCAAGAAGACCTAGAAAACATGGGAATTGTGTTTAAAGATACAGACACAGCACTGAAAGAAAATGAACAATTGTTCAAAGACTATTTTGGTAAAGTAGTACCGCCATCTGATAACAAGTTTGCTGCATTAAACTCTGCTGTGTGGTCTGGTGGATCGTTTATCTACGTACCGAAGGGTGTCAAAACAGAAACACCACTTCAAGCGTATTTCCGTATTAATTCTGAAAATATGGGACAATTTGAACGTACGCTAATTATTGTAGATGAAGAAGCATCTGTTCACTACGTAGAGGGATGTACAGCGCCAACGTACACAACTAATTCACTACACAGTGCAGTTGTAGAGATTTTTGTAAAGAAAGATGCGTATTGCCGTTATACAACGATCCAAAACTGGGCAAATAACGTATATAACCTTGTGACAAAACGTGCGACTTGCGATGCCAATGCGACAATGGAATGGATTGACGGTAACCTTGGTTCGAAGTTAACGATGAAGTATCCTTCCATCATTCTCAAAGGAGAAGGTGCCCGTGGAAATACACTTTCCATTGCATTAGCTGGTAACGGCCAACACCAAGATGCAGGTGCTAAAATGCATCACTTAGCACCAAACACGTCATCGACAATCGTTTCGAAGTCGATCTCTAAACAAGGTGGTAAGGTAACGTATCGAGGTATTGTACACTTCGGTCGTAAAGCAGAAGGTGCACGTGCAAATATCGAATGTGACACCTTGATTATGGACAATAAATCAACCTCTGATACGATTCCTTATAATGAAATTTTGAATGAGAATATCTCATTAGAACACGAAGCAAAAGTTTCCAAAGTATCAGAAGAGCAACTTTTCTATCTGATGAGTCGTGGTATCTCTGAAGAAGAAGCGACCGAAATGATTGTAATGGGCTTCATTGAGCCATTTACAAAAGAACTTCCAATGGAATATGCGGTAGAAATGAACCGTCTTATTAAGTTTGAAATGGAAGGTTCAATCGGTTAACAACAAAGAACCCTTGTCACATCATTGTTTGTGGCAAGGGTTCTGTTTATCATTTGGCTCTAAAATATGGCTCTAAAATATATGTTGGGGTATCAGTAATTTTCTGATAACTTTTTTGCTTGCCATAAAAAATGTCATTTACAGCTTATAGAATGTGCTAATCTCAAACAAAGTGAGCAACACTTCTACCAACATTGATTTAGAATCAATAAAGTGAATCCCCCCTTTGGTACTGAATAGGGGGGGATTGTGTAGATTAGGTGACAAGAAGAAAAGTAACTGATCATCCGGAAAAATAAATGAAATGAACTATCTAGATTTTGTATTATCTAACGTATTCTTTCTCATAGCTTAAGGAGACTACATCATGTTTAGATTCCATAGCTTCTTCCCAGTTAAGCTTGATATGTAGACCATTAAGTGCTTCTTTTATATAGGATTTAGACCTCATATCCACATTAGTACTTGTGAAGGTACCTGACTCATAAACTTGGTGATTAGAAAAGTTATTCAAATCACCAGAAATTGACGTTTGTAACTTTTCTTTAGAGTCCAATTTCCAATGTAAGTGATTAATCGTTTCCTCGTTTTTTTGTGAAACTGTAACACTAATGTCTCTCGTTTCATTATTGGAATTTTGTACTAAGTATAAATTTACTACCCAAGTCTTACTTTCTCCAGTTGCTAAAAGGTGTAGTTTTTCGCTTCCTTTCTGCGATGTACATCCTATTAAAAATAAAAGACAAACAAAAATTAACCCATATATACTATGAATTCTTTTCATAATCTAACATCCTTTATCGGTTAAAGATATCAATCAGTCAATCTTACCTATCGTAATATCGATTAATGAGTAAGTAACTTTTAAACATTTACACAATTGAAATTCAAAAAAATGTAACATATTATAAAATTACCATCAATGTTTTGAAGATACAAAAAGGAAAAATAACGTCCATTAAATGAAAAGGGGATTGAAGAATAGCACGAGGCAACACTAGATGAATGACGTATTAAAGTACCGCAACAACAAATGTGGTGCGTTTAGAAATAGTGATAGTATAAATGTGTTCTGGATTTGGTTTTTTATACCTTGTCACATATGTGGCAGGGGGTTTTTGTAGCTTAAGAATGCTTCAGTTGGATAAATTGTCGGTTTCCCTTTATAATGATAAGAGTTCGATCATTGAACGCACGTTTTCTTAAGTCTTATTAACGACTATTATAAGTGTGATCGTGATATAATGGAATCCAAAGAAGGACGGGATAAATTTGGTCGTTTTTTTATGTATCCTCATTGGTTTTTTATCTGCCTTTGTGGGCAGCATTGTGGGATTCGGTGGTGGTGTGATCCTTGTACCACTTCTACTTATTTTACATACATTCACACCATTATTTGATTGGGCGACACCTAGTACCATTGTAGGTATTTCTCTTATTATTATGGTGTTTACAGCAGCATCATCTACTTAGCATACGCGAAATCTGATCGAATTGATTATAAGAGTGGATTTTTATTTATCGCGGGAAGTTTACCTGGTGGAATATTCGGTTCCTGGCTCAATCAATTTGTAGAGACAGATCAATTTTCTATATACCTAGGGATCTTTATGTTGATCATCTTTGTTCTATTTCTGTTCCGTAAAAAAGACTCTAATTTACCGAAAGATAGTCGTCAAGGGGTCATTGCAAAGAAAGTATCTTTTTTAACCATTACGCGGGTAAAAGAACTGAACAACGAAACCCATACTTATACGTTTGCGACTTATGCAGCTGTTTTGATCGGTTTAATTGTTGGGATATTATCAGGTTTCTTTGGCATTGGTGGTGGTTCACTGATGGTTCCGGCGATGATTTTATTTTTTGCATTTCCGCCACACATCGCAACGGCTACTTCCATGTTTATCATTTTATCTTTAAGTATTGTTAGCTCGTTTACGCATATATTTTTAGGTCATATCGTTTGGAAGTATGTGTGGGCGTTTATCCCTGGCGCGTGGTTTGGTGGTACACTTGGCGCTAAGGTGAACCAGCAATTACAAAGTAAAACGATCGAACGATTTTTACGCGTGATTTTATTATTTATCGGATTACGTTTAATATGGCAAGGCGTAATGTAAGGGGATGATTTTATGCAAGAGAAGCTTCATATTCATTATTCAAATGATTTACACAGCCATTTTGAAAATTGGGGAAAAATTGTCCATCACTTTGAACAGAAGAAAAGAAGATATCAGAATCATCATGAATCCTTTTGGTTGATCGACTTAGGTGATCATGTCGATCGTTATCATCCCATTGCTGAAGCCTATCGAGGTAAGAAAAATGTGGAGTTTTTAAATCAAGCTGGCTATGATGTCGTAACAATCGGTAACAATGAGGGAATTACATTAGAGTATGACGATTTATATCAACTATATAATCAAGCAGATTTCCAAGTGACTTGTGGTAATCTATCCCCCAGTAATGAAGAGCGCCCGTCATGGTTGCGCGATGACGTTTTGTTAACTACATCATCAGGTATCCGTATCCGACTCATTGGTCTTACCGCACCGTTTAATGCTTTTTACCATGAATTAGGTTGGCATGTGCAATCACCGTATGACTATCTTGATCAACATATCAGAAGAATCAAAAAAGATGCTGATGTGATTATACTTTTGTCGCATTTAGGGTTATCTGAGGATGAAAATATTGCTTATAAATACCCAGAGATTGATGTCATTATTGGTGGTCATACGCATCATCTTTTAAAATCTGGGAAAACAGTCAATCAAACGTTACTAACAGCTGCAGGTAAACATGGAGCTTATGTTGGCGAAGTGCATTTAAACTGGGATCATAGACTTCAACAATTAGTAGAAAAAGAAGCGTATGCTGTTGAAACAGAACAAATGGATAGTGACAAGAAAACGGACAAACTTATTCATACTACGACTGAGAGCGCAGTAGCGAAGTTAAGTGAAACAAAAGTGACGATTTCTCAGCAATTGAAAGTGGATTGGTTTTCTTCAACTCAGATCGTACAGTCGCTAACGGCAATGCTCAAACAATGGACAGGTGCTGATGTTGCTATGTTGAATGCTGGCCTTTTATTAGAAAGCCTAGGGCCAGGGAAGGTCACTTTTGCTGATATACATAGAATTTGTCCCCATCCCATTAATCCCTGTACGGTCACATTAGATGGAGCAGAGTTAATGGAAGTGATTCGTGGCGCTCATGACCCACAATTAACTCAGTTAGCATTGAAAGGTTTTGGTTTTCGTGGAGAGGTTATTGGTGCAATTACCTTTTGGGGGATTGAGATTGATCGTTATGAAGATGAAACAGGAAAAACCCATGTGCGGCATGCGTATTGGCAAGGACACCCTATTGATCTACATCAAACATACACATTAGCAACGGCGGATATGTTTACTTTCGGTCACATATTCCCAGCTATCGCACGAGCGACAACGAAACAGTTTTATTTACCTGAATTTATGCGCGATTTGCTATGGCATACGTTATCTGAAGATTCATAGGCACACTCCTTTCTAGGCTTTCATATGCTTTAGAGAAAGGAGTGCTCGAATATGATTGATGTAAAACCAATTGAAGTGGAAGGATATACGTTTATCGCAATATCAGCTCAGTTACCAGAAACGAATCTTTTAGTGATACAAAATCATATCGGTTATGTGATGTGTGGTGCGCTCGATATTGATTTATTAAATGAAAAACTCAAAGATCGGCCCATTATAGCAGGTCGTGCGGTGGGCGTGCGTACGATTGATGAATTATTAGAAGGAACATTAGATAAAGTGACGATTCATTCTCAAAAATACAACTGGACGCCAGGTATGCCAATTAAACAAGCGTTACTCACAATAGCAAATGAGTGAATTCTTGTCGAAATGAGGATTTTTTTGATAAAATAAGTCGAAAATAGTATTCAATTACAGATTTATAGGAGATCTCCATGAGGTTAATTGCGACAAAATATTTACAAGAAGGTATGGAATTAGCAAAACCAATCAAAAATGATTATGGTCGAATTCTTGTGCAACGGCATGTGAAATTATCGACCTTTATTATTAAAAGGTTATTGGACTATGGTATTACGTACGTATATATTCGTGATCAAGAGACAGATGATATCGTTATTGAATCACCGGTATCAGAAGATTTGAAATTGGATGCAATGAATCACATTCGTGAATCTTTTCGTTTGTTCGACGATAAGGATTTAGAGCAAAATCCTTATTTGTTATCAAAGACGATTGATTCACTTCAAGGTGTTGCCAAGCAGATGGCTACAGAAATTAGTCATCATGATGAAGTGATTCAGTATGTTAGTGATTTATTAATTAGTGATCATTACGTATATCAGCATTCTGTGAATGTCAGTCTCTATACAATCGCATTAGCACAAGCATTTCAATTTCCTACACATCAAATTGAAGAGATCGGTTTAGGCGCTTTGTTACACGATATTGGAAAAGTGTTTTTACCACAAAATATTTTGAATAAATCCGGTAAACTAACAGATGATGAGTTTGAAATCATTAAGAAGCATACAGAATATGGGTTTGAGTTTTTACGAAAGAGTCATGAACTCCCTTTATTAATTGCACATTGTGCGTTTCAACATCATGAGCGGATTGATGGATCGGGTTATCCACGGGGTATAACAGGAAACGAAATGCATCCATATGCGAAGATCATGAGTGTGGCTGATGTATTTGATGCGGTAACGACAAATCGTGTATATCGTGATGCGATGTTACCACATGAAGGATTAGAAATATTATATGCGGGCGCAGACAAACAGTTTGAGTCCCATATTGTTGATGCATTTAGACGTACAATCGCTTTATACCCTAATGGTTTGACGGTTACATTAAGTGATAATCGAATAGGTATTGTGGCTAGGCAAAATCATCAAGTGAATGATCGACCTGTCATCCGTATTACACATCATGGAGAAGAGAAAGTATCTACCTATGATTTAGATTTATCGAAGGAATTAGATATCATGATTGTTGGTATGAATGATCGAAAATAGAATAATCGATAAATAATATCCCCCCTTTTTCCATCATAAATATAAGTAAAAATGGGGG
>NZ_APML01000031.1 GCF_000359605.1 Gracilibacillus halophilus YIM-C55.5
TAGAATCTAGCGAGCCACGCTAGAATTACCTTTCTCACGCTAGCAAAATTGAATCACTAAAAGATCGAAAAGTTGATATTCAACAGGATTCGGTTGTTGCAATTGCGTTTAAAAGTGATACAAGAGATAAATTGGTAACTATTGACTCATTATGGATTGATAGGAGGATATCAGTGAAACAATTGTTAAAATTTTCGTTACTCTCATTGTTGGTAATTATCCTTGTAAGTGGGTGTAATACAAGCAATGGGAAAGAAGATATTTTTAAATATAAAGATTCGTTTGTTGGGGATAACAGCGCAGTAGGTAATATTGTAAGACAGTTGCAGGGTGCAGAACACTTTCAGGATTTTGAACTTAAAACAAAAGATAAGCCATATGGAGTTATTTTGAATTATGATTGGTTAAACTCCGAACAAAAGTATAAAGAAGCAGCTATTCATAACGCTACGTTTATATTTGCATTAGTTCAAAATGTAGACTGGATCACATTTAATTTTGATGATCAAGAATACAAAATAACGAAAGAAAACTTACAAGATTGGTATGGTGAAGATCTAAGTGGATTGAGTGAAGATGAACTACATTCACTTACGCAAAGATATTTGGATGCTGAAGACAAAATCAATCAGTTATTCGATTAAAGAATGTGGCGATTGTGTATTATTCATATCGCATATGGTTCGTTTTAATGTTCAGAATTCATTACTTTTTGCTATGCTCTTTTCTTTAGGGTTATCTAATGCTGTTAATGTTGTTGAAATGTTAATCATCAAGAAATGTGAATATTTCACACTATCACTTATAGCTACCATCTTCATTTTGTTTGTATCCGCATATGTGTTGTGGCTATAATCTTTGTTCCTCTAAATAAAAGGCCTATACCAATCCTTGAATAAAAGTCGTAACCCCATATGAAAATGAGTTCAAAAGGAGCTAGGTTATGAATGTAAATGTCTGTGAACTTCAATCCCAAGAGGAAATCCTTGAAGCATTTCCGGTAATGAAACAATTACGTACTCATTTGGATGAAATGACATACCTAGATTTGGTGATGGAAGCGAAAGAAAAAGATATGTTCAGGTTATTTGCTTTGTATGATCAAGAAGAAATTGTTGCAGTTACTGGATGTAAGCCAATGATCACTCTTTATTACGGGCGTTTTGTTTGGGTGTGTGATTTAGTTACTGATAGGAGCAAACGTTCAAATGGATATGGTGAGCAACTTCTAACTTATGTACATAAATGGGCAAGCAAAAACGGTTATGAAACCGTCGCCTTATCATCAGGAATAGACCGTATAGATGCTCACCGCTTTTATGAAGAAAAAATGGAATATGACAAGGTAAGTTACGTGTTCAAGAAAACTTTGGATATATAATTTCCCGAGGTGCTTTTCCTTCATATGGATGAGCGCTAATACAAGATATAAACATCATTTGGTGAAGTGAATGATGACAAAACAAAAAAACGGGGGAGATGGTGACGATGTTTAATAAAGTGTTGTTGCACGTTGAAGGACTCGTCGTTCTGGTATTAAGTTCTTATTTATACTTTTCGATGCAATTTAGTTGGCTTCTCTTTGTCGCTTTTTTGCTCGCGCCCGATTTGTCCGCACTTGGATACTTAAAAAATAACAAGGTAGGCTCGATATTGTATAACTTATGTCACACCTATAGTATCCCAATCGTCATCATCATTTATGGCATGTTAGTAAACAACCATATTTCTTTAATGATTGGCTTCATTTGGGTCGCTCATATTGGGATGGATAGAATGATTGGTTACGGACTGAAGTATCCGACAAAATTTCAAGATACCCATCTTAATCGTGTTTGAATGAGATAGATTTCTTTATATGACAAGTCGATTTTAGGAAGACCTATCTTTTTCTTCTAATAGTTGTTTGATTTCTCTCATTTCTTTTCGTAATTCAGTAATTTCACTTGTGTCTTGTTTAATATCCTCTGTTTCATCTTCAATTTCATCTGTGATTTTTTGTGCGTTGTTGACAATTTCCCCGACGATCAAGTTAATCATAATAAATGTTGTGATGACGATAAATGTAATAAAATAAATCCATGATAACGGTGCTTGTTCAAAAATAGGTCGATAAATGCCACTTGCCCACGATTCCAACGTAAAAATTTGAAACAATGTGACCAAACTGAGAAAGATATCGCCAAAGTGCTCTGGTGCAATGTCAGCATAAAAAGAAGTACCTAAAATCGCATAAACATAGAAAATGATTCCCATAATGAGAAGAACGCTACTTATCGTAGGAATTGCCATAAATAAAGCTGTAACAATTCTCCGAAGCGACGGAACCGTTGTAATGGTGCGAAAGATTCGTAACACACGAAATATACGTAATACGCTAACATATGGCGTGTTATATAAAATGAGACTACCGAACACAATGATGAAATCAAAGATATTCCAGTTATTTTGGAAAAAAGAAAATCGATAGACTATCAATTTTAAAATCACTTCAATCGTGAAGATGGCTAGTATGACGATGTCAATAGCGAAAAACAGCTGCTGATACGGTTGATAGATTGATGGAAACGTTTCTAATCCAATGAAGATAGCATTGATTAGAATGAGTGTTGTGATCAAATGGTTAAAACGTGTACTATCTACAATTTGTTTTAGTTGTATGCTATTTGGCATATTGTCCTCTCCTTTATTTATTGCCTTCCTATTATATTTTAAAACGATCACCGCTTTAAAACAAATTAGATATCGTTTCCAGTGATGTTATCTGCTATAATGACTTATAAATCATGACGAGAAAACATATTTCAGAAAGAAGTGTTAGCCTTGTTTCGAAAGATAAAAAAGACGAAAGAGCTATCAAGTATTCACGTAATCGTTCTCTTTTATTTATCAGCAGCTATTTTATCGACGATTCTACTAAGTTTTGATTTTTTCCATGAAAAAGGTGTGGAATTAACATGGCTAGACACCATCTTTACTGCTGTTAGTGCCATTAGTGTCACAGGATTAACAGTCGTAAACACTGCAGATACATTTAACGTACCAGGTCAAATTGCACTCGTGTTTGTATTGCAGTTTGGCGGAATTGGCATTATGACATTAGGGACGTTTGTCTATGCGGTATTAGGTAAAAAAATTGGCCTTCGCACCCGTCAATTAATTCGCATTGACCAAAATCGCAATACATTTGCTGGTATGGTTCAATTAATGTTTCAAATCTTAAAAACGATTCTTTTCATTGAACTGATCGGTATGGTGATTTTATCGATTCACTTCTTGAATTATTTTGATAGTTGGCAAGAAGCGCTTATGCAAGGATTTTTTGCTTCAGTGAGTGCTACAACCAATGCCGGATTTGACATTACTGGTTCATCATTAGTTCCATTTGCTAATGATTATTTTGTTCAGTTTATCAATATGCTGTTACTGACCCTTGGAGCGATTGGTTTCCCTGTATTGTTAGAGGTGCAGGATCTACTTTGGGGAAGGTATAAGAATGCTCATTGGCAATTTCAATTTTCGTTATTTGCCAAGTTAACTACATTTACTTTCTTTTCTTTGTTTATTTTTGGCACCATCGGCATTATATTATTTGAATGGCAAGGCTTTTTTGCAGATAAAAGTTGGCATGAAACACTTTTTTATAGTATGTTTCAATCGCTCACAACGAGAAATGGTGGTTTAGCAACAATGGATGTTGCCGATTTTAGTATGCCGACACTGTTATTACTATGTGGGTTAATGTTTATTGGCGCATCACCAAGCAGTGTTGGTGGTGGGATTCGAACAACAACTTTTGCGATTATATTATTAACCATTTATCACTATGCAAAAGGCCATAACACGATTAAAGTGTTTCGGAGAGAAATTGATAGCGAAGATGTCATACGTTCATTTATCGTTGCTTCCACTGCTATATTTTTATGTAGTACAGCGATTATTTTATTAATTTGGATGGAACCATTAGACAATATGGCACTTGCATTCGAAGTGTTTTCTGCGTTTGGTACGACAGGGTTGTCGATGGGGATTACTGCTGATTTATCTCCGTTTGGTAAGGGGATCATTATTTTATTAATGTTTATCGGCCGAATCGGTATATTCTCATTTATCTTTTTAATTCGTGGTAAAGATGCACATGATCGTTATCATTATCCAAAAGAAAAGATGATAATTGGTTAATTATATGATACACTGTCGTCTAGCTTTAATGTTATGAATAAGGAGTTTATGACCGATGTCGGTAATTGAAACGATAAAAGGTATATCCAAACGATGGTCAGCCATACATCATATCGTCACTTATTACTTATTGACAGTGATCTTTTCTACGATCATTGTGAGTCTACCGATTTTTCATCGATCTGGGGTAGATTTATCATTTATTGATGCGATGTTTACAGCGGTTACCTCGATTAGTGTGACGGGGTTAACGGTGGTTTCTATTCCAGATACGTTTAATCCAGCAGGTCAAATCGCCCTAGCTGTTTTACTTCATTTAGGCGGCGTGGGTATTATGACCATGGGAACATTTATCTGGGTTGTATTAGGGAAGAAAATTGGTATTCGTAGCCGTAAGTTGATTATGGTGGATCAAAATACGAAAACCCTCGCAGGACTTGTGCGATTAATGTTAGAAATTTTTAAATTAATCTTAATTATTGAATTGATTGGTGCCATTATATTATCGATACATTATATGAACTATTTCGATACAGTAAATGAAGCTTTGCTGCAAGGGGTGTTTGGTGCGATAAGTGCTACGACAAACGGTGGTCTAGACATTACTGGTGCTTCTTTAATTCCGTTTGCTGATGATTATTTTGTTCAGTTTATTCATATGATTTTAATCGTACTTGGCGCGATTGGTTTTCCTGTCTTAATTGAAGTCCAAGAAGTGTTACGTGGACGTGCTTATTCCTATAATGATCGTCATAAATTTTCGTTGTTTACTAAAATTACAACCATTACGTTCTTTTGGTTGGTGGTGTTCGGAACGATTTTTATTCTATTGTTAGAAAAGGATGCATTTTTTGCCGATAAAAGCTGGCATGAATCTTTTTTCTACAGTTTATTTCAGTCGGTGACATCAAGAAGTGGTGGCTTGTCGACGATGGATGTATCTGAATTTTCATTATCTACGTTGTTTTTGATTAGTGCGCTCATGTTTATTGGTGCATCACCAAGTAGTGTCGGTGGTGGTATACGAACAACGACGTTTGCGATTATGCTTTTAACAATTTGGAATTATGCCAAAGGAAATACGAGTATTAAAGTATTTGGACGAGAAATTGATCAACAGGATATGCTTCGCTCTTTCATTGTGATTGTGACAGGGATGATGTTATGTATTGGCTCCGTCATTGTTCTTATGAAAACCGAGAGTTTTGCATTAATTGAAGTGATATTTGAGGTATCCTCGGCCTTTGGAACAACTGGTTTATCGATGGGGATCACACCTGAATTATCAACTTTTGGTAAAGGATTAATTATGTGTCTCATGTTTATTGGACGTATTGGTATTTTCTCCTTTCTTTTCCTTATTCGTGGAGATGCGAATCGAGACAAATATCGCTACCCAACGGAAAGAATCATTATCGGATAACCTCTGGCAAAGCACCAGAGGTTTTTTAATAAAAAGTGAAGATATGAATGTATGGTATGAAAATGATTGGGCGATATAGTATAGTAGTAGATAGAGAATGATAGAAATAAATCCGACTAATAGACTGTCAAAGGAATAGGAGCTGAGGATGTAATGAGTCATACGAAGCAACTGTCAGATATATTGAACAATATGAAACGCGTCATGATCGGAAAAGAAGAAACAGCGACGTTAAGTTTAGTCGCGATGTTAGCGGACGGTCATGTCTTGCTAGAAGATGTGCCAGGAGTAGGGAAGACCATGCTTGTCAAAGCGCTAGCCAAATCTTTGAATTGTGATTTCAAAAGAATTCAGTTCACGCCAGATTTATTACCTTCAGACGTTACGGGCGTGTCAATATATAATCCGAAAGATATGGTGTTTGAATTCCGTGAAGGTCCGATTTTTGGTGATGTCGTGTTAGCCGATGAAATTAACCGAACATCTCCAAAGACACAATCTGCTTTACTCGAAGCCATGGAGGAAATGAACGTAACCGTAGATGGTGTCACAAAATCATTACAACAACCTTTCTTTGTGATGGCTACACAGAATCCCGTCGATTATGAAGGAACGTACCCGTTACCAGAAGCGCAATTAGACCGTTTCTTGATGAAATTAAATCTAGGGTATCCTGACCTCATGGAAGAACTAGAAATACTAGAGCGAACCGATCAACAACATCCAATTGAAACCATCCATCCAGTCATAGAAAAACAAGTGATTTTAGATATGCAAAATCAAGTGCAAGAGGTGTACATCGATCAAACGGTGAAACGTTATATTATTGAAATTATCGCTCAAACGCGTGATCATCGTTCTGTTCAATTAGGCGTTAGCCGCGTGGTTCCATCGCTCTAATGAAAGCAGCGAAAGCCTATGCATTTATTGATGGTCGTGACTATGTGATTCCTGATGACGTAAGTTTTCTTGCAAGTTATGTATTAGCGCATCGCTTGATCCTCCGACCGGAAGCACGTTATGAAGGTGTGACACAAGAAGGGATTATTGATCAGATTTTACAAGAGGTTGATGTCCCAGTTCGAAAGGAAATGCATGGATGAAAGCAGTCATAAAGCAGATCAGCAAGTCCTTTCAATTACTGCTGTTGTTCGGTATCCTGTTTGCGTTTGCCATGTTTCAAGGGGGGTTTGTCAGTTGGTTTTTATTTTATAGCGTCACCCCATTTCTACTCTATATGCTTGTGATTAATTTTTACCCGATCCAGAAGTGGACGGTTTCTCGAGATGTCACAACAGATTATGTGCAAGCTGGTCAATCAGTGACTGTCACTATTACAGTGAAACGCCGCATTCGTTTTCCGCTCTTTTTTGCATTGATTGAAGATGATTTACCAGCTACCCTGCAATATCAAGATGTGGGAAGAAAAAAGTATTATCAGACGGATGTTTCTTCGTATAAGCGAAACCGTATTGTCCAACGAATCGTCTACCCATTAATGAAAAAACATTTCACGTATCAATATCATTTACCGCATCTACCACGGGGAAAGCATGTATTAAGTGGTATCACGATTCAAGTAGGAGATCCGTTTGGTTTTGTCCAACAGAAGAAGACGTTCCCTTTAGAAAAAATACTTATGGTTTACCCTGCGGAACGTGAGATGAATTTCAAACAACAAGTATTTCGGACATCTGAAGGGTCCTCTCCTTCTATGCAGATAGATGACCGGCTGACGAATGTCGTTTCAGGTGTTCGTGAATATACACCGGGTGATCGATTTTCATGGATTGATTGGAAATCGACCGCACGCATGAATAAAGTGATGACGAAAGAATTTGAGCAAGAAAAAGATACAGAAATTGCTGTCATATTACCCGTCATGGGACAAAAACAAGAACATGTATTGGCATTTGAAGCAGCTGTTGAGTGGTCTGTTTCGTTATTACAGGCTCTTCGTAGCTATCATCAAACGTCGTCATTTATGACCATTGGACAGAAAAGTAAGCTGTTTCATTCACATGAGCTTCGCTTTCACTTTCCAGTCGTGCAAAATTATTTAGCCACTGTTCAGTTAGAAGAAAAAGATGATGTAGTCACCGATCAGCTAGGGTCGATTCCTGTATCAGCGTATCATGCAAAAACGATTTTTATTCTTTGTTCATTGGATGATGGTTTGCTTCAAAAGATTACGCAAATCCATGAGCAAAATCACGCTGTACTCGTCTTTTTTATCGCGATCCATCAAACAATGAATCAAGAAGAACAACAACGAATTGAAACATTGAAAGCGAGAAATATTTCTGTTCAAATGCTGACGGAGAAAGAATTAGCAGCGGATCGTTGGGAGGTGAGTCCAGCATTATGAAAAAACAAGAGCTGGTCAATCGCTTATCTTCATTTATTGTCCTACTTGCAGGTTTTCTGTTGTTTTGGGAGTGGCTTCGGCCGTTAGAACAAATTACCGATACGGGAAGTGTACATTTATTTGTAGTGTATGCGGCACTTAGTTTCGTGATTTCTTATTTCATTCATCAAACTTGGCTAAAGTTTATTATCAAGTCACTAGGGATGGTGCTCGTGCTTGATTATTTGTTTATTCAAGCGCCCTTTGCCTCTAGCGGTTGGATTGAGCGCATTCTTTATGAATTCTCGCATAATGTTGGTGCTATTTCAGACAGTAACTGGTATGCAATGACACCTTTTTTCCGTAGCTTTCTATTTTTATTATTGCTATGGTTAATGAGCTATTTATTACATTATTGGTTCATCGTTGCAAATAAAATTTTTCTGTTTATCGTACTTACGATTGTCTACTTAGCTGTTTTAGACACTTTTACAGTCTATGATGCGAAAGTTGCAATTGTTCGATCGTTTATCATTGCATTTGTCATTTTAGGGCTGAATTACTATGCGCAGTTAGTCCGAAATCAACCAGACGCAAACCATCAAATCAAAGGGTTATATTATTGGATGATAGCGATTAGTAGTGTTGTGATTGCGGCTACTGCGATCGGTTTTTTCTCACCGAAATTCAACCCACAATGGCCTGATCCTGTGCCGTTTATACAAAGCACTGCTGGTCACATCGGATTTCAAGAAGGGAATACGATTCAAAAAGTTGGTTATGATGAGAACGATTCGAATCTTGGTGGTTCATTTGTGCAAGATGACACGACTGTATTTGAAGTGATCACGAATCAGAAGCGTTATTGGCGTATTGAATCAAAAGATGTTTATACGGGGAAAGGTTGGGAGCGTTCTTCGGATCAAGTATTTCAGCCCATACAAGGTGGTCAAGTTAATTGGAGAACGTTTTCTGACAGTGTAGAAACTGAAGAAACAGAAGCATCTATACGGATGAATCCAGGGAGTAATTTTTCCAAAATCGCTTATCCTTATGGGCTTGAACAAGTAGAGGGACAAGGATCGGAAGAATTTTATTTGGATAAACAGTCAGGGATGATTGAAGTAGAATCATCTGAACAACAAGAATTGAATCAAGAATATGCGATGACGTATCAGTCGCCGTCTTACGACATTGATGAACTGCGAGCCTCAGGTAGTGATGACCCACAAGAGATTCAGGAGCAATATTTGCAACTGCCAGATGAATTACCTAATCGAGTAGGAGATTTGGCCGCTGAGATTGTAGAGAGTGAAGATTCAAGATACGGTATGGCAAAAGCGATTGAAGGATACTTTGGCAGAAATGGTTTCACCTATCAAACAAAGGATGTTCCTGTACCTGGCGAGAATGAAGATTATGTTGATCAATTTTTATTTGAATCAAAAATCGGTTATTGTGATAATTTCTCTACGTCTATGGTCGTATTACTTCGTTCTGTAGATATTCCTGCTCGCTGGGTGAAAGGCTTTACGGGTGGAGAGTTACAAGAAGATCAACCTGATTTACCAAGCGGGTATTCTCTTTACGAAGTGACAAACAACAACGCTCATTCTTGGGTAGAAGTGTATTTCCCTGGAACAGGCTGGGTACCATTTGAACCCACAGCTGGTTTTGCCAATAATGCAGCATTCCATCAAGACATTGATAATGACAATTTGACAGATGAGACGCAATCAGAAGAAGAACAAACAGAAGAGACGGAGCAAGAAGAAGAGTTACCATCAGATAACGAAGAGGCAGAAGATGAAGAAGTAACAATAGGCGAAAATCAAGGTGATTCTTTTCCATTGTTAACAGTGCTAGGCATTATAGCCGGTATTGTTGTCATTGTACTATTCGTCTTGTGGATCGTGAGACGAGATCGGTGGAAAGCGAAGTATCTATTGAAGAAATGGGATCGTAATGGATCAAGTAAACAGTTAGAAAAAATGTATATTTATCTTTTGCAAGTCTTGCAACGAAGGTCTGTTCTACGCGATACAGGTCAGTCGCTACGTCAATATGCGAAGCAAGTGGATGAATATTATGGCAGTGATACGATGTATGAGTTAACATTATTGTATGAACAATCACTGTATCGACAGGCTTATGATGAAGTGGATCGGCAAAAGTTGCGAGAATTGTTTGAAAAATTATTCCGTCAAATCTTTGCTTGACCAGGTGAATAACGGTTGGTAGAATAAGATAAATCGAAAAGCACATTGCCTTCATATATGTTTGGGAATAAGGCCTGAACGTTTCTACCTGAACACCTTAAATGTTCGGACTATGAAGGCAGAAGTCCCGTTTATGATTTCTGCCTTTATATGAAGGCAGATTTTTTCTGTGATCGCCGAGACCAGTCAATTGATGTTTTATATGTGTTGAAGTAATTTTCACAAAGGGGTTGGACAGCGTGGATGTCAATAATGAAATGATTTTAGTGTTAGACTTTGGTAGTCAATATAATCAGTTAATCACTCGCCGTATCCGCGAGTTCGGTGTATATAGTGAATTACACTCGCATCGTTTAACGGCAGAAGAAATAAAAGAAATGAATCCTAAAGGTATTATTCTATCTGGAGGTCCTCACAGTGTATATGACGAAAACAGTTTTCGCTGTGATGAAGGGATTTTTGAATTAGGAATCCCTGTCCTTGGCATTTGTTACGGTATGCAATTGATGACACAACACTTTGGTGGTGTCGTCGAACGAGCACAACAGCGAGAATACGGAAAAGCGGATATTCATGTGAAGAATGATGCGTCATTGTTTGCAGAGACACCGAGGGAACAAGCCGTTTGGATGAGTCACAGCGATAAAATTATGGAAGCACCGAGTGATTTTACTGTAGAGGCAACGAGTGAATCAACGCCAGTAGCGGCGATGCGTCATCCTGAGAAAGCATTTTATGGCGTGCAATTTCACCCTGAAGTTCGTAATACCGTTTATGGAAACGAATTGTTGAAGACGTTCGTTTTCGAAGCATGTGGTTGTACAGGCGATTGGACGATGGCGAATTTTATCGATATGGAAGTGGATAAGATTCGTAATCAAGTCGGAGATCGCAAAGTGTTGTGCGCGCTAAGCGGTGGTGTCGATTCCTCAGTCGTAGCAGCTTTAATTCATAAAGCAATTGGTGATCAGTTAACGTGTATTTTTGTCGATCATGGCCTGCTTCGTAAAGATGAAGGGGAAACGGTCATGCGTACATTCCGCGATCAATTTCAGATGAATATTATCAAAATTGATGCGCAAGACCGTTTTCTTAGCAAGTTAACAGGTGTCTCCGATCCAGAACAAAAACGAAAAATCATCGGTAATGAGTTCATTTACGTGTTCGATGATGAAGCGGAAAAGATCAAGGACATCGACTATCTTGCGCAAGGTACACTTTACACAGATATTGTTGAAAGTGGTACAGAAACAGCGCAAACTATTAAATCGCATCATAATGTTGGTGGATTGCCTGAAGATATGGAATTTGAATTAATTGAACCGCTGAATACATTGTTTAAAGATGAAGTTCGTGCACTTGGTACCGAATTAGGTGTACCGGATGATATTGTTTGGCGCCAACCTTTCCCTGGTCCGGGCTTAGGTATTCGCGTGCTTGGTGAAATCACACCTCAAAAAGTGGAAATCGTTCGGGAAACAGATGCGATTTTACGAGAAGAAATTAGGAATGCTGGACTGGAAAGAGATATTTGGCAATTCTTCACTGTCCTTCCAGATATTCAGAGTGTGGGTGTCATGGGAGATGCACGTACCTATGATTACGCTATTGGTATTCGTGCGGTAACTTCGGTTGATGGAATGACTTCTGATTGGGCGCGCATTCCGTGGGATGTTTTAGAAAAAATATCGACGCGAATGGTCAATGAAGTGAGTCATGTCAACCGTGTGCTGTATGACGTGACCAGCAAGCCACCAGCAACGATTGAATGGGAATAAAATGAAATGACGAACATTGTGATTATAAAATTAAAAAACATTCGTATTTTGTATTGACGATCGCGCTAATACCTAGTAATATAATGATTGAAATTATTCATATGATAAATCATGATCCGTCGTATAATGTTGGGGATATGGCCCAAGAGTTTCTACCAGAGCACCGTAAAAGGCTCTGACTACGAGGAGGATGGCTACTAGTCAATGGGTGCGAATCGTTTATTAGTAGTCAGTCTGAATTGTATGAGAAACACCTTTGGTCCTAATTGCCGAGGGTGTTTTTTTGTTACGAGAGCAAGCCATATGTTCTTTATGCGCGGATGGATGAAGAGGAGGACAACCATGAAGAAATTTTTTGAATTTGACCGTTTAGGAACGTCATATGGTCGAGAAACGATTGCTGGTATTACGACGTTTCTAGCGATGGCTTATATTTTATTTGTCAATCCATCCATATTAGCTGATGGAACAGGGATGGATGCAGATGCCGTTTATGTTGCCACTGCACTCGCAGCAGCGGTGGGTACTATTATTATGGCATTAGTCGCAAAATATCCGATTGCGCTTGCACCAGGTATGGGCTTGAATGCATTCTTTGCTTATACGGTCGTGATTGGCATGGATATTCCGTGGGAAACAGCTTTAGCGGGCGTGTTAGTATCAGGAATTATCTTTATTATCTTGACGCTTACAGGTATTCGTCAAATGGTGATTGATGCGATTCCTCCGACACTGAAGATGGCAGTCGGTGCAGGGATTGGTCTATTTATTGCTTTTATTGGTTTGCAAAATGCAGGAATTGTCGTCAATGACGATTCAACGTTATTAACGCTTGGGAATTTAACAGCAGGACCAACGTTACTTGCTGTATTTGGTATGATTGTTACCGTATTATTGATTACACTCGGTTTCCGCGGTGGCGTATTTTATGGCATGATTATTACCGCCATTGTCGGTATGATATTTAATCAAGTACCACTCCCAGAACAAATTGTGAGTTCAGTTCCGAGTTTAGAGCCTACGTTCGGTGCAGCATTTGCGAATTTCGGTGATGTATTTACTTTGCCAATGATTGGTGTTATTTTAACGTTTCTATTCGTAGACTTTTTTGATACAGCTGGGACCTTAGTTGCAGTGGCATCAAAAGCAGGATTGTTAAAGGATAATAAATTACCTCGTGCAGGAAAAGCGTTGTTCTCCGATTCTGCAGCAACGGTAGTCGGTGCAACGCTTGGTACGTCGACAACGACATCTTATGTGGAGTCAACTACAGGAGTTGGTGCTGGTGGTCGCTCAGGATTTACTTCGTTAGTTACAGCAATTTTGTTCATTTTAGCCATTTTCTTTTCACCACTGTTGCAAGTTGTAACGAATGCTGTCACTGCACCTGCATTAATCATTGTCGGTGTGATGATGGCTTCATCGTTAAAAGATATTCCGTGGGATCAATTTGAAATTGCTGTTCCATCATTCTTAACTGTAGCGATCATGCCATTATCTTACAGCATTGCGACTGGGATTGCTGTTGGCTTTATTTTCTATCCATTAACTATGTTAGCCAAAGGGCGCATTAAGGAAATGAATCCAATTATGTGGTTCTTGTGCATTGTCTTTGTTTTATATCTATTTTTCTTACACTAGCATATCAGTAGAGAGCTTTGGTACGTTTGCCAAAGCTCTTTTTTGTATTTTATTCTCAAGTTTAGGGGATTTAATCTCAACTTTTGCAACTTTATTCTCAAGTTTAGGGGATTTAATCTCAACTTTTGCAACTTTATTCTCAAGTTCGGGGGATTTAATCTCAACTTATCCATACTCAATTATTCGTCTTCAAGTTCATTGATGTCGATGCGCTTTTTGTGTTGCTGTTTGTGCATGCGGCGATGCAAATGAACAGTCATTAAACCGTTTTTTAAGGTTGCCTGGACACGATCTTTTCGCACAGGAAACGGAAGATCAATTTGTCTAGAAAAATCGCCATGCAAAATTTCTTGTTTAATCAGTTTGCCAGACTGTTCAATGGGGAATAGCTCACCTTTGATGTCTAACTGATCATCATCAACATACAGTTTGATTTGTTTACTATTTTTGATCCCGGGCAAATTAATATAACAAATGATTTCATTTTCTAATTCATATAGGTTGACGGCAGGAAGGGGTGGCTTTACAATTTGATCGAATTCATTCCAAAAATCTCCGCCAAAGAAATGATCTAAATTATGTTTCCAATCATGCATATGTTGAAATGGATCCATATGACTTCCTCCACTCTAGTAGATCTAGAAGTATCATATGTATAAATTCAGGCGAATGTGCCTAATGAGAGGTGAAAGCAATGTTTGAGAATGCATGGATCATGATTGCCATTATTATGATTATTAATATTACGTATGTTTCTTTTTCGACGGTTAGAATGATTCTGACGTTGAAAGGGAGACGATATATTGCTGCATTTATCAGTTTTTTTGAAATTATTATTTACACGTTAGGGCTTGGCATCGTGCTTGAGAATTTAGGAGAAATTCAAAACTTGATCGCTTACGGTGTTGGTTACGGATTAGGCGTGATTATCGGGTCAATGATTGAAGAAAAGCTCGCCTTAGGGTATATTACCGTTAACGTCATTTCTTCCGATCCGGGTATTTCATTTACGAAACAATTACGGGAAAAAGGATATGGTGTGACGAGCTGGTTTGCCTATGGAATGGATGGTGATCGGCTTGCGATGCAAATCTTAACACCGAGAAAATATGAATTGGATTTATATGATACGATTAAAACAATTGATCCTAAAGCTTTTATTATTGCCTATGAACCGAAGCATATTCACGGCGGTTTCTGGGTGAAACAAGTACGAAGGGGGAGAATTCGTAAAAGTGTCCAAGAACAACAAGAAACAGCCAAAAAAGATGAAGTTTGAAGTTGCAGAAGATGAGACGATTGATGCGTGTTTGAAACGGATCGAAGCAAAAGGGTATCGACCGATTAGACGGATGGAGCAACCGATTTTTCAAGAGAATGGTGAAAATATCGAACCGATCGGACAAAAGATTATATTTGATGCAGTATTAGCAAAACACGAACGTTAATTCTATTTATTGAATTTAACGTTCGATTTTTTATTGACAGTCATCGAATTGCTTGTTACGATAAATATGCAGTAAAGAAATCTCACAATCAAATCATTCGCATCCTCATATATGTTGAGAATACGGCTCAACGTCTCTACCTGTCACCGTAAATGACGGACTATGAGGGAAGATGATCATGAAGATACAACCAACTGTTACAATGATCAGTGAAACGTATAATTCATCTTCTCTCATATATAAAGAGAAGATGAATTTTTTTATACTTTGATTACGATGAAACTAGATGAGAGAGAGAGGGGAAATTATGACGAAAATCGGTGTCATTATGGGAAGTATTTCTGATTGGGAAACAATGAAGCACACATGTGATGTATTAGACGAATTGGACATTCCATATGAAAAAGAAATTATTTCAGCACACCGTACACCGGAAGACATGTTTCATTATGCGGAAAAAGCACGAGAAAACGGCTTGAAAGCGATCATTGCTGGAGCGGGAGGAGCAGCTCATTTACCTGGTATGGTCGCTGCGAAAACAACCTTACCAGTGATTGGTGTTCCGGTGAAAACGAGTACCTTACATGGTATGGATTCACTCTACTCCATTGTACAAATGCCAGGAGGTGTACCAGTTGCTACAGTAGCGATTGGGAAAGCAGGTGCGAAAAACGCAGGGCTCTTAGCAGCACAAATGTTAAGTACAACAGATCAAACAATTTCCGAACGTTTAACGACATATCGTCAAAACATGCAAGAAAACGTAAAAGAAATGAGGGAAGACCTTGCAGAACAATAAATTATTTTTCGATTCAACGATTGGAATTATTGGTGGCGGTCAGCTCGGACGTATGATGACAACAGCAGCAAAACATATGGGATATCGAGTAGTCGTACTTGATCCAACGCCAGACTGTCCAACAGCGCAAGTAGCTGATGACCAAATTGTCGCAGCATATGATGACCTTGAAGCCATCGAGCAATTAGCAGGTAAGAGTGATGTTATAACGTATGAATTTGAAAATGTCGACGTAAACGCAGCACAGATTCTTGAAGAAAAAGGCATCTTACCACAAGGTGCTCATTCACTTCGAGTCACGCAAGATCGTGAATTAGAAAAGCAAGCCATGGTCGATAGCGATCAACCGGTGTCCGATTTTGCAATTGTCCGTTCAGAAGATGATTTACGAAACGAAGCCAAACAAATCGGATTTCCATCAGTTGTGAAAACATGTCGTGGCGGTTATGACGGCAAGGGACAGGTAAAATTAACGAGTGAAGCAGATATTGATGAAGCGATCGACATGCTACATCAAGCAGGTCGGGTCATTATTGAAAAATGGGTGCCATTTGATAAGGAAATTTCAATTATCTTTACGCGAACGATCGACGGAGACATCAGTTATTTCCCTGTGGCAGAGAACAATCACCGTGATCATATTTTGCATGCCACAATCGCACCAGGACGAGTTTCAGAAGCAGTAGCAGAAAAGGCGCGTCAAGCTGCAGCAGCCATTGCTGAAACAATTGGTGTTGTCGGAACATTTGCCATTGAGATGTTCGTCTCTGGAGAGAATGTTTTAATTAATGAAATGGCACCAAGACCGCATAATTCTGGCCATTATACGATTGAAGCATGCAGTGTATCCCAGTTTGAACAACATATTCGTGCGATTTGCCGTTTGCCACTGGCACCGATCCATTTCCATGGTGGAGCCGTGATGGTCAATCTTCTCGGTAAAGATGTTACACCATTCTTTGACCAATTTGTCACCGAAATGCCGAATGCCCATCCCCATATGTATGGCAAGCAAGAAAACAAACCGCAACGAAAAATGGGACATGCCACTTTTATTGGGGAAGATCCAGTAAAGATATATAATGAACTTGTAGATAAGAAGATAATTGAGGACTAGGAGGCAACAGACAAATGATTGAACGTTATACAAGAGAGGAAATGGCAAAGATTTGGACAGATGATAATCGCTTCGAGGCATGGCTTGAAGTAGAACTACTGGCATGTGAAGCGTGGAGCGAACTCGGTGTCATTCCGGAAGAGGACGTCAAGCAACTTCGTGAAAATGCTTCTTTTGACGTGGATCGTATTTTCGAAATTGAACAGGAAACGCGCCATGATGTGGTCGCTTTTACTCGCGCCGTGTCAGAAACAGTAGGTGATGAACGGAAATGGGTGCATTACGGATTAACGTCCACAGATGTAGTAGATACTGCATTATCCTACCTACTCAAGCAAGCAAACGATATTATTCGTCGCGATATTGAGAACTTTATCGATATTTTAAAAGAGAAAGCCATTGAACATCAACATACCGTGATGATGGGGCGTACACACGGCGTGCACGCAGAACCAACAACGTTCGGCTTGAAAATGGCGTTATGGTATGAAGAAATGAAACGAAACCTAGAACGATTTAACGCTGCAGCTGATGTGATCGAAACAGGTAAGCTATCAGGCGCTGTCGGAACCTATGCCAATATCGATCCATATGTAGAAGAATATGTTTGTGAAAAACTAGGTTTATCACCAGCTCCGGTTTCAACGCAAACGTTACAACGAGATCGCCACGCACAATATCTTTCGACACTAGCACTAGTAGCTAGCTCAATCGAGAAGTTTGCAACTGAAATTCGCGGCTTGCAAAAAACCGAAACCCGTGAAGTAGAGGAATTTTTCGCTAAAGGGCAAAAAGGGTCATCAGCCATGCCACATAAACGAAATCCAATCGGTTCAGAAAATATGACAGGAATGGCTCGTGTACTTCGTGGATATATGACAACAGCTTACGAAAACGTGTCGCTATGGCATGAACGCGATATTTCGCATTCATCCGCTGAACGTGTGATTCTCCCAGATGCCACGATTGCATTAAATTACATGCTGAATCGTTTCGGTAAAATCGTGCAAAACTTGACTGTATTTCCAGAAAACATGAAGAAAAATATTGATCGAACGTATGGCGTGATTTTCTCACAACGCGTTTTATTGTCATTAATTGACCAAGGGATGAGCAGAGAAGAAGCATACGATATCGTTCAACCGAATGCAATGAAAGCGTGGGAGACAGCAACTTCTTTCCGCGAACTGATTGAACAAGAAGATCGCATTACACAAACACTATCCAAAGAACAATTGGATGACTGCTTTGACTATAAGTATCATTTAAAAAATGTCGATCAAATCTTTAAGAAGATTGGCTTAGCATAAGGAGGAACGAGGATGAAGGACCAGCTGCTATATGAAGGAAAGGCCAAGCAAGTCTTTACGGTACAAGATGATGAGAATGCACTTGTATTATCGTACAAAAACGATGCGACCGCCTTTAACGGGGAAAAAAAGGCCGAATTTCAAGGCAAAGGACGCTACAACAACTTAATTTCAGCGAGAGTGTTTGATCACCTCAAAAAGCATGGTGTTCCAAGCCATTTCAAAAAAGCGCTCAATGATACAGAACAACTTGTTGAGAAAACGACGATTATCCCATTAGAAGTGATCGTCCGTAATGTAGCCGCAGGAAGTCTTGTCAGACGAATTGGTATTTCTGAGAAAACAGAACTAAATCCGCCTGTGATAGAGTTTTGTTATAAAAATGATGAACTCGGTGACCCATTGATTAATGATGACCATGCCTTACTATTGACGGATACTTCAGGCGATGAGTTGGATCAAATCAAGCAAATGGCATTAACGGTGAATCAGCGTCTGCAAATTTTGTTTCAAGAAGTTGATTTGCAACTCGTTGATTTTAAGCTTGAGTTTGGCCGAAATGCAGCTGGTGAAATTGTCCTTTCCGATGAGGTAAGTCCAGATACGTGCCGACTTTGGGATGTTAAAACGGGTGAAAAGATGGATAAAGATGTGTTTCGTGAAGATTTAGGCGATTTAATGACGGTATATGAAACGATTTTACAACGACTGGAGGCATTATCATGAAACTGGTAAAAGTACATGTAACATTAAAAGAAGGTGTATTAGACCCTCAAGGAAAAGCGATTCAAGGTTCACTGAGCCGCTTAGGTTATGACCATGTGCAAGAAGTACGTGTGGGAAAATATCTTGAGTTGAAAGTAGAAGACGATCAACATATTGAACAACAAATCGAAGAGATGTGTCGCACGTTACTCGCTAATCCGGTCATTGAAAACTATGAGTATACCGTAGAGGAAGGTGTTACCTCGTGAAATTCGCAGTGATCCAGTTTCCGGGTTCGAATTGTGACCGTGATATGTATTATGCGGCCCAAAACGCCCTCGGTGAAGAAGCAGAATTGGTTTGGTATGAAGGGTCAAATCTTGAAGGATATGATGCGATTCTGCTTCCGGGCGGGTTTTCTTATGGCGATTATTTACGGTCTGGTGCGATTGCGTCAACGACAGATATCGTCACTCAATTAAAAGACCAAGCTGACAAAGGTGTGCCAATCCTTGGGGTATGCAATGGCTTTCAAGTATTGCTCGAGTCCGGCCTTTTACCAGGTGCGATGCTCACCAACCGTGATTTAAAGTTCATGTGTCATTTTGAACAACTTGTCGTTCAGAATCACCAAACGTTATTTACGTCTGAATATGAACAAAACGAAGTCATCTCCGTCCCGATTGCACATCAAGAAGGTAATTATTTCTGTGATCAGTCGACGCTTACTAGATTACGAGAAAACAACCAAATTGTGTTCACTTATCAAAATAATCCGAATGGTTCGATCGGTGATATAGCTGGTATTATCAATGAACGAGGCAATGTCTTAGGCATGATGCCACACCCAGAACGAGCAGTAGAGTCTCGTTTAGGCAGTGATGATGGACTGAAATTATTTCAATCGATTCTAGTAAACTGGAGGGAACACTATGTTGCAGGCGCCTGAAATGACCCCAGAAAAGGTAGAAACAGATAAAATTTATCAAGAAATGGGGTTAACCGATCAAGAATATGACATGATTAAAGAGATTATGGGTCGTCGTCCGAATTTTACCGAAATCGGCATCTTTTCAGTCATGTGGTCGGAGCATTGCAGTTATAAAACATCGAAACCACTTCTGAAAAAGTTCCCAAGTGACGGTGAACAAGTCGTACAAGGACCAGGTGAAGGTGCAGGCGTTGTCGATATTGGGGACGGTCAAGGGGTCGTCTTTAAAGTAGAAAGTCATAATCATCCGTCTGCGGTGGAGCCGTATCAAGGTGCTGCTACAGGTGTTGGCGGTATTATTCGTGATGTGTTCTCAATGGGCGCTCGTCCGATTGCTTCATTAAATTCGCTACGTTTTGGGAATTTGAATAACAACCGAGTGAAGTATTTGTTTGACGAAGTGGTGCATGGGATTGCAGGGTATGGCAATTGTGTCGGTGTCCCAACAGTCGGTGGCGAAGTTCAGTTTGATGATAGTTACCAAGGCAATCCGCTCGTTAATGCCATGTGTGTCGGCTTAATCGATACGAAAGATCTTCAGAAAGGAATCGCGTCGGGTAAAGGCAATACGATTATGTATGTGGGATCAAAAACAGGACGTGACGGGATTCACGGGGCGACATTTGCTTCAGAAGATTTATCAGAAGATTCTGAAAGTAAACGATCCAATGTTCAAGTTGGCGACCCTTTTATGGAAAAATTATTAATTGAAGCCTGCTTGGAAGTGATTCAATCTGATGCCTTAGTCGGTATTCAAGATATGGGAGCGGCTGGTCTAACATCTTCTGCTAGTGAAATGGCTAGTAAAGCTGGCATGGGTATGGAAATGAATTTAGATGATATCCCGCAACGTGAGGATCACATGACGGCTTATGAAATGATGCTATCTGAATCCCAAGAGCGTATGCTTCTATGCGTGAAGCAAGGGGAAGAGCAAGAAATCGTGGATATTTTTAAGAAATACGGATTAGAAGCCGTTGCGGTCGGTCAAGTAACCGACGATAAACAGTTCCGTCTCTTGCATAAAGGAGAGGTTGTAGCGGATATTCCAGTTGATAATTTAGCCGAAGATGCGCCGATTTTTTACAAAGAAGCCAAGGTTCCTGACTTTTATCAAGAAAATCAAAGCATGTCTGCATACAAGCCAGAAATTGCGGATCATGCGGATGTATTGCGTCAATTGTTGCAACAACCGACGATTGCGAGTAAAGAGTATGTTTATGATCAATACGACTTTATGGTGCAAGCTAATACCGTATTTTCGCCAGGTTCGAGTGCGGCGGTAACGCGTGTGCGCGGATATGACAAAGCGATTGCGATGACGACTGATTGTAATTCACGCTATATCTATTTAGATCCAGAAACAGGTGGAAAAATTGCTGTAGCAGAAGCGGCGCGTAATCTTGTTGCTTCAGGTGCTAAGCCACTTGCATTAACGGACGGATTGAACTTTGGTAACCCGGATAAGCCCGAAAATTACTGGATGATGGAAAAAAGCGTAGAAGGCATGAGCGCAGCCAGTACGAAGCTAAATACGCCAGTGATTAGTGGAAATGTGTCACTTTACAACGAATCAAATGATCAAGCCATTTTTCCTACACCTGTTGTCGGAATGGTTGGTATGCAAGAGTCATTAGCGCATATTACGCCATCTCATTTTCAACAAGAAGGTGATTGGATTTATGTGATCGGTGAAACCAAGCCAGAATTCGGTGGTAGTGAGTTGCAAAATCTTTTAGAAGGTCGTTATTTCGGGCAAGCGCCGGGCATTGATTTAGACACGGAAGAACAACGTCAAACGCAATTACTACAAGCGATTCGAGATGGGCTAGTTGCGTCTGCTCAAGATGTAGCCGAAGGAGGGCTCGCTGTAGCTTTAGCAGAATGTTTGTTTAATGATAAAGAGCTAGGTGCTGATGTGTCGTTACAAGGTGATGTGACAACAGCCTTATTTAGTGAAACACAATCTCGCTTCCTCGTCTCTGTCCCGAACGAAAAGCGTGAGGCATTTGAAAAAGAAGTAGCAGATGCTAAGCCGATTGGAACGGTCACCAAGAATGGACAGCTAACCGTAAATCATGAGGATCATCTCATTGTGAACGAACAAGTGGAAGAATTACAACAACTGTGGAAAGGAGCTATTCCGTGCTTGCTGAAATCAAAGGACTAAATGAAGAATGTGGTGTTTTTGCGATATGGGGTCATGAGAAAGCAGCGGAGATGACGTATTATGGATTACATGCCTTGCAACATCGCGGGCAAGAAGGTGCAGGCATTGTAACAACAGATGGAGAGAATATGAATGCCCACAAAGGTGTCGGATTAATTAATGATGTTTTCTCAGAGGGAGAGTTCTCTCGTTTGAACGGTCACGCAGCAGTCGGCCATGTGCGTTATGCAACACAAGGTGGCGGTGGATATGAGAATGTCCAGCCTCTTGTCTTCCGTTCGCAAAGAAATAGTATGGCACTCGCTCATAACGGAAATCTCGTGAATGCGCATGCGTTAAAAAATCAATTAGAAGCACAAGGGAGTATCCTGCAAACCACTTCAGATACGGAAGTCATTGCCCATTTGGTGAAACGAAGTGGCAATATGCCAATGGAAGAAGCGATTAGTTCTGCTCTTGGCATGATCAAAGGGGCTTATGCATTTTCACTGTTAACGGATGATCAGCTGTTTATTGGTCTTGACCCACGAGGTTTACGTCCGTTATCAATCGGCCGCTTAGGTGACGCTTACGTAGCGGCATCAGAAACGTGTGCATTTGATCTCATTGGTGCGACTTATGAGCGTGAGGTGCACCCGGGTGAATTAATTGTCATTGATGATGATGGATTCCGTACGAAGCAATTTACGCAGCCATTGCAACGTACGATGTGCTCGATGGAATATGTCTATTTTTCTCGACCGGATAGTGATCTGAACGAGTTGAATGTACATGCAAGTCGGAAAACAATGGGCAAGCAACTCGCTACAGAATCACCAATTGAGGCAGATGTCGTCACAGGTGTTCCAGATTCTAGTATTTCGGCGGCGATTGGTTTTTCTGAAGAAATGGGCATTCCGTATGAACTTGGTTTAATCAAGAACCGTTACGTCGGGCGTACGTTTATCCAACCGTCACAGGAACTCCGTGAGCAAGGGGTTAAAATGAAGTTATCGGCGGTACGAGGAATTGTGGAAGGAAAACGTGTCGTCATGGTCGATGATTCGATTGTTCGCGGTACGACGAGTCGGCGAATTGTTCGGCTATTAAAAGAAGCGGGTGCGACCGAAGTGCATGTGCGAATTGCGTCACCACCAATCCAAAATCCTTGTTATTACGGCATCGATACGTCGACGAAATCTGAATTGATCGCTTCAAATTATTCAATTGAAGAGATGCGCGAGCTGATTGGGGCGGATACGCTGGCATTTTTAACGACAGATGGATTGAAACAGTCCCTTGTTAATGAACGAGATACAGAAGCTCATGGCATTTGCCAAGCTTGCTTTACTGGAAACTATCCAACTGAAATTTATCCGGAAACAATTATTCCAGCGTATAAGGATTAATGATATTTTTAACGTCTCTGTTCACAAAATGAAATAACAGAGTCTATATAAAGGAGTTTCGTTCATGAGTGAAATATATAAGAATGCAGGCGTTGATGTAGAAGCAGGATATCAAGCCGTTGATTTAATGAAAAAACATATTGCCAAAACTAATCGACCTGAAGTAATAGGTGGTGTTGGCGCATTTGGTGGACTATTTGATCTCAGTGGATTTTCTTATGAAGAACCTGTGCTCGTTTCGGGAACAGATGGCGTTGGAACAAAACTAAAACTTGCTTTTGAAATGGATCAGCATGACACTGTCGGCATCGATTTAGTTGCTATGTGCGTCAATGATATCGTTGCTCAAGGTGCAGATCCGCTGTTTTTCTTAGACTATATTGCATGTGGAAAAAACCAACCAGAAAAGATGGAGCAAATTGTTAAAGGGATCTCTGATGGATGTGAACAAAGCCACGCGGCACTGATCGGTGGTGAAACGGCAGAAATGCCCGACATGTATGACGAGGATGAATACGACTTGGCCGGTTTTGTCGTCGGTATTTGTGATAAAAAAGACATCATCACAGGTGATAAAATCCAGCCAGGGGACAAAATGATTGGTATCGGTTCGAGCGGTGTCCATTCGAATGGGTTTTCACTCGTTCGGAAAATCGTAGAAGAGAATGATCTCGCGTATGACGATCATATTGCGTCGATCGACCGAACATTAGGCTATGCGTTACTGGAACCAACCAAAATCTACACCAAAGCGATTCAACAATTAAAGCAAAACCTTACGATTAAAGGAATTAGTCATATTACGGGCGGTGGATTTTACGAAAATATCCCACGAGCTATACCTGATCATCTCGGTGTTCAATTGACAAAAGGTAGTTGGGAAGTACCGAAGATCTTTCACTATTTACAAGAAACAGCGAATGTACATGAAGAAGATATGTACGGTGTATTCAACATGGGAATCGGCATGGCTGTCGTCGTCGAGGCGCATGAAGCAGAGATGGCACTAGAATTGTTACGTGACATAGATGAGTCGGCGTCGTTGATCGGAGAAGTCACTGCAGAAACTGGGGTGAAGCTGATCAATGCCTAAAGCCAAACTAGCTGTGTTTGCTTCTGGTACGGGGAGCAATTATGACGCGATAACAGAGGCAGTGAAATATGGTAAACTAGATGCAGAGGTCGCGTTACTTGTGTCGGATCAACCAAATGCAAAGGTAGTCGAAAAGGCAAAACAACAAGGGACGCCTACTTTTGTATTTGAACCGAAACAATATCGTGACAAAAACGCATTTGAAGAAAAGATTGTCAATGTGTTACAGGAACATAAAATTGATTGGATCGTCTTAGCTGGGTATATGCGTTTGATTGGAAATACGCTGTTGCGACCATTTGAAGGGAAGATCATCAATATACACCCGTCCCTTTTACCAGCGTTTCCTGGTCTAGATGCTATTGGACAAGCATTTGAGGCTGGTGTCAAAATATCTGGTGTTACGGTTCATTATGTTGATGAAGGAATGGATACTGGCTCGATTATTGCCCAAGAAGCGGTCAACGTAACCGATAAGATGACACGTGATGACTTGCAACAAGCGATCCAACAAGTGGAGCATCGCCTCTATCCAGAAACGATTCAAAAATTGATAGCGAGAGGAGAATCACAGTGAAAAAACGTGCGTTAGTTAGCGTATCGGATAAAACGAATCTCATTCCATTTGCAGAAGGCTTAGAAAAATTAGGGTATGAACTGATTTCAACAGGAGGCACGTTGAAAAAGCTAAAAGATGCAGGGTTATCTGCTTTAGGTGTGTCCGAAGTAACGAATTTTGATGAAATATTAGACGGACGTGTCAAAACGCTTCACCCGTATGTTCACGCGGGATTGTTGGCTCGCCGTGATGAAGAATCTCATGTCAGTCAATTAGAGGAACGAGGAATCGCGCCGATTGACGTTGTTGTTGTCAATCTATATCCGTTTAAAGAAACGATTGCTAAAGAAGATGTCACTGAAGAAGATGCGATCGAAAACATTGATATTGGCGGACCAACAATGCTTCGTGCCGCATCCAAGAACTTCCGTGATGTGACGGTCGTAGTTGACCCAACTGATTATGACCAAGTGCTCGAACAGCTCGGAAATAATGGCGGTACTGTTGATTTTCGCAAAAATTTAGCAGCCAAAGTATTCCGTCACACAGCTAATTATGACGCCATGATTGCTAATTATTTTGTTGATATTACGAATGAAGAAGATCCTGAAACATTTACCCAAACATTTGAGAAGGTGCAGTCTTTACGATATGGTGAAAATCCGCATCAAAACGCTGCCTTTTATAAAGAAGGAAACGTCAAAGGGGCTTCGATTGCTAGCGCAAAACAGCTCCACGGCAAAGAGTTGTCATATAACAATATTCAAGATGCCAATGCAGCGCTTGAGGTCGTATTAGAATTTACCGAAAACCCAGCAGCGGTTGCCGTGAAACATATGAATCCTTGTGGTGTCGGTATTGGTGATACGATTGAGAATGCTTATCTGAAAGCATATGAAGGAGATCCGGTATCTATCTTTGGTGGCATTGTTGCTTTAAATCGAGAAGTAGACGTAGCAACGGCTAAACATTTGAAAGAAATTTTCTTAGAAATCGTCATTGCACCGAGTTTCTCTGAAGAGGCGTTTGCGATTTTAACGGAAAAGCAAAATATTCGCCTATTAGAAACACCAATGAAAGCTGATGAGGATGATACGAAGAAAGTCGTGAGTGTACTTGGTGGTTTACTCGTACAAGATCGCGATCATGGCAGTGTCACTGCAAATGATTTAGAAGTAGTGACAGACCGCAAGCCTGAGGCAAAAGAGATGGAAGAGTTATTGTTCTCTTGGAAAGTTGTTAAGCACGTGAAATCGAATGCGATCGTTGTAGCCAAAGGGGATAGCACATTAGGCGTTGGCGCAGGACAAATGAATCGTGTGGGAGCAGCAGCAATAGCCTTTGAACAAGCAGGTGAAAAAGCAGAAGGTGCGGTCATGGCTTCTGATGCCTTTTTCCCAATGCCAGATACGGTAGAAAATGCGGCGAAAGCAGGCATTAAAGCGATTATTCAGCCAGGCGGTTCGAAGCGCGATCAAGATTCAATCGATGCCTGTAACCAACATGGCATTGCGATGGTCTTTACGAAAATGCGCCACTTTAAACATTAATGAAATTGTAGGATTCTCGTCGAGGCGAGAATCCTTTTCAACAGCAAAATGAAGTTTTCGCTAGATTATTGCTAGATTCGCAAAATTATTAGTAGATTCGCAAAATTAATGTGATTTTCGCAAGATTAATATCACTTTCGCAAAAAAATGATCGATCATCTCGGTTCGTTTAAGGAGGAAAACATGAAGGTTCTTGTGATAGGAAGCGGTGGGCGTGAACATATTATCGTGAAAAAATTAAAAGAAAGCGAGCGCGTGACTGAAATTTTCGCGGCGCCTGGAAATGGTGGGATTGCTGAAGATGCCACGTGTGTTGCGATAAAAGATGACGCACTAGAAGAACTCGCTGATTTTGCTCAAGAAAATGGCATTGACTGGACAATCGTAGGGCCAGAAGTTCCTCTAACCAAAGGGGTTGTCAATGTATTTAGAAATCGAAATTTGAAAGTATTTGGTCCATCTGAGGAAGCAGCGATTATCGAAGGCAGTAAGGATTTTGCTAAGGCATTTATGCAAAACTATCAAATTCCGACAGCTAAGTATCACACTTTTTCCGATGTAGAAAAAGCCAAAGCTATATTCGTGAAGAAGGAGCGCCAATCGTAATCAAAGCGGATGGCTTAGCTGCTGGAAAAGGTGTCGTTGTCGCGATGACGGAAGAAGAAGCGCTTCAAGCAGCTGAGCGTATGTTAATCGACAACCAATTTGGCGATGCAGGCAGTCGAGTCGTCATCGAAGAATATTTAGAAGGCAAAGAATTTTCTTTATTTGCGTTTGTTCATGGAGAAAATGTGTATCCAATGGTACCTGCCCGTGATCATAAGCGAGCGTTTGATCATGATGAAGGACCAAATACGGGTGGCATGGGATCATATGCCCCTGTACCCGATTTAGCTGATGAACACGTGGATTTTGCGGTCGAAGAGATTTTGAAACCTGTGGCAAAAGGGATGAAACAGGAAGGACGTCCATATACTGGCGTGTTATATGGCGGGTTGATTGAAACGAAAGAAGGTCCGAAAGTAATCGAATTTAATGCTCGTTTTGGGGATCCAGAAACGCAGGTGGTTCTCCCGTTATTAGAGAATGATTTGATACAAGTGATTGAAGATGTGACTGCAGGGAAAGATCCGCAATTGAAGTGGAAAGATGCATATGCAATTGGTACAGTCGTCGCTTCTTCTGGTTATCCTGGAACATATAAAAAGCAAGTCAAACTACCATCATTAGATGACACCGATCAAGATGTTTATGTGATTCATGCGGGAACTGCTCAAGCAGAAAATGGTGGCTATCAATCTACCGGTGGACGTGTTCTTCTCGTGGGTGCTGTGGAAGATACATTAGAAAAAGCACAGCAAGAAATTTATCAATATCTCGAGCGATTCGATCAAACTGATGCCTTCTTTTATCGCAGTGACATCGGATCGTTAAAATAATTGAGATTCTGCTCCTATGACGAGTCATTTGTCATGGGAGTTTTTTTGTAATAAGCGTTTTACCGGGAAACCTGCGGATGCTGGGTGGGAGATTTTCCAGTAATCGAGGATTTACCGGGAAAACAGTGGATGCTAGATAGAAGATTTCCCAGTAATTGTGGTTTTACCAGGAAATCTGCGGATGCTGGGTGGGAGATTTCCCAGTAATCGAGGATTTACCGGGAAAACAGTGGATGCTAGATAGAAGATTTCCCAGTAATCGAGGATTTACCAGGAAACCT
>NZ_APML01000032.1 GCF_000359605.1 Gracilibacillus halophilus YIM-C55.5
TGTAATATTACAAGCTTTTTATGAAGTATAGTTTTTTATTATGTGCTAGCGTATAAATCTACTTTTTCCATTGGATCATAAACACTTTATACTAAAATGGTCACCATTTCAGATAATATTATTTATTCACTTGATTTCTTAAGAGTTTAATTAGCTGATTATAGCTGTCCAACGATTGATATTTGATTAAGTTTTGAATTGAATAGACAATTTCTTCTTCAAAATATAGCTTGGATTTTTTATATTCCGTTTCTAATGATTCTAATGCTTTAAGCCTAATTTCTTCATTACGAGAATTTAAAATAGTTTCAGATAAATCAATAATATTTAAAGCTATTGAATTTTTTATTTTATAAATCTCCAAACTTCTCGCATATCTATGTTCTAACTTTCTTGACATTAGATTACCTAAAATAACACTTATAATCAGTGTTATTAAAGCATTTACAATTGTATTATCTGTTAATTCGTCGTTCGAAGCTTTGATGACTAGAGAATAGAACAAATAAACTACAAAACTTATAGTAGAAAACAATATTAAAAACAAAACTATGCCATAAAAATAACCTGTTTTTTCTGTTGTTTCTCTATTTTTCATATATGACATTCACCTCTAAATAAAAATTTTTAGATTTGATCAAACATTTCTAAATTTCTGATTTTAGAATCGAAATGTCTAATAGACCTAGCAGAATTATATACTATGTTATGGCATTCTGAATATAATACGTCCGAAATACCAGTCACTTGCTTAATAATTGTTTCATTAATCCCTTCGTTGATCATACTAGTAGTTATATATTTGATTAGTCCAGTTAAATCACCTCTTCCAAGTAATGAATTAATAAAATTACTTGTAGTTGAGGTTTGACTAGATATTCGGTCTCCGTTAAATTCAATAAATAAATTTTCTATTCTTTCTTTCGTATTTAATGACTGTAAGAGGTTTATGTATTGTCTTAATTGTTTCAGTAAATTAATAGGAATACGTACAATAAATCCATTAATCTTCACATAGTTGTTTTCTAAACTTATATCATTTATTTTCATTTTAATTATTTCTCTATATGTAATCCCCATTAAAAGTATTATCTTTATCATTATTGCACTTCTATATTTATTGAAATAAACTTGTTTTTTCTGTGCCATTAAGTAACTTTCTCTTGAATTTAAAATTTGATTACATTCATTTAATAAATTATTTATTTCTAGAGTATCAAAGTTTTGAAAGCTGGTACTTTTATTTAGTATCCCTTCCTTTTCTAATTTATTAATATGTTTATTTACTTGCCCTCTATAAGATTTATCTTTAAACGGAGGTATATACAACTCATAATTTAACTCCTGGTTAGTAACTTGATAATTTTCATACAGAAATAATAAAAATTCTTTAACAGCTGAAGAATATCGTTGTGCAGTATCAATTGCAGTTATATTATTCTTCTCAATATAGAAGTCTAATGACTTTATAATGTCGTAACTTCTAATACCTTGCAAATGAATTTCCATATTCGATACATTCATTCCATCGTGCTTTAGATAATCTATAAAAGCATTGACATGATTTAAATAATAGATTGATTTTTGTTCAAAAAAACGATTCATAATGTCATCAATGTTTAACATTTGATTCTCTCCTTTTAGATTTGCTAGCATATACCTAATTATACCATATATCTTTTATTCTTAGCTCTTAACAATGTACTCTTACTCACTCCGGTCATTTCCTCAACTTGCTTATATGAATGACTTTTCTTTAATTGTAGAGCATGTTCAATCTGTTTGCTACTAAACTTCTTTGGCCGACCTTCTCGAAAATCATCACGTTGCTTAGCTATTTGTTTTCCTTCTTGCGTCCGTTCTACGATCATATCTCGTTCAAATTCAGCAAAAGCACTCATCACGTTAAAAATAAGCCTTCCTGTCGGTGCATTTTCTACAAGCCCCATATTTAATACGTGCACTTTCACTCCTTTTTCAAACAGTTGCTTAATCGTGTGAATTCCATCTACTGTAGATCTGGCAAAACGGTCTAGCTTAGTAACGATTAATGTGTCACCTTCATTTAATACCTGGAGCAATTCTTGAAAAGCCGGTCGATCTTTCTTTGTTCCTGTGAATTTATCCTTGTAAATTTTCTCGCATCCTTCTTGCTGCAATAGCTGGATCTGACTTTCTAAATCTTGATGTACTGTAGATACTCTTGCATATCCATACTTCATGTTTTCACCTCATTTATGAATCTAAGTTTTGATACAAGTAAAACTAGCATAATGACAATATCACTAGAATTGATTCAATACTTAGAAGTTATGACACCTCTCTAGCAAAAGAAAAGGACGATTACCGCCCTAAAAGATTCGTTTGACTCGACCATTAAATTTATCTTTCCAATAACCAGTCGTTATATCAGCGTAAGCAACTCCTGTAGGCGATTGTGCGCCGGTAAAACGAGCACTAGTAGTGAACTACCACTATAGACAAGATTGCTCACTTCAAAAGGCAAACTAATACTGAAAAAATCAATCATTGGTGCCGTAGTTGTTAATGTCAGATTTCATAGTCATCCTGGTCCTCAGTCTCTTTGGAATCATTTCGTCAGGATTTAACAACGATTCCGATTAATAAGCCAACACCAGTGACTGCTACCGTGATCGCTGATGTTTCTAGAAGCATTTTGACGTATCCCTAAAATTCATTCATGTTTTCGCTTGTCCAAAAGCCAATACTCATGATTATTTCTTGCTACTCCTTAGTAACAGCACTTTTGAATGCCAAAATTAATAAATAAAAAAGAATCCACTTTGAGAAAATCTTGGTTATCAAAATGGATTCTTCTTAAAATGAATTTATACTTGTCTGTGAGGGAAAGAACCATACAACTCTTTAGTAAAAGACAATGTCTTGAGTAACTAATTAATTTGCTAAGACTAAAAATGTTATAAAAAAGACTGCATACGATCCCATTAAACCAACTGATATTTTAGCTAACCTTGTGTTAGTAGAAAAGGCTGATATAATCCCAACTTTAAACATATTCACTACTAAAACAACAATCGCTAAGAAAAAAGATAACATAGCAACTATCAACGCAATCTGTTCCAACAAAATAGCCTCCCTTAATGATATTAATTTTGAAATAACGAGGACATTAATTAAACCAATTAAAGTTAATAATTGACTCAAACGAAATCCATAGACCTTCCTTTCACTTAGTTCTATGTGCCAAGCATCAATTATGCCTAAAAGTAAATCAATTATTGTTTTGAATGACGTATCTGTTTGTTTTATTACTTCCATTAACTCATCGCCATATCTTCTTCTCCAACTTTTAGGATACAGATAAATAAACCACTTCATACTAAACCAAGCCTTTTCAAGCCAATTGAGGTAACTTTCTGAAGTTCTTTAATTTGATCAGTTAAATATATTTGTCCTTCATCTGTTAGCTTGTAAGGCTTTTTACGGTCTTCTGATTCAATGACACTTATATACCCTTCTTTCTCTAAACGTGAAATTGCTCCGTATAATGTACCTGGGCCTAACTTAATGTCATAATTTTTTTCAATGTCCTCCATTATTGCATAGCCATGACGGTTTTTTTCAGCAAGACTTATTAAAATCAACAATGAAGGTTCTGAAAATCTGTTTTTCTTAACCACGTTCCCACTCCCTTCCAACAATTATTATGTTTAACGTTATATCGTATAACGTAATAATAAACTACATTTAAGATAATGTCAATAAATAAAATTTTTTCGTGTTATGTTTATATCATTAAACTTATTTCCACACGAATATCCTATTGATAAAAAAGAGCTAAGAAAGTCATTACTTTTACTAATGAATCCTCTCAGTTTTTTATTATATTACAAATCCAGTCATATCGTATTATTAAAAATGGTTATAAAAACCTATTTCAACCAATTATTTCCTTGTAGTAGAATATATATCATGATTATCCTTTGGTTAAATGGAGGTAGGAGATGGCCAATCGTCATGTGCATATTGAAGAAGTACGAGCTTTTCACGATGAATTGAAAAGAAATACAACAGCCATCCAAGACCAACTACATGAGATTCAATCAAATATCGATCAAATCATACAGCTCGATGATTTTCAGGGAAAGTCCGCAGATGCGGCAAAGGATTATTTTCAAGTCTTTCATGGTACACTGATTCAAGCGTTTCAAGGAATATTTGAACAACTCGAAAAAAATGTATCGAAACACCTAGAGGATTTTCAGCAAGAGATTGACCCCCACCAACATGCGATTATTCAAGAGGAGTACCTAGAAGCACAAGAACATGATATCATCAATACATACGCACAACTGGATCGACTGGCATACGACGCTCGTCAGATTATTCATAGCGTTTCTGACATCACGTCAGCGACGGCACCATCGACTGCGCATATGGTAGAAAGCAGAGATGATAGCCTTCAAGTCATGGACAAGCTTGATCGGCAAACCGAGCATTTTTCCACGAGTTATAGACGTGATCATGAGCAAATGCAAAGCGCATTTCATGAAATTGAGTCATTAATGCGTAAAGTGTCGAGCTACAAGCCAAGTGAACGGACAACGGATTGGTTTAGCGATCAATTACCTCGTGTTCAGTCTTTTATGGCAGAAGCAAAGGAACAGACTGCTTTTCATCGGATGTTGCTATCCCAAAAAGATCGAACAAGGCAAAATATTTTATCACAGAGAAAAACGCTGGATATAGAAAGACGGGGTGGTTTGCGTTCATACGAGGAACAAACAGCTGAGAATGCATCAGCCTATTACTCAAAAGCCACATCAGCAAAACAATATGATTTTTCGGCGTATGATAAAGAACGGATAGGGAATACGTGGGTCCTAAGTAAAAATGGGAAAGTCGATCAAGAGGCAGCGAGGGCTTCCGAAGCTTATAATGAAGCGATTAAAAATGGCGAGATTCAGTTAGAAGGACCAGA
>NZ_APML01000033.1 GCF_000359605.1 Gracilibacillus halophilus YIM-C55.5
TAAACGGAAAAGAAGCAGTTTACTATACTTTTCATGTCTTAACGAATCGATCGCTTAGAATTCGTGCAGTGATAGGATGATAGATTCTCATATCGTGCGTTTATATTCCTTCGTAGTAAGCGATTTCACGCTTACAATCCTTGACATAACTCTAATGGATGATTAAAATTAACTTGTATAATGAAAAATTATTATACAAGTAATGAAACATAACATGTTTATTTGTACATGCCGACTTAAAACAGTTGTACAAGTTTATAGCAAGAGGAGGTGAAACGATGGATTTATTTTTAAACATTATCATCTCCATTTTGCTTACATTTGTCGGTATTGTTGTTGGTTATCTGATTCGCAAGAAAATTGCTGAGAAAGAAATCTCTAGTGCTGAAGATTTAGCAAAACAAATTGTCGATGAAGGCTATAAAAACGCTGAAGTTGCCAAGAAGGAAGCGTTGTTGGAAGCTAAAGATGAAAATTATAAGCTTCGTCAACAAACGGAAGAAGAGCTCCGCGATCGTCGTTCAGAAGCTCAAAAACTTGAAAGTCGTCTCATGCAGAAAGAAGAAATTTTAAACAAAAAAGACGAAATGTTAGACAAGCGAGAAATGTCGTTGGAGAAGAAGGAAAATTCGCTTGCAGAAAAACAACAACAAATTGAAGAAATGGAAAGCAAAGTTGGAGAAATGGTCAATGAACAGCAAGCTGAATTAGAACGGATTTCAGGGTATACGACAGAACAGGCAAAACAGATTATTTTACAACGTGTGGAAGAAGATGTATCACATGATGCAGCCTTGATTGTTAAGGAATCAGAAAATCGGGCAAAAGAAGAAGCAGACAAAAAAGCAAAAGACATTTTATCACTTGCTTTACAACGTTGTGCAGCTGATCATGTGGCAGAAACGACTGTGTCTGTTGTAAATCTTCCGAATGATGAGATGAAAGGTCGAATTATCGGTCGTGAAGGGCGAAATATTCGTACACTTGAAACATTAACGGGAATCGACCTTATTATTGATGATACGCCAGAAGCAGTGATTTTATCCGGATTTGATCCAATTCGACGCGAAATTGCAAGAATAGCGTTAGATAAATTGGTTCAAGATGGACGAATACATCCAGCTCGTATTGAAGAGATGGTGGATAAATCACGACGCGAAGTCGATGAATACATTCGTGAACATGGTGAGCAAACGACATTTGATGTTGGTGTACACGGTCTTCATCCTGATTTAGTGAAGATTTTGGGTCGCTTAAAATATCGAACGAGTTATGGTCAAAATGTACTCAATCATTCGATGGAAGTTGCCTATTTATCCGGTCTATTAGCTGCAGAACTAGGAGAAGATCAAACGCTTGCCAAACGTGCTGGATTACTGCATGATATCGGTAAAGCCATCGATCATGAAGTAGAAGGTAGTCACGTTGAAATTGGTAAGGAGTTAGCGACGAAATATAAAGAAAATGATGTCGTAGTCAATGCTGTTGCCTCTCACCATGGTGATGAAGAAGCAACCTCGATCATCGCGGTATTAGTTGCTGCTGCGGATGCGTTATCTGCAGCAAGACCAGGAGCAAGAAGTGAAACGTTAGAAAATTATATTAAACGTTTAGAAAAGCTTGAAGAAATTTCTGAATCCTATGCAGGTGTTGAAAAATCCTTTGCGATTCAAGCAGGTCGAGAAATTCGTATCATGGTCAAACCAGATGAAATTGACGATGCGGAAGCAACCAAGATCGCTAGAGATATTCGTAAGCGAATTGAGGATGAATTAGATTACCCTGGTCATATTAAAGTAACTGTTGTTCGAGAAACGCGATCTGTTGAATATGCGAAATAAAAGCGTCCTTTAAGGTCGCTTTTATTTTTGACTTTTTTTAGTATATATGCAAAACTAGTGATACTAAGAAAGAAAGGTAGAATAGAATGAAATTATTATTTATTGGAGATATTGTTGGCTCACCCGGTCGAAACATGGTCGAAGAGTATTTGCCAAAAATTAAGAAGAAGTATCAACCACATGCAACGATTATGAACGGCGAAAATGCTGCAGCTGGAAAAGGCATTACAGAAAAAATATATAAACAGCTGTTGGAATGGGGAGCGCAAGCAATAACGATGGGGAATCATACATGGGATAAAAAAGAAATTTTTCATTTTATCGATGATGCCACTTATATGGTTCGTCCAGCCAATTTACCACCGAATACACCAGGGAATGATATCGCCTACATTAAAACAAATAATCATGAAATCGCAGTGATTAATTTGCTCGGTAGAACGTTTATGCAACCAGTAGATGATCCTTTTCGCAAAGCAGATGAGTTAATTGAACGAGCAAAAAAACGTACGAACATTATTTTTGTTGATTTTCATGCGGAAGCTACTAGTGAAAAGCAAGCATTAGGTTGGTATTTAGATGGAAGAGTCACCGCCATTGCAGGAACACATACGCATGTTCAAACAGCAGATGACCGAATTTTACCAAATGGAACATCCTATATTACAGATACAGGGATGACAGGTCCATATGATGGTATTCTGGGTACGGATAGGGAATCCGTAATAAAGAAATTTCTTACTGGATTACCTGTACGGTTTGAGGTACCTAAGGATGGTAGGACACAATTAAGTGCAATTCTTGTCGATATTAACGAAAAGAATGGGCAAGCGAAAAAAATTGAAAGATTACAAATTAATGAAGATCATCCGTTTTTTTCGTAGGCGATCGGTTTAGCTCCTTATCATTTGAATCTTTACCGCGAATCTTTCATAATGATAAGGAATATCTTCCCTATAGATGAATATAGTAAAAGTGGAATGACAATAGGAAATGAAGGAGGTACCAGGAATGGACATATTAAAAGTTTCAGCGAAATCTAATCCGAATTCAGTAGCAGGCGCACTTGCAAATGTTTTACGAGAACGTGGTTCAGCTGAGATTCAAGCGATTGGTGCAGGTGCATTAAACCAAGCAGTGAAGGCGGTTGCAATCGCGCGTGGTTTTGTGGCTCCTAGTGGTGTTGATCTCATTTGTATTCCAGCTTTTACGGATATCATGATTGATAATGAAGAAAGAACAGCTATCAAACTTATTGTCGAACCGCGATAAAGAGTAGGAAATGTTGGCCTGTTTGTCATTGATACAAGCAGGTTTTCTTTATGGCATATGTGTAAGGAGGATGCTGGTGATTATCGATTGTCATTGTGATGCCTTATGGAAGATGTGGTCGCAAAATATGACGTTTCATAATGATCCTCGGCTCAACGTAAATTATCAGAAGTGGAAGAAAAGTCCGGTCAAAGTGCAATGTTTTGCAGTATTTGTGCCTGACTATTTGCCACAAGAAGTAAAATTTGCAGCTTGTTTGCAGATGATTGATTTATTTTATGAACAAGTGATAAAGCCCTATGAAGATGTCGTCTTGATCACCAATCAGCATGACCTTCCGTTATTACGAGAGAATCAGCGAGGAGCCATATTAACATTAGAAGGAGTCGATGCCTTAGGCGGTGATTTGTTTAAGTTACGCTTATTCATCCGGTTAGGGGTTCGTATGATTGGATTAACATGGAATGAAGCGAATCTAGCAGCTGACGGCATTTTGGAAGAAAGAGGAGCCGGACTTACAAACTTCGGTAAACAAGTGATCCAGTTAGCGAATGAACAACATGTATGGATTGATGTCAGTCATCTTTCATACCAAGGGTTTTTTGAAGCTTTGAAGCTGAGTCACTATCCCATGGCATCACATTCGAACGCGCGCACGATTCGTGATCACCCACGGAATTTAGATGATCAGCAGATTAGACGATTAGTAGAGAAAGATGGACTGATGGGTATCACTTTTGTGAGTGATTTTGTTACTTCCTCAAATACATTCTTTTACGAGGATCTCATATTACATATAAAGCATTTCATTCAGCTCGGTGCTGAAGATTGTATTAGTTTCGGATCGGACTTTGATGGAAGTGACGATATGTTGAGTTCTTTACGGTCTATTGATGATTACACTGTACTCTTAGAGAGATTACAAGAACATTTTCCTACTTTCGTTATTGAAAAACTGAGCCATCGCAATTTTATTCATACATTTCCCTTTAATCTAGCTAGATAAAAGATTTGTCTTTGTAATTCATTTGATAATCTTCTATAATGGGGGATAGTGTGTGTGTAACATGTCTTATAAGAATGATGTAAGAAAGGAGTCACAGCGAATGAATGAAAAACAACGACTCGCGAGTCAACAAATCAAACAACCGAATTCCACGGACGTAAAATCCGATGCGAATGATAATTTAGATCGACTCAAACAAATGTCGAGTGATGATTTAATCTCTAGATATTTTCAAACGACATATGAACCACCAAATATGCGCAAAGCGAAAAAGCGTTTAAAAAAAGATGTTGATATTCATTATGACTTCGAAATCCCTGAAGAAATGCAAAATATCGGAGAAGGCAAGAAATTCATGATCCGTACATACGGGTGCCAAATGAACGAACACGATACAGAAGTCATGGCGGGGATATTGACGCAGATGGGATATACGTCAACTGATGATACGCACGACGCAGACATTATTTTATTAAACACATGTGCGATTCGTGAAAACGCCGAGAATAAAGTGTTTGGTGAAATTGGTCACTTAAAACCATTGAAAACAGAAAATCCTGATTTAATTCTTGGTGTTTGCGGTTGTATGTCCCAAGAAGAATCTGTTGTCAATCGTATATTAGAAAAACATCAATTTGTCGATTTAATTTTTGGAACGCATAATATTCATCGCCTGCCACAGCTTGTTCAAGAAGCCATGTTCGGAAAAGAAATGGTCGTTGAAGTTTGGTCCAAAGAAGGCGACATTATAGAAAATTTACCGAAACAACGTAAAGGAAACATCAAAGCATGGGTAAATATCATGTATGGTTGTGACAAGTTCTGCACCTATTGTATTGTACCATATACGCGCGGCAAAGAACGTAGTCGCCTGCCAGAGGATATTGTCCAAGAAGTACGTCATTTAGCAGCTCAAGGGTATAAAGAAGTGACATTACTTGGACAAAACGTAAATGCGTACGGAAAAGATTTTGATTTTGAATATGGTTTAGGAGATTTGATGGAAGAGATCAGTAAGATAGATATTCCTAGAGTCCGCTTTACAACATCGCATCCACGAGACTTTGATGACCGTTTGATCGATGTATTATCGAAACATGATAACTTACTTGATCATATTCATTTACCTGTTCAGTCAGGAAGTTCAGATATTTTACGTGTCATGGCTCGCCGTTATACAAGGGAGCAGTATCTTGAGCTTGTGCGAAAAATTCGTGAAGCTATGCCAAATGCAACATTAACAACCGATATTATTGTTGGATTTCCAAATGAAACGGATGAACAATTTGAAGAAACATTAAGTCTTGTTGAAGAAGTTGGTTTTGAAAGTGCATATACGTTTATTTATTCTCCACGTGAGGGCACTCCTTCCGCCCGTTGGGAAGACCATACACCAATGGAAGTGAAAAAGGAACGCTTGCAACGCTTAAATGCACTAGTGAATCAACAATCCGCAGATACAATGAAAAAATATCAAGGCGAGACCGTTAAAGTATTGGTAGAAGGTGAAAGTAAAAAAGACCCTGATGTTCTCTCAGGTTACACTGAACGTAATAAACTCGTTAACTTTAGAGGACCAAAATCCGTTATCGGTGAAATGGTCGATGTAAAAATTACCAATACAAAAACTTGGACACTTGATGGTGAAATGGTCGAGTCAGCAGTAGAGGTGAACTAAATGGCGAAATACACAAGAGCAGAAGTCATTGAAGAAGCCCAAAGCTTGGCAAAAAAAATGGCTGATATTGAAGAAATTGAACGTTTTAAACAGTTAGAAACCAAACTGAACGAGAACGAAAAGATTCAAACGTTAATTAAAAAAATGAAAGCTTTGCAGAAGCAAGCAGTAAACTTTCAAGCATATGGTAAACATGAAGCGTTAAAGAAAGTAGAAGCTGAAATTGATCGTCTGCAGGAAGAAATCGATGCGATACCGATTGTACAGGAATTTAAGGACTCGCAAGTTGAAATTAATGACACGTTACAATTGGTTACAAACACGATAGCTAGAGAAATTACGAATGAAGTGATTCGGTCAACAGGCGGAGACATTCTGACAGGAAAAACAGGTACCGAACAAAATCAAGAGTAAACTAGAAAGAAGACTGGGACAAAAGACGTATTAATGACTCTCTGTACGTCTAGTTCCGGTCTTTTTTGTGTTTTAAGGATTCGTTGATGACAATGTTTATGGGAAATAGTTATCAATATCATCGCTACCATTTTCTAATGGAATATAAGCTTTCAAATGTACACTTTTCTAGGCATCTGCATAGGATGAAGTAGTATTAAAAGAAGAATTCATGGAATCAAGGCACTCTAGGTGAATGTCTTGCATAGGATGGAATTGAATCGAAAGGGAGGGTAACATTCCATGTCTTTTCTTGATCAGCAATATCGGGAAATCATTACGAAAGCCATTATCGGAAAAGGTAGAAAGTTTACACAAGATACAGATGTCATCACTCCGTCACATCGACCATCAAGCATTTTAGGATGTTGGATTATTAACCATCACTATCACGCTAAATTAAAAAAAGAAGACGTCGTCGAAATTCGTGGCAGTTATGAAACCAATGTATGGTATGCTTATCATGATAATACGAAAACAGAAGTTGTCACTGAAACGGTAGAGTATTGTGATAAAGTACCACTTACGATACGCGATGAACATCATTTAGGGGAAGAATCCGACGTTTTTGCCAAAGTGATTCAACAACCAAATTGTCTAGAATGTAGCATCGAAGAGAGAGGCAATCGCATAAAGGTGGATGTTGAAAGAGAATTTTTGGTCGAAGTCATGGGTGAAACGAAAGTATACGTAAAGGTCGACCCTAAAGGGAAAGTATATGATGAGGAAGAATGGGATCTTGCTTTATCCGATGATGAATTAGACGAAATTGATCCCGACTTTTTAGCCAACAAAGATGAAGAATAATCCGTACAGTGTGTGATGATACACACTGTATTTTTTTCTTTTGGTGAATCCTTTCATTTCTATGCTATAATGTAGGCGGAAGTTTAATGGATAAGACGGAGGATAAGTGTCATGAGCTATACGCCAATGATTCAACAATATTTACAAATTAAAGCTGAATATAAAGATTGTTTTTTATTTTTTCGCTTAGGCGATTTTTATGAAATGTTCTTTGAAGATGCCAAAAAAGCAGCGATGGAATTAGAAATTACGTTAACGAGTCGTGATGGTGGTGGAGAAGAACGGATTCCGATGTGTGGTGTACCGTTTCATTCCTCAGAGAACTATATCAAAACATTGATCAATAAAGGCTATAAAGTGGCTATTTGTGAACAAGTTGAAGACCCAAAAGCCACAAAAGGTGTTGTTAAACGAGAAGTCGTACAACTCATTACACCTGGTACGGTCATGGAAGGCAATATGCTTGATGAAAAAGAAAACAACTATTTAGCAGTCATTCGTATGAGTGAAGACAGGTCGTTTGCACTGGCATATTCAGATCTTTCGACTGGTGAAACGTTTGTGATGCAAGTGAATACAGGTTGGGACACGGTCGTAAGTGAGTTATATAACCGTCCAATAAAAGAAGTGATTGTCGACGATACGTTGGAACAAAAGTGGTTGGACGAATTACAGTTGCAATTACAACTAACGGTCTCATACATTAGAGACTCGGAATGTAACGAAGCAATCCATTCATTAGTAGAACATATTCATGATCCATTTTTGCAAGAGACAAGCAGTGTGTTATACCAATATTTGTATACGACGCAAAAGCGGGCATTTGATCATTTGAAAGAAGTACAAGTGATAGAATTAGAGCAATATATGCAACTTGATATGTCATCAAAGAGAAATCTAGAAATTTCTACGTCGATGATGCGTAAAGAAAAGTATGGAAGCCTGTTATGGGTGCTAGATCGAACCGTTACTGCGATGGGGGCACGCAAACTGAAAAAGTGGCTAGAAAAACCGCTTTTGCATGTACGTTTAGTGGAACAACGGTTGGAGTTAGTTGAAGGGGTTTTGTCCCATTTTATGGCTAGAGATGGATTACGAGAAGCGTTACAATCGATTTATGATTTGGAACGTTTATCAGGTCGCGTGTCGTTCGGTAACGTAAATGCACGTGATTTATTTCAGCTGAAGCGTTCATTAGAGAAAGTTCCGGAAATAATTGAACAATTGCAGCAATTTGATCATCCAGAAATTACAAAGCTTTCTAACCAGATGGATCCGATTCCTTCTCTTGTGACGTTATTAAATGAAAGTATTGAAGAGAATGCCCCGATCTCGATTACGGAAGGGAATATAATTAAAGACGGTTATCATGAACAATTAGATCAATATCGTGATGCCAGTAGAAACGGGAAAGAATGGATCGCTGCGTTAGAACAGCAAGAACGCCAAGCCACTGGAATCAAATCGCTAAAAATTGGTTATAATAAAGTGTTTGGTTACTACATTGAAGTAACGCGTGCGAATTTACACTTAGTGCCAAATGATCGCTATGAGCGTAAGCAGACGTTAACGAATGCCGAGCGCTTTATTACCGAAGAACTAAAGGAGAAAGAGGCAACGATTCTTGAAGCAGAAGAGAAAAGTGTCGATCTCGAATATGATTTATTTATCCAGCTCCGAGAGAAAGTAAAAGCGTATATTCCGCAAATTCAAAGATTAGCGGATATGATTAGTGATTGGGATGTATTACAGAGTTTTGCGACAGTAAGTGATGACAACAATTATGTTCGTCCATCATTTACCGATTCTCATCATGTGCAGTTACAAGAGAGTCGACATCCAGTTGTTGAGAAAGTGATGAAAGATGAAACCTTTGTCCCCAATCATGTAACGATGGAAGATGATAAGCACATTTTACTTATTACGGGACCCAATATGTCTGGTAAAAGTACGTACATGAGACAACTCGCTTTAATTATTATTATGGGACAAATTGGTTGTTTTGTACCATGTAAAGAAGCGACGTTACCGATCTTTGATAAAATCTTTACGAGGATTGGGGCAGCAGACGATCTTGTTTCTGGTCAGAGTACGTTTATGGTAGAGATGCTAGAAGCCAATCATGCCCTGCAACAAGCGACAGATCAGAGTTTGATTTTACTTGATGAAGTTGGTCGTGGGACGAGTACTTATGATGGTATGGCATTGGCTCAAGCCATTGTTGAATATATTCACCATCATATCCAAGCAAAAACTTTATTCTCAACCCACTATCATGAACTAACTAGTTTAGCAGACTCGTTTGAATCAGTGAAAAATATTCATGTACGAGCCGAAGAAATGAATGGTCATGTTGTCTTTTTACATCAAATTCAAGAAGGGGCAGCAGACGAAAGTTACGGTATCCATGTAGCAAAGCTTGCTGGGCTCCCCGACGAACTAATTGAACGAGCAAGTGTGATTTTAGAACAGTTAGAAAACAAAGATCCCAAACATACAGCGAATGATTCTGAAGCGAGGTCATTAGAACAAATGTCCTTTTTTGCTGAAGAACCGTCACCACCAAAGAAGAAGGTCAAAGCAGATCCCATTCAAGAGAAAATCATGGAACTGAATCTATTAGAAATGACACCGATGGAAGCTATGAATCAGTTGTATGAGTTGCAACGGAAAGCGAAAGAAAACAAGGGGTGAAAAACAATGGATATCATTGAATTACCAGATCATCTATCCAATCGGATCGCAGCAGGTGAAGTTGTAGAGAGACCAGCATCGGTTGTGAAAGAACTGGTGGAAAATAGTATTGATGCGGGTAGTTCTTCGATTCGAGTTGAAGTAACCGAAGCAGGCTTACAATCAATAAAAGTCATCGATGATGGTCATGGAATTCAGCACGATCAATGTCACCGGGCATTTCTTAGACATGCTACGAGTAAAATACGAAATGAAGATGATTTATTTCATGTCCAATCCCTTGGGTTTCGCGGGGAAGCTTTAGCGAGTATTGCAGCTGTGAGCCGTTTGCAACTGAAAACATCTACTGGTGAACAAGCTGGAACGTCAATAACGCTTGAAGGTGGTCGTGTTGTGAATGAAGATCGCAGTGATGCACGACGAGGAACAACAATCACTGTCAACGATTTGTTTTATAATACACCCGCACGGTTAAAATATATGAAAACCGTCCATACTGAATTGGGACATATTACTGACATTATGAATCGGGTGGCAGTAGCACATCCAAATATACGCTTTGAATTAATTCATAATGAAAAACAAATGTTTCAAACGACTGGACGTGGCGATATGTTACAAATTATTTCCGCCATTTATGGTCGCAAAGTCGCCCAACAAATGATACCTGTCGAAAAAACGACGTTAGATTATAACATTAGCGGCTATATCGCCATGCCCGAGATCAATCGCTCATCACGAAACTTTATTACGACTACTGTCAATGGACGTTTCGTTAAAAGCATCGCATTAGCAAAAGCAATTACGAATGGCTATCATACATTACTACCAATTGGTAGGCAGCCAATTGTCATTATAAATATTGAAATGGATCCCATTCTTATTGATGTCAACGTTCATCCAACCAAGCTTGAAGTTCGATTCAGTAAAGAAAAAGCTTTAGTTGAAGCAATTGAAGACATGATCGTGCATGCACTGAAGCAACAAACGTTGATACCTTCAGGGACGAATCAAAAAGTATCAAAGCAACCATCCGTTCAATCTTCTTTTGCATTTGATCAGAATACTGCTCAGAAAGAACGTACGACAGATCAATCGGAAGTTCGCGAACCTATTGTAGATCAGTGGGAACTAAACGAACCCTTTAACGAAATGGAACAAGAGACAGGATTTGAAGATGAGGGTTCGCAGCCTTCTTTCAGTGAACAGGGGACAGTAAGCAACAACGAGGATCGTTTTTTCGACCATGACGATGCACCGATATACGGACATGATCCAGAGGCAACACATGCTGGCTCACAGGTTGAACGAGTACCCGTAATGTATCCGATTGGGCAACATCATGGCACTTATATTTTGGCGCAAAATGAAACGGGATTATATATTATTGATCAGCACGCAGCCCAAGAACGAATAAAGTATGAGTTTTTTCGAGATCGTATTGGATTTGTCGATCGTGAAGTACAAGAATTGTTAGTTCCACTCACTTTCGATTTCACACCACAAGAAGCGCTTATTATTGAGGAATATCATGACGAATTTCAAAAAGTCGGTTTATTCTTCGAGCAATTTGGCCAATACACTTATATTATACGTTCACATCCACGTTGGTTTCCTGAAGGTGAAGAAGAGGAAATGATTCGACAAATGGTAGATCAACTGGTGAGTACTTCTTCCATTAATGTCAGCAAGTTACGTGAAGATGCAGCGATTCTTATGTCTTGTAAACGATCGATCAAGGCGAATCATTATTTAAACCAAGAAGATATGAAACGATTATTGGATGACTTACGGACATGCGAAGATCCTTTTACATGCCCGCATGGAAGACCGATTATTATTCAATTCTCTTCTTATGAACTTGAGAAAATGTTTAAACGGGTCATGTAGCAGTCATTAGGAGAAAGGATTTTTTGATGAAACCAAAAGTAATTGCTATTGTTGGACCGACCGCTGTTGGAAAAACCGCATTAAGTATTGAAGTAGCGAAACAATGTAATGGTGAAGTGATTAGTGGTGATTCCATGCAAGTTTATCGAGGAATGGATATTGGTACTGCAAAAGTAACAAAGGAAGAAATGGATGGGATCCCGCATTATATGATTGATATCATGGATCCTCATGCATCTTTTTCTGTTGCTGAATTTCAAACACAGGTTAAGGACTATATTCATATGATCCATCAAAAAGGGAAAGTACCCATTATCGTTGGTGGTACAGGTTTGTATATTCAATCGATTTTATTTGATTATCACTTTTCTCAACAAGGAAAAGATCAGAATTATCGTGAGAAGATGGAACAACAGATGAAAGAACAAGGTGTTGGCCCCTTTTATCAACGTTTACAACAGGTTGACCCCGAACAGGCGGATAAAATTCATCCTCACAACATGCAGCGGGTGATTCGTGCATTAGAAGTATATGATCAAACTGGTAAAACAATGACCGAATATCAAAAGGAACAAAGTGATGCATCTTCTTATGATTTTTATATCGTTGGGCTAGAAATGGAAAGAAGCGCTTTATATCAACGCATCAATCAGCGTGTGGATCAAATGATTGATGATGGCTTAGTCGAAGAAGCTAGATATTTCCACGAATTAGGGTTAGATGATTCGCAAGCCATGAAAGCGATTGGTTATAAAGAATTTCTCCCATATTTCAATGGGACTATTCCATTACCAGAGGCGATTGAACAGTTAAAGCGTAATTCGAGAAGATTTGCTAAGCGACAATTTACATGGTTTAAGAATAAAATGCCTGTTCATTGGTATACAATGGAAGTATCACAGAAGAAAGACATTTTTGAAAATATTTTAACAGATTTAGAAGGATTCTTAAAAGAAACATAGAAATTAATATATACAGAGAAAAAAGAGGAGGATGGACAATGTCTCAAAGTGTCAATATTCAGGATCAGTACTTAAATCAATTGCGCAAAGAACGTATCCCATCTACCGTGTTTTTAACCAATGGCTTTCAGTTGCGTGGCGTTGTAAAAGCATTTGATAATTTTACCGTGATGCTAGAAACTGATGGGAAACAACAGCTCATTTTCAAACATGCCATTTCCACTTTTGTGCCAGCCAAAAATATCAATCTTGATAAAGAATAGATAGAAGGGCGCTATTTATCAGTAATAGCGCCTTTTGACTTGATTGGAATGAAATCCTCACGCATGTATTACACTAGGATAAAAGAATCGATAAAGAAGGTGATGGTAATCGAAAACGTATTACTAATAGCGGTACAGACAGAGGATATGAATCAAGAGCGATTTCATTATAGTTTAAATGAACTGCGCGCATTAGCTCGTACTGTTGGTGCAGAAGTCGCGGACGTGATTACGCAAAACCGTAAAAAACCTCATCAAGCGTATTATGTCGGTGAGGGAAAATTAGATGAAATTTATGAACAAGTAACAAAGCACGCCATTGATATAGTTATTGCGAATCAAGAATTATCAGGTGGTCAGCTTAGAAATCTTCAAGATACGTTAGGGGTTCGCGTCATTGATCGAAGTCAACTGATTTTAGATATATTCGCTAAACGAGCTCGCACAAAAGAAGGGAAACTACAAGTCGAGTTAGCGCAATATGCATACATGCTCCCTCGCTTACATGGGCAAGGGGAAGCACTATCTCGACTCGGTGGTGGCATCGGTACAAGAGGGCCAGGTGAAACAAAGTTAGAAACCGATCGACGTCATATTCAAAATCGGATGGACGATATCAAGAAACGATTGAAAACTGTTGCCAATCAAAGAGAGCAATATAGAGGCAATAGAAGAAAGCAACAGGCATTTCAAATCGCGATTGTCGGCTATACGAATGCTGGTAAGTCCACTTTATTTAATGGATTAACCAAAAGCGACAGTTTGTATGAAGACAAACTCTTTGCAACACTGGATCCGTTGACGAGAAAAGTACATTTACCATCTGGCTTAGAAGTGATTGTTACTGATACAGTTGGGTTTATTCAAGATTTACCGACTCCTCTAATTGCAGCCTTCCGTTCGACACTTGAAGAAGTGAACGAAGCAGACCTTATTGTACATGTAATCGATGCAAATGCGCCAAATATCGAAGATCATCAACAAACGGTTCAGGATTTGTTAGAAGAGTTAGATGCTGATAAAATCCCGCTGTTAACGCTTTATAATAAAAGAGATCTAGTAACAGAACAACATTTCATACCTGAACAGCATCCTTATCTACTCATTAGTGCAAATGATCCATCCGATATCAATGAGGTTAAACATAAAATAGAAGCAATGATGAAGGAACAATGGAAGCCATATTCATGCTTTATACCTGAAGAAGAAAGTTATCGTCTTCGGGATTTTCAAACAGCTGCTTTAGTGACTGAAGAAGAATACAATGCAATAAAACAAGGTTATCAACTGACTGTCTATGCAAATCATCAACACCCTATTATGAAGTTAGTAAAGGAGTATTATGAACGTGACGATCGAAGAAATTCTTAATGAAGTAGAACAAAAAATAAATCCAAGATGTAAAGAAATTCAAGCTATTGAATATCAGAATCAAAAAAAAGTTTTGCAAGCCTTCAGAAATCAACAAATCAGTGAAACAGATTTTCAGGCAACGACTGGCTACGGTTATGATGATATCGGACGTGAAAAACTAGAAGCTGTCTATGCCGATGTTTTTGGAGGTGAAGATGCTCTAGTGCGCCCGCAATTAGCATCTGGAACTCATGCGATTTCTACAGCGTTATTTGGCGTATTACGCCTGGTGATGAATTACTTTACATAACTGGTCATCCATATGATACGTTAGAAAAAGTGATGGGAGTAGGGATAGGTGCTTCAGGTTCGTTGACGGAATTTGGTATAACATATCGTCAAATTCCATTGGATAATGGGAGGGTCGATATAGATTCAGTAAAACAAGCTTTTCATGCCAAGACAAAAATGATTGCTATTCAGCGATCACGAGGTTACGATCAACGACCATCCTTAACCATAGCTGAAATTCAGGGAATCATAACGACGATTCGATCCTGGGATTCAAATGTCGTTATTTTTGTAGATAATTGTTACGGTGAATTTGTTGAAACGAAGGAGCCAACAGATGTCGGTGCCGATTTAATAGCTGGTTCATTGATTAAGAATCCTGGTGGTGGCATTGTACGAACAGGAGGCTATATAGTTGGGAAGCAATCATTCATTGAGAGTTGCGCCAATCGTTTAACTGCACCGGGAATCGGTAAAGAGATTGGAGCAAGTATTGGTATGCTACAGGAAATGTTTCAAGGATTCTTTTTGGCGCCACATGTTGTATCAGAAGCTTTAAAAGGTGCGATCTTCACTTCTGCCGTTTTAGAACACTTTGGCTATCAAACGGATCCAGCACCGCATGATAAGCGTACTGATTTAATACAATCTGTTACATTCAATACTTCAGATGAGATGATTCAATTCTGTCAATCGGTTCAACGGCATTCACCGATTAATGCTCACGTCGTTCCTTATCCTGCTCCGATGCCAGGGTATACAGATAAGGTTATTATGGCAGCGGGCACCTTTATTCAAGGAGCAAGTCTCGAACTGACGGCTGATGGACCGATTCGCCCACCATATACCGCTTATATACAAGGCGGCTTAACCTATATGCATGTCAAAATTGCGATTACAGAAGCAATCAAAGAATTGTTTACATAAACTGATAAACGTGGTATTCGATAGTGTAAATGAATATCACGTTTTGTATAATTTTTTGTGTTAACTTTCCTTACATCTGTTGACAAGTAAATTACATATTGTATAATAAAAGAGAAATAAACGATAGCAAAGGGGTGAAATCATGAGCGATTTCGAAAGACGTTCTATGCCCTTATTTTCGATCGGAATTGTTAAGTCATTAACCGATTTAACTGCACGGCAGATTCGTTATTATGAAGAACACGAATTAATCCATCCTTCACGTACGAAAGGTAACCAGCGATTATTTTCGTTTAATGATGTCGATCGGTTGCTAGAAATCAAGGAGTTGATCGAAAAAGGTGTCAATTTAGCCGGTATAAAGCAGGTACTCTCGATAAAAGATATGCCTACAACTGACAAAGAGAAGACAGAAGAGGATCAACAAGAAATTTCAGAGAAAGAACTACGAAAACTGTTGCACAAGGAATTAATGGACGCAGGTAAATTCAACAAAACATCGTTAAGACAGGGAGAAATGTCAAGATTCTTCCACTAAATTATAAAAGGAGCGTTTCTTAAATGGGTTATTCAATCGAAGAAATCAAGCAAATTATTAAGGATGAGAATGTAAAATTTATTCGTTTACAATTTACAGATTTGCTTGGAACAGTAAAAAACGTAGAAATTCCACTAAGTCAACTGGACAAGGCACTAAATAATGAGATGGTATTTGATGGTTCTTCCATCGAAGGTTTCGTAAGAATTGAAGAATCCGATATGAAACTTCATCCAGACTTAGACACATTTGTTGTGTTCCCTTGGACTTCTGAAAAAGGAAAAGTTGCTCGTTTTATTTGCGATATTTATAATACAGATGGTACACCATTTGAAGGATGCCCGCGTTATAATCTAAAGCGAAATCTCAAACGAGCAGAAGAACTAGGGTTTACTGCATTTAACATTGGTACAGAACCAGAATTCTTTTTATTCAAATTAGATGAAAAAGGTGAACCGTCTCTTGAGTTAAACGATAAAGGTGGTTATTTTGACCTTGCACCAACTGACTTAGGTGAAAACTGTCGCCGTGACATTGTATTAGAGCTAGAAGAAATGGGTTTTGAAATCGAAGCGTCTCACCATGAAGTAGCACCAGGACAACACGAAATTGATTTCAAATATTCTGATGCGATTAAACACGCTGATGATATTCAAACATTTAAACTAGTTGTTCGTACGATTGCACGTCAACACGGATTACACGCAACCTTTATGCCAAAGCCATTATTCGGTGTCAACGGTTCAGGTATGCACTGTAATATGTCTTTATTTAAAGGAAAAACGAATATGTTCCTTGATGAAAATGGGCCATTGCAATTAAGTGAAACAGCTTATCAGTTTATCGCGGGTACCATTAAGCATGCATTATCATTTACTGCTGTAACCAACCCTACTGTCAATTCTTACAAGCGTCTAGTGCCTGGCTACGAAGCACCTTGTTATGTTGCTTGGTCTGGATCGAACCGTAGTCCACTTATTCGTGTGCCATCTTCTCGTGGTATGAGTACACGTGTAGAAGTACGAAGTGTAGATCCATCAGCTAATCCATACTTAGCGCTTTCTGTACTATTAGCTTCTGGTCTCGATGGTATCGAAAACGAAATGGAACCACCAAAAGCAGTAGACCGTAACATTTACATCATGGATAAAGAGGAAAGAGAAGCTAATGGTGTACAAGACTTACCGTCTACACTTTCAGGTGCATTAGAGAACTTGAAAAATGACCCTGTTATTATCGAAGCACTTGGTGAACATTTATTCGAACACTTTATCGAATCAAAAGAAATCGAATGGGACATGTTCCGTACGCAAGTTCACCCTTGGGAAAGAGAACAGTATATTCAAATGTATTAATCAAATTAACCCTTGGCACTGTTGGTGTCGAGGGTTTTTCTTTGTTTAATAACAGCATTGAATTTCTATCCGCCCACAACTACACCCACGAAACACCCACAAAAAATTAATCATCGTTTGATGATGTAATTTGATTAAGATATGATTCGTATTTTTCCATCGATTGTTTATCGAGTCTTTTGGATATGTGAGAATAAACATCAGCTGTAATTTGATAACTACCATGGCCTAATCTTTCCTGAATATATTTCATATCGCTTCCTGCTTCTAGCAATAAAACAGCGTGGGTATGTCTGAGCGAATGTATAGGTAAGTTAGGGATGCCAGTTTGCTTCAATATCCGTTTAAAAGCATTGAATAGGCTTGATTTAGGCATGATGTGCCCATCCTCACGGCAAAAAATTAAGTTAAGATCATGATGATAAATATCATTCAAGTTTTGCTTATTTTTATTTTGCCATTTTAAATGATCTTTTAATTGGTTGATTGTATTATTTGTTAAAGAAATGGTTCTCTTAGAGCGATAGGTCTTAGGGTCTCCAAATAACGCATCATCAGACTCTGCTTGAAAGTCTAAAGTCTTGGTTATTTCAGCGGTTTGTTCCTTAAAATTAATGTCTGACCATTGAAGTGCAGCCACCTCACCTTTACGCATTCCAGTATCAATCATGAAGCTAAAGAACAACCAGTATATATAACCGTATTGGTAAGCGGTCTTTAAAAATATAGGTATTTCCGTTGAATCAATAAATTTTACTTTTCGATCTTTTTCTTTCCCTTTAATAACAGCCCCAATGGTTGGGTTACGGTCAATCATATTAAGATGTAACGCTTTTTCCATGGCATTTCTCATCGTGCCATGGATAATTTCAACCGTTCGCTTACTATAATCTTGATCGTAAAGATGGTTTAAAAATTTCTGGTACATTGTTGGTTTTATGGAATTCAAATCAACATTTTTAAAATAAGGTAGTATGTGTTTATCGACATTCCTTTTGTGTAAATCGTAAGTGTTTTTTCGGACGACGTCTTTCTTATATTCTTTTAGCCAACTGTCTAGATATTCTTTTAAAGTAATTTGCTGACTAGCTAATTCAAAATTATTCAGTAATTGTTGTTCCATTTCCTGTGCTTCAAACCTTGCTTCTGGTTTAGTCTTGAAACCTCTTTTTGATTTTTCTTTGTATTTCTTTGTAATGGGGTCTTGGTACTTTATTCGATATTCCCAACTACCATTGTGTTTTCTGTAACTTATGCCCATGTTATTTGCTCCTTTTTAATAGTAGAAACGCGTTAAATTATTTATTATATCCTAAAACGAGAAACTTTGTTCTGTCAGTAGTTATAAGCGAACGGGTTTTTTGAAACTTGTTTAACATCAATAATTTCTCCATTTATATTTCGTATAAAATCAAATATTTTATTTCCGTTTTTTAGGTCAGATACAATTTTTTCAGAATTATCGTTTCTTAATTTAAATATCCTAGCGAAATTGTGATGTACCAGATTTTTATGACTTCCAATTGAATAATCTCTGTACTCATCCACAACTAAAATAGCATCATTTGTACTAATAGAAAGCTCATTTGTTAAGTGATTTACAATTATCCAAAATAAAGCTTCGTATGATACTCTAGTTATTTTAGAAATTTTGAAGAATGTGAATTTATTCTTAATCATGTAAAATAGAATTTTCTTAGGAATAATTATTTGTGCAGCAAAAGCGTTTGCTTGCATTTCGATTATAGTAGCAGTCTCATTAGATAAATTTTTCGAGCGATCAGCAAACTTAACTTGGTGATTACTGTGAAGAAAATAATGACCAAGTTCGTGAGCTAATGTGAAATTACGTCTGCTAGTAGTATGATTTGTATTATAAACAATCGTTTTTTCATACTCATCTATACAGAGCATTCCGCACATTTCTTTATTTTTAAAAGGGTAAGAATCAATACAGATTTCCTCAGAAGATAAGATACTTAATATAAATGGTTCGCAACAGTATGCTAAAGGGTATCTGATATTATATTGATACTTTTCAATAACTAAATTAGCAGTGTTAATAGCTTCTTCTAATGCTTCTTGTCGATTCAAAATAAAGATACCTCCATTTTACTTATCACGTTTTTTCAGTATTCTTTGTTTTCTGTATTCCAAGTAATCCTCTAGGTCTTCCAATATCTCATCTTGTTCATCTTTTGTTAAATCTTCATTATCTTTCCTGAACCAAGTTTGGAATGGTATTTCAATACTTTCATTTTCATCACTAGTGCGACCTAATAAATAGTCTGTGGATACATCAAAATAATTAGCTACTTTAGTTACATTATCAATTTTGGGCGAGGATTTATCCCAACGACGGATTTGTCCATTAGAAATACCTGTACTTCTTTCAACCTCTGCAAAAGATACTTTTTTCTCATCACATAATTTTTTTATTCTTTCCACTAAACTCACTCATATCAACCTTTCGTGGAGCTTATGGAAAACAAATATTAGCTTTAAAGCTATTTTTATCGTTGACAAATAGCGTAAACGCTAATAAACTGTATTCATAAGCTGTTTTGATAGCTAAAAAAGTGTACAAAAACATGACCTATATCAATGCATTTTGTGACGCTGGGGAGCTGATAAAATGCATAATTGCAGGCTTCTAAAGCCTCGATTAGCTATGCATTCATAATAGCATATACGCTAATTAAGGTCAATGCTTTTAGCTAATTAGCTAACTTTTTAGCTTATAAATTAAACACTCACACCTAAGCACTAACGTTCCAACTTTAGTTCTTGGGTGTGAGTGGATATAAGGAGGGGTGAATAGTGAGTGATCAGCTTAATCATATTAAAACATCCGACCTGCTCCATGAATTGGAGACAAGGTCAGGAGTAGAGAAAGTTACAGCTGGACTTTATAGCAATTATCAGTTGAAACGAAAATACCATAAAAACCGTGATCCGATTGAAGCGGATGTAGTACTGATTGTCAGAGACCTTTGTCACTTAGAAGCTTGATAAAAATTCCAAGCGAGTATGAATGTTTCCATTACGTTGGGATGCGATGCTTTTTCATAAAGATAGTCGTGTATTGCATTAAAACTATCCACTTCTGGAAAATCAGGATCGCTCATTATATCATCAGCTAAATCTCCTATTGGCAGGTTAACGCCTTTGAAATTAGCAATCCAAGTCTTAAACGTCCAAGGTATTGGTGTTCCTGGCATATGTACACACCTCCTATCTAACAAGATAGGAACATTATACCAAAAGAAAGGAATGATAACATGTCAGATTTAACAATTGTTAGTCATAACGGGCAACTTGTAACAGATAGCCGTGAGGTAGCTAAAATGGTTGAAAAACGCCACACGGAATTACTAAGAACAATTAAAGGCTATGAAATAATTTTAGCCGAACGTAATTTTGCGTCGGGCGATTTCTTCATTGAATCTACCTACACAGACAGTAACAACCAAACCAGACCTTGTTTCCTTCTGACCAAGAAAGGTTGTGAAATGGTAGCTAATAAGATGACCGGTGAAAAAGGAATTCTTTTTACTGCAACCTACGTATCAAAATTCAATGAAATGGAACAACAACATCAAGACACTTCACAACTCAGTCCAGAATTACAAATGTTTAATGGCTTATTTCAGTCCTTAGCTAAACAAGAAATGGCAACAAAGCAGTTAGAAACAAAAGTAGATAACATACGTGATGTTGTTGCTCTCAATACAACGGATTGGCGGAAAGATGCTCGGCAGTTAATCAGTAAGATTGCTCAATCGCGAGGTGGATTCGGTGCTTATAAAGAAGTGAATACCGAAATTTACAAAGAAGTCGAGAGACGGGGTGGCTTTCAATTAAATACAAGGCTTACTAATAAACGTCGAAGACTAGCAGATGAGGGTGTTTCTAAATCCAAACGAGACAAACTTAGTAAGGTTGATGTTATTGCGGATGACAAAAGATTAGTAGAAATTTATGTGGCTGTCGTTAAAGAATTTGCAATCAAGCACGGGATTGATCTGAAGGAGGCGAACTAAATGGGTTTTTATGTAAAGTTAGGAGTTGCAGATGAAGTAGAGGTGAAAGTACAGGTTTATGGAGATGAATTCTACTCTGTTTGCCCCAAGTGTGAAAAAGAAGAGCGAATATCTGTATCAGAACTTGGAGAAATAGAAGAATCATCTGGTGATCTTAGTGGCGGTGTTTACTGTCGAGATTGTTCAAAGGAGTGAAAAGCATGTCAGAGGATTTAAGTATTAGAGTTCGTTCTGAACTGTATAAGAAAAAAATGAAACACAGTGAACTAGCTGAATTACTCGGAATATCGGGAGCGTATTTGAGTGACATACTCAACGGCAGAAGGACTGGTCCAAAGGCTCAAGAGCATGTAAAGCATATACGTAAAATACTGAGTATTTAGCGAGGTGATTAGAATGATCGAAGTAAAAATCGATCAATCAACAGTAGAACAAATTTGTAGAGAAGAAGTTCAAAAGCGATTGGATAAAGCTGAATTCGACATGGTGATGTGGGATAAAAACGAACTGGTGCGAAGAACCTGTATGAGCTGGTCTAGTATCCAACGGACGTTTTTCTATGAGAAAGACTTCCCAAAAGTCAAACTCGGTGGGAAATGGTACTTTCCAGCAGAACAAGCAACGCAATTTTTATTAAATTACTTAGATCGATTCAAAGGGGAGTGACCAATGAAAATGGGAGATATGGCAAAATACACAGATCGCTTAAATGAAACCATGCAAATCAAAGATAAACAATTACGTAATGATCGATTGGCAAATTTGCAATCAGATCTGGAGGCAGCATATGAGATTCCGTTAACTGGTGATGCGCTTAAATTTCGAATAGAGAATCCAGGTGTCATCGAATTATACAGAACTGTAGTGGAAGCGAGGTCGGTGTGATGAGTAAAGCAAACAAACTATCAGTAGTAATAGCAGCGGCCAAGCTCCTAGGTAGTGATGAAATCAAAATGTTCATGAACACTTACAACAAACACATGAACGCTTTAGGTGCAGAAGAAAAAGAAAAATATATTCCGGAAAACATCAAGGGAGTTCATAGAAACATTGGAGAACGTTACTTTGAAGTCTATTTTAAAAACGGTGAATGGTTTAAATACTATACGAATGGTACTTGGGGGTAAAGAAGTGGATGCTAGAAAAGCTATTGAAGAAACGGCAAATCTAAAAGTAACCGAAGCCAAAAGAAAAAATTCTACTTATGGTGAAGCTGTAAAGTATCTTCATGATTTAGGATGGAAAGCAAGTCGCGACGAAATAGACAACTTAGTTTTAAAAGAAGCTACCGCAAAGTTAAGACAAGAAATGGGAGAAATAAAAATAAAAAAGTAAGCCAAGCGGCAACTTGACTTACTAATTACTATAAAAGTTCTTTTAATTCTTGAATTCTGGATTTTAGCATTTGTTCGACAAGTTCATATTGACCTAAGTAATTTTCTACTTTTCCATACATCCAAGAAGTATTTTGATCGTTGTCACGAGCTACTAAGTAAATTTGAAAATACGCTTCGTGCCAAAAACTCAATAAAGATGTGAATTCATAGTGACTAAGTTCTCCGTTTACACTTAAGTAAAGTTTAGCAGTGTTATACAAACTGTAAATTTCAGCGAGTCTTAAATCTACGAGTTTTACGTCTTCAACTCCATGTTTGAATATTTCATTACAAAGTAATTGAGTTTTTTCGTGTAAATTTGCGAGATGTTCATATAGTTCGCTGAAACGATAAAAATCATCGAGTAGTTTCTCTTTATCCATTATTCAACACCTCCCTTCCTAGTAACTAGATTACTAGAAAAAGGTGGCAGAAGAAAGCGAGGCATTTACATGATGATGACGATTTTCATTTTATTAATTATTGGTAGTTTACTAGGAGCGTTATGTAAAACGTGGATCACAATAAAAGAAGAAGAACTGGAAGAGAGGAGCGAAGATAAAGAATGAAAGATAAGTTAATTATTCAAGCAATAGCTTATGAGAATGGATTTTTGCGCATTAAGGAAACTCGACCTATGGGAGATCGATTCGAAAAAGAACTTACCCCTGAAGCTTACACGGAACATATAGAGAACGCAGCAAACTATTGCAAACATAAAGGTTATGATTTGGTCGTTTTATAACCAGGAAAGGAAGTGAGGGAACATGACGAAATTCACGGATTACTTTTTAGAAAAGGACAAGCAGTTAGCGTTGCAGTACCGAAAGCATATAGACGAATATTATGATTTATCCTCGCAACTATTAAACGTTGGCGAATTTAACAAATCAGAAATGTATTTTAAGCATGCAATCACGTTGATCAGCGAACTAAGACGATTGAATCGAGAAAAGCTAACTTATGATGCTGCGGCAGGAACTTTGGAATTGATTAAACAACGAGAGGAGACGGGTCAAGCAGTGTTGATGAAAAGAGATCGGTTTTAACTTTGAAAGGAAGGTGAGTAAAAGTGGGAAAGGAAATGTTGAGCGAAAGACCAAGAAATCAATTGATCAGATTAAACTTTTACAACAAACATGGAAAGTGGAAGTACAGCGGAAAGGCTTTGGTAAACCATTATCTGTTTGAAGATGGTTTTAAACAAGATATTGTCGATACGCAAACCGCGATCGTTGATGGTTGGCAAGGTGAATACTTTGTTCAGACAAGCTGTCCTGAAGAAGTTAATGGGTTTTTCGAGGCGTTGTTCCTACCAAGTTCATTTAATGACATCGAAAGGAAGGTGAAATAAGTGCACTGTCCGTTTTGTAACAGAGAACCTAAAGAGATTCCAGCATACAAAGAAAAAGCTCGTAAAGAAGAAATGAGCGTGGATGATTACGTGAGAATGGATGAAGGGACCTATCACATGCAAACAGATATGTTCTGTTGCGAAGATTGCTACTTTAAACGAGGGTTGCCGTTATACACAGATCTTATTCAAACGTATTTTACAGCACGTGAGAAAGTCATTCCACTTGAAAGGAGGTGATGAATTGGCGCTAAGTAAAAAACGATTGAAGCAATTAAATGCACAAGATGAAGTGCATGTCAGATATGTAGGAAAACCATATAAACAGCAATTTAACAACGGCGAACCGATGATAGCTGTTCCACGATATACAATCTACGGAGGAAAAGTGAATGCAGTTTGGAAAGTAGTCGACGAAGATGGTGACAACTTTACCATTGCTGAAAGAACGCTGATGGATGGTTTAAGAAAAGATTGGGAGATTGTTGGGATTGAAAGGAGGGTTATTAATGCGAGTAAAAGCAAGCGACTGGCTAACATTAACGAGTCATATGAAAGTAAAAGTTTTAGAAAAAGCTTCTAATCATTGTGGAGGGAGGTGAACTAATTGGCACAAAAAGTAATTATTCAAACTGAAACACGTTTACGTTTCGATGAAAAGATCACGGTCGTTCAACCTAACAATATGGACGATGACACGTTCGAAGCATTACTGGAAAAGGCTGAAACAAAAGCTTTTCATTTTGATGGTGATGTAAGAGATTTAGCTAGTATTCTGAAAGACTACGGAATAGAAACCGACGAACTGGCTACAAGTTTTCCCGAGAGTCCGAGTACTGCCGATTTCGAAATTGTCGATGTCAGAGATAAAAAATAAGATCTGCGCTACCAACACAGATCTATAAAAAACTATTAACAATTGAATCGTACCATGAAAGGAGCAAATTCACAATATGGACGTAAATTTTAATGTGCAATATGAGCAGTCTGAAATTAATGGCATGTTCCAGGATATTGAACAATTAAAAAAAGATCGTACGCGTTTGAAAGAGACGATTGACCAGAAAACCGAAAAGATCATCAAACATATTTTGCAACACGGAAACGTGCTTGCTTACAAGGATAACACACCGCATGTATTAACTGTTAAACAAGTGGAAAAGAAGAAGTTTGATAAGTCTAGTTTAGCTGGTGATTTAGATATTACGACCAAGGAATTAAATTTAATCGGAGTTGCTGAACTGGTGGAAGAAAATCGCATAACTGCAGAAAAGCTTAAAGAATATGAATTTTTCGAGCCAGATCAAAAACTAAAAGCTCGCAAGGCCAAGAAAACGGATATTGAACTATTAACACGGAGCGGTGCGTAATGGGACAAGGTCCTGAAAAACGAATTGAGAATCAGATTAAACGATATCTAGACAATATAGGAGCCTGGCATATTAAAACGCATGGTTCTATGTTCAGTAAAGCTGGTACGCCAGATATTATCGCTTGTGTAAAAGGTCTCTTTGTCGCCATCGAAGTGAAGCGACCAGATGGTGGTAAAGTAAGTGAATTACAAAAGTATCATATTGATGCAATTGAAAAGGCAGGTGGTGTGGCTTTTGTTAGCAGAAGCGTCGAAGAAACGAAGCAGTATCTTACAAAACTCGATCTTGTATAACTATCAAAAGAAGCTACTCAATAGCATTGATAAAGATTACATCATTGCTGCAGATACAGGTACAGGGAAAACCATCATGGCCATTTATCATTACTTGCGGTTTACAAAAGGCGAACCTCTTTTAGTGGTCGCCCCGCCAACCAAAATAACTGAAGGCGGTTGGGATCGTGATATTGAGTTAGTGGCTAACACACATCATATAACTATTGATTACACCATACTTTCTTATGGTGTCCTGGCCAAGAAGTGGAAGCAATATAAAGGGTACTTTGTTGTATTCGATGAATGTCATTATGTTAAAACATCTACTTCTCAAAGAGGAAAAGCAGGTAAGTTTTTAGCTTTAAACAGTACACATTTTCTATTGTTATCGGCAACGCCTGCCAGTAACGGTTGGAGCGACACGATCAATTACTTCATTATGTTTGGTTATGCCAAAAATAAAACACAATTTGAAAAGGATTATGCCATTAAAGAACCGTTGTATCGTGGTGGAAAGCCGGTTATGTATGGCGGAAAGCAAATGATGAAAGTGGTGGATTGGCAGCACCAAAAAGAATTAAAGAAGCGGTTCGATTCGTTTTCTATCAGTCTACCGAAAAGCCAAGCGCTCGATCTACCACCACTCGTATTTGATGATGTGTATTTTAAAAAGTCAACTGAATACAACAAGATTCGAAAAGATCGCGTACTTGAAATCGATGGTGAATTAGAAGCGTTTGACACGTTACCGAAATTGCAGCACGGATTACGTTATTATGCGAATCAATCAGACAAGCTGAAATACGTTGAAATGCTTGCCGAAGGTACTAGCGAAAATATGGTGATCTTCTATTACTACCAGGAAGAAAAAGATGCTTTGATTCAACGGATGAAGAAGTTAAAGAAAACCGTATTTGAAGTAAGTGGACAAGATACCAATTTACCAAAAAAAGAGACGTGGTCTGATTTAAGCAATAGCATCACATTGGTTCAGTATCAAGCTGGAGCTGCAGCGATTGAATTGCAATACGCAAATTTGGTTGTGTTTTATACACCGACTTATAGCTTCCAAGATTACGATCAAGCATTAGGACGAGCTTACCGTAATGGCCAAGACAAAAAAGTAACGGTCTATCGATTTATTACAAAAGGCACGGTTGAAACCAAAATCTATGCACGATTAAAGCAAAAGAAAGACTTCACAGAAGATTTATTTAGAGAGGAGATCGATAACATTGAGTAATTTAACCACTCAAGCAGGCGCTAACGTAACAAAGAACCGAAATTTATATGTTGGCGGTTCAGACATACCAACCATTTTAGGTATCAACAAATATAAAACGCAGTTTGAATTGGCTCAAGAAAAAGTCGGCATTAAGCCAAATGAATTTAAAGGCAATGAATACACCGAATTTGGTAACATCATGGAACCACAAATACGTGACTATATTAATGCCGTTAATAGCATTCACGAAGTCCATTTTAAAGAAAAAACCATGGTTGATGAAGAACGCAACATACGTTCCAACGTGGATGGATTTGATGCGGAATATGGTTTGCTTCTTGAGATTAAAACGCATGGTAAAAACTTAGATACGAAACCATACATTGCACAAATGCAGTTGTATATGTGGCATCTAGGTATTGAAGAAGGTTGGCTTGCATTGTATGAACGGCCGGATAATTTCGATACTGAATTTGATCCGAACCGATTACAAATCGAAGTGATTGAACGTGATGATGAATTCATCCAAAAGATACTAAATGCGATCGAAACGTTTTGGATCCGTTGTGAATTCTTGAAGGATAACCCAAACGCGGCCGAACAAGAATTTATTGATTTTGGCCAAAATGAAGTGATGATTTTTGCTCGTGAAGTATCGAAATTAGAAATGCAACTAGCCGAATTTAAAGAAATCGAAAAGCAATATAAAGAAGCGAAGCAACAATTGCATGATGCCATGGAAGCGTACGACATCAAAAAGTATGAAACGGATGTAGTAACGGTTACCAGAGTGCTACCAGGTGAACGGAAATCATTCGACAGCAAACGATTCAAACAAGACTACCCTGATCTTGCGGAAGAATATCAGAAAATGAGTAAGACGAAGGGTAGTGTACGAATTAAGGTGAAGGAGGATAAGTAAGATGAACGTTAATTTCAAAGGATATGATTGCATAGCTGCATTTGGGAAGTACCTTAATGGTAATACCGCTATTCAGTTAGTCGATGCAGAAGATGATTCTCTGGTAGCTGTAGCTACAGTAAATGGAGAGATAAAAAACACCGAAGAAATTGTAGGTATTAAAAATTGGTCTGAAAATGAAGGAATGGTTGATGCGCTTATTGACGCAGGAGTGATTGAGCCAGATCTAAAATTCTTTGAACCTAGTGCTTTTGTTGTGATCGAATATTACAAACTAACTGATGCAGCCTATCAGGAATTACAAACATTTATGGGGGCTAAGTAGATGTATAGATTTACTTGTGTAAGATGTAGAAGCCCGTTTAAACCATTAGTGAATCTGTACCTTTGCGAAGACTGTTATCAAATTGAATTAAATAAAAAAACACAGGAGGCTAACTAATGAGTCTATTACCAAAAAACGAACGAAAAGTAGCGAAGGAAACCCCACGCAATTTTGTAATCTATGGTGGAACGATGCACGGAAAAACCTTCTTTTCAGAAGAATTTCCGAATCCGTTAAATCTTAATACGGATGGCAATGCAGATATGATTGAAACACCATCTTTGAACATTGGTCACGAACGAGATGCCAAAGGGGTTATTAAAAAATCGGCAAGTGATTATTTAACGCAAGTTATTGATGAATTGCAAGGAACGAATCACAGCTTTGAAACAGTCATTATCGATGTGATTGACGATGTGATCACACTATTTGAGCAAGAAATCACAGAAGAAGCGAATGTTACCACAGTTGGCGATATTCCGTATGGGAAAGGGCATCAAGCGCTTGAAATGATGGTACGAGTATTTGTTATGCGATTGAAAGAATTGTCGGCTAAAAAGAAGATGAACGTCATTTACATTTCACGCTTGAACACAATAGAGGAAAACGACGCGACAAGTTATGTGCCATCTCTCAAACAAAAATGGATGAATATTGTTAACGGAAATTCAGATTATACAATCCTTTGCCGGAAGATCGGTAAAAAATATTTACGTAAAGTCGAATCCAAGCGTAAGAATTACACGCGTGACATGATCGATGACGAACGTATCACGCAACTGCTTGACACCGTTGTTGGCGCTTATGATAAGTCGCAAAAAACTAGTACAAATGAGGCGAAAAAGTTAGCGGCTGAACAAGAAAAGCAACAAGAAGCAGAACGCAAAGCACGTCAGGCTGAACGTAAGAAGCAAGAACAAACACAACCAGAAACGGAAGCAAACGCTGAATCTGAGAAGCAGGGTAAAGCTGATCAGAAGGAGCAAGCTAAAGAACAAAATGAGGACAATGAACAAGAACAACCGAAGAAACGTCCTCCGCGTCCAGTTACGAAGTAAGCTTATTCAATTATAAATCTATTATTTACACAAAGGAGAATGATGAATCATGAACTTAAAAGAAGCAGCAGCAGAAATTTTAGACCAGGGTTTTGATCCGAAGAAAGATGCAGTTGGTGGAGACTTTGAAGAATTACCTGATGGTCTGTACGACATGATTTTAACGGATGTGAAGTGGCAAGGGCCAAATGAAAAGGGAACGGAATGGTTATCGTTTGAATTTGAAGTATTAAACGAAGGTTACGAGAACCGTAAATATTTTGGTAATATCTTTTTCTCAAATGAAAAAATGATGCAACTCAATTTAAAACGTGCGATGAAAAGTGCAGCAGTTTTAGATGTCGAACTGGATATTGATGATTTTGACGATGAAGAAGTGCTCGTCGAAAAAATAAAAGAAGGCGTAGGCAATCAGTGCATGGTGGAATTAAAAACCAATAAAAAAGGCACGTTTCAAAACTGGGAAGCAAAAGAGGATGAAGGCTTTGAAGTGGATGATGATGGCATGCCGTTTTAAGGGTGGTTGACATAAATGTTTACCTTTTACGATTGCGAAGTATTCAAGCACGAATGGATGATGGTTTTTATCGACGATCATAACAACGTAACTAAAATACACAACGATGCAGGTGCTCTACGTGAGCATCTTGCATCTGTCCATTACTTAGTCGGCTATAACAATTATGCTTATGACGATAAAATCGTGGCCAGTATTTTAAAGGGCATCAATCCTTATGAAACGTCACAAAAAATTATTGCCGGCAAAAAGTTCAAACTATCACTTCAAAATCCAATCACGTTAGATGTGATGCAAGAATTGAAAGGTTTATCACTAAAAGAAGCGCAAGCGAATTTAGGGTTAGACATTATTGAAACCCCAGTAGATTTTCAGATTGATAGACCGTTAACCAACCAAGAAATCGAAAAGACATTTGAGTATTGCGTCAATGATGTCAAAGTAACGAAGCAATTATTTGAGAAGCGTGAAGATTATTTTGCTAGCAAATTTGAAATCGTGAAAGAGTTTGGGTTACCCGCTACCGCGATCAAAAAAACACGAGCAAACATCGCTTCTCAAGTATTAAAAGCCACGCCTGGAAACGATAAAGATCGATTGATATTTACGTATGATAAACGGATTGCAAAGTACGAATTACCTGAAGCGGTGCTTCATTTTTACCAAGATATCGAAAAAGCGTACAAGCAAGGAGTAGATGTGCAAACGTTAGAAAAAAAGAAAATGACATACAGATTAGCAGGCATTGAACATCAATATGGTTTTGGTGGCTTGCACGCTGCTAAAGAAAATTACAAAGGAGAAGGTAACTATATGAGCATAGATGTAAGCTCGTATTATCCTTCTCTTATTATTAACAATGGCTTCTTAAAGAATGTGAATCCATTTAAACAAATTTATGAAAAGCGAAGAGAATTGAAAGATAAAGGCGATTCCAAAGAAGAGATTTACAAGTTGCTTCTTAATTCAACCTACGGATCCATGAAGAGCAAATGGAACAAGCTTTATCATCCACAAATGGCCAATAACATTGTAGTAAATGGCCAGTTAATCTTAACACATTTGATTTGTTTATTGGATGGGCACTGTGAGCTTATTCAAACAAACACAGACGGTCTGATCATCAAATATGAAAAAGGATTTGAGAAAAATATATTAAAGCTTCTGGAATTATTCCAAGAACACTATCACTTGTCTTTTGATGTGCATGTGATCAGCAAAATAGCACAGCGTGATGTGAACAATTATGTGGTGCAATTTCAAGATGGATCTATTAAAGCCAAAGGTCGGTTTGCCAACTATAATGGCGGTAATTTTGAACGAAACAGCCTCAACATTATTGATAAAGCGTTAGTCGATTATTATATCAAAGGTATTAAACCAAACAAAACAGTGATTGATGTATGGAAAGCAAAAAAGTTTGAGTTTTTTCAAATGGTAGCGAAAGCAGGGAAATTTGATGGGATGGCCCAGGAAAGAAAAGACACGAATTTATTTGGTGGAATGGACACAGTTGGATTCGAACCGTTACAAAAAGTCAATCGGATTTTTGCTGCTAAAGACAAATATAAAGGCGCTGTTTATAAGGTTCGCAATGAAAAGGAAACCAAATATAACAAGGTCCCTTATACTAGCGAAAACTGTTTGGTGTGGAATGGTGATCTAAAAAAACTAGACAAGCGATTGATCGATTTGAATTGGTACATCAAACAGATCGAAGGGTGGTTGTTTTAATGAGCAACCGAAAATTTAAAGCTGGTTACTACTTGTTGTATAGACGAGAAGAACGAGACCGCGTGTGGTTGTATGAGTACTTGCAAAACCATGAAGTAAAAGCAAGGTTACGTGATGGGTGGCAAATATCTAGGTAGAGGTGCAATGAAGAATGACCAAAAAGAAAAATCCAGTCTTAGAGAAGAAATGGCATGAAGGGTTTGAAGCAGGTCGAAAGCAAGGCATTCAGGATTCTATCAACTATTTTACCAAACGATTGATGGATCTCGAACAAGTACCTGGTATTGGTAAAAAGACCATGCAAAAGATTGTGGACCAGTTAGGCGAGGAGTATTTTCAGATGAAACGGAAGAGGAACAAAGACTTCTAGGAGGGGTAAGGATGGAGGAAAAAATAAGAATTAACGTTGATTATTCGCCATTAGCAGAACCAATAGAGAATCAAATGAACAAGCAAGGATTTACATTAGGTGATAACAAAACTCGTATTCACAAGTTGGATAAGTCATTAAAAATGTGCATGTTTCACCTAATGACTGATTCAGAACACAAAAAGTTCATGAAAAAGTTGCACAAAAAAGTGATGGAAAGTATTGAACCCTTAGAAATTAACAAGGAGTGATTACATGAACGCACAAGAACGGTTGGAAAAGTGCAAGCAATTCGCAAATGCGGATGATATTGATTGGCTTATCGATCAAGTACAAAAAAAGCAGGAGTTGGAAGTAAGATGTGAAATCCGAGATGAAACAGTTAAATATAGTGGCGGTAAATTGAATGAATTAGAACAGCAAATTCGGCGGTATGAGGAAGCGTTGCAGTTTTATGCTGATCCCAAGATTTATAATGAGGGTTACTTACCACCAGCAGTATTGACAGATGGAGGAAGAATAGCAGAAAAAGCATTGCATAAGCCATTATCAAACAAATAGATTTAGTTCGTGATAGACCGATACTGCGAAGTAGAAAGGATAATTTATAAATGGAAAAGATGAAATTTCATTGGGCAGATGGTAAAGGCAATACAGGAAGTTTTGATGTTACAGCACCAAGTGTTGATGAATGCATCAAAATTGCCGAAGAACAAACAAAAGATGCTGACATTACCGATTATTACTCAATCGCTTAATGCACATTGCGACCAAAATACGAACAAATAGAGGGGTTGGAGTAGATGAAAGCTATTCAATTTTTAAATCTTCAGAGGTCACTTGCAGTAGCCTTTCCAAATTCAACTATAGGCAAATGGATATCTCATGGTGATCACGAAGAAATTGAATTAAATACGGAATTAGGTAAAGCCGACATACGTTTTTACCCGAAAGGAGAAGGTGAATGAACATACATCAACTTATGGACGCTCAGCAAGAGTTAGACCGTCACATTGAAAAAGAACAAGGGATCAACGGCAAAGATTATCAAGATGAAAAAATACTAGCTTTGCAAGTAGAGGTTGGCGAGCTCGCAAACGAATGGCGAGGGTTTAAGTTTTGGAGTCGAGATCGGGAACCAAGAACAAAAAAGATGGATGAATTAAAAGGTTATAAAAACCCATTGCTAGAGGAGTATGCAGACGGTTTAAGTTTTATCTTGAGTATTGGTAACGATTTAAAAATACGTCCGAAAACGATCAATTATATTCATGAAAAATCGATTACGAAACAATTTAACAGGTTATTTACCAAAATTGGCGATTTCTACGAATTTGAAACACGAGGCAACTATTATTCTATTTTACGTTTGTATTTAGCGCTGGGTGAAATGCTTGGATACAGTCTGATGGATATTGAAAAAGCTTATCTTGAAAAGAACAAAACAAATCACTACCGGCAGGATACGGGGTATTAATCATGTATCAATTGAGATGGAAAGTTCACGAATCAAGACAGGATAAGCGCACCGGTCTCCTTTCACCGGTGAAACCTAGTAAGTATTACAAGTATCTATGTCAAACATACACGAACTAATAATCAAACACCTATCAGAACAGAGGAGGTGAACCTCGATTGCTCAAATACATTGAATTGGATGAAGATAAGGCACCCAAGCATAAGTTAGATACATTCAGCACGGATCATGCCAATTATAAACACGCTGCTATTTTACTTGATAACAGAACGGTTGTGGTGGATTTCGATGATGCGGAAAGCGCGCGAATTGGTAATCTCATTTACAACCAACATCCGACATTAAAAGTACACACCAAACGTGGGTTTCATCTCTATTATCGGAAACCGAAACATGTGTATTTGAAAAACTGGGTGAAAAAGCTAACCAATGCAGGCATCCAGGTGGATTATAAGCATACAAAGAAACAGCCGATTGTCGTAAAACAAAACGGCCAAATGCGTAAGATGGAAAATGATCATTTACTTGGGCAGTTTGATCAGCTGCCTGAGTTGCCTTTTTTATTGTTTCCGAGTCGGTTAAAAGAAGTACTCATTGGCTTACAAGACGGCCAAGGTCGTAACAGTAACCTTTACACCCATTTGCTTACCATACGCGAGATGTATCCGGAACGATCGAAAGAACATTTGGATCCTACAGCACAATTTATCAATGAGCATGTATTTGGTGAAAGTCTCAAAGAACAAGAATTAAATAATGTGATTGCTAGCTCGAAGTCTAAAACAGTAGAAACGAATGATAAAAAGTTTCTAAACACGAAAGACATGATCATGACCAGTGAGGTATTAGTGGAAAAATTAGATATTCATTATTTTAGAGGCAAAACCTTTTTCAAAAAAGACAATCACTATGAATCGGATGAGAACCAATTGCTGCGTGCAATTGATCAGTTAATCAAGTTAAAACCGTCGCAACACAAAGAGTTGAAGGAATTATTCAAGATCAAAGCTACATTACAAGAAGATGATGATCTACCTGTGCAACTTAACAATGGGTACACGCTTTATGATAACGAAATTGTTGAAATTGATCCTGGTTTCACACCATTTTATATGGATGTGGCTTATGATGAAAATGCTTATGATGAGCATGTTGATAAGTTTTTAGATTGGTTTACTTGTAACAGATCAGATTTACGAAGGTTTGTCGAGGAAGTATTTGGCCATATTATTATGACCAAAGGCTTTCCGCACCGTTCTTTCTTTTTTTGGGGTGAGAGTGGTGATAACGGAAAAAGTACACTGATTAAAATGATTCAAGCTTTTGCAGATGGTTTACATACGAATGTACCACTCGATAAGTTTGATGATGATACAACCGTTTATAGTTTACTAGGTAAGTTATTAAACGTGGCAGATGATATTAACGCAAGTTTTTTAGATAAATCAAGTAATTACAAGACAATCGTATCTGGAGATCCTGTGATGATTCGCCCGATTTATTCACCGGCGACGACGTTAAACAATAAAGCTACATTAATCTTTACTTGTAATGAGATACCGGTCTTTAAAGATAAGTCTGGCGGAATCAAAAAACGTATGCGCGTCATTCCATGTGATGCGACGGTGACGGAACGAGATATGGAGATTGATAGTAAATTATCAACTGAAAGTGCAAAGTCCTATCTTTTGAGATTAGCCATTGAGGGTATGCAGCGGATTCAAGCGCAAGGCGATCTATCAGAATGCAAGGCGGTTTCTGACATTACAAAAGAGTATTTTGTGCAATCGGATAGTGTGCTGGCCTTTTTAGAAAATTATGATGTGGATGGAAAGGAAACAAAGAAAGCATATATGCAGTACACATTATATTGTGATGAATCAGGATTGAAAGCTGTTGGATCGACCGAGTTTGGTAGAAGACTAAAGAAAGAAGGATTTGATTGGAAGCAAGTTCGAAAGAATGGTAAACGTGTTCGAGTGTTTAGTAATACTTTGTCACAAGTTATGTCACAAGACGATTAGCATACATCTTGTGACACCTTCTATGCCTTGAGGGACAAGGGTTTTACGCATTATTTACCTTCTAACTGTCACAAGATCAAAAATACATCTTGTGACACCTTCTATCCCTTGGTATTACTACTATCATTACTATTATTTTTTCTTTTGTCACAAGATAAAATAAATATATTTAATAATAATATAGAAGATAAGTAATAAAAAAAGGAGTTAAAAATAAAAAAAGAATGTCACACCAATCTTGTGACAGTTGGCTGAATCCTTACAGCCGTAAGGGTTAAGGCGAATTTTGATCTTGTGACAGTATCTTGTGACATATCTAGCAAAAGGAGTTGATCATATATGACAATTATCGAATCACAAAAACCAACATTCAAAAAAGTAGAGTCTGAATGGTTTAATTATTATCAGACATTGCAAGAAGTCCAAATGTTAGAAGAAGCTATTTTACATCCGTTTGATGAAGATCCAGATGATCCGACAATTGTAAAAGGTTTGAATTCCGTTCGGCAACCTGGAGATCCAACTCAACGTTCAGCTACAAGGTTAACCACGCATAAGCAATTAAACTATTTACGAGAAGTAACGAGCGCTATTGAAACGGTATATAACGAGTCAAGTGATGAATATAAGCGATTGATACATTTACGATACTGGCAAAGAGGAAAGAAATTAACGTGGGAAAGTATTGCCTTAAAAATGAATATAAGTGAGAGACAAGCGCGTCGTTGGCGAAATGAAATTGTTCAATCAACGATAGAAATATTAGGTTGGCGATAATCTGCCTATAATATGTCCGTTTTGACACTCAAAACCGTGTTATTATGATAGTGTGGAACAAAACCATAAAAATGATTCTCCCTTCGTTCCTATGCAGCAATCGTTTACTATAAGCGGTTGCTGTAATTTTTGGCAGGAATTTTTGAGTTTTTGTCGAATTTAATAAAAAGAAGGTGGGGATATATATGGATGTAAATCAAGTTATTGATGTTTTGGTTGAACAAAATAAACATTTTAAAGATGTTCTTTTATGGTCAATTGGTGGAATACTAACGATTTTATTTTTATTTGTAGGGACAAACTTATATGCAGTTAAAAAATTTAGAAAAGATGAGTTAGATAAAATAACTTCTGATGTCAAATCGGAACTTAAAGAAAGCTACCTAAGTAATCTTAAATCCGAAGTAATTAAAGATCTTGAGTTGAAATTAAATGAAAAAGTTGAGTCTTATGAAAATAAAATTAATATTAATGAAGCAAAAATTAGTGACACAAAAGATGAAATAAAAGAGATTAATTATAATGAAAAAAAAATAAATGGAAAGATCTATGAACTAGAGGGGGATTTATGGGACTTAAAAGGTATAGATGCTAATGCATTAAATTATTATATTAAAGCAGGAATTTTACATAGCGAGTATAATAAAGGTAATCTAAATAGTATATTAAATAAAATTGAAAAAAACCTTGATAGAAAGAGCGAATTAACTATTTGGGATAAAAGCGAACTAAATAATTTATTTGAATCTTTACCTGATGGTTATGCTACACAGTTAAATTCAATAGTGAATAAAATTGAAGAAAAATAGAGCACTCCACTATGGGGTGTCTTTTTTATGTGGTGATCAACTATGCAACAATATCAAACCAAAGAACAGCGGATGAAGTTTTATAAAAGTAAAGAATGGCGAAAACTAAGACAAGATATTTTAGATCGCGATAATCATGAATGCCAGGAATGTAAACGACAAGGTTACGTTAAGGTAACTGATGATGATAAACATAAGTCGTTAGACGTTGATCACATCAAAGAATTGGAAGACTATCCGGAACTTTCTTTGGATCCTGATAACTTAGAAACGAAATGTGTTAAATGCCACAACAGTAAGCATGGCAGATACTTAAAAGGATATAATCGGAAACCAAATAAGTGGGAGCATGATGAAAAATGGTAACCCCCCCGTCTAAAAATTCGACCATTTTTGCCGGTCGGGGAAACGGTGCAGGGGGCTCGATTTTCCACATTTATAACAAAATTCTCACGTAGGGGGGGTGGTGAACATGGCGCAAGTAAAAATAACAGAACTTAGAAAGCAATTAATGGACCGAATTGATATTGAAGATTTAGTTCAACTGGAGAAGGTAGAGCGTTATATAAATTTAGTTAAGTCATTCAGAAGAGTGGATAAAATGATTCGCAAAGAAGGTGAATCGATAACAGTCGAAAATGGATCGCAGCGTTTTGTGAAAGCCCACCCCCTAGTTGGTGAGCGAAATAAAATTAATGCTTCACTTTTAAATATTGAAAAATCATTTGGTTTTGCTGTACCTGACGAACCGGACAATAAGCGCTCTGCTGATGATCTAATATGATAACAAATAAATATGTTGAACATTATATTGATTTGTATGAATCGGGAAACATCAAATTAAACAAAGAGCGCATTCAATTAATCGACTTTCTGAAACAACATGTCCTTGTTCGTGATGATTTATATTTTGATGATGAACAAATAGAAAACTATATTAAGTTTAGTGAAAAATGGTATTTTCCACTGGAGCCTTTTCAAAAGTTTATTGCAGCTTTTGTTTTTTTATTTTACAAAGAAACTGGTCGGAACTTCTTTCGTAAGTTTTTAATCATGATGGGACGCGGTGGAGGAAAGAACGGTTATATTACGACACTTACCAATTATTTATCAAGTGAATTACATGGCATACCAAAATACAATGTTTCAATTGTTGCTAACAGTGAAGATCAAGCCAAAACGTCATTCATGGAAATGTATGACACAATCGAAGAACATGAAACGCTAGATGATTTGTTTCACCGAACAAAAGTCGAAATTAAAAATCATGCAACAAAAAGCATTGTTAAATATAGAACATCGAATGCAAGCACGAAAGACGGTCTACGTGATGGTTGCGTAATATATGATGAAATTCATCAGTACCAAACAAATGAAGTAGTAAGAGTATTCTCCAGCGGTCTTGGAAAGGTCAAGAATCCGCGGGAGTTTTTTATTGGTACGGATGGTTATGTGCGTGAAGGTTATTTAGACAAAATGAAAGAACGCGCACAAAACATTCTGAATCAACAAGAATTGAATGATTCATTATTTCCGTTCATTTGTAAATTGGATAATAAAGATGAAGCTGAAAACATTGATAATTGGGAGAAAGCAAATCCCATGTTTTGCGAGCCCCGAAGCGAATATGCAGAGGAGCTTTTTTATATTGTCAAAGAAGAATACAAAGATCTAGTAAATGATCCATCCAACCGCGAAGAATTTATGACAAAACGAATGAATATTCCAGAAGTAGATCTGACAAAGACCATTGCTCCATGGGAAGACATTTTGGCGACCAATCGACCCTTTCCAGAATTAGAACACAGGGTAGCGCTAGGAGGATTAGATTATGCAAGCATTAAAGATTTTGCTGCAGTCGGCCTTTTATTTAAAGTGGGCGAAGATTATGTTTGGAAAAGTCATTCGTTTGTACGTCAAGGGTTCTTGGATAATGTCAAACTTAAAGCCCCCATAAAAGAATGGGAAGAACGTGGATTGTTGACGATTGTTGATGAACCGACAATCGACATCAAACACATTGTTAATTGGTTTGTTGAGATGAGAGAACATTATGGCGTGAATCGCATTGTTTCCGACACATTTAGATTGGACCTTGTGAAAACGGCATTGGAAGCGGAAGGATTTGAGTTAATTTATATACGAAATCCGAAAGCAATACACAGCAAATTGGCTCCTCGTGTTGAAACCATTTTTGCGAATCATAATATTATTTTTGATGATAATCCTTTAATGCGTTGGTACACGAATAATGTGTACGTCAAGATCAAAAAAGATGGCAACAAGGAATATTTGAAAAAGGATGAGGTTAGACGGAAAACGGATGGATTTCATGCTTTCATACATGCGTTATTTGAAGCAGATAATGTGCTAGAAGAAGAGGAAGATTTCTATCTAGATGAAATCACGTTTTAAGGGAGGTGATACTATTTGGGGTTATTAGATATTTTTACGAAAAACTATGATGAGATGGACTTCATGTATGACATTGATTTGTTGGAAGATACGTCAGATCGCATTTATTATAAGAAGTTGGCCATCGCAACTTGCGTAAATTTGATTGCTAGAACGATAAGCCAATCAGAATTCCGAATCAAACAAAATGGATCTGTACAGTATGATGAGTTTTATTATCGGTTTAACGTAAAGCCGAATCGAAATCAGTCAGCAAGTGAGTTCTGGGAAACATTTGTACACAAAATTATTCATGATAATGAAGTGCTTATTATTAAAACAGATACCGATGATCTGCTAATTGCGGATGACTTTTCGCGTACAGAATACGCCATGATGGATGATGTTTTTCGCGATGTGATGGTTAAAAATTATACATTTCGTCGCAATTTTATATCGAGTGATGTTATTTACATCCAATATAGCAATGAGGATTTATCGCGTCTAATTAGCAGTCTTTACACCGATTACGGCGAACTGTTCGGAAGAATGCTGGAATTCCAAAAGCATAATAATCAAATTCGAGCGACAGTTGATACTGAGAACGTCTCAAAGAAGGATAAGGAAACACAGAATAGACTTCAAGCATTTATTGATCGTATGTATAAAGCGATAAAAAATAAGGCATTTGCGATTGTCCCGCAACAGAAGGGTTTTACTTATCAAGAAAAGTCAGATCGAACTTCAAGTAGCGCAGAAGAAATTAATAAAATTACGAGCGGATTTTTAGATCACGTTGCAAGGGCACTCGGCATCCCACCTGCACTTGTTCGAGGAGAAATGGCGGATGTAGAAAAAAGCACAAGGAATTACATGACGTTTTGTGTTGAACCATTGCTCAAAAAAATCAAAGATGAATTAAGCGCAAAGTTTATCGATAAGCGTGATTTTTTAAATGGCCAACGTATTAACATTCGACGCGTATCCTACACCAATATATTTGATGTAGCGAGTGCAGTTGATAAATTACGTTCGTCTGGCGTTGCTAACGGTCATGAATTACGAGATGAATTAGGAATGGAGGAATCAGATGATCCAATCCACGATAAATACGTCATCACGAAAAACTACTCTGAATCTATTGAAGGGGGTGAGAATGAATGACAAGAGAAAAGCTCATAAAAAATGGCATGAAGTATCAATTTGAAAATGAAGTGAAGGATGATAAATACTTTCTCACACTTTCAGGAGTTGTGGCAAAGCCAGACTGGATTGATAGGATGCTTGAGATTGAAACCATTAATGCTGAGGACATAGCGAAAACATTGGATGATGTTGAAATGGATATCCTTATCCGTATCAATTCCGGTGGCGGAGACGCTTTCGAAGGCATTGAAATTTACAACTATCTGAAACGCCATTCATCACATATTACCGTGGAAGTCACGGCACTTGCAGCAAGTGCTGCATCCATTATTGCAATGGGTGGTGATGAAGTGATTATGGATACTGGTTCATCCATGATGATACACCAGGCTTCTACTATTGCTTGGGGCGATAAAAATGAATTGAATAAGGCCGTCAATGCACTTGAAACAATCGATGGTTCTTTAGTTGATATTTATGCTGAGCGCACGGGTTTACCAAAAGATGAATTGGATGATCTACTAGTAAAAGAAACCTGGTTTACAGCAGATGAAGCAGTAGAAAAAGGATTCGCTAACAGAAAGTCCAGCAAGCAAGCTGAAACCTTTGATGAACCAGAAGAAGGTGGTGTCAACAACACTGGCACTGGTACCGATATTGATGAAGGTGCCGTGAAACAAATGTTAGCTGAATTTAAAGATGAATTAAAAAATGAATTACATTCAAATCAAGAATCACCTGAACAAGAGCCTACTCAAAACGATATGAGTAAGCTCTTTTTAAATTTATAACTAAAATGGAGGAATGCAAAATGCCAATCAAATTTAATAATTTTGAAGAAAAGAAAGAGGCGTTCGCAAAAGCTACGCGAGAAGGGACAGAAGAGGAACAATCAAAAGCGTTGAACACCATGCTTGAAGCTTTAGCTCAGGACGTACAAGGCGATATCATGAACCAAGTTAATACACAAATGGCTGACAATGTTGCTTTACAATCTCGTGGCCAGAATGTATTAACTAGTGAGGAAAACAAGTTTTTCAACGCGGTTATTGAAGAAGGTGGATTCAAGGAAACGGAAACTCTTCCTGAAACAACACAGGAACGCATCTTTGAAGATATCGTGAAGGACCATCCTTTACTAAACGCTATCGGTATTCAAAACTTGGGCGCCGTTACTGAGTTTATTTACTCTAATGATCCAAGTGGTCAAGCAGTATGGGGCCCATTGTTTGATGAAATTAAAGGACAGTTAAATGCCACATTCCGTAAAGAGAAAATCGAACAATTGAAACTTACTGCCTTTGTTCCAATTGCTAAAGACATGTTAAAACTCGGACCTGCATGGATTGAACGTTATGTCCGCACAATTATTGCAGAAGCGATGAAAGCTGGTTTAGAAAGAGGATATGTTGCCGGAAATGGTATGAATCAAAACGAACCGACTGGATTGCTTAAGTCGGTAAATAAAGATACGGGTGCTGTGACTGATAAAACATCTGCTGGTGAGCTAACTTTTGAGCCTGGTCGTACAACGATCAATGAAATGAGAGATGTTGTTAAGAAACTGGCTGAAAAACTAGACAAAGACGGAAATGTGGCAGACCGCCCTCGTAAAGTTGCAGGAAAAATTGTGATGGTGACTAATCCGTTTGATACGTTCGATATCCAAGCGAACGCTACAATCCAAAACGCAAATGGTGTCTATGTGACGAACTTGCCTTTCAATCCAATCATGACAGAGTCTGTGTTCGTCCCTGAAGGCAAAGTTCTGTTCTTTGTTCGGGGTGAGTACATTGCTGCTGTTGGTGGTGGTATAGAAACGAATCGTTATCGCGAGACACTTGCTCTGGAAGATGCAGATGTATTTATCGCGAAACGCTTTGCGACTGGTAAACCGAAGGATAATAATGCAGCACAGGTTTATGATTTAAATATTAATGGATCAACTACAACCACCACAACTTCTAGTACAACGACGACTACTACAAGCGCATAATGAGGTGATGTGATTGGAACAAATCACAAACGATGTATTAGAACAATTTAAAGCAAGAATGCGGATTACACATAGTGCCGAGGACGACAATCTGAAGCGGTTGTTGTCCTTTTCTATTTCCGCGATTAAAAGTAGTTGTGGTCCATTTGATATTAATGGTACTGAAGATACTGATCAGCGTGCCAAAGAACTTGTATTTGAGCGTACACGATACGCTTATAATGACGCCGTTGAATATTTTGAAGATAATTTTTTGAGTGATTTAACGAGTTTAGGTATATCGCTCATTACAACAACTACCACTACGATGTCGGAAGGGTGATCGTATGCGAGAGTATGAATATAAACCGCCTCGCGTGCATTCAGGTGAACTACGAACACCTGTTATTTTTTATAAGTATGTTCCAAAAGAAGGGCCATATCCTGGCGAGAAAGAAAAGAAAGTACTTTTTAAAGCCTGGGCGAAAATTGATGAAGTGTGGTTACGAGATGTTGAGCTAGCGAAGTCAAACGGAACCTTATCGGATGTAACCATTATTATAAGAGATCCGCAAGGTGATTACATTCCAACGAATAAACACTATGTTGAGATTGATGCACCGGAGTATAAAGGGAAGCATTACAATATCAAAGAAGCGCAGCCCAATATGCAAAACAAAGATTTTATTAATGTGATTGCGGAGTTGAGATCATGAGTGTAAAAGTAACTGGAATGGATAAAATGTTAAGCAATCTAGAAAAGGAACTTGGACAAAAAGCAGTGCAGCGAATTAGTGATGCTGCATTAACGGATGCAGCTGAAATATTCCTTGATGAATTGAAAAGGCAATTTGAGTCCTGGTCTGATAAAGGTTATTCCATCGAGGAAATGACATTGTCCAAACCATTTTGGGAAGGGGGCACCCGCACGATTAAAGTGTATTGGAAAGGTCCACATGATCGTTACCGCATCATACACTTAAATGAGTTTGGTACCGTCAAAAATCCTAATCCAGACGGTAAAGGATCTATCGCACGTGCCATCCGTAATTCAGAAAAACCATATCACAATGCCATACGGCGAGCAGTAGAAAGAGGGATATGATGTTAGATGAAATATATGATGCATTGATTGCAGATAGCCTCATCGAAGACAAAGCCAGCGGTCATATTAAGTTTTACGAATATCCAGAAACAAATGATTTAAGTAATACGCACATCATTATTAACCCTCTTGATTCGCCAAGACCGAGTGACTATGCAAGTAATCAATGGTTGATGGAAGATTATATGTTTCAGCTTGAAGTGTGGTCAAAAAATAAAACAGACCGCGATATTATTGCAAATCGAATTCAACAAATTATGTGGAATGAGTTAGGGTTCGCCAATTTTGGCGGTGGTTTAGATGAATATGATTCTGATTTTAAGATTTATCGCGATGCTAGACGCTATCGCGGCAAAAAATATGTGATTTAAGGAGTGATTTATAATGGCAGGAGAAGAAAAGAATTACAAAGCTTCAACTGGTGTTGACGAGTTGTATTATGGTGTTTTGGATGATTCTAGTACAAGTATCATTGCAGGTGATGTTGATTTTGTAGATTTTGTTCAAACAATCACAGTGGAAATGCCACAAGAAGCGGTCAGAGCCTACGGAAGTAATAAAACAGCTGAAATTGCAGTAGCAAACGGAAACGTATCTGTAACCGGAGCCTTTCATAAGTTGCCGATTGAAGCACGCCAAACGTTACTTGGATTAGAAACAGTAGAAGGGTTATCATCTTACGGAGCTGGAGATAATCCGCCATATGTGGCTTGCATTTTTGCGAAAACACATGAAGATGGATCCAAAGAGTGGGTTGGTTTAACAAAAGGCATCTTTATGAGACCAACCATCAATGCACAGACCAAACAAGATACAGTTACATTTAATGCTGACGAAATTTCTGGCCAATTCATGGAACGAGCGGTAGAAGGTTTTGAAAAAGAAAAAACGGTTGTGTTTGGTTATGATGAAGCTGGTATGACTGAAAATCGAGATAAGTTATTTCAAAAAATCTTTGGTGTAGCTTATCCGACAACAACCACAACTACAACATCTAGTACAACGACGACTAGCACAACAACAAGTGCGTGATAGTCTATGAAGTTTATTTTATGCCAACCGGCAATCAAACGCTTTGAGTGGGAATTGGAAGTGTGTATTACACGTTTGCAAAAGCTAGGTATTCAAGAAATCATCCTGTTGTTCACTCAGCAGGATGATCGGGTGCCTAAATTTCTACACGAAAAGTACGGTGTAGAAGTGCACGTCTACCAGGATGATCGAAATGATAAAACTTATATCCCATCCGTAAAACCATATTTATGGATGCGGTACTTAGAGGAAGATTCATCAAGAGAAGATGAGTCTTATTTTTATTTAGATAGCGATGTGCTATTGAGGGAAGTACCAAACGTAAAACCAACCAAAAATAAGTGGATAGCTTCAGCGTGTGAAAGCTATTTATCTATTGATTACATTGATAGCAAAGGAACTGATTTACTAGACCGCATGTGTGATGTGATCGGTGTTGAGGCATCAGTGATTCGTGAACATTATCCTATTGGCGGCGCACAGTGGGCGATTAAAAATCCGACATATGAGTATTGGCAAAAGGTATATGAAGATTCGATTAATCTTTATCAATTCCTGGATTCAGTTGAAAGTGAGTATATTCGCCGGCACGATTCAAATTATACACCGATCCAAAAATGGACAGCGGAAATGTGGGCTCAATTATGGAATGTATATCATTTTAGAAAACAAGTTGAAGTGCCAGAAGAACTGAATTTCTGTTGGCCTACAGATCCAATCGACAAGTATTATCAAACGAAAATCTATCATAACGCTGGGGTTATGAATGACCATCAGCGCTTATTTTTTAAAGGTAAATACGTAAATAAAACACCATTTAACGATTCATTTAAACATGTTGATGAGCGTAAAGCATCGATTAAATATGTTGAAGCGATTAAGGAGGTTAAAGAATTGGCTAAATATGAAGTAATTGAAGGCTTTCATGATTTAGAAGACAATAAAGATTACTTTGAAGGTGATCGTTTTCCGAAACCTGCGAATAAGAAGGTAAGTCAAGAACGTTTAGACGAACTGTCGTCTTCGGACAATAAAGCAGGACGTCCATTAATGAAACAATCAGAATAGGAGGATAATGAATGGCTGATTTAAAACGAAATATGATCGAACTTGTAAAGGAAATAAAACAAGGTGAACTTGTTACCGAAAAATACTTAACCCCTCTTTTTATTCCGATGAAGATGGTATATGAAGCGATTGACATGATGGAAGAAATGGAATCCTCAGCTGGTTCAGCAAAATCGGAAAAAGAGATCATTGATAAACTATCAATTTTTGTAGTGCGTTTATATGATGATCAATTTACAAAAGAAGAATTATTGAATGGTCTTCATGGTCCAACGGCCACGCAAAAATTACAAGAACAAGTTTTGTTTGCTGCAAGAGGTATGCAGGATGATGATACAAAAAAGTACCTAGCGATGAAGTAAGTGAGGGTTACACGTTTACGCAACTTAAAGAAGAACTGGACGAAGTGATATTGAAAATGATGAAGAGCGGCAAAGACATCAACGAGATCTTGAATATGCCCTATTATTTTGTGGGCGAATTATATAGCAAAGAGAAAAAGCCACAAGAGACGAATTCATTAATTGCTGCATTTGGTGGATAGAAAGGAGGGATGACATTGCCACAAAGAGTTGAAGGCTTATCGATTGATCTTGATTTGAATACACAAGGTTTAAACCGAGGGTTAAAAGGTGCGAAAGACCAACTGAAAACAGTTAACAGTGAAATGAAAGCGAACATGTCTGCCTTTGATCGTGCGGATCAGTCCGTTGAGAAATATGAAACGAGAATCGAAGGGCTGAACAAAAAGTTAAAAGCGCAAGAAAAAGTTACATCTGAAGCACGTAAAGAGTATGATCGCATGGTTGAACAACATGGAGAAGGCTCTAAAGAAGCGGAAAAAGCAGCAAAAGAATATAATAATCAAGCTTCCGCATTGAATAATTTGGATCGTTATGTGAACAACGCAACCGAAGAATTGGAACAATTACGACAGGAGCAACAACGCGCTAACTCTGCATTTGGTAAAATATCTAGCAACCTCGATTCGGTATCTGGTCATTTAGACACGGCTAGTGAAAAGATGTCGAGTTTTGGCGACACTATGTCAGCTAGCGTGACAGCTCCTATTGTTGGTATGGGAGCGTTAGCGGTTGAATCGACACGTGAATTTCGTGAACAAATGGCGCGTCTTGAAACAAATGCAAAAAATGCTGGTTTAGGTGTAGATGATTTACGTGGTGCAATGAAAGAATTAAGCGGCGTTTCGGATGAAACAGACTCAAATGTTGAAGCATTATCTAATTTAATGGCTACAGACATGAACGAAAGTCAACTACAACAAACAATTGATAATTTATCTGGCGCAATTGTTAAGTTTCCGGATACGTTAAAAATTGAAAGTTTGGCTGATGGCTTGCAAGAGACGGTAGCAACTGGAAAAGCGATCGGTCCGTTTGCTGAGCTATTGGAGCGTATGGGTGTCGATCTTGAAACGTTTGATGAAGGTTTGGCTGAGTCGAAAGAAAGTGACGATGAACTTAATTATACGTTAAACGAATTGAATGATTTAGACTTATCGAAAATGAATAAAGAGTTTCGTGATTCTAATAAAGAATTAGTCGAACATCGAGAGGCTCAGTATGATTTTCAAGAGTCGTTTGCAGAACTGGGCGAAAAACTAGAACCGATTGCCACTGATATTACAGAGCGTGTAATTGATATCGTTGAAGCATTTAATGAACTGGAGCCAGCTACCCAAGATAATATTATTAAATTTGCAGGTTTAGCTGCAGCAGTTGGACCAGCCTCTAAAGTTTTAGGTGGTTTGACTGGTGGTGTTAAAGGTGTCATTAAACAAGGCGGTAAACTAGCATCGGTTATGGGCAAAAAAGGTGGAACAGGTCTTCTTGGTAGCCTTGGCATGTTAGGGAAAACTGGCGTTGCTGGTTTAGCTGTTGCGGGTGTTGGTGCGCTTGGTTATGGCATATATGAATTAGTCGAGAACAGCAGAGAAGCGAAAGAGGTTAATCTCGATCTAGCTCAATCATTTAGTGATCAAGCCTCAAATCTCCAAGATAACGTTGAAACGTTTGAAAACCTAACAGAAAAATCGAAATTGAGTAATGATGAACTTGCTCGATTAAATGACTTGAATAAACGGATTTCTGAATCGAGTAATCCTGGAGAGATTAATGAATTACAAAAGCAATACGATAATCTTGCTCGTGAATCAGGATTGTCTAAAGATGAATTGAATGATCTCTTTAAAGCTAACAAAAATATAATTGATCAATCACCAGATGTGAAGAAAAAAGTGTCAGAGCAAGGAAATGCTTTTGCTGATACTACCGATGCTGTAAAAGAACAAATAGAAGAATTAAGGAATCTATCAGAAGTTCAGCTTAAAGGTGATCGAGCCAAATTACTAGAACAGGAAGAAGAAGCACGTAAAGAGATTAATAAGCAAACAGAATTATTAGAAAAGAAAGAACAACGATTGGCTTTTCTTTATGAAAATCAAGATATGTCAAAGAGTGAAATTGAAAAAAGAGTTGAAGAAATAAACGATGAAATTAAGGAAGGAAATTTAACCGAAGAAGAAAGTTGGAATCTTGATCAGGAGCGTACAGATATATTAAAAATTAAGCGGGGAGAAATTGCAGAAACCGTAGAGACTCTTCAAGATGAAAGGAAAGAAATTGAAAATACGATAGATGAAGAACAACAAAAAATTGATGAATTAAAAGCAACTAATCAACAACTAGCAAACATTTATTTAAAAAATGTCGACATCAATAAAGAAGGGGAAAAAGGTTTACAAGCCCTTGATGAATCCATTGCGAAAAACCAGAAAGAAATTGAACAACTGCAAACAAAGAAAGAGGAAAACGGACAATTAACTCAGAAAGAGCAAGACAGATTGAGTAATTTAAAAGAAACCACTGAAGAGCAGGAATTAGCTAAGTTAAAGATATTTGAAGAATTAGGAATATATAAAGATATTAATTCGTTGCTCGAAACCAAATTAACCACTCTATCTGAAGAAGAACAACAGAAGATTATAAACCTTGGTAAAACGAGAGATATTAAGGTGGAAGAAGGTAACATTCTTGGACAACTTCAAAAGAAGAATCAAGAATACCTTGAAGAAAGAGAAAACCTTGAAAAAAACTTGCAAAAACAAGGTGCCAATAAAACAGAAATTAATAAACAGATAGAAGCGATAGATCGGAAAATATTAAAAAACGATCAAGTTATCGAAGACATATTAAAAGAAGCTGGTTTGTGGGATCAAGTTAAAGACGAAATCAACTTAGGTAAAAATGCTTTAGATCAACAGGGGGAGCAAATCGACCAAAATAATAGTAAAACAGAACAAGGAATTCAAAAAGAAAAGGAACGTACCAAAGAAGCTTCGGAAGATGTTGATAAAAACATAGGTGTTAGTTATTGGGAAAAAAACAGCGTTTGGGATTTAGTACCGGATACGATTAGTGTAGGTATTGATATGGTAGGTAGTGCTTTAGGGTTTGCGAAAGGTACAGAATCACATCCTGGTGGTACTTCTTGGTTGGGTGAAGAAGGTACAGAACTAGTTAAACATGGTAATAAATGGGCTATGGCTGGCTTTGGATTGTACGACGTACCAAAAGGCGCACAAGTATTTACACACAATGAATCCAAACGAATCCTAAGCGCATTAAATAACATTCCTGCCTATGCTGGTGGGGTTAGCCCAATTGGCGAAGCGGATCGAATCGTTAGTCGAATTAATCAGCAACAGTCAGTACCAATGCAAGGCGAAGCGGTTATTTACACGACCGTTATTAACCAAATGGATAGTCGAGAGATTAGTAGATATACCTTTAAATCAACAGAAGAATTTCAAAATAGAGACAGACGTGTAAAAGATAAATTTAGGGGGTGACCATAATTGGATTCAATGACATTCAACGGGGAGCGAAAATCTTGGTTAATATTATTGGAAGGACGAGAAAAATCCCCCTTTGCTCCTCAAAATAATAATCTTTTACGTGTTCCGGAGAAACCTGGTGCGTATATTGAATCGACAGACACGGGTGTTTTATATATTACACAACCGATTGGTTTTATGGTTGAAGATGATGCGGATGCCCTAGCAAAACAAGATGAATTATCTTCGTGGTTAATTACCGATGAACCTGTTCCATTGGAATTTGATAATGAACCTGGACGTACTTATTATGTCAAAATCGATGGGGATATTCCTGATTTTAACCGAGTGGCTAACCTACGTAGAGGAACTATTACATTCGTCTGTCCAGACCCCTATGGATATGGCGAAGAGCAAGGACCTTATTTATTTGAAAATGATGCGATTACGATAGAAAACAAAGGAACAGCAGAAGCTTATCCAATTATCGAAACAACTGCTTTGCAAAAGTCCACTTCCTTTATGGTAGCCAAAGGGGAAGAGGACTTTTTTATGATTGGCCAACCGTATGATGTTGATTTAGAAACCATTGAACAATTCCCGCAAGTTGCTTTCTATCCAATGGACAGTACAAATGGCTGGTCACCTATTACTGAAGGTTTTTTCTTTGACGACGAAGTATCCGGCGGCACCGTAACTAATGGAACGATTACTGCGGAGAATGGCCGATTTGGTGTTAGTTCATATGGAACGAGTCAACCTGGTTGGCATGGTCCAGCTGTCAGAAGGTCGTTGCCAAAAGATATGGAAGATTTCTCGATGACTTTTGGAGTTGGTGCCTTTAACAACGGTAATGGAATTGGCAAAGTTATGGCACTATTATTGGATGATAATGATGATATTGTCGCTTCCATCGGTTTATTAAATACGAGGTTAGGTTCTAAAAACATCCGTGTACTTGTCAGAATGAATGATGGTGATAACATTCGACGGCACAGGGTAATGGATTATCCAGGTGATGAAGGAAATGAATCGACCGTATTTAGCGGAAGTCCTTTAAATATTCAATTAAGGCGTGAAGGTGACCATTTTTATGCTCGTACATGGCAAGTAAGAGATGGTGTGCCCCATGCTAGACACAGCGAAGATATTATTGATGATACAGTAGAATTTCAACGACCAGTAAGGCAAGTCGCTTTGTTTTTTGCTAAATATGAGGATAATCCTGTATTTAATATGTACACATATGGTTTTCGTGTAAAAGACAATAACACGCGAATAATGGATGAGGATCAGATACCGTATATTGTAGAAAAAGACGATAAAATTGTGATCAATACGAAAGAAGAGGTTGTCATGATTAATGATGAGCCAGTCACCGATTTGAAAGCATTTGGAGCCAATTATTTTATGTTAGATAAAGGAGGCAATCATTTATTTACGTTTCCAGAGGGTTACTTTGATAGCACTATCAAATGGATAGAACGATTTAAGTAAGGGAGGTGAATGTTCATGCTGCACATTATCGATAAACAGTCTGACACGATTGTTGATTTTTATAGCAATCACAAAAAACTCTTTTGGGACGATATTCATTTTAGTAGCCTCAATAACTATGAAGAGTATTTTAATTTCAAAACACTATATAATAATAGTGAGCATTTAACTTCCCGTAATCGTGTCGTTATCCCTAATGATGATGGTTATTACCGAGAATTTATCGTTGATGAAACATTAAAAAACAAACAAGAAAAAGAAGTCTATACTACGGCATCTTTCGCTGATGACTTAAAAAAAGAGAAAACCATAGAACCAAAAACATACGACGGCGTCACCGTTAATGCTTTTCTTGATGATCTATTAGATGGAACTGGTTGGCAACGTGGGAAAACAGATTACTTAGGGATTGCAACTATCGATGTGGAAAATGTCACACACCCATTTAGTGTATTAAAAAAAGGTGCTACGGCTTTCGAAGGTGAACTTGATTTTAGAATTGAAACCAAAGGTAATAAAATCGTTGCACGTTATGTCGATTTGATCGAACAGCAAGGCTCCTGGAATGGAAAAGAAATCACGATTGGAAAAGATTTAATCGGTGTTACCAGAAGAGAAAATGCTGAAAATATTGTAACCGCCCTTTTGTGTTATGGCCCCGAACAAGAAGATGGTAGTCGTTTAGTGGTAGAAGTGAAAGATGATGACGCTCGTAAACGATGGGGTAGACCAAAAAGCAATCCTCAGCATTTATGGGCGGTTTATGAGCCTCAGTCTACGGATCAAGAAATGACTGAGGCTCAACTTCGTTCATTAGGTGAAACGGAATTAGAAAAACGCATTAATGCAGTTGTGGAATATGAATGTGATCAAGTATCGATTGAACATATATTTGGCTTTAGTCATGAAAAGGTGCGAAAAGGCGATACGGTAAGGATAAAAGATACTTCCTATTCACCAGCATTGTATTTGGAAGCCAGGGTTAGAGATGTGGAACGAAGTATTACTAATCCATCACAAAAGAAATACGTACTAGGTGATTTTGTAGAGTATGACGAAGAAGATGTTATGGCTCTTTTTCGATCCATGCAGCAGGTTTTATCTCAAAAAGTATCGGAACAAGAAATGTTAGATCGAACATACACAAAAGTTGAAATCAATGATAAAGACAGCACCGTAGAAAGTAATGCAGCTGCAGATGCTACCCAAAAAGCTGATCAAGCACAGACCAACGCGGAACAACATGCGGATAGTGTATCTAATCAAGCTGAGCAAAACGCGAATGATTATACGGATCAGAGAGAAACGCAGATTATGAGTGAGGTCAATGACAAAGCAGATGAAGCGTATGTTAATGCAGAATTAGCTTTACGTGAGTTGAGTATTCATAGAGGTACAGCACCACCTAGCAATACCGATCAGATGTGGATTGATATGAACACATTACCTAACGTGATGAAACGGTATGATGATGCTTCAAGCAGTTGGGTAAAGATGACACCAACGGAAGCGGAAGAGGTGGGCACGTATTCGAGTAGTGATATTGATACTGCGCTAGATAGTAAAGCTAGTGTTACAGAGTTTAATGCGTTAGATGGAAGGCTAGATAGTGCAGAAACCTCAATCACACAAAATGAAAATGAAATAGCAACAAAAGCAAGTCAGACAGAATTAAACATGTTAACAGGTCGTGTGGATGATGCCGAAACGTCTATCACTCAAAACGCAAATGAAATAGCGACAAAGGCTGAACAGACAACAGTAGATAATTTAGAAGGTCGAGTAAGCACAGCTGAATCTAACATAACTCAGAATGCGAATGAGATTAGTAGTAAGGTTGAGGCAAGTTATGTTGATAATGCGATTAACGATAAAATTTATAGGTATGATAACAACCAGTATGATTCGACGGATGATGCATCTCAATATTCACCAAAACCGAGCGTAGCTGTTATGCAAACAACAACGGGTTCTTGGCCGGGTTCACAGTACGGAACTTTAACAACTTATTGGTCGGAAAATCAAAGAGGGAATCAAAGGTACGTAGATTCGAACGGTAACATTTTTGAAAGGGAAGTACATCCATCAGTTTACCCTACATGGTCAGATTGGAGACGAATCGAAGATGTAGATGGTGCACAAAATAAAGTTGATAATGCTGTCGGCCCTATTGATTCTAGACTTTCAACCGCCGAATCCGAAATCACCCAAAACGCCGATGCTATTCAACAACGCGTTACAACGTCCGAATTTAACAACTTGGAAGGGCGGGTAGAAACCGCAGAGTCGACCATTACACAGCATAGTGATCAAATTGCTTTAAAGGTTGATGAAGACGGTGTAATCGGTGCGATTAATTTATCGAGTGAAACAGCCACGATTGATGCGGATAAAATCAATTTGGTTGGTGCCGTTACTGTATTATCTGATATTACTGGTAATTTAGGCAGCATAACTGCAGGTGACATTAATGGTGTTAATATTAATGGCTCTACTTTTACACAGGACAGTACCGATGGCACTATTACCTTAGATAATAATGGCTTTGAACTTTTGGATAAAACTTATGATGAGAAAATATTCATCGGCATAACGAATAATGGTGGTAATCACGGCGGTAATTATGGTCTTTATTTCCAAAACCCTGACGGCTCGTTTAACGGTGGCTTGTCTTATTACTATACCGATTTAATTCTAGAAGGGAAATCAAACGTATCTATTATAGGTGGAGATCTAGGAGTTTGGGTTGATGGTACAAGTTCTGCTGTGGATTTTGGCACTCATATCGATGGAGGCTTGCGAGTAGACGGAAATGGTGTTTTAGTCAGATCGTCAGGACGTTCACTTATTTTAAGATCGTTATCTGATGGTAATTTTGCAGCAACATATGTCGATTTCCAAAATACTAATGGTGACCGTTTAGGTTATTTCGGCTTCGGTAGCCCAAACGACAATGTATTTTATATTAGTAACGATACAGCAGGTGCAGTTGAAATAAGAGCTGATCTACACGTTAACGAAGATTTCACAGTTTCGGGTTCAAAGTCAGCTATTGTTGATACTGTCAATTATGGTACTCGAAAAATGTATGCCGTTGAATCCCCTGACAATCGATTTGTAGCTTACACGGAACATGTGCTTGAAGAGGGTGAGCATGAAATCATTATTGAACCTATGTTTTTAGAAACGATTTCTCAATATTTTGTAGTACCGCATATTCAAAACGGTGCAGACGTAACCATCATCGAGAGATTGGAAGATAGATTCAGGGTTTCCGTGAGTAAACATAAAGCCGAAGTTGTATTTGAAGTGAATGGGTTACGCAAAGGTTATGAAGGTGTATATATGGAACAAGTAGAAAATAATGAGGAGGAAGTAGCATGATTGTAAAAATTGAAAACAAGTACTTAGAGCAGGCTATTGACCTGCTTTTTCATTTGTCATTGAAAGGCAAGAAGTCACGTCATCGAACCAAATTAATTAGGAAGATGAGCGAACGACTACAGGAAGTCGATGAGCAACGAGTGGAACTGGCCAAAGAACATGCCAAAAAAGATGAGGATGGTGAACCGGTAAAAATTGATGGTGGCAAACGGTTCGACATTGAAGATCAAGAAGCTTTTAACCATGACTTGAAAGAATTGTATGAAGAACAGTTAGTACTAGATGGTGGCGATAATCAAGGTATGCTTAAAACTATAAGAGATGTACTTTTGAACTGTGACAAAGAATTTAGTGGCCAGGAAGCTGCAGTTTATGATTATTTATGTGATCAATTTGAAGGAGGTGAAGCGTAATGAATGTGATGGTTACTAGCGTGAACGTAAAGTATGATAATGAAGGTAATCAAAACGGTGTACAGGTACAGTTTAAAGCATCAAATAAAGAACGTACGATCAATGCTAACGGCTTTATTCCATTAACAAACGAGCAGTATGAAGGGAATGAGTCGATTGATAAATTAACAGGTATTGTACGACAGGAATTTGCGAATCAGATTATGGAAGAGCCTAACACATAGTTAGGGGTTTTGATGGTTTAATTTTCCTCTCCTTCTGCCGATACAGGTAGAAGGGAGGTGAATTGGATTATGGAAAATTTAATGAAAATTGTAGAGAGTAGTGGTCTTCCGTATATTTCATGGGTAGTTGGAATTGTACCAATCGTATATTTTCTTGTGCATAAAATATACGATATTTTTACAAAAAGTGATATTGAAAGAATCTTAACATATAGAGGAAAAGATAGGGTTTCACTTTTCTTTATGTTTTATGTATACACTATTATATTAGTTACAATATCAGCTTTTGAACAAATAGTTGAGATTTGGCAAGAAAACAATATCTGGATTGCGATTGTGATTGATCTTTTAGTATCATTCATATTTTTAATGACAATTTTATCTGTTTTTGCTATTGGGCATTTAATATTAATTTTATCGAGACTCTATCCAGTATATGAAGTCAAACTTGATGAAGAATATTGGAGAATATTTAAAGTAACAAAAGATAATAGAGTAATTCTTAGAAAAAATAGTATGTATAAAGTAATGCCTGATGTGAACGAACTAAATAACCAACTAATTAGACAACGTAAGAGAATCAAAAAAAATAAGGAAAAATCTTAGCATCTCGATAACGAGGTGCTATTTTTATGGATTAGGAGGCAAAGCGTGACAATCGAGCTAGGAATTTTTATATCAATTGCATCAATTATAATCGCAGCACTAGGTGTTGTTATTGCGTATTTAACGTACCAATACAGAAAAAGTACATCTAACAAAAATGATGCTGCAAGAGAAGCTGTGATTGAAACTAAGTTAGATAATATTAGCAATGGAGTAGATAACATCAGGATTGATTTACGCGCAAACGAAAAACGTGTAAGTGATATAGACAATCGTTTAACGCGAGTAGAAGAATCAACCAAGCAAGCACATAAGAGAATTGATGAAATCAGTCCAGATAAGGCTGATTTTTTAAGTTACTTGAAAGGGGGTGATATCAATGGAACAAGTATTAATGTTTGCAACTGTGCTTTTGCCCATTGTTACTGCTTTAATCGAAGGGGTAAAGCGCACTATAAACGTACCAAAAAACATCGTGCCAGGTATTAGCTTGGGAGTAGGTTTAGTAATTGGTGCAGTTGCAGTGCCATTCACTGATCTAGACTTAATCATGCGATTATGGTCTGGTGGCTTTGCAGGATTGGCAAGCACAGGGTTATTTGAACTAACCATGAACAAAAGAACAGGTAATACAAAGGATGCTGCATAAAGTGTAGTGTCCTTTTTAAATTTGAAAGGAGAGGATAAATGATGGTTAAGGTAATTGATTTACGAAATAAAGTAATGGGTGGTAACGATCAACGCTCAACAATAACTAAGATCGCGCGTCATCACTCAGCAACTGATAGTGGCGATGTATTTAAATTTGAATCGTACTGGAAGGGTAAAGGATGGAACACAGGTGGTTATCATGAAGTGATTTTGCGTAATGGTGACGTCCAATTATGTTACGACGAGAACGTGATCACCAATGGCATTTACGGTCATAACAGTAACACTTACCACATTTGTTTAGTTGGTAATGGTGATTTTACCGATGAACAAGAAGAAGCATTTGCGGAACGATTTAAGTACAATGCCGAACGATTAGAGTTATCAGTTGATGACTTGCTAGGACATAACGAATTTAGTGGAGCAAACACTGCTTGTCCAGGTATTGATATGAATGAAGTTAGAGCCAAATTAAAGCAGGCTGATAGTTCAACTAATGGTGCAGACCTAACGGTTGATGGATACTGGGGAACCAAAACAACCACTGCACTACAAAAATCTCTAGACACAGTTGTAGATGGTGTGATTAGTGGCCAGGTCCACAATCAAGCAACTGATTCGGTTGTGTCTGGCATTACTTTTGGGGGAGGTGGTAGCTTAGTCATAGAGACATTGCAACGTAAAATCGGATCCACTGATGATGGATTACTCGGACCTAATACAGTAAGCACATTACAAGAATATCTAGGCACTGTAGTAGATGGCGTGATCAGTGATCCATCACTTGTGGTAAAAGCGTTGCAACGTGCGCTTAATGCAGGTAACTTGTAAGACCGCTTTTAATGATGATGTATGTTGATGTTTAAAGTTTAACTATTACCTGATGTATGTAAAAAAGGAGCGCCGTGACAGAGCGCTCCTTGATCATCTGTATACTAAACTTCTTTTATTTCCATGAATAATCGAATCAATTAAAGCGAAGATATTAGCAACTAATGTATATATATATTATCATGCTTATTTAGGTCATAATTAATTGATTAAATACATGAAAATGGATTAATTTAACTATAAGTGTTAACATTTTTATAAAGTAGTGATACACTTTTCTCAAAGGAGGGGGAATATTGAGCCGATCTGCTTTGATTTTTGCAAGCTATTTAATTAAAAGAGGTCTTGATCATCCTAGAAATACCAAAAACGGCAATATGAAACTTCAGAAACTATTGTATTTTGCACAATTAGTTCATTTGTCCAAATACAAAAAGGTGCTGTTTGATGATCAAATTAATGCTTATGAAAATGGTTGTATTATAGAAAATGTTATGAATTCTTATTATTATAATCATTCAAGTTTTATGGTTGAAGCTTTTTCAAATCATGAAGACCTTAGCGCTGATGAGTCAAATACAGTCAATTTTGTAATTGATACCTTTGGTTCATTATCGGCCGAAGAATTATCCGAAATCAATCACACTCATCATTGCTGGAAAAAGGCTTATAATCGATCATATGTTCATGAGAGTTACAAAGAGAAAAAACTAAGTAACGTTGACTTAGAAGATATGAAATATGACGCCCAGAAAATAGATGATATCATCAGGTCATATCATAAATTTGAGGAGAACACAGAAGAGGTAATTGTTATAGATGGAACAGAATTTTATTATGAGCCAAGCGAAATCACAATAGACGACAGTATGAAAAAATTCTTAAGGCAATTCGTAGGGTGCGAAGAAGTGTTTACAGTTTATAGGGATAGCTCTCAAGGGGTAGTTGTATATTAGTATCATAGAAGAAAGAAATGCACTTCTTTTGCAACTGCCATTTGCTGACGGGGGTTTACCAACTTACAGTCGTCCATTCTTAGTGATTAAAAAAGATAATGGTTATTTAAATCTTCTTAATGTATCCTCAGTTTTTAAAAAAGAAAAAAAGCTCTTTTACCCAAGTAATAAATTAATAGATCCAGCCCACCATTATCCACCATTTCGTAAATCTTCATTTGTTAAAATGGATATCATTTACAGGGTGGTAGATAGCGTTAATTTAGAAAATTTTATCATGGATAGTGGTGGGAAATTACATAGTGAAGCATTTGATAATATTATTCAGGCATTTAATGATTATGAGGGTAAAGAGTATTTTGAAGTGGATGAGGTTTTACTAGGTGAATATAACGCAATCCACTAGAACACAGTATATTAATACTGTGTTTTTTCTATTTAAACAACCCCTCAAGTATCTCCGTCACTTCTTCCGTATCGCCGGATTAAAATAATTCCGTTTCTCTTCTATTTTATCGCGTATAAAAGTGTATTCTGTAAATAACTCGCTCTTATTTGATAACACCACCTGCAGTTTTTGTTGCAGTGTATTTTTGAATTTATATGAAAGACGACCTAACTAATATGTAGCCGTCTTGTAGTTAATTACTGTTGTCCCTGATTTCCCATGTTGGTGGCATTAGAAAGGAATTCTTGAATTTGTCGTCCTTGTCCCTGTCCATTATTCATCATCGTATATGCTGCAACACCTATACCGATGGAACCAAGTATAGGTAGCCATTGAATATTATTTCTCATAACGTAACACCTCCAATTTTTATATAGGCTTTTTCAGCCTTTAATATGTTGTGACAAAGAAATTTAAAAATGTGTGGAAATGATTTCTCTGCCACAAGACCGTTTATTCTTGTTATAATTTGAAATGTTTGTGCAAATTGTATTTTATGGAAGGAATTCAACTAAAAATGTCGAAATATACAATGATCACAAAGCAAGGGTGGTGTAAATGTGAATAAACAACGAAGACGGTTTAAAATGATCGGTACCGAATACGACCGTGAAGTAGGGGGACGAATCGTTAAAGT